>CADBAG010000016.1 GCA_902792635.1 uncultured Prevotellaceae bacterium | reverse complement strand
CGAAATAATCTGTTTACAGGCATAGCGCACTATCGTGCAGCCTGCCTCTCCGAGGCAGAAAATCAGTCAAATACACCTTTACAATACACCCCAGGCTACATCGCTACGCTCCTTGCCTGGGGTTATGCAGAGTGTGCCTCTCCGAGGCACTATCAACTATAAGTAGAGAAGGAAGTTCAACCGTACAGCTCGAAATATTTTTGCCTTAGCGCCATCGCGCCTCGGCTGTGTCACGTTTTCGCCTCGGCCGTGTCGCGTTACCGTCTCGGCCGTGACGCGTTACCGTCTCGGCCGTGACGTGATAGCAAGACGCTTGGATGACAAATTGAAAAAACGGGAGAAATAATTAAGATAAAATTTGTGAGTTTGAAAGGCATTTCCTAATTTTGTGTTCTAAATGGTAACAAATATGTAGACTATGGAAACAATCTCGAAGCGAAAACGCATGCGGCTGTTCACCCTTGCCTTGTTCTCGACCTCTCTTTGCTGGATGTTAGTATTGGGCAGTTGCCGTGACAATGATTATGACCTGAGCAATATCGATGAGACCATTGGCTTGGGCGGAGGCGACACCCTCACATTGCCGGGAAACAACAGTACAAGAGCCATCCAGATGGATGAGGTGCTGAAACTGAACAACAGTAGTTTTGTACATATCGCCACCAATGGCGACTATGAGTTGAGCATGACAGATGGATCTGTCCATCGTCAGACAGTGACAGTGGGGTCGTTTGTCATCAGTGGCTCTTCTGTGGAGTCTTACTCGATCCCTGCTGTGCCGGGGAGCGTAGACAAGCCTATCGTGACGCTGAACTTCGTGGCTAATAATATCGATAAGAGCATCCTTGCCCTTGACCGGCTCACTGCCGACTGCCAGACAAAAATCTCTATCTCGGTGCCTTCTACTCTTCGCCAGATTTCCAAGTTGACTCTCTCGCTCCCTTCTTTCCTGCATATCTCTTCGTTCACACTTGACGGCGTGGAGAAGACAGTGGGCAGCGACAATGCTGTAGTGCTGAATGGCCTCACGAGCGGAAAACATTCAATCCTTGTCAAAGTAGACCGAGTAGAGTGCAACAGCAGTACGGCAGACGGCAGCAACATCGCTTTTGATGCCAATAGCCATAAGCTGACGATGAAAGTCAATGCTACGTTGCAGATGGCGGTCGCTGCTTCGGATCTGACGTCGACATCAACAATTGGTACTATCGTGGGTGACGGTGAGATAGAGCCGACAAGCGTGAAGACTATTACGGGTCGTTTCGACAAGGAGATCGATTATGACAACCTTGGCAGCGTGTCGCTCAGCGGCATCCCGGACTTCTTGGAAGACAATGACATCGACTTCGACCTTTACAATCCTACAGTCTTCATCAACTTCAACAATGACCTGCCTGTCAATGCTCTGCTGAGCGGTGTGCTGACGAGTACCGATGAGAATGGCAAGACGCTCGCTTCGGTGAACGTCCCGCAGTTTGCTGTTGCTTCCGGCAAGCAGGTCATTGCCCTTCAGCCTAAGGCACAGACCTATGGTGCTGACACCGTGGCGGTAGCAGTGACCGACCTTCCTACTCTTATCCGTAGGATTCCTAACAAGATAGCTTTCGGGCAGATCAAAGCATCGGCTGATGGCTCGAAGACCTCAACGGTGACGCTTGGCAAGGAATATTCGGTTGAGGCACAGTATGCTTTCGACTGTCCGCTGCAGTTTGGTGAGAACGCCACCATCATCTACTCCGATTCTATCAACGACATGAACGATGGCGTGAAGAAACTGATGTTTGTAGAGAGAAACGGCAAGCCCGATGGCGGACTGATTGCTGAGGCCGATGTGGAGAGTTGTCTGCCACTATATCTGACCGTTGAGGCATGGGGTGTGGATATCAATGGTCAGGGCATCCCAGCGACTAAGTTGCCTATCACTGTGACTCCTACCGTCAAGGCTTCGGCTGATGGCTCGCCGGTGACGACACATATCACGATGACAGCCATACCGACCGACAACGATGTGTTCCGTACGCTCGATGCCATCCATTACCGGCTCATCGGCGCAGCAACGGCAGAAGGACAGAGCCCTGTCACCGGGGTGACGCTCAATGCCTACAAGCAGACACTGAAGGTCAGCGGCATCACCATCCGCAAATATGGAAAAGTGATTGGTAACTTCAACTAAAGCATTTCGACAGATATGAAATCATCAAAATATATCATAGCAGCTTTCTTGCTGTCGTTAGGTCAGCAGGTCTGTGCGCAAGGTCTTCGCACAGGTTATTTCACGGACGACTACAGTTACCGTCATGAGGACAACCCAGCTTTCGCCAATGACTACAATTATGTCTCCATCCCCGCTTTGGGAAATATCAATGTGTCAACAATGGGTAACTTTGGGCTCAAGGATGTCGTCCGCGATAACCCGCAGTACCCTTCGGAGAGCGACAAAAAGAAGACTTCTTTTCTCAATCCTTATCTCGTTGATCCGCTGAAAGGATTCAGTAAAGGCAACAACACCGTGGGGAGTGAGGTGAGCGTCGCTATCCTTGGCGCCGGCTTTAAGGCCTTTGGCGGTTACAATACCGTCACGGTGAACCTCCGGGCGGACGCTAACGTGAAGGTGCCGTATGAGCTCCTCCGTTTTGCCGTCAATGCCGGCAACGGCGTCTACGACATCGGCGATATCAGTGCTGACGCACAGTCGTGGGCAGAGCTGGCGCTTGGGCACAGCCGGGAGATTAACAAACAGTGGCGTGTCGGTGCCAAACTGAAGTTCCTCTTCGGCCTCGGCAATGCCTCGGCGCGGATGGAGAATGTGAAGGCGCAGCTTGAAGGTGACACGTGGCGCATTCAGGCCCAGGCACACACCGATGTGTCGATGAAGGGGTTCCAATATAAGAGTGAGACTAAACAGTATGATGCCTCCGACGGTACCTATCAGCGCGTGAACGATGTTGATGTCGACGGCTACGGACTGAGCGGCTTCGGCCTGGCTACGGATCTTGGTGCGGTGTTCACGCCTAATGATGCCTGGCAGTTCTCTGCTGCCGTCAAAGACTTGGGATTCATCCATTGGAGCAACGACTGTTATGCTGAGAACCCGTCGTCATCGTTCACCTTTGACGGCTTCCACGACATGGATGTGAAAGGATCGCAGGCGAACACAATGGATAAGCAAGGAGATAAATATTCGGATCAGCTCAGTCAGTTTGCCAACCTCCAGGATCAGGGCGACCGGGGTGGACGAACAACGGCGTTGGGCATGACCGTCAATTTAGGAGCTTCTTATACGCTTCCATCCTACAAGAAGATGAAGTTTGGTGTTCTTAGTTCTACACGGTTCATCAGCAAATATACGCGTACCGAGCTGCGTGCCAGTGCCAACTGGACGCCGTTAGCGTGGCTTGATGGTGGCGTGAGCCTGGCCGGAGGTACTTATGGCATGGGTTGCGGTTGGATATTGAATGTCCATCCCGCAGGTGTCAACTTCTTTATTGGCATGGACCACCTCATTGGCAAACTCTCCAAAGAGTATATTCCGCTGAGCAGCAACGCCTCGCTGACGATGGGGCTGAGCGTGAAGTTCTAAAATGTGGTCTGACAGCCCCACCCCTACCCCACTATCCTCGGTCCTTCCGTTATCGGAAGGCTGAAAATCCCATCCAGGGGAGGGAATAATATGTTTGGTTCTTCCGGTTTTCGGGTTGGTAGGAGAACAACCTCGAAGAGGTTGAACATGGTTAGCCCCAGGTAAGGAGCGCAGCGACGTAACCTGGGGTTTAGGTGTGAGACGTTTTCGTTGAAAGGTGTCCTCGAAGAGGGCAAACCTTGGCAGGGCGCTGGTTTTATAGGTTCGCCCTCTTCGAGGCCGACAGGTCAGGTGTACCAGACCGATACAAGCCCCAGGTTACGTCGCTGCGCTCCTCACCTGGGGCTAACCTAATTGGCCCCCTCCGGGGACCTTATCAATCCGAAAACCGGAAGAACCATATGTTTCATGCAGTGATGCTATCTTTTCGATATGAATGTGTTTCCTGTAAAAAAATGATCCGACTAATTATTTATCGGTCGGATCATTAAATTGTTTATCCTTGTAATCTCTCCCTCCCCTGGATGGGATTTTCAGCCTTCCGATAACGGAAGGACCGAGGATAGTGGGGTAGGGGTGGGGCCTCGCGTTATGCCTTGCCCTGGTTAGCCACGGCAGCAGCCTTGGCAGCGATGGCAGCAGCGTCACCGAGGTAGTAGTCCTTGACGAGGTTGAGGTCGTCGTCGAACTCGAATACGTACGGAGTAGCTGTCGGGATGTTCAGACCCGAGATGTCCTTGTCAGAGATGCCCTTGAGGTGCTTCACGATACCGCGGAGGGAGTTACCGTGAGCAGCAACGATGATGTTGTCGACTTCTTTGAGCTTCGGGAAGATCTCGCACTCCCAGAACGGCATGACACGTGCGATACAGTCCTTCAGGCTCTCTGTCTTCGGCAGATACTGTGTGGGGACCTTAGCGTAGCGGGGATCAGCGAGGGCTGAGCCTGTGCCGTCAGCAGCGAGGTCGTGCGGCTCCACGTCGTAGCTACGACGCCAGAGCAGAACCTGCTCGTCACCGTACTTCTTAGCGGTCTCTTTCTTGTTCAGACCCTGGAGAGCACCATAGTGCTTCTCGTTGAGGCGCCATGTCTTGACGACGGGGATCCAGTCCTCATCCATAGCATCGAGGACGTTGTTCAGCGTCTTCACGGCACGCTTCAGATAAGAAGTGTAGGCGATGTCGAAATGGAAGCCCTTCTCCTTCATGAGTTTGCCGGCATCGAAAGCCTCCTGCTTGCCCTTCTCGGTGAGGTCTACATTTGTCCAACCTGTGAAACGGTTCTCAAGATTCCACTGGCTCTCGCCGTGGCGAATTAAAACGATTCTCTTCATCTTTGTTTGAGATTATTGTTTGATTAAAATTATTTTCTACTTTGCTTATTTGTCCGTTGTGGGCCAATGGGTGACTATAATCGCGCTCACTATTACCATTAGAGCAACAAAGCTCAAGAATATTGACAATGCTGTTAACCACGGATCCATAGTTCTTTATTTTGTTGCAAAGATAGTAAAAAGTTACGAACCAACGATATTGGCACGTAATTTTTTATAATATTTAGGGCTCTTCCGAATTTCGGGTTGGTAAGGTCCCCGAAGGGGGCCAATATGGTTAGCCCCAGGTAAGGAGCGCAGCGACGCAACCTGGGGTGGACATCAGCAGTATATCTGAATTGTCGTCCTCGAAGAGGGCGAACCTAGTTAGCCCTCGTGAGGCGAAGCCGAAATGTAGAATTGGTGATGACGCCTGAAAACTGAATACACCAGCATCCCGACCATGTTCGCCCTCTTCGAGGCCGGATTGCAATGAAACTACACTGCACTTAAACCCTAGGTTGCGTCGCTGCGCTCCTTACCTAGGGCTAACCGAGTGGCACCTCTCCGAGGTGCAGTGCGCCAAAAATGAACAAGTTTTAACCGTACAGATAGATAAGTTTACCGTTATTTCTTCGCCTGGATGAACGCGTCGATCTGCTTGTAGCGGTTGTAGACCTTGGCATCCTTCACCTGGCGCGTGTTTGTGTCGATGAGCATCACCGGTGGCACGTCGCCATTGTGGTTATAGGTGTCCCACTGCGGTAGGCCGGGACCATTTGGATTGCCGTTCTTGACAAAGTTGATGTAGATCTGTTGGAAGATCTCGGAGGTGGCATAGTCGTCGGCCGTCCAGGGGAAGGCTGTGTTTGTCGAGAGGTTACCCATGGCATACTCGATGTCTGCCGAGTGGATGGCCGTCGTTGCGGCCGGCTGCTTCGGTGTATCATCCTTGACGTCTACCGTGCCACCGGCCAGACCGGGCGCCTTACCCTTGAGCTGCATGTTCGGGCGAGGATGGCAGTAGACATAGCGGTAGACGGGAGCCTTGCTGCTCTGTCTGACCATGTCGGCCCACTTCCACGTGGCGTAGACGATAAACATGTCGCCGCCGAGCGCCATACCCTTAGCTCCTAAGAGGTCAGCGTCGGTGTGGATGTCGTAGAGGTTGAAGATGGTGTTGGCATCGGTACCGAAATAACCGGCGATGACGGGACTGAGGCTCGCCATCGTCGGAGCCTTGCCGCCCGCAAAGGCTGCCACAGGGAACTCACCGTTGTTGTTACCCAACAGGCAGGGCACCTGCGACTGACGGCCCTCGCTGATGACCTTGTTAGGATCTTCGGTGAGGAAGATGCCGTCGATACACTTCGTACCCTCGCCGAAGGTGCCGTCGTCGAGCTTGTTCAGTTCCTCAGTAGAGAGCTTGCGCATGTCGCTGAGTTTCTTCAGATGGTTCTTCTTCGCCCAAGCCACGCCTTTTTGCTCAGCCTCTTTCAAGCTGATCGGGGTAGCATTGGCGACAACGGCACCACTGGAGCACATGTAACCGTTGATGAGGTCGCGCGAAAGCGGAGAGGTCGTGAGGGCGCAGACCGACTGCGATCCTGCCGACTCGCCGTTGATTGTGATGCGGTTGGGGTCACCGCCGAAAGCTGCGATATTGTCTTTTACCCACTTGATAGCCGCTGCCTGGTCAAGCCATCCCTGGTTTCCGTGACAGCCTTCCTTCGTCAGCTCCGGATGAGAGAAAAAGCCGAAGATGCCTTCACGGTAGTTGGCCGTAACGACGATGATGTTGCCACGGCGCGCCAGGCGCAGACCTTGGTAGCGAGGCTCTGAGCCACTGCCTGCCATGAGGCCGCCGCCATTGAAATAGATGAGCACGGGGAGCTTCTCGTCCATCTTCTTCGCCGGTGTCCAGATGTTGAGGTAGAGACAGTCCTCACTCTTTCCCTTGCCTTCAAACTGCATGTCGCCGAAGACGGGGCGCTGTGCCGGGTCGTTGCCAAAGGCTTTTGCCGAGCGCACGCCCGTCCATGCCTTCACGGGTTGTGGCGCCTTCCACCGCAGATCGCCCACAGGCGGCTCGGCGAAAGGTATGTCGCGGAAGATCTTCACGCCGGAGGAGTCGATACCTTCGATGGTTCCGTCACGATAGGTCACCTGAGGCCCCGTTTGTGCCGAGGCTCCTAACGAGAGGAAAATGGCAAGCAAAGTAAATACTAGTTTTGTCTTCATAAATGTTAGTGTTTTGTGTTTCATGTATTGTTGTCTCTCATCACTGGTTACCGCCTGAACCTGCTCACTCGTGGTGATACTTCTCGCCTTTGAGGATCGTGCAGGCACGGTAGAGCTGCTCGGCGAAGATGAGGCGCACCATCTGGTGGGAAAAAGTCATGCGGGAGAGGGATACCATCGCCTCGGCACGTTTGTACACCGCGTCGGAGAAACCATAGGGACCGCCGATGACGAACACGAGGTTACGCCCCGCAGCCTGGCGCTTGCCGAGCCATCGGGCAAACTCGATGCTGCGGCGTTCCTCACCACGTTCGTCGAGCAGCACGAGACAGTCCTGTGGTTGCACGTTCTCTAAGATAAGATTACCCTCGCGCTCTTTCTGTTGTTCTTCAGAAAGGGCGCGTGTGTTTTTGATGTCGGGGATGACCTTTATGTTGAACGGCATGTAATGACTGATGCGCGACGCATAGTCGTCGATTGACGATTGATACAGTTTCCCGTCGGTCTTGCCGATGAGTATAAGGGTTGTCTTCATGACGTTCTTTCTTTTATTCTGCTTTGATGATATCTTGTGGGAGAAAAACATTCTCTTGCATGCCGTCAATGGGCTTGTGGCGAAGGAACAACGCATAGTAAACGTTATGTCCTTTGAGATAGGAGAAATTCTCCGAGCGTGTTTTCAGATCCTGCAAGAGATGCTCCGCATTCTCTTCGGCAGTCCATTTGCATTCGCCTATCAATAAACTCTTCTTATCCAACGATTCAGCCACGACATCAAACTCAGCCTGACGTCCTCTTTCGAGTGTTCCCCACCAACGGGAAGCTACGTTCCATGTTGTATCAAACAAGGTCGCACCACTGACGGCTTCTCTGCACAGTTGCTCCCACTGTGGTGCGACAAAGTCGGCAAAGTTGTCGGTGATGTATTTCTGCACGTAATCATGCATTCCTTTGCTTGTACGTGCCTGTAAGATCTGCGACTGCAATCTTACGACAAAACGATAATAGAACCTGAGGAACGGATCATTCAGTTTATAGAGTGTCTTTTTGCTATTACGGACATTCTCTCCGAAAGGCATCTCCCTTTCAATGTAGCCAAGCTTCATGAGTTTTGACATGGGGTTGCTTATGTCGGTGGCTTTTCTGCTGAGCCTTGAAGCTATCTCAGCCATTCGGTTCACACCATTACCTATCAAGGATAATATAGAAGTGGCTAAGGTCGTCCGGTCTAAGTCATCAGCAAGAAGTCGGTCTGTTTCATCATAGAGCATGCCGACGGGATTGGCTATCATGTCCATGATCATATCAAGCAGGCTGCCCTCGTCCTCGCGTAGTTCCCAATAACGGGGGACACCACCTAAGACAGAATAGTTGTCAACGGCATCTTCGGCTGATAACATAGGCAACGCCTCACACATATACTTGATGCTGATGGGCAGGAACTTTAATATCTGTCTCGCACGGCCGTATAGAGGTTCTGAAGAGTTTAGGACGATGTCTTGCATCATGTGTTGGGATGATCCGCAGATGAGAACATGGTATCTTAACTTTTTGGTGTCTATCAAACGTTGCAACACAGAAGGTAGCTCTTGACAGGAACGGACCATGTTGGGAAATTCGTCAAGACATAACACAAAGCAGCGGGAGGCAACCATACTTAGCTGAAGAAACAGTGATTCCCATGAAGGATAAACGACATTGTTGAATCCCGGATAATGAATTGCTATGGTGTCGGCCAAGAGAGCTCTCTGTTGGGTCTGGTCGGCTCTGTCTGCCATGAAATAGATATCGTCTTCTCTCATCAGTCGGTTGATGAGCGTCGATTTCCCAAGTCGGCGTCGACCATATATGACATACAGGCTCGGCTCTTCCCTTGCGAATGCTCTCGTAAGGATGGCGGTCTCTTCTTTTCTGTCTACGAACTTCATAAGTACAAACATTATGTTTTGCAAACATAATGTTTTTATTTCATATATTGTGCACCTCCACCTTCCTTTTGTTGTTTTTTAACCAATAAAACATAAATGCGGGGCGACATCTCACGACGCCTCCCCGCACGAACTTAAACAACCAATAAAAGAAATAGATTGCTTATTTAGTTAGGAGTTAGAAGTTAGGAGATAGGAGTTGCAAGCCGTTACTCGAACTCGTTGGTTCTTAACTCCTAACTCCTATTTCCTAACTCCTAATTCTTTTGTTATCTGATGAACAGCAGCTCACGATACTTAGGCAGTGTCCAGAGCTCATCAGCCACCACAAGCTCGAGCTTGTCAATCTGGTAGCGGATAGGATGGAACCATGTCTCCACGGTGTCGTGGTAAGCCACAGCCTTCTCACGCTCATCAGCGATCTTGTTAGCCACCTTACGTGCGTTGACCATGTCCTCTACGTCCTTCTCGATGGTAGCGGTACGCTCAGAGATCTGCTCGATGATGTTCATGATACGGTCGGAGAGCTGCTTGCCCTTCTCTGCGCCATAGATGACCATGAGGTTCTGCACGTCCTTCGACAGCATAGACTGGTAGTGTGTGGCGACAGGGATGATATGATTGAGAGAAAGGTCACCGAGGACACGGGCCTCAATCTGCAGCTTCTTGGTGTAGGTCTCCCACTTGACCTCGTTACGGGCCTTGAGCTCGTTCTCCTTCATGACACCTGTAGACTCGAACATCTTGACGCTCTCGGGATCGAGGTAACGGTCGAAGATGACAGGAGCCGACTTCTCGGTGTCGAGTCCGCGCTTAGCTGCTTCCTCAACCCACTCGTCGCTGTAGCCGTTGCCATCGAAGTGGATAGGAGCACAAGTCTTGATATCTTCCTTGACAACTGTAAGGATGGCAGCGAACTTGTCCTCGCCCTTAGCGATGAGCGCATCGACACGTGTCTTGAAGTTTGTCAGAGCCTCTGCTACAGCTGTGTTCAGCACGATCTGTGCACTTGCGCAGTTAGCGGATGAACCTACGGCACGGAACTCGAAGCGGTTACCGGTGAAGGCGAAAGGTGATGTACGGTTACGGTCGGTGTTATCACGCATGATATCAGGGATCTCCGGGATATCGATCTGTACACCTTCCTTGCCCTTGATGACTAAAGCGTCCTTGTCTGACTTCATGATATGGTCGAGGACATCGGATACGGTCTTGCCGAGGAACGAAGAGATGATTGCTGGAGGTGCCTCGTTGGCGCCTAAGCGATGGGCGTTGCCTGCATCCATGATGCTGGCCTTGAGCAGACCGTTGTGCTTGTAAACAGCCATGAGGGTCTCAACGATGAAGACGACGAAGCGGAGGTTGTCCTCACGGGTCTTGCCTGGACCGTGCAGCAGGATACCTGTGTCGGTAGACAGTGACCAGTTGTTATGCTTACCTGAACCGTTGATGCCGTCGAAAGGCTTCTCGTGAAGCAGCACCTCGAAGCCGTGCTTGTGAGCCACACGCTTCATGAGGGACATGAGCAGCATGTTATGGTCTACGGCGAGGTTCGTCTCCTCAAAGATAGGAGCGCACTCAAACTGGTTAGGAGCAACCTCGTTGTGACGTGTCTTCACAGGGATGCCGAGCTCGAGAGCCTGAATCTCCAAGTCTTTCATGAAGGCCTGCACACGCTCAGGGATAGTACCGAAATAGTGGTCATCCATCTGCTGGTTCTTGGCGCTCTCATGACCCATCAGCGTACGGCCGGTGAGGATGAGGTCAGGACGGGCAGCATAGAGATCCTCGTCTACGAGGAAGTACTCCTGCTCCCAACCGAGGTTGGAGATAACCTTCTTTACGTCGGGATAGAAATAATGGCATACATCGGTAGCAGCGACATTCACGGCATGCAGGGCGCGCAGCAACGGTGCCTTGTAGTCGAGGGCCTCACCGGTGTAAGAGATGAAGATGGTCGGGATACAGAGTGTGTCGTCGATGATGAACACAGGGCTTGTCGGATCCCAAGCAGAATAACCGCGAGCCTCGAAGGTCGAGCGGATACCGCCGGAGGGGAAGCTGGAAGCATCCGGCTCCTGCTGTACGAGGAGCTTTCCGGAGAACTCCTCGATCATGCCGCCCTTACCGTCGTGCTCGATGAAAGAGTCGTGCTTCTCGGCGGTGCCCTCTGTCAGAGGCTGGAACCAGTGTGTGTAGTGGGTCACACCGTTCTCGTCAGCCCATTGCTTCATGCCTTTAGCTACAGCGTCAGCGATAGAACGGTCCAGTGTGGCACCGTTGTCGATAACGTCGATAAGCTTCTGATAGACATCAGCAGGCAGATACTTGTACATCTTGGCACGGTTGAAAACCTTCTTGCCAAAATACTCGGAGGGACGCTCCACAGGGGCAATCACCTCGACCGGCTTCTTGTGTGAAGCGGTCATTACGGCATCAAATCTTTCGTTGGTCATAAAGTTGTTGTTTTTATAAGCCTCTCCCCGGCCCTCCCTAGGCCTCTCCCTGGCCCTCCCCCGTAGGGAGGGTGGTTGAGCTGTAGAAACGTGCGGAGATACAGCGTTTTTATTTATGATTAATATTTTCTTTTAATTGCGTTTTATTTACTATTATTACCCTGCGGTGGCGGACGGCCACAGGGGCCGCCCCTACGGTGATACCGAAGACACCAGTTTATCCAGGTAATCTCTCCCTCCCCTGGATGGGGGAGGGGTAGGGGTGGGGCCGTTAGGGGTAGGGGTGGGGCCGGTAATGTCTTTCCTTTACGGCTTCAGCGTGAATCCGCAGACGAGGTAAGCCTTCTGGGTTGACGGGTTAGTGCTGATACCTGCGAAGAGAGGCACGGACCAGCTCTTGGTCACCTGGATGTCCTTTGAGGCGCGCAGCGATACGTTCGTCACTGCGAAACCGTTTGCCTTGCCATAGAAAGAGGTGGCGTAAGGCACAGCACCCACGGTAGCTGTCCAGTCGAGATCAGCGAGCTTGAAAGGAACGGCAGCCTCTACATACGAACTGTAGGCGCGCTTGCCACTCTTGTTCACACCGTCATTGCCGGCGAAGTTTGTGTACCAGTTCAGGGCTACCGGACCGAAGTCGTAACCGATGTTACCCTCGAAGACATGGCTTGTTGAATGGGCATCGTAGTGGAAATACTTCTCATTGGGTGTGTTGAACCAGTAATCGGTGATGCCGATGTGGAACCCGCCCGTCTGATAAGCGGCCGTGAGGTCAAACTCCTTCGTGTCACTGTTGTCAGAGAGCCCTACCGAGCCCCATCCTGTGAGAGAGAAGCCTTTGTAGGCTACACCCAGTGTGGGCTGTACGGATACGTCACCGAGATCCTGACCACGCCAGATGTACTGGTTGACGAAATCGCTGGCGATCGTGGCTTCAACTTTGTCCTGAGCTCCTGCTGTGGCCGCTGCGAAGCAAGCCATCAGCAGTACCAATCCTTTTACCTTTTTCATAGTCTCTCTTTTTTAAGTTATTTATGTTGATAACGCAAAATTCACTTTGCCTTATATGGCGAGGGCTTTTTCTGGTTACCCTGTTGTGGCGGACGGCCATAAGGGCCGCTCCCTGCATCTGAACCGAAGATACCCGTTTATCTGGGTAATTTCTCCCTCCCCTGGATGGGGGAGGGGTAGGGGTGGGGCCAACTACAGTCCTTTGAACCTCTCCATTGCTTCCTCTACATCCTCGCGGTTGCCGAAGCTTGTCAGTCGGAAGTAGCCTTCGCCCGACGGTCCGAATCCCACCCCCGGCGTGCAGACGAGGCCGCATCCGTAGAGCAGCGTGTCGAAGAACTTCCACGAGTCGGTGTCGTTGGGCGTCTTCACCCAGAGGTAAGGTGCGTTCTCACCACCGTAGACGGCGTAGCCGAGCTGGGTGAGCGTCTCGCGCATGATACGCGCGTTCTCCATATAGTAGGCGATGGTCTCCCGTGTCTGCTTGTGGCCTTCCGGCGAGTAGGTCGCCTCGGCTGCACGCTGCGAGATATAGGAGGTGCCGTTGAACTTTGTCGACTGGCGACGCTCCCAGAGGGCGTTGAGCTGTACCTCCTGACCTTCGATGGTCTTGGCCACGACATCCTTCGGGATGACGGTGTATCCGCAGCGCACCCCCGTAAAGCCGGCGGTCTTGGAGTAGGAGTGGAACTCGATGGCACATTTGCGGGCGCCTTTGATCTCATAGATGGAGTGCGGGATCTCCGGATCCTGGATGTAAGCCTGATAAGCGGCATCGTAGAAGATGATGGCCTCGTTGCGTAAAGCGAAGTTGACCCATTTCTTCAGCTCGTCCTTGGTGAGCACCGTTCCCGTGGGGTTGTTCGGGTAGCAGAGGTAGATCATGTCTACACGGTGGTCGGGCAGTGCCGGCGTGAAGTTGTTCTCAGCGGTGCACGGCAGGTAGGTGATGTCTGTCCATTTGCCTCCCTCGAACTTTCCTGCGCGACCGATCATAGCGTTGGAGTCGACATAAACCGGATAGACGGGATCGGTGAGGGCCACGCTGTTGTCCCAGCGGAGAAGCTCCTGGATGTTTGCCGTGTCACTCTTGGCACCGTCGTTGACGAAGATCTCATCCTTGTCGAGGTGGATGCCACGTGTGAGGAAGTCACCTTTCAGAATGGCCTCGCGGAGGAAATCGTAGCCGTGCTCCGGTCCGTAGCCGCGGAAGGTCTCTTTGTGTGCCATCTCGTCGGCAGCCTTATGCATTGCTTCCACTACTGCGGGAGCCAAGGGGCGAGTCACGTCACCAATGCCTAAACTGATCACGCGCTGCTTGGGGTGAGATACCTTGAACGCCTGTACGCGCTTGGCGATGTCGGCGAAAAGGTAGCTGCCTGGCAGCCTGAGGTAATATTCGTTTACTAAAGCCATACTTCTATCTTTATTCTTTGGTTGTTTGTTGTTCTTTCTATAACGCCATCTCTCCGTCGAAGACGAACTCGGCGGGGCCTGTCATCCTGACGTGGTTGTCGTCGCCCCATTCGATGTGAAGCGTGCCACCGTCCATAATGATGTCACTCTGCCTTCCGGCTCTGCCGGTTTTTGCTGCAGCCACTGCTGTAGCGCAAGCACCTGTGCCACAAGCCCATGTGATGCCTGAGCCGCGCTCCCATACGCGGGTGCGGATCTGAGCGGTAGCTGTTGGCTCTTGGGTGGTAGGTGCTGACTTAATCTGTGCAAACTCTATATTGCAGCGCTCAGGGAAGGAAGTAGAAAACTCCAACTTTTTGCCCTGATCTGCTACATTAATCTCTCTTATGTCTTTCACGAAGTTCACGTAGTGGGGGTTGCCCATGGATACGAATGTGCCGTCGGTGCCTGCCGGCTTTGTGCCAGTGAACTGTGCGGGAACATCAAAGCTCGGCTCGCCCATGTCGACCGTCACGCTCTTCACGATGCCGTTGTCGATATGAAGCTTCAGCACTTTCACACCTGACAGCGTCTCTAAGCGTACTGTGTCGCCTTTGAAGAGGCCGCGCTCGTAGACGTACTTGCCGATGCAGCGGCTGGCATTGCCACACATCATGGCCTCTGAACCGTCAGCATTGAAGATACGCATTGAGAAGTCGTCCTCCTTGCTCTTAGGTGCGCCGATGAGCACCAGACCGTCGGAGCCGATGCCGAAATGGCGGTCGCTCCATTTGATGGCTGTTGCCTCCGGATCAGGAACGCTATATAATAATGTATTTACATATATATAATCGTTTCCTGCACCCTGCATCTTGGTGAACGGAATCTTTTTACCTATCGTTGCTATATCTGTCATGCTTTATCTGTCGTGTTAACTATCAAAATGTGATGTTCTATTTCTTTTGTTTGAACGCTTTGTGCTGTTCACGGTGCAAAGATACAACAAAATGTCAGTAATGAGAAAACTTTTGGGCATAATTTATTAAGTTTTTTACTGGCTGTTGCCAAACTGATAGGTTTGGATAGTCTCGACATTACAGTTTGTGCGTTTTACGTGTTAATTTTATGCTATATTGTTACTAAGTGTATTTTTCTTGTAACAAAGTGCGTTATTTGGTTTTATGTTATTAGCATTTTGATTAATTTTGCAGCAGAAAACAAACATTAAGTCACTTAGATGGCTGGTTTGCTAATAAAAGGAATAGTAACAACACGTTAATTAATCATTAAAGAGAAAAGCATGAAGAAGATTGAAGCTATCATCCGCAAAACGAAGTTTGAGGACGTGAAGGAAGCTCTTCTTGCCGCCGACATTGAGTGGTTCTCCTACTACGACGTGCGCGGAGAAGGCAAGATGCGTCAGGAGCGCATCTATCGTGGCGTAATGTATTCCACGAGTAGTATTGAACGTGTGCTGATGAACATTGTTGTTCGTGACAAGAACGTCGAGAAGACCGTTGCAGCCATTGAGAAGGCTGCGAAGACCGGTGAGATCGGTGACGGTCGTATCTTCATCATTCCTGTCGAGGACACTATCCGCATCAGAACTGGTGAGCGTGGCGATATCGCCCTCTATAATGCGGAGCAGGAGAAGTGAGAGAAAGGGAAAAGTGAATAACGAAGAGTGAAAAACGAAAAGTGAAGAGTGAAGAATCAAATACTCTAAGTAGAATGCTGGAGTAAGAGAGATTATTCATGTAGTTGAAATTATAAAAGGGTAACAGATATGACAGTACAAGATCTAAGCATTTCCGTAGACACCGTATGGATGCTGTTAGCAGCCATGCTTGTCTTCTTCATGCAGCCGGGCTTTGCCTACTGTGAGGCTGGTTTTACGCGACGTAAGAACACCGCCAACATATTGTTCAAGAACTTCGTCGATTTCATGATCGGTTCAGTCCTGTTCTGGTTTGTTGGATTCGGTTTCATGTTTGGCTCCGATGGACAGGGGTTCATTGGTATGCCTAACTTCTGCGACCTGAGTTTCTATCACAACGCCGCCGGCCTTCCTACCGAAGGTTTCCTGATGTTTGAGACTGTATTCTGTGCAACAAGTGCCACCATCGTTTCCGGTGCTATGGCAGAGCGCACAAAGTTCTCGATGTACTGCGTGTACAGTTTCTTCATCTCACTCATTATCTATCCTGTTGAAGGTCACTGGACCTGGGGTGGTGGCTGGCTTTGCAACAGCGATGCCGCAAGCTTCATCATGACGACCTTCGGCACAACGTTCCACGATTTCGCAGGTAGCTGCGTGGTGCACTCTGTTGGTGGTGTGCTTGCCTTCATCGGCGCCATCTTCCTTGGTCCCCGTATCGGCAAGTACCGCAAGGATGGCAAGAGCAACGCTATCCCCGGTCACAGTCTGACCCTCGCCTCTTTGGGTGTATTCATCCTCTGGTTCGGATGGTTCGGATTCAACCCCGGCTCTCAGTTGGCTGCCAGCGGTGAGGTGAACCGCGTCGCTATCTCACACGTGTTCCTGACCACGAACCTCGCAGCAGTAGCAGGAGGTCTGGCTACCATGTTCTTCACATGGATCAAGTATGGCAAGCCTTCATTCTCACTGACCCTCAACGGTATCCTTGCCGGTCTGGTCGGTATCACTGCAGGCTGTGATATGGTATCACCCGTGGGCTCGCTCATCATCGGTGCTCTCTGCGGTATCATCCTTCCGCTCGGTGTATCCTTCATCGATCAGAAGCTGCACATCGATGACCCTGTCGGTGCATCCTCTGTACACGGTATCTGCGGTATCTTCGGTACCCTCTGTGTAGGACTCTTCTCTACCAGCACGGGTCTGTTCTACGGCCACGGCCTCGGTTCCTTAGGTGCACAGGCTCTCGGTATCCTCTGCGTTGACGGTTGGGCTGCTGTATGCGGTATCATCCTCTTCGGTACGATCAAGAAGTTCTTCGGACTGCGTGTTGACAAGCGCATTGAGGAAGAAGGTCTGGATATCTACGAGCATGGTGAGGCTTGCTACAACAACTAAACAATGAGGTACTTCCAGTTTGGGGATAAGGTTTAACAGCCTCGAAGAGGCTGAATTATCCATAACCCCAGACTGCAGTCGCTATCGCTCCTTTAGTCTGGGGTTATTAAAGATTGTGCCTCTCCGAGGCACTCATCAATTTGAAAACTGGAAGAACCAACTATAATGAAGAACCAATAATAATAAAAGAAATAGACACGAATTAGAATTATGATTGACACTGGAAACACCGCCTGGATTACCATGGCGACGATATTGGTGATGTTTATGACAGTGCCGGCCTTGGCCCTCTTCTACGGAGGACTTGTTCGCCGCAAAAACATCTTGAGCGTGCTCATGCAATGCTTCTTCATCACAGCGATGTGCTCGCTCCTTTGGATTGCCTTCGGCTACTCGTGGTCGTTCGGCACAGGCCTCGAAGGGTCTCCCTTAGGAGCTGTCATCGGTGGTTTTGACAAGTGTTTCATGCATGGCATCACCATTCACACCGTGAAAGAGGGCCCCAACATCCCCGAACTGACGTTCGTGCTCTTCCAGTGTATGTTCGCAGTCATCACGCCGGCCCTGATCATCGGAGCTTTTGCCGAGCGCCTTCGGTTCCCGTCGTTCGTCGTGTTCATCATCCTCTGGAGCATCATCGTCTACTACCCGATGGCTCACTGGGTGTGGGGCGGAGGCTTTATGCAGCACTTAGGAGCCATCGACTTTGCCGGTGGTCTCGTGGTGCATATCAACGCAGGTATCGCAGCTTTGGTGATGTGCGTGCTTCTCGGCAGACGAATGGACTATAAGCCGGGCAAGCCTATCGGTGCAGCCAACGTTCCCTATGTCTTTATGGGCGCCTCGATGCTGTGGCTCGGCTGGTTCGGTTTCAATGCAGGCTCAGGCCTCGCAGCCGACGGCCTCGATGCCAATGCCTTCCTTACCACACATGTCTGCACCGCTACGGCAGCTTTAGTCTGGATGCTTATCGACTGGCTCTATTCCGGCAAGCCCACCTGCGTGGGTATGTGTACGGGTGCTGTGGCAGGACTTGTCGCCATCACGCCGGCAGCCGGCTCGACAGATGTCCTCGGTGCCATGTGCATCGGTGCTATCACAGCCCTGATCTGCTACTTCATGGTCGCCATCGTAAAGCGCAAGTTTGGTTATGACGATGCCCTCGACGCTTTCGGTGTTCATGGTATAGGTGGTGTTGTGGGAAGCATCCTGACAGGTGTGTTCTGTGTCAAGAGCATCGGTGGCGTTGACGGAGCCCTCTACGGAGGATGGCATCAACTTTACATCCAGCTCGTGGCAACAGGCTTTTCCATCGTCTACAGTGCTGTGATGACGTTCGTGCTCTATAAAATCATTGACAAACTCATGGGCATGCGTGTAGACAAACGCGAGGAGGAAGAAGGCCTCGACATCTACGAACATGCAGAAAATGCCTATAACTAGCCTACCATATATATATTCTGATAACAAGAGAGAGATTATTACGATGGCCCCGTACAGCAGAAATTGCCGTGCGGGGCTTTTTGCACCTCTTTTTTGTTTAATCGGTTAAACGATTTTAGCTGGAAATCGTTTAATCGGTTAAACAAAATGAGACGAGCTGTACGGTTGAACTTATCCTTCATCTATAATGGTTGATAGCCTCGGAGAGGCTGGCTCTCCATAACCCCAGGCAAAGGAGCGCAGCGACGCAACCTGGGGTTTAGAGGCGGGCGATTAAACCTGACCTGTCGGCCTCGAAGAGGGCGAACTTCTATCCAACCCCACGTTTCGGCTACGCCTCACGTGGGGCTAACCATGTGGCACCTCTCCGAGGTGCGGGCGGTCCTTGCTCACCCTACGGATCCTACATTATCACCATTTGTCCTATGGTAGGCATGCATCAATCCGAACAGTAATCACGTTTAGCATTAAACGCGATTGTCCGTCGTTCGTCAGCTGATTGGCTTTCGAACGACGGACGATTGTTTGGCACGTGTCGGCCGATTGTTCGACACGTGTCGGCCGATTTGCTGGCACGTGTCGGCCGATTTGCTGGCACGTGACGGCCGATTTGCTGGCACGTGCCGACCACTTTGCTGACACGTGTCAGCAGATCGGTTGAGCGTTTAGCAGTGCTTGCGTGTATACAGATCCATGTTGTCGGAAGGCTTGAAGACAATCTTCTCGTGAGCCTCGATGGTGATCTGTTCCTTTGTGCGCGGGTTGATACCCTTGCGCTCAGGCACCTGCTTGACGGAGAAACGACCGAAGTCGGGGAGAGCAAGCTCCTTGTCGCCCTTGGTCAGGTTGTCAGCAATGACGCCGAGGACAGCGTTGATAGCCTTGGCGGCATCGTTCTTGGAAATCTCTGCACGCTCTGCTACTTGAGCAATGAGTTCTGTTCTGTTCATATTATATATTAATTTGTTTTTGGTTAATAAGCGAAGAGCGGATATTTGCTCATCGTGGCGTTGACCTTCTCCTTGACGCGCTTGATGACCTGGTCGTTCTCCGGGTCAGCGAGCACTTCGTCGATGAGGTCAGCGATGAGGTGCATCATATCTTCCTTGGCGCCACGTGTCGTCATGGCAGCGGTGCCGAGACGGATACCAGATGTCTGGAAGGCGGAGCGCTCATCGTAAGGCACCTTGTTCTTGTTGACCGTGATGTCGGCAGCTACGAGCGCGTTCTCAGCGACCTTACCCGTGAGGTCGGGATACTTAGGTCTGAGGTCGAGGAGCATAGAGTGGTTGTCGGTACCACCGGATACGATGGCGAATCCTTTGTCGATGAGGTCCTGTGCGAGGACGGCAGCGTTGGTCTTCACCTGCTTGGCATAGTCGATCCACGAGGGCTGGAGGTTCTCGTTGAATCCTACGGCCTTGGCAGCGATGACATGCTCGAGCGGGCCACCCTGGTTGCCGGGGAAGACGGCAGAGTTGAGCAGCTGGTTCATCTTCTTCAGTTCGCCTTTCTTGTTACGCTTGCCCCAGGGATTGTCGAAGTCCTTGCCCATGAGGATGACGCCGCCGCGAGGACCACGCAGTGTCTTGTGCGTCGTTGTGGTGACGATGTGAGCATACTTGACTGGGTTCTTCAGCAGTCCGGCAGCGATGAGACCAGCAGGGTGTGCCATGTCGATCATGAGGATGGCACCTACCTCGTCGGCGATCTTGCGCATGCGCTCATAATCCCATTCGCGGCTGTAGGCAGAGCCACCGCCGATGATGAGCTTCGGTTTGTTCTCGAGAGCTAAGCGCTCCATCTCGTCGTAGTCGACACGTCCTGTCTCGCGGTTCAACGTGTAGCCGATGTGATGATAGAGGATACCCGATGTGTTGACGCTGGAGCCGTGGGAGAGGTGACCGCCCTGGTCGAGGTCGAGACCCATGAAGGTGTCGCCGGGCTGGAGCACGGCGAGGAGCACGGCCTGGTTGGCCTGGGCACCGGAGTGCGGCTGAACGTTGGCGAACTCAGCCCCGAAGAGCTTCTTCACACGGTCGATGGCGAGCTGCTCCACCTGGTCGACGACCTGGCAACCGCCATAGTAACGCTTGCCGGGCAGGCCCTCGGCATATTTGTTGGTGAGGTAACTGCCCATGGCTGCCATGACCTCGTCGGAGACGAAGTTCTCACTGGCGATGAGTTCCATGCCCCGGAGCTGGCGCTGATGCTCTTGCTCGATAAGGTCGAAAATCTGAGTGTCTTTCTGCATAATCTCTTTATGGTTTAGTGAATAGTTTGTTCTATACGAGTGTCACCTCGTCGAGGCGCTGTTCCTTGTCACAGTAGTGGCAGCGCACGAGACCTTTGACCTTGTCAATGGTGAAATAGGTAGCCATCGGCTCGTTGTTGGTGATACACTTAGGGTTGTTGCACTTGATGATTCCGTGAAGCTCTGATGGTGTCTCGACACGTTTCTTCTCCACGACCTCGAAGTTGTGGATGGTGTTGAGCACGATGTTCGGGGCAACGACGGAGAGCCTGTTGATCTCCTCATCGGTGAAATATTTGTTGGCAATCTTGATGATGCCTTTCTTCCCCATCTTGCTCGATGGGAGGTTATAGCCGATGGTGACGGGTGTGTCGAGCTCTTCGAGGCGGAGGAGGCGCACGACCTGATAGGTCTTGTCGGCGGGTATATGATCGATGACGGTGCCGTTCTCGATGGCGGCCACCTGAAGTTCTTTCTTTGCCATTGTTTTAAGGTGTTAACCGATGATCGTCTTGTCTTTCTTGATGTCGTCGAGGGTGATGCCGAGACAGTAGCAGTAGATAGCCTCACGCGCGAAGAGACCGTTTTTGGCCTGTTGGATATAGTAAGCGTGGGGGTTATCGTCGACATCGTAAGCTATCTCGTTGACACGGGGCAGCGGGTGCATGATCTTCATGTTGGGCTTGACGTGTCCGAGCATGGAGTTGCGGAGGATATAGACGTTCTTCACGCGCTCATATTCCATGAGGTCGGAGAAACGCTCCTTCTGCACACGCGTCATGTAGAGGATGTCGGCATCGGCAATCTCGTCCTCGGTGAATTCAGCGTGCTCGACATAGCGTATGCCGTGGTTGACGCAGTACTCTTTGTACTCGTCGGGCATGGCGAGCTCCTTTGGTGCGATGAAATGGAACGTAGGGTTGAAATGGCGCATAGCCATGATGAGGGAGTGGACGGTACGGCCGTATTTGAGGTCGCCGACGAGATAGATGTTGAGGTTGTCGAGGGTGCCTTGGGTCTTGTAGATACTATAGAGGTCGAGGAGGCACTGTGAGGGGTGCATGTGGGCACCGTCGCCGGCATTGACGATAGGCACGGGAGCGACCTCGGAAGCATACTGTGCTGCGCCTTCGATGTAGTGGCGCATGACGATGATATCGGCGTAGTTGCTCACCATGAGGATGGTGTCCTTGAGCGTCTCGCCTTTGGTCGTGCTCGAGGTCTTGGCATCGGAGAAGCCGATGACGCGGGCACCGAGACGGTTGGCGGCCGTCTGGAACGACAGTTGTGTACGTGTGGAGGGTTCAAAGAAGAGGGTAGCGACCACTTTGCCCTTGAGAAGCTCACGGTTGGGATGACGCTCAAACTCTTCTGCCATCTTCAGAAGGTAGAGCAGCTGATCCTTGTCGAGATCGGCAATCGTGACAAAATTACGTTTTTCCATTACAGTGGGTTGTATATTGTGGAAATCTTAATGCCTTTTGTTATTGTTGGAGCAAAGATACAAAGAAAAACGTAAAGACTCGTCGTTTGATAGCTTATTTTTTCAAAATTGTTGCAATGGGGGTATTTACCTGCATCGGCTTTTCACGACTTTCCACGACATGCGGCTGATGTTTAGCATCGGCTTTTCACGACTTGCCCGGTTATCGGGTTGGTTCTACACACAACCTCGTAGAGGTTGAACATGGTTAGCCCCATGTGAGGCGTAGCCGAAACATGGGGTTTCGGTCGGTCGGCGTTTCGTTGCAATCCGGCCTCGAAGAGGGCGAACATGGTTACAGTGAGGCGTAGCCGAAACGTGGGGTGATGATTGACGCTATGTTCACCGAAAACAGCATCCCGACCGTGTTCGCCCTCTTCGAGGCCGGTCTTCAGGTCGTCCGCCTTCGTCTTACCCCACGTTTCGGCTACGCCTCACGTGGGGCTAACCGTGTGGCACCTCTTCGAGGTGCAGACTCCTACGACAGTTGTATACCGCATGCGCGGTGTGTTATCGTCTTGTTGTCAGGCTCTGGGTGCCGAAGCTGACCGGTGTGACTGAGGTCGATCCGAAGAAGGTGTGAGTCGTTGCCGTGGATCTCGTCAGCTTCTTGGCGCTGTTGTTCTGCACGCGCTTGAGCTCGATATAGATCATGTCGTTGTTGTTTGTGCCGAGCATGTAGCCACCGAACGTGCCGGAGTTCTCATCAAGCTGGAATCCGTGCTGCTTGGCTGAGGCATCCATGACATAGGTTGCCTGGTTCTGCGTGTTGGTATACTTGATGTAGATGTCGCCCGTCTGCTCGTCGATGTACCAGTTGAACTTCAGCGGGTCGTTCTGCTCAGCGATGTTGCCATTGCTGTCGAGGGTGTAGTCGATCTCCGTACCGGTGCCTTTGATGGCATTGCTGTTGTTGCGCACGAATGTCATATTGGCATAGAAGGAACTCTTCTGTCCGGTGTCACCATTGGTGTAGGCCATGGTGCCTTCCCATTCGCCCTGCAGTACCTCGGCTTCGTCGTAGGCATCGGTTCCTTCATCACTGTTGTTGCCGCCATTGTCATAATAGTTGTCATTCCAGCCGTAGCCTCCGTCGTCGTAGCCGTACCACCACGGAGTGTCATCACCGTACCAATACCACGGGTCATCATCACAGCTTGTGAAGAGTGCGGGAGCTGCCACCAACAGAGCAGCTGCCACAAGGGTAAAAATCTTTTTCATAGTTATCTACTTTTATATTATTCTTTTATTATTCTGTTGCAAAGATAAGTAGATTATCTGTAATGTGATGGTGTTTTTTCCTATTGGTGATGGGAAAATCCCTAAAAATACTCAAGCGAGGTGGGCGTTGTGGCATTTTTTTTGTAAGTTTGCAGCCATAAACATATTAATAATATACAAGTACTAAAAAGATAAGAAAGAAATGAGAACTGTTTATGAATTCTCCGTGAAAGACCGCAAAGGCAACGAGGTCTCTCTCAGGGAGTATGCCAACGAGGTGCTGCTGATTGTTAACACGGCTACGAAGTGTGGCTTTACACCGCAGTATGAAGAGCTGGAGAAGCTCTATGAGCGTTACCATGCTCAGGGCTTTGAGATCCTCGACTTCCCTTGCAACCAGTTTGGTCAGCAGGCACCGGGCACAGACGAGAGCATCCATGAGTTTTGCAAGCTCACCTATGGCACGGAGTTCCCTCAGTTCAAGAAGATAAAGGTCAACGGCGACGATGCCGACCCCCTCTATAAGTTCCTCAAGGAGCAGAAAGGGTTTGCAGGCTGGGATGAGAGTCATCCTATCTACCCGGTCCTCGACAAGATGCTCTCCGAGGCTGATCCCGACTATAAGGAGAAGCCGGACATCAAGTGGAACTTCACCAAGTTCCTCATCAACAAGAAGGGGCAGGTCGTGAAGCGCTATGAGCCGACGGAGAAGATAGAGAATATTGCGAAGGATATAGAAGGATTACTATAAATGGAACACACCAAATGCTTGATCATAGGCAGCGGGCCCGCAGGCTACACAGCTGCCATCTATGCCGGGCGTGCCAACCTGTCGCCCATTGAGTACTGTGGCATTCAGCCCGGTGGCCAGCTCACACAGACCACCATCGTGGAGAACTTCCCCGGCTATCCCGAGGGTGTGGACGCCAACCAGATGATGATGGATCTCCGTCAGCAGGCTGAACGCTTCGGTGCTGACGTGCGCGACGGCATCGTCACCGATGTCGACCTGTCGAAGAAGCCTTATGTCGTCACAGTCGACACAGGTGACAAGATTGAGGCTGAGACGATCATCGTGGCTACGGGTGCTTCTGCCAAATACCTCGGTCTGCCCGATGAGCAGAAATACAACGGTCAGGGTGTGTCGGCCTGCGCTACCTGCGACGGCTTCTTCTATCGTAAGAAGGTCGTGGCTGTCGTGGGCGGCGGTGACACTGCCTGCGAGGAGGCCACGTATCTCGCCGGACTGGCGAGCAAGGTTTACATGATTGTGCGCAAACCTTACCTCCGTGCCACGGACATCATGAAGCGTCGCGTGGAAGAGAACCCGAAGATCGAGATCCTCTATGAGACGAATACCTTAGGTCTCTACGGCCAGGATGGTGTCGAGGGTGCTCACCTCGTATGGCGTAAGGGTGAGGCTGACGAGAAGAAGTATGACCTGCCTATTGATGGTTTCTTCCTCGCTATCGGTCACAAGCCTAACACCGACCTCTTCAAAGGTAAGCTCGACATGGACAGCGTGGGTTATATCAAGACCCAGGGCGACACGCCGCGTACGAATGTCGAGGGTGTCTTCGCTGCCGGTGACTGCGCCGATCCTACCTACCGTCAGGCTGTCGTAGCTGCAGGCAGTGGCTGTAAGGCTGCCATCGAGGCTGAGCGGTATCTGGCAAAATAATCGGTGCAAGGGTAATAGTGCAGGGAAGGGCTTCATACCCTTCCACATCCCCGCACGACCTCGGAGAGGTCGAACATGGTTAGCCCCAGGTAAGGAGCGCAGCGACGCAACCTGGGGTGAGGATCGGGCGGTTTAACCTGACCTGTCGGCCTCGGAGAGGGCGAACATGGTCAGGGTGCCGGTTGTCATAACCATGTTCGCCCTCTTCGAGGCCGGATTGCAACAACCACACACTGGGTCTAAACCCCAGGTTGCGTCGCTGCGCTCCTTACCTGGGGCTAACCATGTGGCACCTCTTCGAGGTGCTCTCCGTGCATTGAATATACAATAACAAAGGCGGGACTCACGATGAGCCCCGCCTTTGCAATATATAATAATGTGTGATTATCAGACCGGGATGTCCTTGTTGACGTTCTTCGAGAGGAAGGCGGCATAGCAGAACATGTAAGCCACGGCGATGAACGGCACGATGTAAGAAAGCATGTAGTTGAGCGTAGCATCAGCCACAGCGTTCTGGATAAGCGGCAGCACACCACCACCGACAACCATCATCATGAAGATACCGCTGGCCTTCTCCGTGTACTTGCCCAAGCCCTCAGTGGCGAGGTTGAAGATGCTCGACCACATGATAGAGGTGCAGAGACCGCAGAACACGATAAGGATAGCGCTCAGAGGCAGTGTCACCACCTGGAAGCCGGAACCGGTGAACACAGGCATGGAGCCGGTGATGCTCTTCGGCAAGAACATAGCTAAGAGGATGAGGATCATGGCAGCACCGTTAGTGACGATCATCATGGCGCGGCTCGACACCTTAGAGGCGATGAACGAGGAGATGAGACGGCCGACAAGCATCAGCAGCCAGTAGGTGCCGGCAGCAAATCCGCCGATAGCGGCAGCCTTGACCATCGGGTTGAGCGTCATCACGCCTGCACCGTTGGCGGTAGTATCAGAGATATAGAAGTTGAGGGTTCCGGGGATACCTGTCTCCACACCGACATACACGAAGATGGCGATGACGCCAAAGGTGAAGTGGCGGAAGGCGAAGGGCGAGTGCTCGAAGGTGATCTCACCCTCCATCTTCTTCGGGTTCTCGATAGGCACGAAGAGGAGGATGAAGAAGGTCACGAGGAAGACACCCATAGCCATGTAGAGCACGAGGTTGACATCGCTCATGGCGGTGTTCTTTGTCACGGTGCCGATGAGTGCGCCGACGAGCATAGGCGTCATCGTACCCATGAGCGAGTTGAAGGTGCCGCCGATGAGGTTGAGCTGGTTGCCGCGGTTGCCGCCGCCACCGAGCTGGTTAAGCATCGGGTTGACAACGGTGTTGAGCAGGCACACCGAGAAACCGGAGACGAAGGCGCCGGCGAGATAGATGATGAAGCCCGTCATCCCCTCCGACATACCGGAAAGGAACTGGATGAGCACACCGAAGAAGCCGAGGGCGATACCGATGAGGGCCGTCTTCTTGTATCCGATCTTGGTGAGCAGGTTTCCGGCAGGAATACCCATGAACAGATAAGCGAAGAAGTTCATGAAGTTACCCATCATGCCGAGCATGTTACTGCCGCCGATCTCCGGCTGGTTCTTCCAGATGACGCCGATAGGAGCGGCGAGGTTGGTCACGAACGATATCATTCCATAGAGGAAGATACATGCCACGATGGCGATGGCGCGACCGTTACTGTTTGATTTTGCCATTATTGTTAGTTTTTAAGTTTAGAACAGCTTGTTGGGGTATACGCCCTCGTCGACGAGCTTCTGGATCTTTGCCACGACGCCCGGACGGTCGGCAGAATAAGTGACGCCGAACCACTTCGATGTGGTGTCGAGGACCTCGCAGGTAGCCTTGCCGCTCTTGATGAGCTTGTCTACGACCCAGGGGATGAGATACTCGGCCTTGGGGTTGGCTTTGGTGGCAGGCAGGTCGAGGAACTCCTTGAAGAGCTTGTCGGAGTAGTCGAAATACTCGGGTGTGAAACCCCATACGTTCATCGAGACCGGTGTGTTGTCAGGGATCGATACCCACTCGCCCTTCTCGTCCTTATAAGCGACCTTGCCGTCAGCCTGACGCTCGATCTCTGTGCGCTCCACGCAAGAGGTGAGGTGCTCCTGATCATCCTTGGCGCAGACGCCACGGCTCACAGAACCGTTGTCGGACAGCGTGTTGGCAACGCGGAAGCCGACCATAGCATACTTGCCGTTGCTGCCCTCGGGGAGTTCTGAGAGGAACTTGCCGATGACCTTGAAGCAGTCGCGGTTGTAGAAGTCGTCGCAGTTGATGACGCAGAACGGCTCCTTGATGACCTCTTTCGCCATCATCACGGCGTGGTTCGTACCCCACGGCTTGGTGCGGCCCTCGGGAACGCTGTAGCCCTCAGGGATCTTGTCGAGACTCTGGAAAACGATCTCGCAGGGGATATGTCCTTCGTATTTGGAGAGGATCTTCTCGCGGAAATCCTGCTCAAAGTCCTTACGGATAACCCAAACAATCTTGCCGAAGCCAGCCTGGATAGCATCGTAGATGCTGTAGTCCATAATCGTCTCACCATTGGGACCCAGTCCGTCAAGTTGTTTCAAACCACCGTAACGGCTGCCCATGCCGGCAGCTAACAATAATAATGTAGGTTTCATTGATGCTTGTATTTAAAAATTGGTTTTACCTATATATTTACGTGCAAAGGTAATCTTTTTCGTTGATATAAGATAATTAATTGTCTTTATTTTGTAATTTTGTAACGTTAAATCACGTCGACGGCAACTATTCAGTCTTCTGCCGGAAAGGGACGCAGGTCCCCGAAGGGGGCCAACGTGGTTAGCCGGGTGTGCGAGGTCCCCGAAGGGGGGGCAACGTGGTTAGCCCCATGCTGCGTCGCTGCGCTCCTTGCATGGGGCTAACCATGTGGCACCTCTCCGAGGTGCTTACGCGACGGGGTTAACCGGGTTGCTCCCTTTTGGTGTCCTGGGCAAATCGCTCAGACTGAAAACGTAGTGGTCATGCTAATGTTTCATCCTTTAAATTTTCATTCTTTCAATTTTTCAATCTTTCATTTTTTCAATTTTTCAATATGTCAGTCGTTGAAATTCATTCTCTCAATACTCCCGGTGTAGAAGTCTATCACCGTCTCACCGACCATCAGCTCCGCAACCGCCTCCATCCGGAGGACGGCATCATCATTGTGGAGAGTCCGAAGGTCATCAATGTGGCGTTGGACGAAGGCTTCGAGCCTCTCTCCATGCTCTGCGAGGCGCGTCATATCGAAGGCGACGCGGCACCATTCATCCGTCGTTGTGGCGACATCCCCGTCTATACGGGCAGCCGCGAGCTTCTCGCCTCGCTCACGGGCTACACGCTGACGCGCGGCGTGCTCTGTGCCATGCGGCGGCCACAGCAGCCGACATGGCGTGAGCTCTGTAGTGCCTCCCATCGCCTCGTCGTCATCAATGCCGTGTGCGACACGACGAATATCGGGGCTATCTTCCGCTCCGCCGCCGCCTTAGGCATCGACGGCGCGCTGCTGACGACAGACAGCTGTGACCCGCTGAACCGACGTGCTATCCGTGTGTCGATGGGCACGGTGTTCAAACTGCCGTGGGCGTGGCTCGATGCACCGATGGATGCCTTGCATGAAGTAGGGTTCAAGACGGTGGCGATGGCACTTCGTCATGACAGTATCGCCCTCGATGACCCTCGTCTGAAGGCTGAGCCCCGCCTCGCTGTGGTCATGGGTACGGAAGGCGACGGCCTGCCGACGGAGGCTATCGATGGCGCCGACTATGTGGTGAAGATCCCGATGGCACGTGGCGTCGACTCGCTCAATGTCGCTGCCGCCTCCGCCGTGGCGTTCTGGGAGTTAGGAAAAGTTAGGAGTTAGGAGATAGGAGTTAGGAGTTAGGAGTTAGGAGATAGGAGTTAGGAGTTAGGAGTTAGGAGATAGGAGTTAGGAGTTGCGCGGTAAAAAATCTCGATAAACCGGCCCGTCTTTCAGATAATTTATTTAACTTTGCTTAGTATATTGAACAATCTTACTTGTAATTGGCGTATAACATACTGATATATCGTGTGTTACGCTTTTTGCAAGGAGATTTTGTCGTCAGAATTGCACCTATATTGAATGATATGAAGCAATACGATTATTTGATTGTCGGTTCCGGACTTTTTGGGGCAACGTTTGCTTATTTCGCACGCTTAGAGGGGAAACGCTGTCTTGTCATCGACAAGCGCCAGCAGGTCGGCGGTAATGTCTACTGTGAGAATATAGAAGGTATCAACGTCCATAAGTACGGTGCTCATATCTTCCATACCTCTAATAAGAAGGTGTGGGATTTCGTCAACTCCTTGGTAGAGTTTAACCGTTATACCAATTCGCCGGTAGCTAACTTTCATGGCAAGTTATATAACCTCCCATTCAACATGAATACCTTCAATGAACTGTGGGGCGTGACAACACCGGAAGAGGCACAAGCGAAGATTGATGAACAGAAGGTGGAAGCTGTTGCTAAGATGAAGGCGGATGGGGTTACCGAGCCTCGTAATCTTGAAGAGCAGGCGTTGACACTCATTGGCAAAGACGTGTATGAAAAGTTGATTAAGGAATACACTGAGAAGCAATGGGGACGGAAATGCACAGAACTTCCGGCTTTTATCATTAAGCGCCTCCCAGTCCGGCTTGTCTTCGATAACAACTACTTTAATGATAGTTATCAGGGTATTCCCATCGGCGGTTACAACAAGTTGATAGAGGGATTACTTCAAGGGGTCGATACTAAGACAAACGTTGATTTCTTCAATAGCGAATATCATGACTGGCGGAAGTACGCTAGCAAACTCGTCTACACTGGACAAATAGATGAATTCTTTGATTACAAGTATGGTAGGTTGAACTGGCGTACAGTCAGTTTTAAGACTCGTGTAGAGGACACCCCCAACTACCAAGGCAATGCAGTGGTAAACTATACCTCCCATGATGTTCCTTACACCCGTGTCATCGAGCACAAGCATTTTGAGAGCTTTGGTGCTGTCGTCTATGCCAATCCTAAGACAGTCATCTCCGAAGAATATAGTACTGAGTGGAAGCCGGGCATGGAGCCTTACTATCCGATCAACGACGTCCACAACAATGCTTTGGCGGATCAATACCGTGCCCTTGCTGCGCAGGAGCCCGATGTCATCTTCGGTGGCCGTTTAGCTGAATATAAATACTATGACATGGCGCCGGTGATAGAGAAGGTGATGAAGATGTTTGGGAAGTAAAGAGCAGAGCCCTGTGCCCATCATCTATCAGAGCGGGTATCTCACCATTAAAGGTTACGATAAGGAGTTTGGCTTCTATACGCTTGGATATCCTAATGAAGAAGTAGAAGAAGGTTGGGCGCTGATCAAGATTGGTGTCAATTTCTCCAAGGAGAAGCGGTGCGTGGAAGGGTGGAAAGTAGTAAGAAGCGAGTAAATATATTAAATGTTTAGGAGGAAGCTTATGATTATTAAAGTAGCCAATCCCATTTACGACTCCGTCTTCAAATATCTGATGGAGGACGAGCGAATTGCAAAGACGATCCTTTCTGCATTGCTGAAGAAAGAAGTGGTCTCGGTTAAAATTCGCAGGAACGAGTATTCAAATGGCACGCGGAACAACATCTCCATGTTTCGTATTGACTTTGGTGCCCAGATTCGTCAGGATGATGGTTCGGTAAGGCTCATCCTCATTGAACTGCAGAAGACGTGGCTTGAAACGGAGACGCTCCGTTTCCGGCAGTATCTCGGCGCGCAGTATGCCAATCCTGAGAATATGGTACACGACGAGATGAGGCCGCCTTATGGTCTGCCTATGGTTGCCGTTTATATTCTTGGTCATAAGGTTGGTAACATTGATGTACCGGTGCTTTACGTTAATCATAAGACATATGATTACGATGGCAACGAGGTAACGGAAGGTCTTCCTGACCCATTTGTAGACAGTCTGATACATAGTAGTATCATTGTGCAGATTCCTCTGCTTCATGGTCAGATTAACAACCGTCTGGATAAGGTGCTGAGCGTTTTCGACCAGAATAATAAGGAGAAGGACAACCAGCATGTGATGGAACTCAATGAAGACCTCTATACTGGCGATGCTGATATGGAGTATATCCTTCATCGTCTTTTGATGGCTTCTACAGATGCTCAACTTCGACAGGATATGAATGTTGAGGACGAATACTTCAAGGCTATTGAGGACCGTGATACTGCCATTATGAGTCGTGATAAGACTATCAAGGAGCAGGACGGCAAGATTAAGGAGCAGGACGGCAAGATTAAGGAACAGGACGGCAAGATCAAGGAGCAAAATGCTCAACTCACACAAAAGAATGCTCAGCTCACTCAGAAGGATGCTCAGCTGTCAAAACTGAAGCAGAAGTTGCGAGAGCAGGGGCTATCGGATGAGGATATTGAGAAGTTAATGTCAAAGTGAGACGGATAGCAGCGCATATTCAATTGTCTTCGCCAAGAATCTTCCAAATCTAATCAAATCTGACAATAAAGGCGTATGGCAACGAGACGCAGGGTCAAGGCTTGGAAAATGTTATTCTCTTCTTTATGCAATCAGGCTTAGTCAGTATTATTATCCCGACCCATAACCGGGCGGACGTCATAACAAGGACACTCGACTCTATTGCGCAGCAGACCTATTCGATGATAGAGGAGATCATTGTCAATGACCACTCTACGGATGATACCGAGAGCGTGGTCAACCAATATGCGGCCTCGCACTCAAACATCCGCTATATAACTCTAACCCCCATCATAAAATACCCTATTATCTGACAGTCCTTCGGGAGTTTCTCCGTCGTCCGCTCCGTTTCTTGCGGTTCGCCTACAGGAGGAAGATGAAGAATGATTACTAATTTCGCTTATGAAAGTTGTACTACTTGCCGGTGGCTTTGGAACTCGCATTAGTGAGGAATCGCAATACAAGCCGAAGCCGATGATAGAGATTGGCGGTATGCCGATACTTTGGCATATCATGAAAGAGTATTCCTACTACGGACATAATGATTTCATCATTTGTGCCGGGTACAAACAGGAATATATAAAGGAATGGTTTGCCAACTATTTTATCCATAACAGCGACGTCACTTTCGATTATCGCAACGGAGGCAACGAGATGACCATTCATGAGAGTCATTGCGAACCCTGGCGAGTGACCGTCGTGGATACTGGTTATAACACGATGACCGGCGGACGTATCGACATGATAGCCAAAACCAACGACTATATATACATTTTCGAGTTTAAGTACGACAAGTCGGCGGAGGAGGCATTGCGACAGATAGACGAGAAAGGCTATGCCAAGCCCTTCGCCTCCGACCCACGCAAGGTGATAAAGATTGGTGTCAACTTCTCAAAGGAGAAACGATGCATTGACGGATGGAAAATTGCCGGGGAAAAAGTGTGATACCCGTCCGACAAGTTTCCTACGTCGTAGGTGCCAGTGCAGGGAAGGGCTTCATGCCCTTCCACAAATAATGTTCGACCGATATTCCCAAAGCGGTAGTGGTGTTTTTCCAAAACGGTTGCATGCCTTTGCGCCCTTAGCGGCTTGGCGAGAAAAAATATCCCGCGGGAAAAGGTCTCTCGCAAAGGCGCGGAGAACGCAAAGGCTCCGCTGAGGGTATGCAGGTCTTAGCGGTCTTATCGACTTGGCGAGAAAATAAAACTCACTGGAAGTAATGTAAACGTCTTATTTTCTGCCTTGACAGAGTATGGTGTCAACTATGACAAGTTTATGAACTCAAACTGGAACTTGCATTTAAAGTCCAGAAGCTAACTCCCGATCAGATTAAAGTGCGACGGGAGCGACAGTCCAAGACAATACTCAGCAAAGGAACCTATGACAAGCGGCAATTGCTGCCCTATTATATCAAAATATAGGTTAAACTTGGAAAATCATTTTTTTGCGTAATCCACATAACCGGCTGAAAAACAGCCGGGCGATGTGGTGTGGCGGAAATAAGACGTTTACATCTGAATAGACATTATGAAATACATTCAATATCTGAAACGCGGCATAAAATACATTCTTAATGGACAGCCGACACAAAAGGTTTATGCACAAATAACTTATCTCTCACCTTCTGATCTCCTTAAGGGCCGAACCGCTCTGATTACAGGAGGGACAAGTGGCATTGGTTACGAGATAGCAAAAGCTTTCATTAACGCGGGAGCTATTTGTGTCATTACTGGACGAGATGAAGATAAAGTCCAACGCGCCTGTGAGAAGATAAACAAAGAAGTTAGTAAAAAGGATCATATATTCGGGTTGTCTTGGGATGTCACTGATGTCAAAGGCAATAGGGCAAGACTACAAAAAGCACTGAAAATCTTGAACGGGCGGAATATTGACATCCTTGTAAACAATGCAGGTCTTGTTGGAGGCGAAATCAAAGACTGCACTGAGGAAAAATACGATTCAATCCTTAATACAAACTTAAAAGGTTCTTTCTTTATGGCCCAGCTTATTGCTGAGTATATGAAAGAGAATTCTATTAAAGGAAACATTCTCAACATAGGATCAAGTTCATCCCTGCGTCCTGCAACATCTGCATATACTATCACCAAATGGGGAATACGCGGTATGACAAAAGGGCTTGCCAAGATCCTCTCCCCTTATGGTATTACAGTAAATGCTATTGCTCCCGGCCCTACGGCTACCCCAATGCTTATGCCAAATGGTATAAAAGATGATATATCATTTCCGACGAATCCTCTCGGTAGATTTATCATGCCTGGTGAAATAGCGAACATGGCTGTATTCCTCGTAAGCAATATGGGAAGGTCTATTATTGGCTCTATGGTCTTTATGACTGGAGGTTCTGGCGTTGTCACTTATGATGACATCCATTATTCATTCTAAAATTTTAGTTTATGGAACAATATTATAGTAATGAGCGCAATGTTCAAATTCTTGTATCTCTGTTGAAATAGCATGGGATCAAAAGAGTAGTTGTATCACCAGGATCTACGAGTAAACGCCTTATTTTCCGCCTTGACACCGGCACGTAAAAATATTACCTTAGCGGCATCAACTTTAAAACGGAAAAGTTATGCCGAAAGAAAAAGTCAATTATCAGGGAGTCTACGATCTGTATCAGCTGTGCAGTGAGACTAAGGATCTGAAGGAGTTCTGCTCCGAGTATGGTGTCAACTATGACAAGTTTATGCACTCAAACTGGAACTTGCATTTAAAGTCCAGAAGCTAACTCCCGATCAGATTAAAGTGCGACGGGAGCGACGGTCCAAGACAATACTCAGCAAAGGAACCTATGGCAATCGGCAATTGCTGCCCTGTTATATCAAAATATAGGTTAAACTTGGAAAATCATTTTTTTGCGTAATCCACATAACCGACTGAAAAACAGCCGGGAGATGTGGTGTAGCGGAAAATAAGACGTTTACGAAAGATTAAACGGTCGTTAACTATGGCATTTATCTAATTGGAATCGTAATTTTTTAATAGGACATTCTTTTTTCAAAGAAAATTTTTACCGCTGTCATTCGACAAATTGAGCGGTAGGATGTTGTGTTGTGTAGAGATAAGTTTAAAAATAGGTATGTTGTTTAGAGAATATCTTAATCTTCATTATAAAGAATTCTGTACTGGGTGTTCAGCTTGTGTGGAGAAATGTCCAGTCTCTGCTTTATCGCTTGAACAAGATGATCAGGGATACTTTGTATCTCATTTCAATTCTGATGTTTGTATCAATTGTAATGCTTGTGAGGGCATCTGTCCAGTCCTCTACCAACGGCAAATAATTGATGACAGGAAAGAGACCCCAGAACTGTACGCGGTTCAGATGTCAGAAGAGGATAGACGATTCTCTTCAAGTGGTGGGTTCTTTCCTGCTGTTGCCAAGATTATTCTTTCTCGGGGGGGGCACGTAGTAGGCTGCCGATGGTCGGGCGATATGCGTGCAGAGCATGTGGTGATAAACAATATTGAGGATTTAAATTCACTCCGTGGATCAAAATATGTTCAAAGCTACATCGGTGACACTTACAAGGCGGTCCGACAGCTACTTAAAAAGAAAAAGTTTGTACTCTTTGTCGGAACTCCCTGTCTGGTTGCCGGGCTGATCGCTTTTTTAGGAAAAGATTATGAAAATCTCATAACAATCGATGTCTTATGTTCGTATGCTCCATCACAAGGTTATTTCTTGTCTTATCTAAAAGGGCAATACCCAAACGAGAAAATCACTAAATGCAATTTTCGAGATAAGGCGAATGGATGGAGCGCTTCTGCGATGACGATAGAGAAAGACAATGGAAGTTCGAAGATCAAGGAATTGCGCTCGTACGACTATGACCTCTACGAAAAGGCTTTCCTAGACAGACTCATGATGAGTGAGCATTGTAACAATTGTATTTTCCCATGTCATCAACGACAGGGCGACTTGTCTATGGGAGATTTTTGGGAGATATGTCAGTTGAACCCATCCTTTGATGATCAAGGTACCAATTCTATCCTCGTCAATAGCGAAAAAGGTCGTAAATTATTTAATGAAGTATCAAAATATGCCACAAAGTTAGAGAAGCGCAAACTTAAAGAGTTGAGTGGGGACAGAATAGAGAAACATGAATGGGCAAATCCACATCCGCAATATGAAAGGTTTCAAGAGTTGTATTCAAAGGAGGGCTTCAATAAAGCGGCACGCGAATGTTTGGACAATCATTTTGATGTTGCTATTCTGGGATGTTATGAAGTGAGAAACTTTGGGTCGCATCTAACTTATTTTGCGTTGTATCATACCATAAAGTCTATGGGCATGAGCGTTGCTTTGGTAGGATGCCCAGCGGATGCCGATTACCAATCATGTGGAAAACCTGAATATTTCAAGAGAATACCCTATTATGCCTACGAGATGATTCCGCAGTACAAAGACCGTATGAACATGCGGGCTGTTAATGATGTCGCAGATAAGTTCATTATTGGTTCCGATCAGATGTGGGACTCTACGCTCTATAAATATTTTGGTTCATTTGGTTTTCTTGACTTTGTTTTCGACAATAAGGTAAAACTTTCGTATGCAACCTCTTTCGGTAAACCTGATTGGTATGGAAAGGAACAAGAGCGTAAGAAAATAGAGTACTTCTTATCTCGCTTTGATGGAGTATCAGTAAGAGAAACATCTGGTGTAAAAATCTGCAAGAAACATTTTCATACTAATGCTGTTTGGAATTTGGATCCAGTTTTTCTCTGTAATGTAAATTATTACAGAGAACTTATAAAGAACTCAACGATATCTTTTCCAGAGAAGTATTTGGCTGCCTACATTCTTGATTGTAGCCCTTCAAAAATACAGATCCTACGTAAGATAGCCAATCGTGTTCATTTACCTTTGATGGTACTTGCTGACCCTAATAATGGCTATCAAGTTCAAGACTCGTCTATCAAGGCTCCTGTCAAATATGTGGAGGATTGGTTAAAGTTTCTTGCTAAGGCCACGTATGTTGTTACGGATTCTTTTCATGGAATGTGTGTTTCTCTGATTTTCCATAAGAAGATGATTGCCGTCCGTAATGTGAGAAGAGGGGCTGCTCGTTTTGATGATTATGGTGTAAAACTGTCTATAGAAGACTCAATTAAAAGCACGTTTGCAGATTTACTTACCGATAAGAACTTATTTGAACATAATGATTATGATCGAATAGATGCATTGTTGAAAGGATACAAACAAAAATCCGAGAATTGGCTTAAAACTAAACTTTCCATTGACAAGACTTCCATACCTTTGTCCACCTTTGATATCGTTACCATGCGTGAAGATGAACTGATGGCTGACAGAGTGGAAAAAGTATTAAAACGTGATATTCCATTAGCTATACATGAGAACTCTATTATATATAGAGCAGCAAGTCTTTTCAAAAAATATGGCTTATTTGCTACGATAAAAGTTGTTTTATATAAAATAAAGCATATGCTATGATTAAGCTTGTCTCTTTTGATATTTTTGATACTGTTTTGGTTAGGAAGTGCGGTAAGCCAAATAATGTTTTTTGGTTATTAGCAGAAAGGCTCTTTCCTGATGATCCTTTGAAACAGGTAGAATTCGCCAAATGGCGGATAGACAGGAACAGTGACAAGCGTATGAATAAAAACTATACGCTAACGGATGTCTATTCTCCTGTAGAAATATCAAGCTTTTCAGAATATGATAGTGATACTCTTATTAACGAGGAACTGCGGATGGAAAGTCTTGTCTTGACAAGAAATGAGCTGGTTGCCCAAAAGTTATCCTCGTATCGTGAGCATGGCTGTCATATAGCATTCATCTCTGATATGTACTTGCCTAAAAATTTTATAGAGAATATCCTTAGGCGGGAAGATATCATGAAAGATGGTGATAATTTATATGTCAGTAATGACTTGAAAAAACGCAAGGATGATGGTTCTTTATTTGAGTATGTTAATAAAGAACTTCATCATCCTAAGAGATGGTTACACATAGGTGACAACCCTTATAGTGACGTTCTTGTTCCCCGCAGAATGGGTATTAAGCCCATTTTTATTCGTACCGACTTCACGGATATCGAGCAGAATTGGGATGAGACGTCTCAGCTTCTGGAATCTAATTATCAATTGTCTGTCCTTGCCGGCTTACAACGATACATAAGATGTTTTTTCAATGATACAGCGGAAGCAAGAATTGCTGTAGATTATATCTCTCCGGCCTATATTTCTTATGTCTTCCATGTATTAAGGGATGCCAAAAAGAAAGGGTTCAAGAGATTGTATTTCCTTTCTCGAGATAGTTATATTCTTCAGAGAATAGCAGAAGTTATCCCTCATGACGGTATTGAATATAAGTATTTATTTGTGTCAAGGGCATCGCTTATTTTGCCTTTCCTTTATCATGCATCCAAAGATAAATTTAATCTCATCTTTACGAATGACCTTATTGAAGTTGACAAATTACTGAATAGGTTAGGGCTTTCAAGACAATTCTTACACGAAAGAGGTATTAGTTTTAACTTTAATAAGGCAGAAACGGAAGAGCAAAGGGAAGCAGTACTACAAGCCGTCTTTCGAGATGATATTTATGAATACTGGCAAAATAAAGCAGAGAAACAATATAGGACATGCACTGCCTATCTGAAACAGGAAGGAATAATTGAAGATATCCCATTAGCGCTTGTAGATGTCGGGTGGCTCGGTACTACTCGCATGATGATAAATGATCTTCGTACTCAGATAAATCCAGAATTGCATCCATGTTTCTCTTATTATTGGTCCTCTATTTCAGGAATACTACCAAGCCAATACGGACCGTTTGATCTCTTTATTAAATCAATAGAGATTAATCAAGAAATATGTTGGTTTATTGAAGATTATTTCTCCTTATGTCCTTATCCTACGACCATAGGATACATGTACGAAAACCAACAAGTTAAGCCGATATTTAAAGAAAGTGACACAAGAAAAATAAAAGATAAGGTTGATTATAACGCAAGAATTCTTTTGAAGTTAGCCACGCTTGTAGCCACGCTTGAAATATCAGAAGAAACATTGTATACATGGGCATCTTCTGCTATTGAAGCATTGCGTGAAGACAAATATAATATTGATTATTCTCCTTTCGCTGATATATGCGCAGATGAGGAACCACTTATCAGGAAAATAACTCTAAAAGAATATTTGAGGATGGTTTTGTTTACCGATTCATTCACTAAAAATGACTATATAAGTATCATCATGACATATGGCAGAAAAAGGGGAAACAAACTATGGAGGATAAAAACTGCCGTCTTGAATACAAAAATAAGAATTGCAGCTATTTTGGATAGTCTAAAGGAAGGCAAAGTGTTTAAGAGTAAGTGATTATGAAGGATTAAGATAATACATTATTATGAGGATAAATGATATAACGATTGAAAATTTCAGATGTTTTGCTCATCAGCATTTTCTTTTGTTCCTGGAATTACGGTCGTGATAGGAAATAACACAGCAGGCAAGACAACGCTGTTGAGTGCCGTAGCTATTTCTTTAGGCGCTTATTTTCGTTGTCTTAAACACCTTAAGGGAAGTCAAGCCGTAAGGTGCGACTTTAAAGAAGGCGACCGGATGATGACCTATAACGCTAAGAATAAAGATTATCTGCCTTCTGAAGCCCCTACCCAGATTGCAGTCCAAGCTGCGTTCACTGTATCAAGCCATGGCAACTACATGGCTCAACCTGTCAGTTGGTATAGAAAATTGACAGATAAGGGAAGTACGACTCATAATAGGGAATGTAGCGGTGAGTTGATGGATATAGTAGAAGACATGGAGGCAAAGCGGTGGAGTAAGGGTATAGACGACACAGCCATCTATCCCTTGGTTCTTTCTTTTGGTACGAATAGGATTGATGCCCACTTCAAAACGTACAAAAAGACGAAGGAAAGGCAGCAACGATTAGGCAAGGGTTACCGTGCAGCTCTGAAGAGCGACAGTGTTGATTTTGCCAGTGCAATGGAATGGCTTAACAGATATGACAAAGACCTGAAGGATGGCAAAGAATTTGATGGGACGCGTGAGGCTTTTTTTGAGGCCATGGGCAAGGCTATTCCAGCATTGACGGAGCTGACCCTTGACAATCGAGAGATAGAAGCGGTTGTGAAAGTCTCCAATAGGAACGCAGAGCGACATCATTATTCTTATATGAGTGAAGGTTTTAAGGCATTGATAAATATTGTTTCAGAAATTGCGCAACTGGCAATTTTCATGATGTCAGACTTGTCTAATTTTATTGTCGGACAGACCATCGTTTGTGGTGGCGGTTACACACTGAAGTAAAATGAATAACTTAGAAAATATAGAGATAGTAGTTGACCTCCTTAAGAGTCATAAAATAAGATACGCAGTTCTCAGTCCGGGCGGAACTAACATAGCTTTGGTAGATGCATTGCAATCAGACGAATACTTTAAATGCTATTCCGTTGTTGACGAGCGAAGTGCAATGTACTTTGCTATTGGCATCTATTTATCCACAGGAGAACCGGTAGCAACATCTTGTACAAGTGCACAAGCAACAAGAAACTATATTCCTGGTCTAACGGAAGCTTATTATAAGCATGTGCCTATCTTGGCAATAACAACTTCCAAGTTGCAAAGATTTGTATATCAGAACTATATGCAGGCACCAGACCAAACATCCCTTCCAAAGGATTGTGTAAAAAGATCATTTACGCTTCCGCAGGTAAAAGACACGAGTGATTATCTCGCATCTACAAGGATGGCAAATGAGGCTATTTTGGAACTTACACGAAATAGTAAAGGACCCGTACAACTCAATATACAAATACAAGATTTCCCAATATGTGACGTTGTCAGGAGTCATACAAGGGACATACAGCGATATTCGGAACCCGCAGGACTTGAAAGTATTCTTGAAAAGAAAGTATTGATTGTTGCAGGTGAGGCTCGATCTTATGATAACGAGACAGAGAAGCTAATAGAAGCTTTTGCTTCGCATCACAACTGCGCGATATATACGAATCATTTGTCGAATCTACATACGAATCATTGCATTGAAGGCAATCTGTTTCTTTCAGGGTATCATACGGACAAAAAGTGGAATCAAATTAAGCCTGATATTATAATAAGTATTGGTGGTCAGACAGGAGATTATCCTTTATACAACTGGCTTTCTAAAACTCAGTTGGAAACTGAGCATTGGGAGATTTCTACTGATGGTAAAATTGTAGACACGTACGATAAACTTACAAGAGTCTATCAGATGTCAGCTAAAGAGTTTTTTCAACAAGCTGATACGATTCAAAAAGAAGTCAATAACTATTTTGATACGTGGAAGGAATTGGAAAGTAAATATGTTTGGGATATTGAACTTCCCTTGTCAAATGCATATTTAGCCCAGCAGTTACACGATCATATCCCGGCCGGAAGTACTGTTAATCTTGCTATATTGAACAGCATAAGGAATTGGAATTTATTCCCATTTAGTCCTGATATAAAGTGCTTTGCAAATGTAGCAGCATTCGGAATAGATGGTTGCACATCTATGATGTTGGGAGAAAGTTTCTCAGATGACAATCTACATTACCTTGTAACAGGCGACTTGGCATTCTTCTATGACCTTAATTCTTTAGGAATACGTGGTGTTAGAAATAATGTAAGGATACTGCTTGTTAACAACAATGGAGGAGTAGAATTTAAATTGGGTGGAAACGCTAAGGCTAATAAAACGATAGATAGATTTATAGCTGCTGCCAACCATTTCAAGAATGCAAAAGGATGGGCTGAGACATGTGGCTTCAAATATATGTCAGCCAAAACTAAGGAAGAATTTACAAAGCAGAAGGAAGCTTTCCTATCAGAGAGTTCTAAGCCAATTGTTTTTGAGGTGTTTACAAGCGATATTGATGATGCTGTAGCATATCATAAATTGATAAAAGCAAACTCTGACAAGGATCTTACTCCAAAGACTTTGGTACGTAAAAGCATCAACAAAATAAAAAACGTTATTAATAGGTAGTGCAAAGAAAATAGCACGAGGCGCAATCTGGACAACGATGGCAAATATAGTTAATGGAATATACGGATTCATTTCCGTTCCATTGCTAATTGCTGTAAACGTCTTATTTTCCGCCTAGACACCGGCACATAAAAATATTACCTTTGCGGCATCAACTTTAAAACAGAAAAGTTATCCCGAAAGAAAAAGTCAATTATCAGGAAGAGTATGGTGTCAACTATGACAAGTTTATGAACTCAAACTGGAACTTGCATTTAAAGTCCAGAAGCTAACTCCCGATCAGATTAAAGTGCGACGGGAGCTACGCTCCAAGACAGGGCAAAGATTCATGGCAAGTTAGATTAAGTCTGTAATAGCTCGTTGAGGGACGTACTTTTCCTTCGGCCTAAGCGGGTAGGTTTTATATTTTCAGTTCCCATCATATAAGCTCTCATTTGATAGCTTGAAAGATAGTTAATATTATGGTAAGTAATCATCCATTAGTCTCCATCATCATCCCCAACTACAATCATGCACGGTTTCTCGATGAGCGCATGACGAGTGTATTGGAACAGACATATCAACATATCGAAGTGATCATCCTTGACGACTGCTCGACAGACAACAGTCGCGAGGTAATAGAGAAATATCGGAGCAATCCGAAGGTGAGTAAGATCGTATTTAACGATACCAATTCTGGGTCACCTTTCAAACAATGGTATAAGGGATTCCAACTGTGCAAAGGAGAGATCGTATGGATAGCGGAGAGCGACGACAGTTGTGAACCGACATTTCTTGAGTCGTTAGTGCCTTGCTTTGCCGACGAGCATGTGGCATTCGCTTTCTGCCGGACGACGAAGGTCGACGAGGCGGGCAAACCTTTCGAAGTATGTCAGCCGGATATGCATGGCAGCTATGTCATGGAAGGTCGCGACTTCATCGCACGCCATCTCTATCGTATCTGCTCGGTGGTCAATGCCAGCAGTGCATTGATAAGGAAGCACATGGCGCTCAGTACAGCTCCTCTCTATCAGGAGTTCAGAGGCAGTGGCGACTGGATGTTTTGGATTGAGATGGCAGAGCTGGGGCGTGTGGCCTTTGTCGACAAGAAGTTGAATCGTTGCCGTCAGTTCTTTCAGAGCACGACGGCAAAGATGCAACGGTCTATGCGCAGTTCGGCGGAAGACTACCGCATCTATCAGTATATGATCACGCACAAGGAGATGAGCCGTTTGAAAGCTTTGAAGACCCGCTTCTGGCGTATCTACAGTCTTTTGTTTTACACGGATGGACTGGACGCAAAGAAACGGAAAGAGGGTCTGAGAATATGGCGGTCCAACGCCATCCTGCATATCTTTGCCTGTCTCACCCGCCTGTACGTGAAGGTGAGAACGGGAGAGTAGTTGATGACTTTTCCTCTGAGGACTCCGAATTTACAGGAATGTTCAAATATCAATATAAACAAAAACCATGACCATCCCTTTTGTTAGCATCATCGTTCCCGTCTACGGTGTGGAACAGTATATCGCAAAATGTGGGAAGTCACTCATGGAGCAGACGCTGCGAGACGTGGAGTATGTCTTTGTCGACGACTGCACGCCCGACAACAGTATGGAGATCCTCCAGCAGGTGCTTGGGGATTATCCTCACAGAAAGGCGCAAGTGAAGATACTGCATAATGAGACGAATCAAGGTGCAGCACAGTCACGGTGTAACGGAATGAACGTCTGCACGGGTGAATATGTTATCTGCGTCGACTCCGACGACTTTGTCGCTCCCGACTATTGTGAAAAGCTGTATACGAAGGCGGCACAGGAGAAAGCGGATATCGTATGGTGTGACTTTTATAAGCAGCAGGGTGAGAAGTGGAACGTAATAAAGCAGCCACCGGTCGGCAAGCCGTCTACTGACTCGGAGATAAAGAGTCTGTTGCTGGGCCGGCGCCAGGGATCGCTATGTAGTCATCTTGTCCGTAACGGACTATATAAATCCATTGCGTATTTTCCCACGCATAATATGGCGGAGGATCTGACGGTACTCTTGCAGATGTACGCAGCGGCCCATCGCCTTGCGTATGTTGCTGAACCCCTCTATTATTACCGTTACAACGAGGCCAGTCTCTCGCATGCAGACGGTGCAGAACGAGACAGACGGCTGATTCGTCAGATGAGAGATATGGAGGCTAATGTCAACCTGTTAGAGCGTTTCTTCAGCGAGCATGGCGGGCAGCGGTTCCATAAGGAGTTCGTCTTCCGCAAGTTTTTCAACAAGCGTTGGGTGCTGCCGGCATTGCACACCTCAAGCGATTGCAGCCTCTGGCGACACTGCCACCCCGACATCAACCTCCGTCTGTACACCTGTCCTTACATCACGGTAAAGGATAAGTTTGTCGCGCTCCTTGCAGCCCTTGGGCTCTATCCTTGGGTGAAGAGACATTTTGTATTCTAACGTTTTCCGTCCCCATCAGCGTTTAACCAGCCGTTTCGATGTTGTGTGGCGTTGGTGTCAGTGCAGTGGTATGCAGGTCTTTGCGCCCTTTGCGGCTTGGCGAGAAATATATCCCGCGAGAAAAAGGTCTCTCGCAAAGACGCGGAGAACGCAAAGGAATGCACGATCGATGTATGGATATGTACGTTATAATAAAAGATATCAAGGAAGAAACCTGGCAGGCTGATCTATCGCAAGTGGGACTGAGCGATGAATCAAAATAAATAGATGTTATGGTAAGAAAACGTTATCCGATTGGAATCCAGACTTTCTCAGAGATAGTAAATAACAACTATGTCTATGTTGACAAGACGGCCTATGTCTACAAGATGGCACACGAGGACGGGAAGTTCTTCTTCCTTAGTCGTCCGCGTCGTTTTGGCAAGTCGTTGCTTGCCTCTACATTAGAAAGCTATTTCGAGGGACGAAAGGAATTCTTCAAGGGACTTGCTATAGATAATCTTGAAAAAGACTGGATCTCCTACCCCGTCTTGCATTTCGACCTCAGTGGCGCAAAGCATGTGGATAAAGAGCGGCTTCTTACTTATCTTGACTTCATGCTTGCTAAAATTGAGGAGAAATGGAACATCGTCAATCCTCCAAGCGGAGAAAACAACAGGCTGTCCAACTTGATAGATGTTGCGCATAAGCAAACCGGGAAACCAGTCGTTGTGCTTATCGACGAATATGACGCGCCTCTGTTGGATGTTGTTCACAACGAAGAAAGACTCGGAGAATTGCGTCAGATTATGCGTAACTTCTACAGTCCTCTGAAACTCAACGACCCCAACCTCCGTTTTGTATTCCTCACAGGCATCACGAAGTTCTCGCAGCTGAGCATCTTCTCTGAGTTGAATAATATCGTCAATATCAGCATGCGTCCTGATTATGCCGGGATATGCGGTATCACAAAGGAGGAACTGCTGACGCAGATGTCTGAGGATGTTGACAGCCTTGCACAAGCCACAGGCGAGAGCCGACAGAAGACCATTGACGATCTGACACATTATTACGATGGCTATCACTTTGCCTGGCCCAGTCCCGATATCTTCAATCCTTTCAGTCTCCTCAACGCTTTTTCGGCTAAGGACATCGATGCCTTCTGGTTCTCTTCCGGCACTCCGACCTATCTCATAGAGATGATGCATAAATTCCATGTCATGCCGTCGCAGATTGGGCGCATGAAGGCCCGGAGTTCTGATTTTGACGCACCCACGGAGACATTGTCAAGCCTTACGCCACTGTTCTACCAGAGTGGCTATCTGACCATCAAAGGGTATAACAATTTCTCCCGAATATACACTTTGGACATCCCGAACCGTGAGGTGGAATTAGGGTTGATGCAGTCGTTTATACCTTATTATATTACACCTGACACGGCCAAAGCCAATGTGACACTGGGAGATATGGCCGAGGCTCTATATAAAGGCGATATAGACCAGCTGCTGCATCTGCTCCAGAATTTCCTTGCCACCATACCTTATACAGACAACACTCAGTATGAAGGCCATTACCAGCAGGTGCTGTGCATCATCTTCCGACTTTTGGGCACTTGGGCGGACGTGGAAGTGCATACACCGCGTGGGCGGGTAGACATTGTGATGAAAGCATTTGGCTGTCTGTATATCATCGAGCTGAAGCTCGATGCCTCCGCAGAAGCAGCTATGCAACAAATCGACCTGCGTGACTATGCAGAGGCCTTCTCACATAGTGGACTGCCTGTAACGAAAGTCGCCATCAACTTTGACAGCACAACAAGGAACCTGAAGGACTGGCGTATAAAAAAATAAGTGTCTGCGCGTGATACACGTTAATAATTTCGTGATACAAAATAATAAAAGAATTGCTGATGCAAGATATCCAGTTATCAATCATTGTTCCTGTATATAATGTAGAGCCTTTCCTGCGGAAGTGTGTACATTCCCTCGAGCAGCAGGACCTGGCAGCTGAACGCTACGAAGTGATCCTTGTCAACGATGGCTCCACCGATCACAGTGGTGAGCTATGTACGGAACTCGCCAAGCAGTATGAGAATATTAAGGTTATCGAGCAGGAGAACCAGGGCGTGAGTGCGGCCCGCAATACGGGTATGGATGCTGCACGTGGCAAATATATGATGTTTGTCGACTCTGACGATTACATTGAGCCAGATGTCATCGGTCGGGTCTTGGAGGTCGCGGAACGCAACCAGGCTGAACTTTGCTTCTTCCTTGCGGAGGGGTTCAACGAGCATGGTTCCTGGCCTACCGTCCGTCAGCCTTTTGCATATAATCAGGTCTATACGGGAGAATATATTATACTGCATGGGATGAAAGTTTCTTCTGCATGTATGAATATTTATCTTTCAGACTTTTTAAGGCAAATAGGACTTAAATTTCAAAAGGCTGTCTCGGGGGAGGATGTTGAATTTTGTATGATGCTCTACCCCCAGGCTCATCGCATCCTGTTCACCGATATTTTAGTATATCATTATAACTGCTCATTCTCCTTTTCTTCTGCTACAAGGAATAAGGATGTTCAGAAACATCGCAAGGCCTTGATGAGTGATATAGAGATTGTCAACGACATCTTCCGTTACTGTGAGTCGGCACCCGTGAGTAAGGCTATCAAGCGACTGTATCGCCGTCGCATGCGCTCGCTGCTCGTCTCGTCGGTCCTTTCCGCCTACAGGGATCATCAGTATTACGACCGGGCCTTTCTGCATACGCTCCTTGACCGGGCACGCGGCTACCATCTCTATCCCATCTGGGGCCGCACGGAGTCGTGGAAGACTACCCTTCTCCTGCCGTTCATCAACCTCCTCCGCTTCCTCTGACGATTAGTGAGAGGGGATGATATAAGTCTTTGCGACCTTTGCGGCTTGGCGAGAAAAGACTCCCGCAAGGAAATAATATCGCTCGCATGATTTTTTCTCTCGCAAAGGCGCAAAGAACGCCAAGGCTGCGCAGGGTATACAGGTCTTAGCGATCTTGGCGGCTTGGCGAGAGAAAATATCTCGCGAGTAATGAGGCTCTCGCATGCTGTTTTTTCTCTCGCAAAGACGCGGAGAACGCAAAGGCTGCGCAGGGTATACAGGTCTTAGCGACCTTGGTGGCTTGGCGAGAAAAAATATCTCGCGAGGAATGAGGCTCTCGCATGCTGTTTATCCTCTCGCAAAGGCGCGGAGAACGCAAAGAAATGTACGACAAATCTTGTCGTATCCTAAAAAATCATATATAAGACGGAGTATTATATCATGGAAAGGAATAAGATAAAATATGCATTTCGAATAATACATATTCATAATGTCCCACATCTCTTGCAGTATGGGTTTGTCCATAGAAATTCTGAGCATGCAGATCCCAATTATGTACCGATCGGAGACACAAGTGTCATTGCATCCCGAGATGATAGAGTTATCTACAAGAATTATAAAATAGGCGATTGTATACCATTTTATTTCGGTCCTCGTTCTCCTATGTTATATGTGATTCAGCATGGTTATAATAATGTGGTAATGTATAAAGCAGAAGAAATTGTATATGTTGTCATTAGGCTTGACGATATAGTGACACATAATATTAATTGTGTGTTTACCGATGGGCATGCTTTGGATTTGTTAACGACTACATATACGAGTGATAAGCTTTCAATGATAGATGACATTGTTAGTTACAAAGATGTTTATGCAACAAGTTGGGCAAATAATGAAGATGATAGAGATTTGAAACGACGCAAAGAAGCCGAGTTACTGCTTTTAGATGAGCTGCCACCACAATATATAAAAGGCTTCGTCGTTTATAATAAGGAAGCAAAACAGCAATTGTTGGATTATAACATTGATGAGGCTAGGATCGCCATCCGCCAGTCTTACTATTTTTGAGAACCAATATGATACACTATACGAAAGGAAATCTGTTGGATAGTTCAGCAGAAGCTCTTGTGAACACCGTTAATACGGTAGGAGTCATGGGCAAAGGAATCGCTTTACAGTTCAAGGAGCGCTTCCCTATGAACTATGCACGATATCATAAAGCATGTAAGGACGGAAAAGTTAGAATCGGTGAAATGTTTGTTACTACCGAGCATAGTCTTATAGGCAATAAAATCATCATAAACTTTCCAACGAAAACCACGTGGCGCCGACCGTCAGAATATTCATATATACAGCAAGGATTGAGAAGTCTGCGCAGTACTATTCTTAATATGAATATCACGTCTATAGCTGTTCCTCCTTTGGGCTCCCATAATGGGGGGCTTGATTGGTTAAGGGTTCAGAAAATGATAGAAGATTCTTTGTCTGATCTCGATTGTAACATTTATATTTACCAACCGTCTGATCACATTGTAGAACGGCTCAAGGGTGAGCGAGTAAAGTTAACGCCTGCTCGAGCCATGACTTTGGATGTACTTGGCGATTTGGTTGCCTACGGGGAGTTTATTTCTGTTTTTGCTACTGAAAAGATTATCTATTTCCTACAGAAGTTCGGAGCAGAAGATGTTTTCAAAATTAAATATATACCATATTTTTATGGACCTTATTCCAAAGGAAAAGTAAGCCATTTGCTTTATGCACTCAATGGCAGCTATATAAAAGGTATGGGTGGAATGGAAGTCAAGCCCTTTGATCAACTATGGATCTTGCCTGATACCAAAGAGTCTGTCCATGCGTATCTTGACAATCCTGATAATGTAAGATATAAGGATATATCTAATGGAACGAAGAACTTTTTGCGAGGCTATTATTCCGCTTATTCGTTAGAGCTGCTTGCTTCCGTTGACTATCTCTTAAACTCCGACAAGCGATTATTGGGATGGAAAAGCAGAGGAACCGGTGAAATTATAGATATAATCAACGATGATTTGCAGAAATGGAGTGAAAGAAAGGATAAGCTATTCAATGGCAGCCCATTTATGCCCAAAATCATTGAGCACTTGAAGGAGTGTAATATATGATTGCAATGGAGTAACATAATGTAATGCACTCATTTCTCGCTCTGATTTGTTGCGCGGAGATCGCCAAGGAATGCACGATTAATGCTTGAATAGGTGCGTTATAATGACGAGTTGCATGATTTCCCGGGCAGCGTTGGTGTCAGTGCAGGGAAGGGCTTCATGCCCTTCCACAAATAATGTTCGACCGATATTTCAAGGCGGTGGTGGTGTTTTCAAATCGGTGGTGATATTTCACAGCGGTTGGGTCATTTTTCGTGGAAGGGCATGAAGCCCTTCCCTGCACTGGGTACGTACGATCCAATGTATGAATATGTACGTTGAAATAATAAGGAGAGGATATACAAGTTATGACAAAACAACAGACCAACATAATTAAAGGTGTTGCGATCCTGATGATGATCTTTTATCATCTCTTCAATCGGGTGGGAGCCGACTATCATGGGTTGTGCCAACCGCTGCTATACATTGGTGAGCGTCCATTGGTGAATATCATCGCCAATGCATGCCATCCGGTGGCGTTTTTCTTAATCCTTTCCGGTTATGGTTTGAGCTATGTGTGGGAGAACAAAGGTAACAATCTGAGGCAACAGGGACGACGAATTCTGAAGCTATATATATCCTATTGGATCGTTATGGCCATTTTTGTGGGTATGGGGTGCTTTATTAATCCGGCACAATATCCAGGAGATTTCTGGTCAATCATAGGAAATATCACAGCGGTAAAAACAACATGGAACTACGAGACTTGGTTTCTCTTTCCTTATGTTCTCTTGAGCATGACCTCAATGTGGTTGTTCCGCATGATGGATCGTCTCGGCAACAAAGTCTCTTTCATCGCAGCTTTCTTCCTCAGTTTTGGCAGTGCTTTCATCATCAGCCGTAGTTCGGCAAAGGGAATTGACATTAATCCGGTCATCAATGTAGTTCTTGTCTATTGTGATCTATTATTAGATTTCATTCTTGGAGCATTACTCTACCGCTATGCCGCACGAAAGAAGATACAACGTTTGCGAGTATGGCAGGCATCGGCTTTGCTCGTAATCATCGTTGGTCTTGAGATGTTGTCGCCTACTCAGGCGGATGACTCTTTCTATGCATTCTTTGTAATATTGCTCATCTTGCAGTTCCCCTATCAGAACCGTATGTGGGGGGCATTCCTCGCCAATCTTGGCCGTCACAGCATGCCGATGTGGATGTGCCACACATTTCTGAGTATTTATCTCTTCCCCAATTTCATCTATGGCTTCCGTTACCCTTTGCTCATCTTCATGGTCTTGACGGCATTGTCTTACGCGATATCCATTGTTGTGCTTAAATCATCAGCCGTTCTTGACAACATTCTTAAGTTACACTGAAATTATAACCACATTATCAACATTTTATTTCTGTGACACATCAACAAGACGATAGTCAGAACTACAAGCGTATAGCACGTAATACGTTGATGCTGTATGCCCGGTTCGCGCTCACTCTCTTTATCTCCCTGTTTACCTCCCGAGTTGTACTTCAAGCGCTTGGCTTTAACGACTTTGGATTATACAATGTCGTTGGAGGCTTTGTGTCTCTTCTCGCTTTCATGAATGGTTACATATCGGAAGGAACTTCACGCTTTATTACCTTTGCCATCGGAGAGAAAAATGAGGAACATCTGAAGAACACCTTTTCTGGGGCATTGGCTCTTCATGTCATGATAGCATGCGTGATTCTCATTGCTGCAGAGACTGTAGGTCTGTGGTATGTTGAAAACAAACTCAATATTCAGGCTGGGCGTGAGGATGTGGCACTTTTCGTTTATCAATTATCCATCATCACTTGTGTTCTTGGCGTTATGCAGACACCTTTTAGTGCTTGCATCATGGCGCACGAGGATATGGGGATATATGCTTACATCAGTATATTTGATACTGTGATGAAATTAGTGATTGTCTATCTGTTAATGGTAGTCGATACTGACAAACTGCGTTTGTACGCTGTATTTTATTTCTGTGTAAGCCTTTTGACCTCAAGTTTCTATCTCTTATTCTGCAGGAGAAAATATAGTGAATGCCGTTTCCGATTAAGGATTGATGGAAAGTTATACAAGAAGATGTTTGAGTACATTGGCTGGAAAGCGATGGGTGCCATTGCTTTTACATTAAACAGTCAAGGCATCACGGTATTGCTGAATATGTTCTTTGGAACCGTAATCAATGCAGCCCGTGGTGTGGCAGGATCAGTAAGCAATATCGTCAGTCAGTTTGTCTTTAACTTCCAAACCGCCATGCAGCCACAGATTGTCAAGCATTATGCTGCAGGAGAATATGAGAAGATGAACAAGCTCATTTTCTATTGCGCTAAGTATTCATCCTATCTGTGTATGCTCTTTGGCATACCCATCTTTATTGAGGCTGACACTATTCTAAAGATATGGCTGGGCAATGTACCCCCCTTCGCCGCTACCTTTGTCAGGCTCACCATTATTCAGATAATGGTCCAGGCCATCGATTTCCCTGTGGGTTACGGCATCAATGCCGTAGGTAAGATGAGACTGCCCAACATTACTTCGTCTATAATCTATCTTCTGATTCTCCCATTATCGTATTTAGCCATGAAGTTGGGTGCTAACCCGACTGTGGCATATCTGGTATCAATCATCTGTTATCCGGGTGCCATGATTTGTGATGTATGGATATTGCATAAGTACACAAAATTCAATAGGATGTCCTATTACTGCGGTATCCTTCTCAAAACGTTATTCTTTGTTGTTATCGCCAGCATCCTACCAACGGTTGCACATTTTTATATGCCCACGAACTTTGGCCGGTTGTGTGCAGTTACTGTATTAAGCCTTGCATGTTCCTGTCCACTTATTTATTATAAGGGTTTGGATGACAGGGCACGACAATTGGTGATGGAAAAGATTAAGGATAAGTTGCATATTCGTAGAAGTTAGTCTACTTATTAATAAAACGGCATATATCACCACTTGGTCAATGAAGTTTTCGTTTATCCTCCCTGCCTGGAAAGGCAGATATCTGAGAGAAGCCATCCAAAGCATTCTCAACCAAAGTTATAGTGACTTTGAGCTGATTGTTGTTGACGATTGTTCTCCGGAAGCTCTTGAGAAGATTGTCGGGGCGTTCCACGATCCGAGAATCGAATATCATCGCAATGAGCACAATATAGGTGGTCGGGATCTGGTGGCGCAGTGGAACCACTGCTTGCAATATGCCCATGGCGATTATGTCATACTTGCTACCGATGACGACCTGTATGAGCCTGACTTCTTGGAAGAGATGTCGCAGCTGATTGATACCTATCCGGCAGTAGAGCTCCTCCGGGCAAGAATCCTTCAGGTGAATGCGGACAACCACATTATAGGGATAGACCGTTGCTATAAGGAGCATCTTACGAAAGATGAATTTGTTTACCACATGCTTCATGGCATGAAAGGCGGCATCCCGCAGTATGTCTTCAGGCGGCAAGCACTTATAGATAAAGGCGGCTTCGTCAACTTCCCTAAGGCATGGGCTTCTGATGACGCCACAGCTATCATGATGGCGGAGCATGGCGTGGCAACCACACAAGACCATCTGGTGAGGTTCAGGTGGAGCGATATCAATATCTCGAGTGATAAAAGGAATATCTTAGAGAAGGTACATGCACGATTGCTTTTTTACCATTGGTTGCGACAAACCCTCCTTCCTATCAAGCCGGTGAATGAGGCATCGGCCTTCCTACATAGAAACATCGATGATTTTTTGCCTATCTACAACAAAGTGACGCTTTTAGCGCATCTTGCAGGGGTGTCATTGGTGCAGAAACTTCAATGCCTAAGGATGATTGCCCAGTGCGACGATATGAGCAGCCGGGATCGGCTGTCGGTAATTGTAAGGAGCCTGTTATGAAACGTTTAATTTATATTGACAGGGTGAAGGGACTCCTTATTATAAGTGTTGTTCTTGGTCATGCGGCGTTGAGTATCGGGTTGATGGACTATAATTATCCATATGTGTGCTATCCCTTTAATATGACAACGTTTCTATATGTCGGCATCTTTATGCAGGCATTCTTTTTAGTTTCCGGATATGTCAGTAACTTCCACAAAGACTTTAAGACATTCATAATCAAGAATATTCAAACGATCGTTGTGCCTCTCTTGACACTTGGCTTCGCCAAGCAGATCTTTGAAGGTCTTTTGACTGCCGACAATAGTCTGTTCTCTATGGGGGGGAAACGCACGTTTATCCTTAATGGTCCTTTATGGTTTTTGAATGCGCTCTTCCTTTCCCGACTTATTTATTGGATGGTTGTCCATTCTGTTCATAATCGATACATGAGAGGGGCGGTAATGATCGCTATCATGATTGGCAGCATCTTTATCAATCATCATCCCAATTCTTTCCCCTCCGATTATTTTTATTGGCAAGCCTCCTTAGGCCTTTGTGTCTTTCTTTGGATAGGAGATGAGATGAAACAGGTGCGTATTACAGATAAGCGTTTATTGGGGATGGGAATCTTCTATGTTTTCTTACTTGTCCTTTCGCGCTTTTTGCCTGTCCTTTCTCCTATCCCTTATGATGCAGCAAAATCAACGCTTACTTATTGGCAGATCCCCATTGATGTTTTCTATGTGCTTAGTGGAACAGCGTTGCTTGGCTGGATAAGTAGAAAGACAGGACAAAACAAGTTCTTGGAATATTATGGGAAAAACAGTCTTGTGGTTTACATCTTTAATGTCCCTGTATTATGCTTTTCAGCCTTCCTTACAACACTGATCATAAGTCCGGCAGGTAAAGTGAAGTCAATGCTCTATCTGTTAGTCTATATGGCGCTCACTTTTATCATTATGACGTTAGTAATTTTTTGCTGCACGAAGCGGCCGTTAAATATTCTTCTTGGAAAAAGATAAATTATGAAATTATCTATTATAACAATTAATTATAATAACTCTATAGGATTACGTAAGACTATAGAGAGTGTTGTATCGCAAACCGACAACACTTTTGAGTACATTATTGTTGATGGTGGTTCATCCGATGGTTCAGTAGACATCATTAAGCAATATGCCGACAAGGTAAGTCAATGGGTAAGCGAACGCGATGGCGGAATATATAACGCAATGAACAAAGGCGTTAGGATGGCACACGGCGAATACATCATGTTTCTTAATTCAGGAGATATACTATATGACAATAACGTTATAGGGCATGTCCTGCCAAAGCTTAAAGCAGACATTTGCGTTGGCAATCTGGTAAGTGACAAAGGAGGGAGAATGACGCCACCGAACGAGAAGGATCTGACAATGTCATTTTTTATTCGTGGCTCACTTGCACACCCTTCTTCTTTCACCAGACGAAAACTTTTGGAAGTCCACCCTTTCCGTGAAGATACTAAGATAGTTGGCGACCATGAATTCTTCATGTACACCCTTATCCGGCTAAATGCGTCATATCAAACGCTTGAGGATATAATTAGTATTTTTAACACCGAAGGAATCAGCAGTACGCAACAGACGCCAGATATTGACAAAAAGATACTTTCAGAAACAATATCTGACATCATGCCGCCGAGAGTAAAAGAAGATTTTGACATTTTTATGGGGAAGAGAGACGACTACCACCGCTTGTTTTATGAACTATCCTTTTCAAGATATAGAATGTGGATTTATAAGTTAGTTGTGGTCGTACTTAAGATTATATGCCTCAATAGAGGATTTATCAAGAAATATAAGATATAAGATTTCCAAAATGATAATATCGGTAATTACCATAAATTACAATAATTCTACTGGTCTTAGAAAAACTATTCAAAGTGTTATAGCCCAGACATATAACAACATAGAATATATCGTCATCGATGGAGGCAGCACGGATGGTTCAAAAAGCATTATCGAAGAATACGAAAAGGATATTAACTTTTGGGTCAGCGAGCCGGATGGGGGTATATATCCTGCTATGAACAAAGGCACCTCCCACGCTCATGGAGATTATTGCATCTATATGAACTCTGGCGACACATTCTATTCAAAGGATGTACTGCAAAAGGTTGTAGATAGCAATCCCAAAGAAGACATCGTCTGTGGCGACTTATGCATCGGTGACAATATTATACCGAACCCAGATGAAGTAACAATGAAAGTGTTCTACAGAAGCACACTTTACCATCAAGCTACATTCATACGTACGTCACTGATAAAAGCCTATCCGTATGACGAATCCATGAGAAGTGCTGCTGACTGGAAATTTCTTATGCACTCATTAATTTTCCACGATGCATCATATCGGCATATCAGTATGCCAATAGCAATCTTTGAGACTGGCGGGTTGTCGGACAGCAATTCGTCAATTGGACGTAAAGAGGTAGAAGAAGAACTTCAACGATGCCTGCCAAAAAGAATATTAGAAGACTATAGAGATTATTGTTATGGTGTTACTCCCTTCCGCCAAATGATGAATAAGGTTGAGGTAATACCCCCTGTGCGTAAAATAATATATAACACGAACCGCATAGTGTTGAAAGTCTTGAACATATGGTTGCATACCAAATGGATAAAGGATTTGTAATATGCCACTTCTGACTTATCTATTAAAGACCTATCCACGATCGTTATGGTTCTGTCTCCGCTATCTTCCTTTCCGCCAGGCATTGCGGGTTCCGATCCTTGTGAGCAAACTGAAGGTTGGGACGTTGCGTCGGGGCGACATCGTCTTTACCACGGAGCCACGGCGGGCACGGGTGGTCTTGGGCTTCACCGGTACTGAACGGAGGGACAGTAGGGCCGCTTATCTCTCTGTTCATGAGGGCGGGAAGCTCGTGTTGGGGGAGCACGTGACGATAGCGCGGGGTACGGCTATCGTTATCAACGGAGCACGGCTGTCAATAGGCAACAACTTCTTCTGTAATGATGATTGCTTCTTCACCTGCGACCGCGACATCACTATCGGTAACGACAACCTTTATGGCTGGCGGGTGGAGATGAATACCACTGACGGGCACGACATCTTAGAGAATGGCCAACTAAAGGAGCGGAGCAAGCCGATCACCATTGGCAACCATGTGTGGATATGTGCTGACAGTCATATCGGTAAAGGGGTGGTGATAGCCGACGACTGTGTCGTGGCGCAACGGTCACTGGTCATCAAAAAGCACCTCACGCCACAAACACTCATCGGCGGTATGCCGGCAAAGGATATTAAGAATGGGATAGCATGGAAGGGTTAGGCAGCACAGGTTCGGCCGAAGAATCTAAATGCACAATGAATGTACGAATGATGCACATTGCTTTTATCATAGAGTCGGATTATAACTCCGGTGGGATGGAGCGGATGCTCAGCATCCTGGCCAACAGGCTCACAGAGTGGTTCGACATCACCATCCTCACGGCGTTCAACGAGGGCAGGGCTCCGTTCTTCTCCATCGCGGATACGGTCAGACAGGTTGACTTAGGGCTCGTGCAGGGCGATTACCCGTCGGGCAGGAGGCGGAAGAAGGCTTATCGCGAGCGGTTGGAGGCGTACCTCGTTGCGCACCGACAGGATGTATGTGTTTCTCTCGGCAGTCTTGAGTATGGGTTCCTGCCCCACATCAAGGACGGGTCGAAGAAGGTGCTGTGGTTCCACTTTGCGCTCAACTATGACCTGCTGACGACGCATCTCTCTTCTGTAGGACTGGTCAATCGTTGCATAGGTCGGCTGCGGCAGGCCAGGCGGCTGCTCTGTGCCCGTGGCTATGATCGTGTCGTGGTACTGTCGGAGGCGGATGCCCGGCAGTGGCGGCGGTTCGTGAGCCGTGTGTCAGTGATCTATAATCCTGTGACGATTAAGCCGCAGCGGGTCGCTGACTATTCGGTGAGACGCGCCATGGCTGTGGGACGATTGGACCGGCAGAAAGGCTTCGACACGCTGATAGCGGCCTGGAGGCAGGTCGTGGCGCGCTATCCCGACTGGCAGTTGGATATCTATGGTGACGGACCCCAGAAAGAGGAACTGCAGCGGATGATAACGGCTGAAGGGCTGCAGCAATCGGTGTTCTTGCGTGGCAGGGCAGATGATGTGGCCTCGGCGTATGCGCGTCACTCACTGTTCGTCCTGAGCTCTCGCTCTGAGGGCTTCGGTCTGGTGCTGGTCGAAGCGGGCATCTGCGGCCTGCCTCTTGTGTCGTTCGACTGTCAGCAAGGCCCGGCGGAGATCATCACGCCGGAGAATGGGATCCTCGTGCGGCCTGTGGGAGACGTCGCGGCGCTTGCCACGGCCATCAGTAAGTTAGCGGGGGACGCGGCGATGCGGCGAGCCATGGGCCAGCAGGCGTTGAAGCTCGCGTCACAGTTCAACCTGAATGATATCGCTGGGCAATGGAAGGATATGCTTTGCGCCCTTGGCGGCTTGGCGAGGAAGAATCCCGCAAGAAGATAATATCGCTCGCATGCTGTTTTTCTCTCTCGCAAAGTCGCAAAGGACGCAAAGGCTGCGCAGGGTATGTAGGGCTTTGCGATCTTGGCGGCTTGGCGAGAAAAAAATATCCCGCGAGAAGGAGGTCTCTCGCAAAGTCGCAAAGGACGCAAAGGCTGCGCAGGGTATGTAGGTCTTTGCGATCATTGCGGCTTAGCGAGAAAAAAATATCCCGCGATTAATGAGGCTCTCGCAGGCGCGGAGGGCGCAAAGGCTCCGCGAGGTATGCAGGGCTTAGCGATCTTTGCGGCTTGGCGAGAAAGATTCCCGCAAGTAGTTATTAATCTCTCGCAAAGGCGCGAAGAACGCTAAGATTCCTTTGGAATAATTCTTTTGCGCCCTTTGCGGCTTGGCGAGAGAAGATCATGCGAGAAAAGAGTCCTGCGATAAAAATGAAACATGCGAGAGATTTGAGCATCGTAGGGTGGAGTTATATAGATAGTATAAACGCTTGGTAAAAAATAGCTATGACAGAGAATGAAATTGCAAGTATATGTGTGGATGCAATATATGCGGTATATAAAGAACTTGGCCCTGGCCTGCTTGAGAGTATCTATCAGAAAGTATTGCTCTATGAGTTAAAGAAGAGAGGTCTTGAAGCTGTCTCGGAATTAAAAATACCAATACATTATGACGGACTTGTTTTTGGTACGGAATTACGTGCGGATATCGTTGTCGACAATAAAGTCATACTGGAATTAAAGTCGGTTCAAGAGTTGAAGGATATTCATTTTAAGCAAACCCTCACATATCTGCGCTTGACGGGTATAAAGCTTGGTTTACTCGTAAATTTTAACTGCACTCGGCTGAAGGATGGTAACATACGTAGGATCGTTAATAATTTGTAGTTTATCCTCTCGCAAAGTCGCAAAGGACGCAAAGGCTGCGCAGGGTATGTAGGTCTTAGCGATCTTTGCGGCTTAGCGAGAAAAAAATATCCCGCGAGAAGAAATCTCTGGCAAAGGCGCAGAGGACGCAAAGGTTCCGCGGGGTATACAGGTCTTTACGATCTTTACGGCTTGGCGAGAAAAAAATATCCCGCGAGAAGAAATCTCTGGCAAAGGCGCAGAGGACGCAAAGGTTCCGCGGGTAAGCAGGTCTTTGTGATCTTGACGGCTTGTCGAGAAAAAATATCCCGCGAGAAAAAGGGCTCTCGCAAAGGCGCAGAGATCGCAAAGGAAGGTACGATCCATGTACGGATAGGTACGTTATAATAACGAGTTTCATGATTATCCGAGCGGCACTGGGTACATTGCTCGCGAAGGCTTCGCAAGAGTTGCGAAATGCGTTGAAATGAGAAAAAAACTCACGGATAGGGGGCTCTAGTGTTAAATATTAAGGTTTTGTGGCTATATTTTTGAGACAATTTCTCACAAATGAGAAAAAGCCAGTATCTTTGCAACTGTAATTGTAACAGTAGGAAATTAGCTTATGCTTATTAATTTCACGGTAGAGAATTTTAGGTCATTCCGCAAACAAGTATCGCTACGGATGGAGGCAACCAATATCAGGGAATTGCCAGAATGCGTACTTCAAGAGGAAAATATGCGATTGTTGCCGGTCGCTGTCATTTATGGCGCGAACTCAGGTGGTAAGAGCAATGTGCTTCGTGCCATGTCTGTGATGCGCTTTCTTGTGATGACATCCTCTAAGATTAATCCTGATGAGCGTCTCCATTATGACCCCTTTAAACTCGATTTGATTTCCAGGACTCAACCCACGAAGTTCGAAATCTTGTTCATTCGAGACAAGACAATATACCGTTATGGCTTTTCTTATGATGCCCGTCAGATAAAAGAGGAATATCTATTTATGACCCCTCCAGAGAAGAGAGCAGAGATCATGTTATTCCTCCGTGCAGAGGACGAATATGACATTTCCGAAAAATATTTCGAGGAAGGTCTGCATCTTGATAAGAAGACCTTACCCAACAGGCTTTTCCTGACGGTTGCTGCCCAATTTAATGGTGATATCTCACAAAAAGTCATGAAGTGTTTTGCTGAATTAAATTCTATCAATGGCATAGAGGCAACTGGATACGAAGGTTTCACAATGGAGATGATAAGTAAGCACAAGGATGGTTACAAGCAGGCTATTCAGTTCTTCCATGACACACAGCTTGGCTTCAACAATTTGGCAGTCCGTCAGAAATCTTTGACAAAGGACATGGTAGAGTCGCTTAGCCATGTACCAGATGGGATAAAAAAAGATCTGATGGAAGAAGTTCAGAAAGGCAACGTCATGGAGACGCTCACTACTCATAACATTAAAGATGCGAATGGTAAAGTTGTTGACGAAGAGGAATTTCAGGAGAGTACGATGGAGTCAGAGGGGACAAAGAAAATAATTGAGATGTCCGGTCCTATCTTTGACACGCTGATTCATGGCGAAGTGCTACTCATTGATGAGTTAGATGCCAAGCTTCATCCTATTCTCACACGTCATATCGTCCGCTTGTTCATGGATCCTATGAGCAACAAACATAATGCTCAGCTGATCTTTAATACCCATGATACGAATCTGCTTAGTAAGAAGAATTTTCGCAGAGACCAAATCTGGTTTGTAGAGAAGGATAAGACTGATTCCACAGATTTGTATTCTCTTGTCGAATTCATTGACGAACAGGGCAAGAAGGTTCGTAATGACAGCAGCTATGAGAAAGATTACATCAACGGGCGTTATGGTGCCATTCCTTTTATAGGAGGACTCGATTATGGAAAAGAATAAGCTCGACATTCTTAGAGCAAAGGTATCCCAACCGAAAGCAAGTGGTGCGAGAGTTGAAAATATAAGGAAGAAGCATTACCGTTTTCTTATCATCTGTGAAGGTGAGAAAACAGAGCCGAATTATTTCAAAGCATTAGCAAGAGATGAGAAATACACTGCTGTGATAGATGTTGATGTGAAGGGATTAGGACGCTCAACAACTTCATTAGTGAAAGAAGCACAGAAGATAAAGAGGAATTTAGAGAGATGCAATTCTTTGCCATTTGATCGAACATGGGTCGTGTTTGATGAGGATGACAATAAGGACTTTAACAAGGCTATCAATGATGCCACGGCAAATGGCCTAAAAGTTGCTTGGAGTAATGAGGCATTCGAATTGTGGTATCTCCTTCATTTCATATTTCTCGACACCGCCATTACAAGAAAGGCATATATCGAAAAATTAAATAACATTCTACGTAAAAAGTTAGAGACCGCCAGGTACAGTTATAAAAAGAATGATCCGAAGTTTTATTCTTTGCTTCAAAATTATGGAGACGAGGCGTTAGCGAAGAGAAGGGCAGAGAAGCTTCGTTCTTGCTATTCTGGCAATAACTATAAAAAGCAAAAGCCCTGCACGACAGTTGATTTGCTCGTAGAAGAGATAGAACATCCGGAAATTTATATTGATGAGGAATAGAAACTTGATTTATTTCTGACGATGAAGAGTCTTGAGACGCTTAAGAGTATAGAACACGGATCTATTCTCATAAAGAGATGAGTTATAATACAAAGGAGAATATTCTAAATGGCTTGGCGAAAAACGACTCCCGCAAGGAATTAATATCGTTCGCATGCTGTTTTTTTCTCGCAAAGGCGCAAAGAACGCTAAGGAATGCAGGATCCAAGGTTGGATAGGTACGTTATAATAAGGGGTCGAAGGTTTTAACGTGCATCGTCAAGCAGAGGACATGCATTGATTTCAAGGGATTCTCGATCGTGCCTCGTACGTGTTACGATTAGATTTGTCTGGTGTCTTAATATTTGTGGGAGTCGTTACGTTTGAAAATCATTATAATGAAGCGGAATGGTAGGAAAGAAGAGGATTGCTTATCTTGACCTTGCGAAGTTGTGGGCGATATTTTTAGTATGTACGGGCCATGCCTTTACGATGCTCTCTGTTGGCGATCAATCCGTTATATGCAGGATGTTGTATACTTTTCACATGGCTCTGTTTATGTTGATAAGTGGATATTTTAGTCATCACTCTCTGACGATGTCCTTTGTGCCTTTCATCAGGAAGAAAGCGTTGCAGCTACTTGTGCCAACGGTGACGTATGTCAGCCTTAACTTGTTGGCGACGTGGTTGACAACGGGAAGTTGTCCTGTGGGCTTCATTCGCAATGAGGCTATTGGTGGTATGTGGTTCATGCGGACGCTGTTTGCCTGCTATCTCTTTGTGTGGCTGGTGTTGAGGCTTCCGGGTGCATTGTGGTTAAAGATCATAGGAAGCATTGTCTTCGCCCTGCTCTTCCCACATGGATATTATTTGCAATTCAACTATATGCTTATCTTCTTTTGGTTAGGCTATGCGTTGAAGGGACATGACGGTTGGCTGCAAGCTCACGCGGAGGGGGCATTACTGGTCTCTCTCATCGTCTTTCTGTTTGTGCCATGGCATGGTCCGGCCGCTCTCTCGTATGAAGTGCTCTTCTACGATCCGCTACAGTTGCCGGTGCAGTTCATCGGTGGATTGGCAGGGTCCATACTGAGCATTACGCTGATGAAGCTGATATGCAGAGTTCTTTCCAACAGATGTAAGGAAATGTTGGCTAATGTTGGATGCTATACGCTGGCGATCTATGGTCTTCAGGGTGTCTTGCTTCAGAACGTGGTAGAAAAAATCTGGAGTATTGATGAGGATGTATGCCCGATGGATATACAGCAATATATCGTTGCTCCGATCATCGGCGTGCTTACAGTTTTGGTGTGTTATGGTGTTGCGAAACTGGCTGAGAAGAATAAGTTGACAGCGCTGGTGTTGTTGGGGAAGAAATTGGCATAATACCATTTTAGGGCTTTGCGCCCTTTGCGGCTTGGCGAGAAAATAAAACTCGCGAGAAGGGCTCTCGCAAAGGCGCAAAGATCGTAAAGGAATGTACGATCTTTGCCGCATCCTATTTGTGTAAAGGTTATTACTGGGACACGAAGCTACCTTTTCGTGTCAGGCAGCAACGTTGGTCTACGATCGCCCATGATCCCTGGTCCCGCAATATGAAGTTGTCTGATGTGGAAAGCAATGGCAGAAAGATGATTATGTTTGTATGCCGATGGCACCTTCATTGGTTGTTGGATCCTTTGCTTTGTCTCATTTTGAAGAACCACTGAAAATAGATGAAAATATTTCGACAATTAGCAGATTTCCTTTATAGACTCTTCAACAGCCTATTCTATTTTACGCCTATCTTGCTTGCCAATTATCGTTGGCGTCATAAGTTTCTGATACCGTTTTATAAGGGCAAGGCAGGTGGCGGTCGTTCTGACAAGCATGTGCGTGCCGTCGTCTTTATGGCGTTGAACGAGACGACGTTCTCCGGTGGTCTCAGCGACCGTCTGCGGGGTATCGTGTCTGTCTATGCGGAATGCAAACGGCAGGGGAGACCATTCAGAATCGTCTTTGAGCCTTTGCACTTGGAGGATTATCTGGCGCCGAACGAATATGACTGGCGGATTGGGGAGGATGAGATTGACTGGGATCTGACGGAGAGTTATCCCTGCGTTCTTCTTACCTATCATAATGACCCACGCAACCGTTGGCAGCATTTCGTACAGTCGACGGTGCTGCGGTCATACTTCCGCAAGCATTGTACTCAGCTCCATGTCTTTACGAATATGATACCGCGCGATGAGGAATATCGTACTTTGTTTCACGAGCTCTTCAAACCTGCCGATGACTTGCAACAACTTATCGGTTATCACCTGGAGAAGTTAGGAGGGGAAAAGAATTATATTTCCTGCACATTTCGTTTTCGGCAGTTGCTTGGCGACTTCAAGGAGGGCGGCGACATACTGCCGGTGGATCAGCGCGAGGCTTACATTGAAAGATGCATTGAAACAGTTAAAGAACTTCACAAACAATATGGCAACAAGAACATTCTTGTCACCGCCGACAGTTCAACATTCCTTTCTGAATTGAAAGAAAAATCTCTTCCCTACGTATATGTCATGCCTGGCAAGGTTGTCCATCTTGGTTTTACAGCCGATGCATCAAAGGCCGTCTATATGAAGTCGTTCCTTGACATGTATATGATAAGCTATGCCGACACAGTGTATCTGGTCCGCGACAAGCTAATGTATCACAGTGGATTCCCCTATCGGGCTGCATTGTTAGGTGGGACCAATTACGAAGAGGTATCTCTCCTAAATAACATCAAATTATGAGAATTACGACCATTTCTATACTTACGCCATACAAGGAGAATTATCATGGCACTTCTGCTCTGCCTTATCATCTTATGGCTCATCGTCCGAAAGATGTTGATATTGAAATATATTCGTTTAACAACAATAATCTGCCGGCAGCGAAGATAAAAGAAGTTGAAGAAGAACTAAGAGTAAAAATCCATCTGGTTCCTTTACCACGATGGTATAAACTGGTTTTCGCTTTACACTTGCTGTTCATTCGATTGTTTCTGAAGTATCCCCTTCATCATTATATAACAATGCCGAAAAAATATGTCGAGTCAATCAAAAGTCGCAAGCCTGACGGGATATGGATTTACGGTGAAGAGATGTCTAAGGTGGCAAGTCAGTTTAAAGACTATAAGAGGCTGCATACATTACCGGATTCTGAAGCCCTGTATTATTATCGGATGTTAGGCACACGGTTCGTAATGAGCGACTGGAAGAAATACTGGCGATGTGCTTTCATGTATCCTAAGTTCCGACACATGGAGCGCGACTTCGACAGGAGCGAAACAATACATTATCATCTGGTAGGTGAAGCGGATGCACAATTCCTCAGAGAGATGGCACCTGGTATTCAGGCGCATTTCATTCGTCATCCTCATTATGAGGTCTACCAACATAATAATGACCGACATTTCCACACTCCAATACGGTTGCTGATAGCCGGTCAATACAATTATTATATGAAGCAAGATGCGGACGAGATATTCAAGGCTTTATGTAATGTCAACCAAAAAGACAAAGAGGTTCTGATTAATAATTACGAGGTAACATTTCTTGGTCATGGATGGGAACAGATTGTAACAAACATGAAAGATGCAGGATGGGAGGCTAAACAAATTTCTTTCGCTCCTGATTATATTGAAGAAGTAGTTAAGCACGATGTTCAATTAGTCCCAATAAGTATTGGAACGGGGACAAAGGGAAAGGTGCTTGATGCTCTGGCAAACGGACTACTGGCGATTGGTTCAAAATTCGCAATGGAGAACATTGCTGTGGAAAATGACAAGTCGTGCATAATTTACAATAATAGTGAAGATGTTATCCGTGTCTTACTGTCAATAATCAATGACCGGCAAAAATTCGAACATATAGCATCTGCCGGTCGCAAATCAGTACTGTATGAACATGACAGAGAACGCGTGTCCGCATTAATGTTCAGTGTGTTTCATTAAGCGGAAAAGGGTAGAGGTTGTATATATTTCTCGCTTATTGTTTTTTTTCTTATATAATTTTACAGTATCTTTGCGGAAACTTTAGTTATCTTTGCAAATTTTTGATCCATGTTACTCTATTATCTTCTTTTCTTTCTTACGGTCTTCTTCTTTTTTAGCATCTCAGACATGCGGGACGAGGACCAGCGGCAACAGATGAATAAAGCGTTCCTCTTGGGTTCGATGATCGTGTTGGCGCTGTTTGTAGGCTGTTCTGATATGTTGGGCGGTTACGACCGGTACATCTATTGCGAGCTGTTTGATGGTGCCGCCAATGATATCTCAAAGAAGCTGCCATTGGCCACGGCTTACGTCTTTCAGGAATATCCTAAGGAACAGGGGTACGGCTGGTACAATATCTTGGTTGGCTTGATTACGACGAACCGGTATATCTTTGTGCTGATCACGACCATTATCGTCTATACCTTTCTCTTCCAATCCATTAAGGACTATTGTGAGAACTATCCCTTTGCGGTGATTCTCTTTTTAGCTTTGTGGTTCTTCTTCACGTTCACGTATCTCCGTCAGGTCATGGGTGCGACCATCGCCTGGTTGGGTATCAGATATATCATCAAGCGGAGCCTGTGGCGCTTCCTTATCGTATGGTTCATCGCCTTTAAGTTTCACAACTCCGCCCTCGTGCTCCTGCCGATGTATTTCGTTCCCGTGAGGAAATTTACGGGCAAGCATGTCCTTTATGTCATGATCGCTCTGTTCCTTTTAGGTTTGACGGGTGGCCCTACGGCACTCTTCTCTGCTTATGGTGAGGTAGACGCTGAGCGGGCCGGAGTGGCAGGTAATGTGTCGGGCTTCCGTATCGCTTATCTCGTTGAGGCTGTGTTCTTCCTGTATCTTATCCTGAGCAGGTATGATGAGATACCTGAGACACCGAAACATATTGTGATGCTTAACATGTCCTTGGTGTTCTGTGGCGTCTTGCTTTTCTTCGTGAAGAATGAGAATGGTGGGCGACTGAGCTGGTATTATATGATAGGTGTCATCTCAACAGTCTCCTATCTGAGCACTTATACGAAGAAGAATATCCAGCAGGCATTCTTGATGATTATTGTCAGCTTCTTCCTTTTCAATCGTATCCTTACGGGTTGGAGCATTCAGCTTTATCCGTATAAGACGTTCTTCTCCAATGGCATCCGGCCGGGTGATCCGATCGAGCAGAAATTTGAATATGACCACAGCTACGATTATGACAAGTTTTATCGGCCGGCTTTCCGGTTCATGGAACGCTGAAAAGGGTAAGTTATGAGTTTCTTACTGACTATCCTCACGCCGACCTATAACCGGGCTTCGCTGCTTCCACGTCTCTACAAGTCGTTGTGTGCCCAGACGTGCCGGGATTTTGAATGGATTGTCGTCGATGACGGTTCCACCGACGGCACCGCGGATCTGTTCAGTGCGGGGGCGGACATGAAGCGCACCGTTGCACTGCGGTATGTACGCAAGACGAACGGGGGGAAGCACACGGCGGTGAACAGCGGTGTGAGAGAAGCCCGGGGGATGCTGACGCTGATCCTCGATTCCGACGATGAACTGCCGCCAGGTGCCGTGGCGGCGATCGAAGCGGCGTGGAAACGGGTAGAGGGGCTCGGACGCCAGGACATAGGTGGCGTCTGCGGATATATGGCGCATCGCAACGGAAAGAGGATCGGGACACCGGTGGTGTCGGGCCTCTATTCGTCGCTGGCGCTGCGCTATGAAGCGCATGTGACGGGCGACATGTGTGAGGTTTTTCGCACCGACGTGTTGCGCGACCATCCGTTCCCGGAGGTCAGCGGTGAACGGTTCTGTCCGGAGGCGCTGGTATGGAACAGGATAGCCCGGGAATATCCGTTGTATGTCATTCCCGACATTCTCTACCTCCGTGACTACCTCGACGGTGGACTGACGGCCAACATCGTGAGGATCAGGATGCAGAGTCCGCGGGCTTCGATGCTGACCTACGCGGAGCTCACCACCTGTCGGGTGCCTTTTGCGGTGAAGGTGAAGGCAGCCATCAACTACTGGCGCTTCTGGTATTGTCGTCGTGCCGACACCATCGTGCCGCCGATAGCGCGTTGTTGGTATGGCCTCCGGCCCGTCGGGTGGATGATGCACCGGCGGGATGTGGTTGAACATTATAGTGCATGAAAAATATGCGGATATTACAGGTTATTACCTCCTTGCTTACCGGTGGGGCAGAGCATATCGTCGTGCAACTCGCTGAGCGCCTGACGCTCAAGCCTGGGGTGCACTGCGACATCTGTACCTTCGATGGCGAGGAGACCCCGTTCTGCCGGGAGATAGAACAGTGGAACGAGGCGCATGCAGGCGGAGACATCCAGCCGATACGGATTATCCGGCTTGGTAAAGGGGTCTATAGTGTCAGGTATATCTGGCAGCTCGCGCGATTGATGCGTCTTTACGACATTGTGCATACCCATAACTCGTCGCCACAACTCTTTGCAGCTTGTGCCAAGGTGCTATGCACTGTTGTGCACGGACATCTTCCTATGCTGTGCACCACCGAGCATAACACTTCCAACCGCAAGCGTAGCTGGAAATGGTACGCACCGATTGAGAGCTGGATGTATTCGCAGTATAGTCACATCGTCTGTATCTCGAAGATTGCAGAGGATAAGTTACGAGAATATATGGGTGGCAAGTGGCTCGATCCTTCCTCGCCTTGGTATATCCGAATCTCGACGATCAATAATGGCGTCGATGTTGAGAAGATCTATACGGCCCAGCCGGATGCCGCATTATTGAAGTTGAAAGGAGATCGCAGGGCTGTTGTCATGATTGCGCGGTTCCGTGCGCAGAAGGATCAGGATACTTTGGTGCGAGCGTTGACAAGGCTCGATAAGCAGCAATATGAATTGTGGCTTGTAGGTGTCGGTGAGCGACAGGTTGAGGTTGAGGCTTTGGCGCGGCAGTTGGGTGTCAGTGACAATGTCCGGTTCCTCGGCTTACGAATGGATGTGCCTAATGTGCTGCGTGCGGCTGATATCGTCGTTATGTCGTCTCATTGGGAAGGATTGTCGCTCTCTAATGTCGAGGGTATGTCTGCCGGCAAGCCGTTCTTGGCCTCGCGGGTCAATGGGCTCAGGGAAGTGACGGAAGGCTACGGTGTCATGTTCGGTGAAGGCAATGATGCAGAGGTGGCAAAGATTGTTACCCGACTTTGTGAGGATCCGGCTTTATATGGTTTTGTGGCGGCCCGTTGCCACCGTCGAGCGATGCAATATGATATCGGGAAGATGGTGGAAGGGTACTATGAGATATATCGGCCCCACCCTTAGTGGCCCCACCCTTAGTCCCACTATCCTCGGTCCTTCCGTTATCGGAAGGCTGAAAATCCCACCCAGGGGAGGGAGAGATTACAAGGATAAACAGTAAAAAGAGGTACTTCGGTACATGAGTAGCCCCAGGTAAGGAGCGCAGCGACGCAACCTGGGGCTCCGGTCGGGCGATTTAACCTGACCTGTCGGCCTCGTAGAGGGCGAACATGGGCGGGGTGCTGGTTACAAATGGGATCAAACCATGTTCGCCCTCTTCGAGGCCGGTATTCAGGTCATCCTCTCTCAACCACAACCCCACGTTTCGGCTACGCCTCACGTGGGGCTAACATAGTTCAACCTCTTCGAGGTTGTTCCCGTAAACCAACCCGCAAAGCTGAAGAACCAAAAAAGAGGTACAGCCCAAAACTGGGACAACAAAAAAGCAGCAATCATTGCGATTGCTGCTTTTTTGTGACTCCGCTGGGATTCAAACCCGGAACCTTCTGATCCGTAGTCAGATGCTCTATTCAGTTGAGCTACGGAGCCAAACCATGAATTTATATGCTCGCTAACGTAAGAAGTGACTCCGCTGGGATTCAAACCCGGAACCTTCTGATCCGTAGTCAGATGCTCTATTCAGTTGAGCTACGGAGCCATTCTTTTTGTAAGCGAGTGCAAAGGTACTGCTATTTTTTGGAATGACCAAATATTTTGGGGAAAAATTTTAATGGAACCTGACGGCCCCACCCTTTATCCCTCCCCCACCCAGGGGAGGGAATGATTACCACCGTAGGAGTCGATTCGCAATGGGTGCGCTTTCTCCCTCCCTACGGGATTTTCTGCCTTCCGGTAACGGAAGGACCGAGGATAGTGGGCCGGGGAGAGGCTTTACTTTTTCTTCTTGTATGCCTTGTTCAGACCGGCGACGACCTCTGCAGTGATGTCGTAAGCCTTGTCGGCATAGAGCAGGTTGTCACCCTGCTTGGCGAAGATCATGCCATACTTCTTATCTTTGTTGTAGAGGGCGAGGTAGTGCTGGATAGAGTCGTGCAGAGCCTTGTTATACTTGTCTGTCTCAGCCTGAAACTCACTGCTAAGACGCTGGTTCAGTGCCTGGAGGTCACCGCTCTGCTTCTGCAGTCCGGCCTGGATAGCCTCGGCCTGCTCGCGGGTGTAAGCGTTCTGCTGCACCTTCTGCTGGAAGTTGGCGGCAGCGCCCTGAAGCTGCTGCTGACGGCTTGCGAGGGTCTTCTGGATATTGGTACCCTTGGCGTTGAGGATCTTCGTGTAGTCCTTGCAGAACTGATACTGCGTCATGATGGAGTCGACCTCCACATAAGCAATCTTGGTGCTCGGAGCCTTCTGCTCAACGGGTTCTGTCTTGTCGTCCATCTTAGGAGCACTCTTGTTGCAAGAAGTGAAGCCAAAAGTCGTGGCAGCAGCAATAGCTACCGCGAAGAGAATGTTGTTCTTCATATTTTTGTTTTTTATCTGATTCAATATAGATCCTTTACAGTGTTTATCTGAAACGTCCTGCGGCGCGCATCTCGCGGTCTTCGTCGATGACACAGTGGATGCCACGGTCTTTCATGGCCTGAGAGTCGTGGATATGCATGGACGAGAACTTGCCGTTCTTCGTCAGCAACACCTTAACGCTGAGGAGCGCCATGGCTATAGCAATAATTAACACCGTAAGGAGTAACGTTTCTATCATTATTTATTAAATTTGCACTGCAATTATACTTAAGCGGTTGCAAAGATAGCGTTAAAAGTACAAACTGCAAAGAGATAACGCAACAAATTAGATTTTATTCTATAAAACGCGTTTATTAAATTACAGGCAATATAAAATATAAACATTAAAATACATACTATTATGGCAGAATTGAAACCCGCCCGCGTGTTCGAACAGTTTGCGGCTATCAATAAGATTCCGCGCCCGTCGAAGCATGAGGAGAAGATGATCGAATATCTTAAGAACTTTGGTGAGCGCCACGGCTTGGAGACGAAAGTCGATGAGACCGGTAACGTGCTCATCCGCAAGCCCGCTACGAAAGGTTATGAGGACCGTGCTACGACGATTCTGCAGAGCCACATGGATATGGTCTGCGACAAGCTCGTGGATGTGGATTTCGACTTCTCCAAGGATGCTATTCAGACCTATGTCGACGGTGAATGGATGCACGCCAAAGGAACGACGCTCGGTGCCGACGACGGTATCGGCGACGCTATAGAGCTCGCTATCCTCGACTCCGACGATATTGAGCACGGACCTATTGAATGTGTCTTCACACGCGACGAGGAGACACAACTTACAGGTGCTATTGGCATGAAGCCCGGATTCATGACTGGTGACTATCTTATCAACCTCGATTCAGAGAATGAGGGTGAGATCTTCATCTCCTGCGCCGGTGGCCGCAGCACGATCGCAACGTTCCGTTTCCAGCGTGAGGATGCTCCGAAGGGTTACTTCTTCCTGCAGGGCTCGCTGAAGGGTCTCAACGGTGGTCACTCCGGCGACGACATCGAGAAGAAACGCGCCAACGCCATCAAGGTCCTCGCACGCTTCCTTTACATGGAGCAGGGCAAACTGTCGCTGCGTCTGGCTCAGTGGAACTCGGGTAAGATGCACAATGCCATCCCCCGCGACGGTAAGATCATCTTTGCCGTGCCTGAGGACAAGAAGGAAGCCGTAAAGGCCGACTGGAACGTCTTCGCTGCACAGGTTGAGGATGAGTATCATGTCACCGACACGCATATGGAGTGGAACCTCGAGAGCTGCGATGCTCAGAAGGTCATGCCCGAGGATGTCAGCCGCCGTCTTATCAGTGCCTTACAGGCTGTCGACAATGGTGTCTTCGCCATGTGTCAGGACGAGGAGTTAGCTTGGATGGTCGAGACCTCCAGCAATGTGGCAAGCGTGCAGAGTGAGGACGACAAGGTCGTCATCGTGAGCTCGCAGCGCTCTAATGTCACGTCGAACCTGACGAATATCTGCAACACCGTCAAGGCTACATATGAGCTCGCCGGTGCAGAGGCGGAGCAGACCGATGGCTATCCTGCCTGGCAGCCTAAGCACGGCTCAGAGCTGCAGCGCATCGCCAAGGAGGCTTACCGCAAGCTCTTCGGCAAAGATCCCGTCGTGCGCGGTATCCATGCCGGACTGGAGTGCGGATTGTTCTCGGAGAAATATCCTAACCTCGACATGGTGAGCTTCGGTCCGACGCTGCACAATGTGCACACGCCTGATGAGTGCCTCTATATCCCGACGGTACAGATGGTATGGGATCATCTCCTTGAGATCCTGAAGAATATTCCGAAGAAATGATAGTCAGAAGTTCAGAAGTTGGGAAGTCCGGGAGTTCGGAAGTTGGGACCCCCAGGAGTTCAGAAGTCTGGAAGTCCGGTCGTATGCTTTGTGCGGTTTGGAGCTTCCTGATGATGCTTGGTGTCTTTTCGTCTTGTGGCAACAGCTACACGGCGAAAGGGCATGTCAAGGATTTTGTGTCGGAGAAGATGGCGTTGGAAGATGTCGACTATATCGCATGGTCGGATGTCGACTCCACGCTCCATCTCACTGACTCAATGTTGGAAGCCATGCATAAGAGAGCCGAGACGTCACGGTTGGTGAAAGGCAAGGTCAATTACCAACCGCGTACGGCAAAGCTCAATATGATCACGTTGAAATATGCCGTCAAGAAAGACACGTCGATGGCGACGTTCTATCTTGACGACAAGTTTGCAGGTATCGTAGGTGTGAAGGCAAGTGCGGCAATGCGGTAAGGACAATAATTTAACGATTGTTTCGCAGATAACGCACACATGAGCACCTCGGAGAGGTGCCACATGGTTAGCCCCACGTGAGGCGCAGCCTAAACGTGGGGTTGTATGGAGGCGGATAACCTGAATACCGGCCTCGAAGAGGGCGAACATGGTTATAAAACGTTCACTTTAGACCTTGTTCGCCCTCTTCGAGGCCGGTTTTCATGTTACCCCCTTCCTTACATTTTCCCCCAGGTTGCGTCGCTACGCTCCTTACCTGGGGCTAACCGTGTGGCACCTCTTCGAGGTGCGGGCGGCCCTTGTTGCCGCCATTGCGGTGTCACCGTTGCCCTTTTATTCTTTTCATTCTTTTCACCTCTTTCTTCACCACTTTCATCGTGCTCTTGTCCTTTGCGAAGACACTGTTGAGACCCTGGGCCTCCTGGCTCGGGTCGCCACAGTAGTCATCGCCCGGTTGCCAGAACTCATGGCGTGGCTGAGCATATCCGCCCCATGCCCAGAAGTTGCAGCCGGCGAACTTACCACCTTTCGTGGCATTGTCGGCAACGAGGGAGAACACATATTTATAATAAGCATCACGCGCGGTCACAGGTGAGCCCGGCGTGTAGCTCATGCCGTCGCGCGGGAAGCCAAACTCCTCCATGACGAGCGGTTTGTTGATACGGTCGCAGACAGTGAGATGCTGGTCGATATAATCCTTTGTGTTCTTCTCCGACCGCTCGAGGTCTTCCGTGAGATGATCCTTACGTGCCCAGCCCCAGTTGTATGGCCAGAGGTGCACGTTGCAATAATCCACATTTTTGTCGGCGCAGATACGCTCCCAGCATGAGAGGTCGCCCTCGCAGCCCCAGGCTCCTTCCGAGCCGATGGAGATGAGGTGGTTCGGGTCAAGGGAGCGGATAAGAGCCGAGGCCTCACTGAGCCATTCCTCAAACTGTGGCAGTACCTCTTTCTTGAAGGCGCGCGGCTCGTTGCCTATCTGCCACGACATGATCGCCGGATCATCTTTGTAAGCCTTACCCGTGTACCTGTTCGTACGCGAGAGGATGAAACGCACATAGTTGTAGAACAGCTGGTGCGCTTTCTCGTTGGTGGCGAACTGCGAGACGAACTCCATATATTTAGGATAGCCGTCCACATCCGTCTGTGGCGCTTTGCCCGCCCCGGCATGCTCGAGGTAGAAGCCGTAGCCACCGCTCCATTCCCACGAGTTGTTGAGATAGAGTACGGCCACCATCTTACGCTTGCCCATCTCCATGAGGAGATAGTCAAGGCCTGCGAGGATCGTGTCGTTGTATACGCCCGGCGCTTTCTGCAGTGTCGGCTCGACCTTTGTCTTGATGCCTTCCTCACCGTCGGAGCCGACGAGGATGCGGAGGTTGTCGATGCCGTTTTTCTTCAGATAGTCGAGCTCTCGGCAGAGCCTTTTGCGGTCGCCGCCCCGTCCCTCACTGCCGAGGATGGCACCGTACCACATGTTCGTGCCGACATAATAGTAAGGTTTTCCGTCGCGGACGAAATGTCCGTTGCTGACCTGTACGAAAGGGCTGGCCGCCGAGGCAAAAGACGTTGCCATAAGGGAGAGTATAAAGAAAAGGAGTTTGCGCATGGATGTATGTTTTATGTTTTTTATTAAATGATTAGCCCCAATAAGCACCTCGGAGAGGTGCCACACGGTTAGCCCCATGCAAGGCGTAGCCGCAGCATGGGGTTTAGGGCCAGAGTGGTTTCGTTGACATCCGGCCTCGAAGAGGGCGAACAGGGTCTGGGAGTGATTGGGGCTGGCGGTCGTGGCAGGGGTGATGTCGCTGCGCTCCTTACCTGGGGCTAACCGTGTGGCACCTCTCCGAGGTGCGGGCGCGTCTCCCAGAATCCAACCTGCTATCTTTACGGTGTTGTTATTGCTTCAGCAGGTTGAGGCTGACGTTGAGCGGCATGGCATTGGAGGTTTTCTCCATGTACTGGCCGAGCTTCAGCGTTGTCTTCAGTGTGGTGTGCTCCACATTGTCGCCTACGAGGAACGTGTAGGTGCCGGCATCGGCGAGCCATTGGCTGTCCTTGCTGTCATAGGAAGCGAGGTCACGCACGGGGATGGTGATCGTCAGCGTCTCACTCTCTCCGGGTTTGAGCAGACGCGTCTTGGCAAAGCCCTTCAGTTCCTTGGCAGGTTTCTCTAAGTTACCTTTCGGCGCAGCGACATAGACCTGCGCCACCTGCTTGCCGGCAACCTTACCGGTGTTCTTCACGCTGACGGTCACGATGATGTTGTTGCCCGACTTCTTCGCAGTGAGCTTACTGAAGTCGAACGTCGTGTAGCTCAGTCCGTAGCCGAAAGGATAGGCGGGCTTGCGGCCGAAGGTGTCGTAGTAACGGTAACCCACGTAGATATCCTCCTCGTGGTTACTGTAGTTGACGCCTTTCAGATAGCCACCGGCGAACTTATCCGTGAAGTTATAATAGACGGGCGACTGTGGAAAGTTATCCGTTGACGGGTCGTCACTGATTGATACGGGCCATGTCGCTGTGAGGTGACCGCTGGGGTTGACCTTTCCCGTGAGCACGTCAGCGACACTGTTGCCGCCTTCCTCACCGGGCTGCCATGCCACGAGGATGGCGTCGGCACGGTCGCGCCACGATGCTGTCTCCATGGACGAGCCACTGTTGATGATGACGATGACGGGCTTGCCTACTTTGTGGAAGCGGTCGCTGACACGGTTGATCATGTCGCGCTCCTTGTCGGAGAGGTTGAAATCCTCTTGACCACGGTCCATGCCCTCACCGGCCTGACGGGCTATCGTGATGATGGCGGCGTCGGCCTGCGGCTCCTCATGAGCGATGAGGCGGTCGGTGATCTCTATCTCATCGAGCTTCGGCTGACCTTGGTTAAGGAACCACATCTCCGGGTTCTTGTCAGCCTGGAGCTTAGCCGAGGCATAGTCGACATACTTGCGATAGATATTGGTCAGGGTCGGTGTCGTTGCCACGCCTGCGTTCTTCAATCCCTGTACCATGTCGACGACATAAAGCACATTGACGCAACCGGAGCCGAGACCGCCACTGAAGAAATCGTAACTGTTCACGCCGAAGAGGGCGACAGTCTTCAGGTTCTTTACCGGCAGTGCGCCGTTGTTCTTCAGCAGTACCATACCCTCTGCCGAGGCCTGACGCGTGATGGCAGCGTTGGCTTTGAGGTCCGGCTTGTTCGAATACTGATAGTTGCGGAACTTCGGCGACTTGACGATATATTCGAGCATCTCACGCACGTTGCGGTCCACATCCTCCATCTTGATGGTACCGTTCTTCACGCCCTCGACGATGTCCTTCACCTGGTCGGGATAGCCCGGCATGAGGAGGTTGTCACCGGCGTGCACCTCCTGTGCTGTCGGCAGGTCAGAACGTTTGCCGATCCAGTCGGTCATGACGATGCCTTTGAAGCCCCAGTCGTTGCGCAGCACCTTTGTCAGCAGGTCGTAGTTGTCCTGTGAGTAGACACCGTTCACCTTATTATAAGAAGCCATGATGGTCCAAGGCTGGCCCTCACGTACGGCACGCTCGAAGCCGCGCAGGTAGATCTCGCGCAGGGCACGCTGTGACACACGCTCGTCGACACGTGTACGGTCTCCCTCCTGTGAGTTCACAGCAAAATGTTTGGGACTCGTGCCCACACCCTGACTCTGGATGCCGCGGATCATCGCTGCACCAATGATGCCAGTGACGAGCGGGTCCTCACTGTAATACTCGAAGTTACGTCCGCCGAGTGGGTTGCGTTGGATGTTCAGACCGGGGCCGAGGATGACGTCACATCCGTATTCGAGTGTCTCTTTGCCCATGGCCTGACCGACATTGTAGACGAGCTGTGGGTTCCACGTTGAGGCGAGGCAGGTGCCGACGGGGAAGCCCGTGGCATAAAACGTCGCTGTCGTGCCCTCACGCTTCGGGTCGATATGCACACCAGCAGGACCGTCGGTGAGCACTGTGGCAGGGATGCCGAGGCGCTCGATGGCTACCGTCTGGCCGGCCGCACCGGCGACGAGACGTGACTGATGACCGAGCATGGCACCTGAGCCTACAAAGCCCGCATTGCCGTCGCCCACGAGGAGCTGTGCTTTCTCCTCCAAGGTCATGGCACGGAGCACTTCGTCGATATTGTCGGCACGCAGCTTGGGAGCTGTCTGAGCCGATGCTGTCGCTGCTGCAAGTGTGAAGGCAGCGCATAAGAGTTTGATACGATGATTGTGTAGCATATTGTTTCTATTTTGTTTTGATTGTTCGTTTTCATTTCACCGTAGGGGCACCCCGCACCTCTTCGAGGTACCGGCCGCCCCTACGTGCAAAATTAGGAAAAAGAAATGAGACCAACGGATGATGTAACATTTTTAGCACGAGAATGATACAATAGTATCATTTTATGGTAACATCCGCAAAGTTGTTTTCCGATAAAAACGCTTAACTTTGCATGCAGAAAACAAAACTCTATTTTGATAATGAAACAACAACGTTACGGCCACTTCGATGACGCCCATCGCGAGTATGTCATCACCGACCCTAAGACCCCCTGGCCATGGATCAACTACCTTGGCAACGAAGATTTCTTCTCTTTGATCAGCAACACCGCCGGCGGCTATTCTTTCTATAAGGATGCTAAGTTCCGTCGTATCACGCGCTATCGCTACAACAACGTGCCGATGGACAACGACGGCCGTTATTTCTATATCAAGGATGGTGACACCGTCTGGAACCCCGGATGGAAACCATGCCGCACGAAGCTCGACAGTTATGAGTGCCGTCATGGCATGAACTACACGCGTATCACGGGCAGCAAGGACGGCGTCGAGGCCTCGGTGCTCTTCTTTGTGCCGCTTCATGCCCACTGCGAGGTGCAACGTATGACCCTCACGAACAACAGTAAGGAGCAGAAGCATCTGACGGTGTTCTCTTTCGAGGAGTGGTGCCTGTGGAACGCTGCCACGGATATGGAGAACTTCCAGCGCAACTTCTCCACGGGAGAGGTGGAGATCGAGGGTTCGACGATCTACCATAAGACCGAATACCGGGAGCGCCGTAACCATTACGCTTTCTATCATGTCAACAGTCCTATCAAGGGCTTCGACACCGACCGCGAGACCTTCGTCGGTCTCTATTCGGAGAAGAGCATGCCCGACGCCGTGGCTGAGGGTCACTGCCGCAACTCCGTGGCGCACGGCTGGAGCCCTATCGCCGTCCATGAGATAGACGTCACGCTCAAGCCGGGTGAGCACCGCGACCTTATCTTCATCCTCGGCTATGTCGAGGAACAGCAGGACCGTAAATGGGTTGACAAGGACGGTAACTACTGTGGCGAGGACGGTCTCGACCACGTCATCAACAAAGAGAAGGCACACGCCATCATCGATGCTTACGACACTGTGGAGAAGGTGGACAAAGCTTTTGCCGAGCTGAACAGTTATTGGACCGGCCTCCTTGGCATCTTCCGCGCTGAGACGGGCAACGACAAGCTCGACCGTATGGTGAATATCTGGAACCAGTACCAGTGCATGGTGACGTTCTGCATGAGTCGTTCCGCCTCGTTCTTCGAGAGTGGCATCGGCCGTGGTATGGGCTTCCGCGACTCCAACCAGGATCTCGTCGGCTTCGTCCACCTCATCCCCGAGCGGGCGCGCCAACGTATCATCGACATCGCTTCGACACAGTTCCCCGACGGCGGCTGTTACCACCAGTACCAGCCGTTGACGAAGCGCGGCAACAACGATATCGGCGGCGGATTCAACGACGACCCGTGCTGGCTCATCTTCGGAACGGTCGCTTATATCAAGGAGACGGGCGACTACTCTATCCTCGACGAGATGGTGCCGTTTGACAATCAGAAAGGCTCGGAGAAGACGCTCTTCGAACATCTTACCATCTCCCTCGATCATGTCCTCAACAACCTCGGCCCACACCGCTTGCCGCTCATCGGGCGTGCCGACTGGAACGACTGTCTGAACCTCAACTGCTTCTCCTGGGATCCGAACGAGAGCTTCCAGACCACGGAGAACAACAGTAAGGGCTCGAAGGCTGAGAGCCTGATGATCGCCGGACTGTTCGTCGTCACGGCTCGCGACTATGCCGCCCTCTGCCGTCATCTCGGAAAGACCGCAGAGGCTGAGCGCATGGACAAGGCAGTCAACGACATGTGTGAGTCCGTGAAGAAATTCGGCTGGGATGGTAACTGGTTCCTTCGCGCCTACGACTTCTACGGTAACAAGATTGGTAGTCACGAGAACCGCGAAGGCCAGATCTTCATCGAGAGTCAGGGCTGGTGCACCATGGCCGGCATCGGCCTGAAGGAAGGACTGTGCGACAAAGCGCTCGACGCGGTGAAGGAACGCATGGAGTGTGAGCATGGCATCGTGCTCAACAACCCCGCTTTCACGCATTACTATGTCGAATACGGTGAGATCAGTTCTTATCCGGAGGGTTACAAGGAGAATGCCGGCATCTTCTGCCACAACAACCCATGGGTCATCATCGGTGAGACCGTCGACGGGCGTGGCAACGATGCGTGGGAGCATTACAAGAAGATCCTGCCGTCGTATGTCGAAGAGAAATACCAGACGCTGCATAAGGTCGAGCCGTATGTCAACTGTCAGATGGTCGCCGGTAAGGATGCGTTCCGCCCGGGTGAGGGTAAGAACTCATGGCTCACGGGCACGGCAGCGTGGATGTGGTACACCGTGTCGGAGTTCATCCTTGGCATCCAGCCCGACTTTGACGGTCTGCGCATCGACCCGTGCCTGCCTGCCACGGCCCGCGAGTACCGCGTCCATCGCATCTTCCGCGGTGGCAGCTACGACATCCATGTCAGCAACCCCGAGGGCAAGCAGAAAGGCGTGCGCGAGATCATGGTCGATGGTAAGCGCATCGACGGCAACGTCATCCCGGCAACGACAGGCAAGCATGTCGTCGAGGTGGTGATGTAAAGAAAAAAATAGTCCTTTAGGTTTAATACCTGTAGACAGCCTCGGAGAGGCTGAATTTTACATAACCCCAGTCTAAGGAGCAAAGCGACGCAGACTGGGGTTTAAGCTGAGAACGGATTAATTGATCTCCAGCCTCGGAGAGGCTGAATGCGCCTTGGCGCGCTATGAGTGGGTGAGAACACATTGCGCACTGTCGTGCAGTCTGCCTCTCCGAGGCAGGAAATCAGACATCTTGGCTCCTTCCTAAGCCCCAGACTGCGGTCGCTTTGCTCCCTTAGTCTGGGGTTATGAAAAAGTGTGCCTCTCCGAGGCACGAGTTGGTGTGCCTTTATGCATGCATGAAGGAAAGTAACAAATAAAAATATCTCTCGATTCTTTTGCTCCGTACGTTTTTTTTGCTTATTTTTGCGAAATAAACCGTAAACGGAGAAGCCCATGAACGCTCGAAAGCTTTCACTTTATCTTTTTCTGCTGAGCATTGGCACTGCCCATGCCCAGCATACGCAACCGCTCAACCCCGACAGTCTCGGCATTAAAGGTATCGGGGTAGAGACCGGCTCGGTGGATGTCATCAGTCAGGACCGCATGAACAAAGGTCTTGTCACCAACCCGTTGTCGGCCCTCAACGGTCAGTCGGCCGGTGTGAACATCTCCAATGGCGAGGACCGCATGGCGCAGCTCTCGTCGGTGCGTGTGCGTGGTACGACGTCGCTCACGGGTGGCAACGACCCGCTGATCATCATCGACGGCGTCTACTCCGACCTCGCCACGCTGTCTACCATCTACCCTGCCGATATCGAGAGCTTCGCCATCCTGCGTAATGCTGCCGAGACGGCACAGTACGGTTCGCGTGGTGCTTCGGGTGTCATTGAGGTGACGACGAAGAAAGGCACGGGCGCTGCGTTCCACATTTCTTACGATGGTTCCTGCGGTATAGAATCAATCTATAAGAATATCGAGATGCTCTCCGCCTCCGAGTATATCGCCACGGCAGAGAGCATGGGCCTGGCCTATAAGAATGACGGCTACGACACCAACTTCCCCGAGGCCATCACGCGTACGGGCTTCGTGCAGAACCACCATGTGGCGTTCAGTGGCGGTGGTCCTACATCGAGCTATCGTGCCTCCTTGGCTTATTCGAAGAACACGACGGTGCTTGACATGAAAGGCATGAACAACCTCGTGGCAAAGCTTGACATCACACAGAAAGCTTTCGACGACTTCCTTAATATCAACTACGGAGTCTTCGGCTCGTCTCAGAAGGTCAATGGCATCTTCGACGAGCAGATGCTTTTCTATTCGGCTGCGGCTCAGAACCCGACGATCGCTCGCGATGCCATCACGAAGAACGGTGCGGCCTCGGAGATCAACCCGCCACGCACCATCCTCTCAGAGAAGAACGACACCAAATATCTCACGTTCAGCACGCACCTCGACATGACGGCCCATCTCGCCCGAGAACTGAGTCTCACGCTGCGCGGTTCCTATGGTTTCAACTCTACGGAGAATGCTCAGTTCTGCCCTACATGGGTGTGGGCTCAGGGCCAGGCTTGGCGCGGTGAGCATAAGAGTGAAAGCTGGCTCGCCAATGCTACGCTCGACTGGAAACACAGTTGGGGCGTGAACGACCTCTCCGCCTCCCTCCTTGGCGAATACCAGAAAGAGCGGCGCACAGGATTCTGGACCACTGTCAAAGGCTTCACAACCAACGATTTCACTTATAACAATCTTGCTGCCGGCTCCATCCGTCCTTATGGCGGCACTGGCTCCGACTATGCCGATCCGTCATTAGCCTCCGGCATGGTGACGGCGACCTACGGTCTTCTGAAACGTTACAGTCTCTCCGCCACGCTGCGCGCCGACGGCTCGTCGATGGTTGGTAAGGATCATCGGTGGGGCGTGTTCCCGTCGGTCTCTGCCAACTGGAACGTTACGGATGAGCCGTTCATACAACCCCTCAAGCCCATTGTGTCGATGCTCAAGCTCCGTACGGGTTATGGCTTGACGGGTAACCTCGGTGCCATCACTTCTTATACGACGCTCAACACGGTCGCTCCTGCCGGCATCGTCCCGGTCAACGGTTCGCCGACCGTCACGCTGACCTCCCTGCGCAATGCCAACCCCGACCTTAAATGGGAGAAGAAGTCAACCTTCAACATCGGTGCCGACATGGGCTTCTGGAGCAACCGTGTCCTGTTCACGATCGAATATTATTACTCGAAGACGACGGACATGCTCTACAACTATGACGTGCCCGTGCCACCCTTCACCTACAGTAGTCTTCTTGCCAACATCGGATCCATGGAGAACAGTGGTGTGGAGTTGGGCTTCGGCATCACACCGATTCAGCGCCGTGACATGGAGTTGAATATCAATGTCAACATGTCGTTCCAGCGTAATAAACTCCTCTCGCTGTCGGGTGACTACAACGGATACCACCTCTCAGCCTCCGATGTCACGGCCATCGGTGCACTCAACGGAGCCGGTCAGCATGGCGGCAATGCCAATGTGCTCTATCAGATCGTCGGCCAGCCCCTTGGCGTGTTCTATCTGCCTCACTGCAAAGGCATCGTCGATCGTGGCAACGGATATAAGATGTATGACCTCGAAGACCTGAACAACGACGGGAAGATCGACCTCAGTGACAATGGCGGTGACCGTTATGTCGCCGGACAGGCTACGCCGAAGATGACGCTCGGCTCCAACATCAGTTTCCGCTACAAGGACTTTGATGTGTCCTTGCAGATGAATGGTGCCTTCGGACATAAGATCTTCAATGGCACCTCGCTGTCTTATCTTAACATGTCGAGCTTCCCCGACTACAATGTCATGAAAGGGGCCCCGGAGCGGAAGATCGTCGATCAGAACGTCTCCGACTACTGGCTTGAGAGTGGCGACTATCTCAACTTCGACTATCTCACGGTAGGCTGGAACGTACCTATCAAGAGTCGTTACATCTCTGCTCTCCGTCTCTCCGTATCGGTCAATAACCTCGCGACAATCACGAGTTACAGTGGCTTGACCCCGATGATCAACAACTACATCGTCTCCAACACCTTGGGTATCGACGATAAGCGCTCCTATCCCGTGTATAGGACATGGTCTATGGGAGTGTCGGTGCAGTTCTAGAGGCCTTACCCAAGAGGCCTACCCAAGCCCTCCCTAAAGGGAGGGATGTTGATTACCTAAAGAGCATGTAGGGGCCTCCCCAAGCTATCATCCCTCCGACTCCCTTAACAAGGGAGAGCAACCTAAAGGAGGGAATGTTGATTACCTTATCCACCGATAAGAAACAAAAAAATAGAAATTATGAATATGATGTATCTTAAGATAAAAACGATAATAAAATGTCTATTATCAACTAAGTCGAGAGGCTCTTTCGGCGGCTCTTTAAGTAATCAACATCCCCCCCTTCAGGGGGGGCTTGGGGAGGCCTTCTCTCTTCAGGGGGGGCTTGGGGAGGCCTGGTTTGGAGAGGCCTGGCTTTTGTTTTTTTCCATCTTCTTATTCACCTCCTGCCTCTCCGAGTCTCCCCGCGACCAGATAGATCAGGAACAGGCGTATTCGTCTGCCACGACGCTCTACGACAATACCGTGGCAACGCTCTACAACTATATGGGCGGCACACAACCGTCGCAAGGACTGCAGGGTACCTATCGCGGCGTGTATGACTACAACTCACTCACGACCGACGAGTGCATCATCCCTATCCGTGGCGGTGACTGGTACGATGGCGGCTTTTGGCAAGACCTTTACCTCCATTCGTGGACGGCATCGGACCAGTCGCTTGAAGACACATGGAACTATCTCTACCGTGTCATCAGCCTCTCCAACAAGGCCATCGAGGATCTCAACAGTCACAAGTCGCTCCTCACCGATGCGCAACTGTCAGCCTATACCGCTGAGGCGCGCGCCGTGCGTGCGATGTTCTATTGGTACACAATGGATATGTGGGGCAACATCCCGCTCGTCACATCCACCTCGCAGACCCTTGAGAACACCACACAGAGCAAACGGTCTGAGACGTATAAGTTTGTCTGGGACGAGCTTCAGGCTGTCGAACCGTTGCTGCCTAATGAGAAGAGTAATCTGCAAGGCGACTACTATGGTAGGATGACACGACCCGTCGTCGACTTCCTCCTTGCTAAGCTCGCCCTCAACTATGAGGTCTATGCTGACGACGACTGGACGGATGGCGTGCGGCCTTCGGGTTCAGCTGCCTCGTTCTCTGTCGATGGCAAGACGATGAACGCCTGGCAGACATGTATCTACTATTGCGACAAGCTCACTGCCGACGGTTACACGCTCATGGCGGACCGCACGGCCAACTTCAGTGTACACAACGAGAACTCTACGGAGAACATCTTTGTCATCCCGATGGACAAGACGCTCTACACCCAACAGTTCCAGAATCTCTTCCGCTCGCGTCATTATGCCCACGGCGGTGCCTACGGGACGGCCTCGGAGAATGGTACCTGTGCCACCCTCGCCACGGTGCACGATTACGGCTACGGCACGGACAGTGTCGACACGCGATGGAACCAGGACTTCTACAGCGACACGGTCTATGTGGACGGCAAGACCATTGCGCTTGATGGCGGTGGCGTGCTCGTCTATTATCCCTTAGAGGTGACGTCGACGAACCTCACCTATTCGAAGTATATCCGTACCGCCGGTGCACGTATGAAGAAATATGAGGTGGACCGCACGGCATACAATGATGGCAAGAACTGCGACAACGACATTGTCCTCTTCCGTTATGCCGATGCCGTGCTCATGCGTGCCGAGGCTCATGTGCGCAATGGGGAGAGCGGACAGGCAGATCTTGATGCCATCCGCAGTAGGGTAGGGATGCCTTCACGCAAGGCAACCCTTACGAATATCCTTCGGGAACGCCGCATGGAACTCATGTGGGAGGGATGGCGCCGCAATGACCTTATCCGTTACGGCCTTTTCAACAAGGCTTACGACATCCGTCCGCAGCTCGATGGTGAGGCCTCCGGCTACACCACTGTCTTCCCTATCCCTGCCAAGGTGTTAGCCCTCAATACGAAGCTTGAACAGAATAGGAGGTATAAATAACTTTCAAACGATCCCTAAAAAGGATGATTTTATGCTATTTTCCTAATATTTTGGCTTAAATAGTTGCTAATTAATAGAAAAGGTTGTATCTTTGCACCACTATAAAAGAAATAAGATTACAATGGCACGTCAAGTTATTGATGCATTAGACAGAAAAATCCTTCAGCTTATTCAAGGTGACGCCCGCATTCCCTTCCTCGAGGTAGCAAGGGCATGCAACGTCAGTGGTGCTGCTATTCATCAGCGCATCCAGAAGTTAACATCCATGGGAATCATCAAAGGCTCCCAGTTTATTATTGATCCGGAGAAGATCGGTTATGAGACCTGCGCTTATGTGGGCTTGTATCTGAAAGACCCGGAGAAGTTTGATGAGGTCGTGGAGAAGTTACGCCAGATCCCTGAAGTCACCGAATGTCATTACACGACAGGTGGCTACGACATGTTCATCAAGATCTATGCGCACAACAATCATGATCTGTTGAATATTATCCACGACAAGCTCCAGCCGCTCGGCCTCTCCCGTTCAGAGACCATCGTGAGCTTCAACAACGTCATCGACCGTCAGTTGCCGATCGAGTACGCTGCTCAGCCCGCTGACGAGGACAACCAGAGCTTGTAAACAGCATGCCACCAGCGCGACACCGGCCTGCCAAAGACGACCTCTGAAGGGAACTCTTTGGCAAAGTGCAGGTTGCGCCGGGTCTCAAGTTTGTATTGGTCCCATCGCGACAATCCTTCGAAATGATAACGGGTGTCATGAAAACCAAAGTTGCCCGCTTTTAATATCTCGTAGAGGAAAAGTTGACCGATCTTCTCATTGGGGGGACAGAGCAACTTCTCTTGCGGCATGCCCAACACATCGTGTAAGACATACATAACCGCTGCCGTGAACTTACTCATGTTCAACCATTTCACCACTTTCATGATACTCCTGTCATCTTTGGGCATGGCAGAGAGCAAGTAATAGAAATCTATGACTTGTCTGAAACCGATACCTTCGAAGAAGAAATGGTGCATCATGTGAGACAACTGAAACACACAATCGAAAGCGGGTTCTAAAATCCCTATCTCGCCCAGACCGTCAGGCAATGTTGCTTTATTGCCGAACTGTCTGGGTTTTTCTTTTTTGAACCAGCGACGCATCCGCCATTCATAAAAGAGGTTGCCCATGAATGATGGGACATAATGGAGTTCAACGGGCGTTGTAAGAACGTCCATGTCGACATGATGGTATTCGATGCTGCCTTTGGGGTCGTGGCTGTGTGCCCAGCGGATGAGTTGCTTGGTTTTTGCTGTTGTCCACAGGTCTATATCTCCTGACTCACGCATGTATGGGTCGGGATAACGCAGTGCATTGGCTTGGCCTTTCAATACGACGCTGTCACAGCCAGTCTCCTCATGGAAACGGCGTGTGAGGGTCGCTGCATCGCGGTAGGTCTGGATATTGGCAGTCTTGATGGCGATACTCTGTTGCAGCCACCGTTTGAGTTGCGGGAAGGAAGGGTGGGGTGCCGAAGCCGGTAACTTCTGTATGCCATGGAGCAACACGCCACGGATGCTCTGCCGCTTGCCGAAGTCGAGCAGGGCATCCCAGTCGATGCTGCCTATCGTCACCGGCACCGCTGCATTGTCGTGAAGACAATAGTGGAGGAAGTCGAGAGTTGCTTTGTTGGAAAGTATATCGTTCATAGTTTATTGTATTTTACCATAGGGATTATCACTGTATTGGCGTTGACTTTCTTTAGTCCTGTATTGCGTCGCCACTCCGTGAAAGCAAACCCCGCATGTTGCTCATGCTTCACTTCTCGCCATTCGCTCTCATCAAATGTGGGAAAGAACGTGTCGGCATCCGCCGGCTCCTTTTCTACTATTGTGATGTAAAGGTGCGAGGCAATGGGCAACGCTTCGCGGTAGACCGAGGCTCCTCCCATGACAAACACTTGCTCGTTTAGCCTGCAATGGTGCAGCGCTTCTTCGAAGGATGCATAGACCTCACAGCCAGGCAGCTCCCTCATGGTATGGCTCAACACGATGTTACGTCTTCCGGGCAGCGCACCGTGAGGCAACGACTCGTAGGTCTGGCGCCCCATGAGCACGGTGTGGCCCCATGTGAGTTGCTTAAAGTGGTCAAGATCCTCCTGGATGTGCCAGGGCAGCGTACCGTGTGAGCCTATGGCTCCATGGGCTGACATGGCAACGATGAGGCTGAGGTGGGGATATGTGAGCTTTTTATTTTCCATTCTTGTGGGTAGAGGTTATTAGCGCGGTTTCCGATATTCTTTACGAATCCGAGTGGCTGGTGTCGGTAGGTGACGAGCGTGAAGCCGCGGGGAGAGTCGGACGGAAGTGTCACGGCTTCTTTTCTCAGATAGCGGATGGCATCGTCATAACTGAGCTCTGCCTGTGGGAAAGCTGAGCGGTTGAGCGCAGTGCTGAGTGCTAACGACGCATCGGGAACAAGATCCTTGCCTTTCACTGTCCCTAATTCTATGCCGGCATGGATGACGTGCAGACTTTTCTTCACATTATTATATATAGCTGCCCAGCGAGCGGGAATGGCACGGATGATGCCTTTCTCCTCTATCTCTGTGAACTGTCCGTAGCCGGGGTTGAACCATTTCTGATGGTAACTCCCGTTTTTCTTCGTCTTATTTGGAGTTGCTGAAGAATTCCATGTTTTGTCGCCGCTCGCCTTGCCGTGCTTCCGAAGCACGGCCATAAACAGTCCTTCGCCGCGTGTGCGGCCGGGGATGAAGCGGTAGCAAGGCTGATTGCCGACAAGCGCCCCGGTGATATTCCATTCCGACTGTGTCTCTAAGGAGATGAAGTCAGCCCCGAGGGTGTCTGCTATCCACTGCACGTTCTCTTCGTCCTCATGGGCATTGAAGGTGCAGGTCGAATAGATGAGAATGCCTCCCGGTTTGAGATTGGACCAGATGTCCTCGACGATGGACCGCTGCAGTTGCCAGCATTTCTCTACGTTCTGCGGGCTCCATTCGTCTACTGCTCCCGGATCCTTTCGGAACATCCCCTCGCCGGAGCATGGCACATCAGTGAGGATGAGGTCGAACGCCAGTCCCGTCTTCCGGTAGTCGCGCGGGTAGTTGTTTGTCACGATGATGTCTGGGTGTCCGAACTTGATGATGTTCTCCTTGAGGATGCTTGCCCGCTGCTTCATCGGTTCGTTGCTGAAGAGCAGACTGCCCTCGGGCAGCACGGAGCGCAGCGCTGTTGTCTTGCCCCCCGGTGCGGCGCACAGGTCGGCAGTGAGCAGTGGCCTATTAGGCACAAGATCCTTCTTCAGGCATTGCCGCACAGCCTCACAGACGAACATCGACGAGGCTTCCTGGACATAGTAGAGCCCGGCATGGAGCAACGGGTCGAAGGTGAAGGCGGGGCGGTCAGTGAGCCAGTAGCCCCACGGGCACCACGGCGCCTGCTCTTCACCCTCCAGTCCACCTTGTGTCTTGAAAGGGTTGAGGCGCACGCTCACGGGAGCCTCTTCTTGCAGTCCTTGCTCAAGGATGCCATAGAGCTCCTTGCCCATGAGCTTCTGCGTGTATGTTGCAAATTCGGTAGGTAATGCCATTCTTATTGCGTTTTTGCAAATTTAGCCTTTTTCCTTGTCTTAGACAAACTTTAGTGGATAAAGTCTTCAATACTATATCGACTTTTATTAGTTATGATTAAGACTTTTGGCAATTTCCATGGATTTTTTAGTTATAACTAAAACTGTTATCTGGTTAGTCCTGTCACGTAAGCACCTCTCCGAGGTGCGGGCGGTCCTAGCCCAACCTGCGGTTCCTACATTATCACCATTTGTCTTCTGATAGGCTATATTAACAAAAAAGGGGATGCGCCACTTTCATGATGCATCCCCTTTTATGTTAAATTCTCTTTGTTCCAAAAACTTCAGAACTTGTTCGCGGCTTACTTCACTTTCTCAACGATGGCCTTGAAAGCCTCCTCGTTGTTCACGGCGAGGTCAGCGAGCACCTTGCGGTTGATCTCGATGCCAGCCTTGTGAAGAGCGCCCATGAGCTGAGAGTAGCTCATCTCGTACTGGCGGGCAGCAGCGTTGATACGCTGGATCCACAGAGCGCGGAAGTTGCGCTTCTTCGTACGACGGTCGCGGTAAGCGTATGTAAGACCCTTCTCGTAGGTGTTCTTAGCTACGGTCCACACGTTCTTACGGGCACCGTAGTAACCCTTGGTCTTCTTCAGCAGTCTTGTTCTCTTAGCTTTGGAAGCTACATGATTTACTGATCTTGGCATAATTTTTCTTCTTTAATTCGTTTGACTAAGTTGTTCAATTAACACGCCTGTTAAGTTAACGGAGGTTCAGCAAGTCGCGCACCTGCTTGAGGTTTGTGCGGTCCACGAGCGTCTGGTGATCCAGATTACGCTTCTGCTTCTTCGTCTTCTTAGTCAAGATGTGACTGTGATAAGCATGATGACGCTTGATCTTACCTGTTCCGGTGAATGTGAATCTCTTCTTTGCGCCGGAGTTTGTCTTTACTTTTGGCATTTTTGTTATTGTTTATTTGTTATTAATGAAAGGTGGCAACGCATATACCAGGCGGGGCCACACAGTAATTTCATAGTATAGGGTTCGCACCCTGTATTCTTTATTCCTTATTCCTTATTCTTTAGCGTCAGCGTTAAGCTTCAGCAGAGCCTCTGCACCTTTAGCGTTTCCGAGCAGGCCTTTCTTCTTTGCCTCTTCTTCAGCCTGAATCTTCTTCTGCTCTTTCTCTACAGCCTCTTTGGCGAGACGGTCGCGCTTCTGCTGACTCTGCTTAGCCACACCGGCTTTCTTAGGAGCGAGGAAGAGGAACATCTTCTTACCTTCGAGCTTCGGCATCTGCTCTACCTTTGCCACTTCCTCAAGGTCGTTGGCGAAACGGAGCAGTAGCACCTCACCCTGATCCTTGAAGAGGATGCTTCGGCCGCGGAAGAAGACGTATGCACGCACCTTGTTGCCCTCCTCGAGGAACTCACGGGCATGCTTGAGCTTGAACTGGTAGTCGTGGTCATCGGTCTGAGGTCCGAAGCGGATCTCTTTCACCTCCACCTTGACTTGTTTCTGCTTCATCTCCTTTTGGCGCTTCTTCTGCTGATAGAGGAACTTGCTATAGTCGATGATACGGCAGACTGGTGGCTGTGCATTTGGTGAAATCTCGACAAGGTCGAGCTCTTGCTGACGGGCCAGATCCAACGCTTTGCGCGTAGGCATCACCTCGGAGCCGCCGTCACTTACCACACGTACTTCCCGCACACGGATCTGTCCGTTTATACGGTACTGGTCTTTCAAATTGTCTTTCTTCATCCAACTATTTTAAAGTTCATATTTAGCGTCAGGGTACAATGTCTCCCAAACAGCGTGCAAAGTTACGCATTTTTAGCCAATTAGCAAATGTTTTAGCCATTTTTTTTATTGAAAAATACAGGGCCCGCCGCCATTGGGTGGCGTCCTAACAACGTAGGGCCGCCCTACGTGGTACCATTCCGTCAAACTTGATTTACATCAATCTTTGTTATTATTATATAAAATAGGTGCACGTTTTCTTGACAGTCTGAAGGATTTGATATAACTTTGTAATTCAGTAAGATGTAAGAAAGATAAAGCATTTAGTCTTGTTTTGTTTCAGATGTTTTGATTTGTTATATGAGATATTTCGAATTAAAAGATAATCTGTATCATTATTGGGGCTGAAATCAAAAGGTATGAGGTTAAAAACTTCTATACATTGTATTATGTCACTATTTATTATGTCACTATACAGTGACATTAGTAAGAAGATGTATCGTAAGATGTATCGTAAGAAGATGTATCATCCAATGGTATCGATTAATATCAAGAGATAAACGAAAGAAAAAGCCGGTCCGTCCTGGGCCGGTGTAAATTCTCTCTTGTTCGCGGAACCCGGCTCGTGTGAGTAGGGTTCCGTTTTCGTTTGTCAAATCTTCTTAAAAGTTAGCGGAAAAGCTATTTTGTGCCAATATATTTTGTAATTTTACCGCATAATTATTGAAATGACTTTGTAACTTGAGATCTTTATAAATTTACTGCTATGCAAGAAACCTGTCTCCATTCGCGCCACGTGGCTATGGGCGCGCTCATGCAGCCGTTCGCCGGCTTCGACATGCCGATACAGTACTCGTCAATCATTGATGAGCACAATGCTGTGCGTCATCATTGCGGCGTCTTCGATGTCTCTCACATGGGTGAGGTCATCGCCACGGGGCCTGACGCCTCCCGTTTCGTCAATCATATCTTTACAAACGATGTCAATGCCGTGCAGCCCGGAAAGGTGCTCTATGGCATGATGTGCTATCCCGACGGTGGCACGGTGGACGACACGTGTATCTGCAAACTTGCTGAGGACAAGTTCTTCCTCACCATCAATGCTGCTAACATAGACAAAGACGATGAGTGGATCGGCAAGAATGCCGAAGGTTTCAACATCCAGATCGACTATGCCAGTGACCGTTACGGTCAGCTTGCCATCCAGGGCCCTGAGAGCGAGAAGGTCGTGGAGACCGTGCTCGGCATCCCCTGTCATGAGCTTAACTTCTACGAGGTGAAGACCGTCGGCGACATCCTTATCTCCCGCACGGGCTACACCGGTGAGGATGGCTTTGAGGTCTATGGCTCCCACGAGTGGATCATCTCATGTTGGGACAAGCTCATGGAGGCTAAGGTGACGCCGTGTGGTCTCGGCTGCCGCGACACGCTGCGCTTTGAGGTCGGACTGCCGCTCTATGGCGACGAGTTGTCGAAGGATATCTCTCCGGTCATGGCAGGACTGAGCATCTTCGTGAAGTTTGACAAGCCCGAGTTCATCGGCAAGGAGGCACTGCTCAAGCAGAAGACCGAAGGGGTGGCAAAACGCCTGCGGGGAATTGAGCTCGATGCCCATGCCGTGCCGCGTCATGGTTACCCCGTGTTGAAGGACGGACAGCAGGTCGGTGAGGTGACGACGGGCTACCGTCTCATCTCTGTCGACAAGAGCTGCGCCGTGGCTCTGGTGGACAGCTCGTTAAAGCTTGGCGACCGCGTAGAGATACAGATCCGCAAGAAGACGTTCCCCGGCACTATCGTCAAAAAGAAGTTTTACGACAAGCATTACAAGAAATAACGAATAACCCTATAAAAACCGATTTGAATATGTCAGAAGTGAAGCAAGGACTCTATTACACAGAGTCGCATGAGTATGTACGCGTAGATGGAGATTATGGCTACGTAGGTATCACCGATTATGCCCAGCAGCAGCTTGGCAACATCGTCTATGTCGATATGCCGGAGGTCGACGATGAGGTAACGGCCGGTGAGGAGTTTGGCGCCGTGGAGAGCGTCAAGGCTGCTTCCGACCTCAACTCGCCTGTCACAGGTACCGTGGAGGAGGTCAACGAGGCCTTGGAGGATCATCCGGAGCTTATCAACAAGGATGCTTTCGGTAATTGGATTATGAAAGTGAAACTCGCCGACAAGTCAGAGTTGGACAGCCTCATGAGCGCCGACGCTTACGATAAATATTGCCAGGGCCTATGAACTTCAAGTATTTTCCCCATACGCCCGACGACATCGCTGCGATGCTCGCCCGCTGTGGCGTGAAGGACATCGACGAGCTCTATTCGGACGTGCCCGAAGAGGTGCGGCTGAAGGGCGACTATGACCTTCCCGAGGCGATGAGCGAGGCAGAGCTGCGGGCTCACTTCGCTGAGTTGGGCAAGAAGAACACACCGTTGACTTGTTTTGCCGGGGCCGGTGTCTATGACCATTATATCCCCGCTGTGGTACCGTCTCTCTGTGCCCGCAGTGAGTATCTGACGAGCTATACGCCGTATCAGGCTGAGGTGTCGCAGGGTACGCTTCATTATATCTTCGAGTATCAGACGATGATGGCTGAGCTGACGGGCATGGAGGTGAGCAACGCCTCGATGTACGATGGCACGACAGCCACGGCAGAGGCTGCGATGATGGCTGTGGCGGCTTCGCATAAAGCCAACCGCGTGCTCATCTCTGCCACGGTAGACAAGAAGACGTTCGCTGTGGTCAAGACCTATGCCCATGTGCATGGCTTCGACCTTGGCATCATCGCTGAGGACAAAGGTGTGACGAGCGTTGATGATATGAAGGAGATGGTGTCGCAGGGCGGTGTCGCCGGCGTCATCGTGCAGCAGCCTAACCGTTATGGCATCGTGGAGGACTTCACGGGCTTTGCCGATGCCTGCCATGACCAGAAAGCGCTCTTCATTATCAACAGTGTCGCTGCCGACCTCGCTCTGCTCAAGACGCCGGGTGAGTGGGGCGCCGATGTCGCTGTAGGTGAGGCACAGAGCCTCGGTATCCCGATGTCGTATGGCGGACCGTATCTCGGTTATATGTGTACGAAGGAAAAGCTCGTGCGCAAGATGCCGGGACGTGTCGTCGGACAGACGGTAGACACCAAGGGCCGCCGTGCCTTCGTGTTGACGCTCCAGGCCCGCGAACAGCATATCCGTCGTCAGAAAGCCACATCTAATATATGTTCCAATGAGTCGCTCCTGGCCCTCTGGGTGACGATCTACATGAGCATCATGGGTAAGGAAGGAGTGAAGGAAGCCGCGCAGATTTCCTACGACGGTGCCCATCATCTCCATGACGCGCTCCTCGCTACGGGTAAGTTCACGGAAGTCTTTGACCGTCCGTTCTTCAATGAGTTCTGCCTCAAATACAATGGTGATGTGCCGCAGCTGCTGCAGAAGTTAGCCGACAACGGTATCCTCGGTGGCGTGGACATGGGCAACAATGTCCTTATGATTGCCGTCACTGAGCAGCGTACTTTGGAAGAGGTAGAGAAATATGTCAGTTTAGTGTGATTCTTTATTTAGACATCTTTTATTTGGATAATCTATGAACAACAAACTATACGGCAACCTCATCTTTGAACTCTCGAAGCCCGGACGTCGCGCCTACTCGCTGCCTAAGAACCGCTTCGGCCACTACGATGTGCCGGAGGAGGAACGGCGTGCGGAAGACGCAGCCCTGCCTGAGTGTGATGAGATGACGGTCGTGCGCCATTATACCAATCATAGCGGAAACAACTTCGGCGTGCTCAACGGTTTCTATCCGTTAGGATCCTGCACGATGAAATATAACCCGCCCATCAATGAGGAGATCGCGGCTCTGCCGGCATTTTCCATGCTCCATCCTTTGCAGCCTGACGCTTCGGCGCAGGGTGCCATGGAGGCAGAATGGGAGCTGCGCCATGCGCTCTCCGCCATCACGGGCATGTCCGACTTCACCCTCAACCCGTGTGCCGGTGCCCACGGTGAGCTGACGGGTCTGATGATCATCCGTGCCTATCATGAGGACCGCGACGATATGGCGCGTAAGAAAGTCATCGTGCCCGACTCAGCCCACGGCACGAACCCTGCCTCTGCCGCTGTCTGCGGTCTTGAGGTCGTCGAGGTGAAGAGTACGGCTGACGGACGCGTCGATGTCGAGGATCTCAAGCCGCTCCTCGGTCCTGACGTGGCAGCGATGATGATGACGAACCCCAACACCCTCGGCCTCTTCGAGAACGAGATCCCCGAGATCGCCAAGCTCGTGCACGACTGTGGAGCACTGATGTACTACGATGGTGCTAACCTCAACCCGCTCCTCGGCATCTGCCGTCCGGGTGACATGGGCTTCGACGTCATGCATGTCAACCTCCATAAGACGTTCTCCACGCCTCACGGTGGTGGTGGTCCGGGCTCCGGTCCTGTCGGCGTGCGCAAAGGCTTGGAGAAATACCTGCCTTACCCGCGGGTGGAGCGCGACGGTGACAAGTTCGTGCTCAACCATGGTCACGATGCTGCTTCGTCGTCACCTACGGCACATGAGATCCATGTCGGTGCCTTCACGGGTAACTTCGGTATCCAGCTCCGCGCCCTCGCCTACATCCTGTCTTTGGGTAAGGAGAACATCAAGTGGGTCGGACCACTCGCCACGCTCAATGCCAACTATGTGAAGGAAAGCCTGAAGGACGCTTACGAGCTGCCTATCTCCGGACCATGCAAGCATGAGTTCGTGTTCAACGGACTGAAGGACAAGTCGACGGGTGTGACGACGCTCGATGTCGCCAAGCGTCTGCTCGACTACGGCTATCATGCTCCGACGATCTACTTCCCGCTGCTCTTCCATGAGGCGATGATGATTGAACCGACGGAGAACGAGAGTCTCGAGACACTCAATGAGTTCATTGATGTGATGCATAAGATCGCTAAGGAGGCCGTTGAGGAGCCTGATACCGTCAAGGGTGCGCCGCACAACACGCCTATCACGCGTGTCGATGATGTGCTCGCTGCACGACATCCGGTATTGCGCTACACTAAAGAATAACGCTATGTCTAAATCTCTGATTATCATCGGCTGTGGCCCCGGTGGGTATGCCACAGCCGAATATGCTGCCAAGGCAGGCATGACCGTCACCGTCTTCGAGAAAGCGGAGGCGGGCGGCACATGCCTGAACCGTGGCTGCATCCCGACGAAAGTCTATTGCCATGCCGCCACACTCGCCCTCGACAACGCCAAGGCTGCGGAGTGGGGACTGTGGCAGTCGACTCAGCCTGCCATCGACTTCCCTAAGCTTCATGCGCATAAGGATGCTGTCGTGGCCCAGTTGCGCGAGGGCGTGGAGACACTCATGCGGCAGCCCGGCATCACGCTCGTCCGTGGAGCAGCGCGGCTGAAGGACGCCCATACCGTGACATGCGACGGGCAAGACTATACGGCTGACAATATCCTTATTGCTACAGGTTCCCATCCTGTCTCACCACGGGTAGAAGGTATCGACCATCCGAAAGTCGTCGATTCTACGGGCCTTCTTGCCCTCGACACGCTCCCCAAACGTCTCATTATCATAGGTGCCGGTGTTATCGGCATGGAGATGGCGTCTGCTTTCAATGCCTTCGGCACGGACGTGACGGTGGTGGAGTTTCTCAAGGAGTGCTTGCCGATGGCGGACAGTGATCTCGCTAAACGGTTACGGAAGAGCTTGGAGAAGCGCGGCGTGAAGTTCTATATGCAGTCGGCTGCGAAGAGTGTGAACGACAAAAATGTGACTTCTCCGGATAGCGTAACCCTTACCTTTACCCAGAAAGGCAAGGATATAACTGTAGAGGGAGATCTTATCCTCGCTGCCACAGGGCGTGGTCCAAATACTGAAGGCTTAGGATTGGAAGAGTTAGGAATTGACTTTGATCGTCATGGTATCAAGGTAGACGACAACTTTGAGACAAATGTCAAAGATGTCTATGCTATCGGTGATGTCAATGGCAGGATGCAGCTTGCCCATGCCGCTGAGGCTCAGGGCCGGCGTGTCATCGATATCCTTCTCGGCCGTGAGAAGCCTGTGGATGTGAAGCTCGTGCCGTGGGCTGTCTTCACGGTACCGGAGTTAGCCGGCACGGGCGCTACGATGGATGCTTTGAAGGCTGATGAGACGTTGACAGAGAAACCTGTCGAGACGAAGTCGTTCTATCGTGCCAACGGCAAGGCTGTGACGATGGATGCCACGGATGGCCTCGTGAAAGTCGTGTCGACAGCGGATGGCAAGCTTGCCGGCTGCCATGTCCTCGGCGCCCATGCTGCTGACCTCGTGCAGGAGGTGACTGCGATGATCAGTGTCGGAGCATCGGTGTATGACCTCAGTAGGGTCATACATATACATCCTACACTACAGGAGTTGCTGTAGCCCCACCCCTACCCCTCCCCCATCCAGGGGAGGGGTTGATTACCACCGTAGGGGCGGCCCTTGTGGCCGTCCTATTGTTGAATTCGCAATCCCGGGGGTTATGCTAATTCCTTTTGCATCTTCTTTGCAAGCTGCTGAGCTTCGTCCATCGTCTTGGCTTCTGAATAGACGCGGATGATGGGCTCGGTGTTCGACTTACGCATGTGCACCCAGCAGTCGGGGAAGTCGAGTTTCACACCATCGATGTCCGTGACCTTGACGTCGCGCACACCTTCGTATTTGCGTTTCACGCGGTCGAGCAATCCATCGACATCCGTGCCAGGCTCGAGGTCGATGCGGTCCTTCGCCATGAAGTAACTTGGGAAAGAAGCACGGAGCTCCGAGGCCTTGCAGCCTTTCTGTGCGAGCGAGCTAAGGAAGAGGGCGATACCCACCAGGGCGTCGCGGCCATAGTGGCTCTCGGGATAGATCACTCCACCATTGCCTTCACCACCGATGACGGCATTCACTTCCTTCATCTTTGTTGTGACGTTGACCTCACCCACAGCCGCAGCGTAGTATTTGCAGCCGTGCTTCTCCGTGACGTCGCGCAGTGCACGTGTCGAGGAGAGGTTGCTCACGGTAGAGCCTTTGACATGGTCGAGGACATAGTCGGCAACGGTGACGAGCGTGTATTCCTCACCGTACATCTTACCATTCTCCTCAATGAAGGCGAGACGGTCCACATCTGGGTCGACGACGATACCGAGATCGTAGTTGCCTTCCTTCACCTCTTCCATAATGCCACCGAGGTTCTTCTCCAATGGCTCAGGGTTATGGGCGAAGTTGCCGTCGGGCGTGCCGTTGAGGAACTTATGCTCTACGCCTAAGGCATCAAGGAGCTGTGGCAGGATGATGCCGCCGACAGAGTTGATGGAGTCGACGCAGACATGGAAATGCGCATTGCGGATAGCATCGGTGTCGACGAGGCGCAGGTTGAGCACTGAGTCGATATGACGCTGGTTGTACGTGTTGTCTTCTGTATAGTGGCCGAGGTGGTCGACGTCGGCATATTCGAAATCTTCTTTCTCTGCGATGGCGAGGACCTCGTTGCCGTCCGTCTTTGTGAGAAACTCACCCTCTTCGTTGAGGAGCTTCAGTGCGTTCCAGTGACGGGGGTTATGGCTGGCGGTGATGATGATGCCGCCGGCAGAATGGCTCATGCGTACGGCGAGCTCCGTGGTCGGAGTGGTGGCCAGACCGATGTTGATGACATCGTAGCCCATGCCCATGAGGGTGCCACATACTACATTCTTCACCATCTCTCCGGAGATGCGGGCGTCGCGTCCCACAACGATAGAGTTGCTCTCCGAATGTTTGCTGCGGCGGATGAAGGTAGCGTAGGCTGATGTGAACTTCACAATGTCAAGTGGGTTCAGTGTATCGCCCGTATGGCCACCGATGGTGCCGCGAATACCTGAAATAGATTTAATGAGTGTCATCTTATTATGGTATTAAACGTTGTGATCAGATAATTTATCTTCCTTTCTCAAACGTGATGTCATACAGGCAGGGATAGACGCCCGAGGAGGCATAGCTCTGTCCGAGGTCGTGCGGCACGATGAGGCGCACCTTCGCCATCTCATCGTCAGCCGTGGCATAGCGCGTATAGTTCAGATAGGGCAGGGCAGCCAGCCAGCCGCTGGGGATCGCCGTACTGCCGTAGAAGAGGTACATCAGACTCTTCTCCTTCTCGAAACTTCCGGAGAACGTGCCGGAGTTGTTGGTTACATGCATGGTCTCGTCATAGCGGTAGTAATAGGGCGAGGTGGTGTTGTTAGCCTGGATAGTGTCGGTGAGCAGGTTACGCTCGGTGTAACGGCAGAGGATACGTGCCGACTCGCCGGAAGCGATGGGCTTGCCGGTGCCTTTACGCACGATCTGCATGTAAAGACCACTCGATTCGAAGAGCACGAACTGATTCTTTGCCGTATCTGTCGTGTAGTTCTGATTGCGGAATGTCTCCTCGGAGATGACGTTGACGCCGGAGTCGGCGATATAGGCGCTGATAGCGGAGCGCTCACGTTTCACCTGGTCAGCATAGGTCTCGTCGTCGCTGCATGCCGTAAAGACGGTTGCTGAGAGGAGAAGTAAGAAAAGGAACAACAGTCCCTTGCTCATAGGATCGATATGTCTTGTCGTCATTTGATATTGAATATGCATATTTGCTTGCAAAGTTAGTGATTTAATTCCTAACTGCATTACTATTTTATTGATTGTTGACATTATAGTTCGACATTTTATTGTCATTTTGATGGTTAATTCAAGATAATTGCCTATTTTTGCAAAAACTATTTGTAACAATTTAGAAACTAACATGACTGTAAAACAGATATTCTTTTTTGTGGCGTTGTCTTTCTCCGCCATTGTCCATGCTGCACCTATCGACCGTCAGGCTGTCGTTAGCCGTCATAACCCGCATGTGTCGCGGGTGGATAGTTTATCATCTCTCACTGTCGGCAATGGCGATTTTGCTTTCACCGTCGATGCCTCGGGCCTGCAGTCGTTCCCTCGCTCCTATAGTCGTGGCGTCTGTCTTGGCACGTTCAGCAACTGGGGCTGGCACAGTTTCCCGAACACACAGCATTACCGCGAGGAAGAGACATGGGTGGCGCGCGACTTCGGGCGCGGGCACAAGGAGCTCTATGCTGCACAGTTTAAGCAGCCGGGCCGTCAGCATGATGCCGCCAACTATTTTCGTGCCAATCCCCATCGGATGCATCTCGGAACGATCGGGCTCGACCTTCAGGATGCCCGGCAGTTGCATGATATAGATGAGACTCTCGACCTTTGGACAGGTACCGTGAAGAGCTCGTTCCGCTATGGGAAGCAACGTTATCAGGTACAGACCGTCTGTGCACCCGACCGTGACCTTATTGCCACGCGTGTCCATAGCGACGGCCCCTTTGCCTTTGTCCTGCGTTTCCCTTACCCTACGGGTGGACACAGCGACGATGGCTGTGACTGGCAGAAAGACAGTATGCACCACACCTATTTATATAAAGGCGATCAGGGCTGGCTCATCAAGCGCGTCATAGACAGTACTACTTATTATGTTAGGATAAGGTGGCAAGGAAAAGCGTCAATCTCAAAGAACGGTCTCAATAGTATAAGAATAGTAAGTCTTGATAAAGACTTGGCATTGCAGTGTGAGTTCCTTGATTCTCAGCCTGCGACTGTTGAACCGTCTTCTTCTTACGGTACGGACGAGTCGGTACATGGCCTCTTTGGCTATTGGCAGCAGCGTTCTGCACAAAATTGGAAAGACTACTGGACGCATGGCGGCTTTATCGACTTCGGGCAGGTACGTGATCCGCGGGCTCGGGAGTTGGAGCGGCGCGTCATCCTGAGTCAGTATCTCATGCGTGCGCAGGAGTGTGGTGTCGAGCCGCCGCAAGAGACGGGCCTGACCTATAACAGTTGGTTCGGTAAATTCCATCTTGAGATGACATGGTGGCATCTCGCCCATTTTGCCTTGTGGCAGCGGCCCGACCTGCTCGACCGTCCGCTTTCCTGGTATCTCAAGGCTGCTCCTAAGGCTCGGACTATAGCCGCCCGGCAAGGGTTCAAAGGCTTGCGATGGATGAAGATGACCGATCCTAATGGAATAGAGGCACCGTCCAATGTAGGCAGTTATCTTATCTGGCAACAGCCGCACCTTATTTATCTCGCGGAGCTGCTCTACCGTGCCCAGGGAGAGAACGTTGCTTCTTCCAAGCCGATTGCTGCACAGAAAGCCGTATTGAATAAATATGGTGATCTCGTGGAGCAGACGGCGGAGTTCATGGGTGACTTTGTTCAATACGACTCGCTCCGTCATCAGTTTGTGCTTCGTGGCTGTATCCCCGCCCAAGAGACGCTGAAGTGCGACTCCACAGTCAATCCGCCCTTTGAGTTGAACTATTGGTTGACGACCTTGAAGATGGCGCAGCAGTGGCGGGAGCGTGAAGGCAAGCCGCGGCGTGCCGACTGGGACAGCATCATCCGTCTCCTTCCGCCATTGGCTTTCAACAGCGACAGTCTCTATTTGGCTGCTGCCTCTGCCGTTAATACCTATACTGACCGTCGGCTCACGAGCGACCACCCGGCATTGTTGGGCGCTTTGGGCATCCTGCCGGCAAGCCGTCTGACGAATGAAAAGATTATGCGAAAAACGGTTGACTGGATTTGGGATCATTGGAACTGGCCGACGAGCTGGGGTTGGGACTTCCCGATGACAGCGATGACCTATGCTCGTTTAGGTGACGCCAATCGTGCCGTTGACGCCCTACTCATGCCGCAGCAGAAAAATACCTATCTCATCAATGGTCATAACTATCAAGACAGTCGTCTCCGTATCTATCTCCCCGGCAATGGTGGCCTCCTCACGGCTGTGGCTATGATGGCGGTAGGATGGGATGGCTGTCAAACAAAGACTCCCGGTTTCCCTGCTGACTGGGATGTGAGATGGGAAAATATATCCCCAATGCCATGAAATAGCTATTAAAATAGGGAAGTGTACTATTTTCTCCCTTATTCCGAACGATTTTCGCACCCTATCAGTCTTAACATTCGCTAACTTTGCCTTGTCTACATGACGAAAACGATATAACAACAATAAATAAATCTAAAAACAAAACGTATGAAGCAAGCAATGAAAAGATGTTGTTTAGCTATGACGCTTTCAACGTTATGCTTAGCAGGATTCGCTCAAAAGGCGGTCACGGGTAGGGTAACAGATGCCTCCGGTGAACCTCTCATTGGCGTGAGTGTGGTCGTGAAAGGCACGTCCAAAGGTGGCGTGACCGACATGGACGGTAAGTTCACAATTCCGAGTGTTTCTCCCTCTACGACCTTACAGTTCTCTTATGTAGGTTACAAGACAAAGGATCTGAAGGTAGGTAGCAACGGAACACTTAAAGTGGTCCTTGATGAGGACAACGCCTCGCTCGACGAGGTCGTGGTCGTGGGTTACGGTACGATGAAACGTCGTGACCTCACGGGCTCGGTAGCTTCCGTGAAAGGCTCCGACCTTGCCAAGAACCCGGTATCCAATGTGGCACAGGCCCTCCAGGGACAGCTCCCTGGTGTGAGCGTGACGTCTCAGGACGGTCGTCCGGGCGCCACGATGAGTATCCGCGTTCGTGGCGGTGGCTCTATCGTTGGCAGCAACGACCCGCTCTATGTCGTCGATGGTATCCAGGTCAGCCGTATCGATGATATCCCGGCTGACGATATCGAGAGTATCGATGTGCTGAAGGATGCTGCGTCGACCGCTATCTACGGTGCACGTGGTGCCAATGGTGTGATCCTTATCACTACAAAGAGCGCCAAGGCCGGTAAGCCCGTCGTCAAATACAATATGTATTATCAGTACAAGGAGCAGCCCGACCAGCTCGATGTGCTCGACGCTTACGACTATGTCAAGGAAACTTGGGGCTTCGGTACCGCACTCGGTCTTGGCGATAACGTGGCGAAGTACTTTGGTTTAGGTTCTGCTAATGGCAACCACCTCGACGAATACAAGAACGTAGCCGTTCACAACTATAAGGATGATGTGGAGCGTTCCTCTCATGCCTGGAGCCATGATCTCTCGCTTTCCGGCGGCAATGAGCGTACGACCTACTATGCTTCAGTCAACTATCTCTACGATAAAGGCCCGCGTGTGAAGACTGGCTTCCGCCGCTGGAACGCTAACTTCAAGTTCTCTCAGAAGATCACCGACAACCTCAAGTGGGATGTCGATGCACGTTATGCAGAAATGCAGTTCCGTGGTGCTTTCAATAAGTTCGGTGGCGCTTACGACCGTCAGACGGCTTACTACCGTCCTATCGATAACCCGCTCGGCACCAATGATCCGGGTCTGCTCGGACAGGGTGATGTCAATGTTGAGGAAGGTTCCATGCTCGATCCTAACGTGCGTGTGAACAACTATGACAACATTAATAATATGTATCGTCTGCGTGCCAATACCGGTCTGACGTGGAACGCTTTCAAAGGCTTCACGGCAAAGACAGAACTGACACTCGGCCGCAACTGGAGTGAGCAGAAGATCTGGGATAACGGACAGTGCGAACAGGGTTACAAGGGTGCACAGCTCAACAAGAGCGAGGGCTACCATGTGCGCTGGACGACGACGGCCAACTATGATGTACAGGGACTTGGCGAGGACCACAGCCTCGGTATCCTCCTCGGCAACGAGGTGCTGGCATCCAAGTCGAACAAGAGTTCGATGTACGGCTACGGCTATCCTTCCGAGTTCACAATGGACCAGGCCTTCGCACAGTTTGCCATGACCGGTACGACCGATTCCAGCAAAGGCCTTGACAAGTTCTCCAACACCATCGGTGAGCCTTCCCACACGACGTCTTGGTTCGGACGTGTCAACTATTCGTATCTCGGCCGTTACCTCCTGACTGCTACGATGCGAGCCGACGGTAGTTCTAAGTTTGCTCCCGATCATCACTGGGGCTACTTCCCCGCAGCTGCCGCAGCCTGGCGTATCTCTGACGAGCCGTTCATGAAAGGTACTAACAACTGGCTCAGCAACCTCAAGCTCCGTCTCTCCTATGGTGAGTCGGGTAGCGATGATATCTCAGCAGCCCTCTGGCGTGAGACCTGGACAACAAGTTCTATCACCGTCGACGGCGAGACAAAGACCGTCTATGTACCGGGTGAGATGAAAGGTAACCCCGATCTGAAGTGGGAGACGACCGTCAGCCGTAACCTCGGTATCGACTTCGGCTTCCTCGACGGACGTATCAACGGTAGCTTGGATCTCTACTGGAACAATACGAAGAACCTCCTTATGAAGGTGCCTATCAACGAGGCCAGCGGTTTCTCTTACCAGTACCAGAACGTGGGTAAGACCTCCAACAAAGGTGTCGAGCTCGCTATCAACTACAACATCATCCGCACGAAGGACTTCAACCTCTCTTTCAACGGAACCTACAATTACAACCACAACAATGTCGACGAGCTTGTAGAAGGTGTCAATGCTGATGCCGCTACAAACTGGGCTTCTACCGCGCTGCGTCCGCAGTACGATTACATCATCCGTGTAGGCAAGCCTGTCGGTACGATCCAGGGCTTCAAGAGTCTCGGTTTCTATACCCTCGATGACTTCGATTATGCCAATGGTGTATACACACTGAAGAAGGGCGTGCCCGACATCAAGAGTATCTGGAAGAGTCCGGCAAACGCTTACACGGGTCATGTGCCTGCCGGCCAGAACGCTTATCCCGGCGTGCCTAAGTTTGAGGATGTCTCAGGCGATGGTGTCGTGGATGACAATGATGCAACCGACATCGGTCACGTTGTTCCTCAGCACACCGGTGGTTTCAATATACTCGGCAACTGGAAGAGCCTCGACTTCTCTCTCGGTTTCACCTATGCTCTCGGCGGCAAGGTCTACAATGCCAACTCTATGCTCTCTATGTTCGGTAACAAGGATACCTATCTCGGCATCAACCGTTTAGCTTTCGTGAAGGATTGCTGGCAGTCGTACAACATCGACAGCAAGGGTGATATCTATGAGGTCACCGATCCTACAGAATTAGCTTCACTCAATGCCAATGCTAAATATGCTCTGCCTTACAATGAGTATGGTATCGTGTCGTCGCAGTTCCTTGAGGATGCTTCTTATCTCCGCTTGCAGACACTCACTGTGGGTTACACTTTCCCGCGTCAGTGGATGAAGAGCATCGGCATCACAAACCTGCGCGTCTACTTCACCGCTTCCAACCTCTTCGTCATCACTGGCTACAGCGGTCTCGACCCGGATGTGAACACGAACATGAACGCTGGTGGCAATGGATTCCCCACACCCAACTACGACTTCAACTCGTATCCTAAGACCCGCAATTATACGTTCGGTCTGAACCTGACATTCTAACGCTAAGAATTATACCACGGAATTATAATATACGTTATAATACACATTATAATAATATGAAACATACTCATCTATATATAGCCGCTCTTTGTGCGGCAGGTATCCTGACGGGAGCTACGGGGTGTAACGACTACCTCAACACGAGTTCTCCGTCGACGGTGGATGCCAACTTTGTGTTCTCTAACATGACCACGGCGCGTGCCGCCATGGACGGTGCTTATGAGACGTGGCGCACAGCCCTTGAGGATGCTGTGTTCGGTGACGGCCTGTTCTATTCCAATGATATAGCAGGCTCCGATATCGAGCGTCACCCGGAGAAGTTCGCAGCTCAGGAAGGTCGTCATTATCCTGAGTGCTTCTACCAGAATGGAACTTATACAAGTTCTTATAACCTCTTGTCTTACTTGAAGGAGAACGGTATTTATGCCGACCTCTATGCGGTCATCAGTAAGGCCAACGCTACGATCTATGGTGTGGAGCAGAGCAGCAGTTTCGCCAGTTTCGCTACATTGACGGAGCCCACACCACTGAGCCAGCTCTACGGTGAGGCCGTAGCTATGAAGGCTTCCGCTTACCGCGAGCTGCTGAAGAACTTCGGTGATGTGCCTTATGCTGCTGCTTACGGTCAGGTGCCGGGTAAGCTCACCTCGCGCGACTCTATCTATGATGTCATGCTCGAACAGCTTCAGAAAGTGGAGCCACTGATGTACGACCTCGGCTCCGTTCCGGGCTTCGATGCCTCTGCCAAGAACTATTTCTCCAAGCAGTATGTCGATGGCCTCATTGGCCGCATGGCACTCGAGGCCGGTGGTTATATGACTCGCCGTCATGATATCACGCCGGTGAGCGGCAAGGGTGAGAAGCTTACCATCGAGCCGTTGGCAGGCAGTAAGGATAACGATGATGCTACTTACGGCCGCCGCTCCGACTGGAAGACATACTATGATCTTGCGAAGACATATTTCAAGAAGGTCATCGACAACCCTGGTACAGCTAAGTTTGATGCCGACTATTCTACGTTCTTCACGCAGATGCACGGCGACGATGCCGCTTATGCCGACGAGTCTATCTATGAGGCTCCTATGCAGCGCGGTGGCTCCGGCAACGATGCCCGTCCTTACAGCTTAGGCCGTCCGTCGGGTGGTGGCTCGAAGAACGCTTATCCCTGCAAGACCTATGCACAGGGCCGTATCAACCCCGCCTTCTATTATGGCATGTTCGATCCTAACGATCTGCGCCGCGACCTCTCCTGCACCGTCACGGGTTCTACGGGTAAAGGTTTTGAGTCGATGATCGCCCTTAAGCCGGGTTCAAAGATCCAGGGTGGTGGCATCTCCTGCAACAAGTGGGATGAGAACCGTCAAACCAACCCGTGGGTGCAGAACCAGCGTAAGTCGGGTATCAACCAGCCTTACATGCGTATGAGCGAGATGTATCTTGGCTATGCTGAGGCTTGTGCTGCTACCGGTGACAACGCCAATGCCCGCACTTATCTCGAGCTGATCCGTAACCGTGCTTTCCCTTCAGGCAAGGCTAACACCGATGCGTTCATCAGTAAGGAAGGCTCATTGCTGAAGGCTATCATCGACGAGCGCGGCTTCGAGTTCGCTGCTGAGGGTGACCGTCGCTGGACATTGATCCGTACCGGCCTGATCGGTGAGAAGATCAAAGAAGTGAAGGAACTGACTGCCAAGATGATTGACGGTCTGAAGACGAAAGGTTACTACACCTTCGACAACGGCAACACCATCTCAAGTTATATATGGACAAAGGCTGTCGACGGCAAGACCCTCATCGGTCACCGTCTCATCGAATCTACACCATCTTCTGTCGACAAGCTCAAGGCTGACACCGACCCGACTGACGATGCAGGTGCTATCCAGTGCCCGGGATGGCGTGGACAGAACAACGACTGGGGACAGATCTATTCTGATAATCCCAACAGCAAAGCCGGTTCATCGCTCTATAGCACCGACACGCCGAAGACGAACATCGCCATCAAAGGCTTGTTCCATCATATTGAACCGGGAAGTGCAGAGGCTACAGCCCTTGAGGCTAACGGATACAAGAAAGTGGACTGGGGTAAGGCTATCGTTGACAATGCCGACGAGTTCGACAAGTATCTCTTCTACGATTACGACTATGTCTCTGCTCCTATCTACCTCTGGCCGTTCACACCTAACGTGCTGGCCAATGGTGGCTTCACCAATGGATATGGTTTTAAACAAGAATAGAGAAAGCAAGGTGTTTAATTAAACACCGAAGGGCGGCCATGCGGCCGCCCTTTTTTTGATTAACTTCCACTCGTGGTTCTTGTGCTCCTCAGCAGACAAAAGCTTGTAACGCAAATAATATATCCTATATTAATAATTTATTGCATAATATTTGTTTTGATGAAAAAGAAAACGTAAATTTGCGATAAAAATATAGCTATATGGACAGTGCAGAGAAAAGACAAAGGAATTGCTATCATGGATAAGGAACAGGCATTAAGCATCGTTAGGGATTATAAGAAGGAGGTCTCCAAGATTCTTAATCCTTCCCGTGTGTATATGTATGGCTCATACAGCAAAGGAACGGCTACTGAAAATAGTGATATAGATGTTGCTGTTGTCATACCTAAACTGAAAGGCGACTGGTTTTTAACAGTTAAGAAACTATGGAAAGTCGGTAGAATGGTCAACAGTCTAATAGAGCCGGTACTTATAGAAGAAGATGAGCCATCCCCACTTTATGATGAAGTTACAAAGTGGGGTATAGCTGTCTCATAGTAAAGATAGAAGCTTGGATAAGTTTATCTAATCTGAATATTTTTCACGAACGGCTTGTTGAAGCCTTCAACGTTTACAATGATGCGGCCGGTGCCTTTCTGAGAGGTCGACTGGATACGCACGAGACCCTCGCCGAAATAGGTCGATAGCTCTGTGGTTCTCCACGACCCTGTGCGCCGCATATCGCCCGTCTCTACACCAAGCAGACGCAAAGGACCTTCTACACGCACGCGGAACTTCCGGGGTTGCATCTCTTGGATACGACCCAGACTGTCGGTCAAGTTGATTCGTAATGCCGTAGCAGTGGGGCGATGTTGCCATTCGATTGTTGGCGTCAGGTCTTGAGGTAAGCTATATAACTGTGAAGGACCTTCAAAGCTTAGTTTTACGTCTGCTACATCGCCGTGGTTGACGAGCGAGTCGCGGGCCACAGCGATGCCGTTCTTGTAGCCGACGGCTAACACTTTGCCATGGCGAGCCGGTAGCTGAACCGTGATGCAGTGGTCGGGATAATCGCTTGTCACACGGGTCTTCAAGGGCAGTTGCGGATTGCTCCACATCGGGAAGAAGAACCGCACCGAGTCGCATGTCGTGTAGCATCTTACCTGTACGCATCGCTCGTCCTTGTAAGGCAGGTCCCACGTGTCGGCCATCGGCGGATATTGCCAATGGTCAGTGCCTGAGGGCTGGTCGAAGCAGTTGTCGCGCACGATAAGTTTGAGATAGTTCTTGTCGGGTTGCCAGGCTGCATGGTAGAACGCTGCCTGAGGCCGTTCCTTCAGTGTCATGTCGAACGGGCATGAGCACCAACCTTTGGCCGGCCATGGTGACGACTCACCGAGATAGTCCACGCCCGCCCATACGAAGGAGCCAGCAATGAAGTCGTTGTCTTGTACAAAGTTCCACGGATTCTTTTCCACAAAGTCACGCACGATGTCGTCGCGCAGTCCTGAATAATAGACGAATGCTTCCGTCACCAGCATCTTCCGGTTAGGGTGGAGCTGATGATCTTTAATCATCCGAGGCTCAAGATAGTTGTATCCCACGAGATCGGTCACGTTGCCGAACTTATCCTGGAACCCTTGTTGACAAGCTATTATGGTAGGACGGGTCGGATCCAGGGTCTTGACGATGTTGTTGAGCATGCGGGCTCGTTCCACTCCTTCGTTACCCTTGTCCCATGCCTCACTCACTTCGTTGCCGATGCTCCACACAATGACGGATGGATGGTTGCGGTCACGAAGGATCATGTCTGTGATGTCCTGCCGCGCACAAGTATCGAAGAAAGGCGCATAGTAGCCCGACTTCCATTTGTCGAAAGCTTCGTCGATGACAAGGAGTCCGAGACTGTCGCAGATATTGAGAAGCTCAGGTGAGGGTGGGTTGTGTGAGCAACGTATGGCATTGCAGCCAATGGCCTTCAGCGCTTTCAGTCGACGTTCCCAGAACTCTTCAGGCACAGCCACACCGAGACTGCCACAGTCCTGATGAAGGCACATGCCGCGGAGCTTCATAGCCTTGCCGTTGAGGAAGAATCCTTTGTTGGCATCGAAGCGGATCTCGCGGAAGCCGAAGCGTGTGAGGACCTCATCAGTCTTCCGTCCGTGACTATCTCTGAGTTCTGTGACGAGCGTATAGAGATAAGGCCGGTCTGTAGACCATCGTTCCGTGACCTTCGATACTTTCTTTCCGTGTGCATCCAGGATCGTGTTGATGACCTTGAACCGTTTCCTGCGGTCATTGACTGCCGTGTTGATACTGACTTGTGCTTTGATCAATCCGTTAGGCTCAGTGGTGACAAACACACCGTTCTCTTTGATATGCGTCTTTGGCAAGACTTCCAGCCACACATGACGATAGATGCCCGAGCCGGTGTACCAACGCGACTGTTCTTCGCGTGAGACATATACCTCAATGCGGTTGTCGCCTTGCCGGTGGAGATAAGGCGTGATATCAAACCCGAAGCCTGTGTAGCCGTACATATGATAGCCAACGCGATGACCATTGACCCACACGGTAGCGCGATGATAGACGCCATCGAACTGCAGGCGGATGCGGTCGGTCGGTTTGACGGAGGCTGGCAGACGGAAGTCCTTCCTATACAGTCCTTCTCCTCCTGGCAAGTAGCCTGCTCCGCCTCCCACCTTGACATCGAAAGGCAAGGAGATGCTCCAGTCGTGGGGTATCTGAACCTTGCTGAACCCTTCCGTATCGTGTCTGGCAGAAGAGTCCCTGCATAGTTTGAACTGCCAGTTGAGGTCAAAGCACAAACGCTGTCGAAGGCTGCCATTAGCGGTGATAGAGAGCAGGCAGCTTGTGAGAAGGAAAAAGAGTTTTCGTATCATTTTAGGGTTATGGTATAGGTTACTGATGTAACGATGTGTACGGTCCCACTGTTACGCCTGCGAAGCCACCGGCACGCGGCGTGCTGAGGAAGGCACAGTCGACACCCGAGGCGAGAGTTTGCCAGTTGCCGTCAGCCGTTTTGTAGAGGAACGAATAGAAGCGGCCATTGCCTTCGACCTTGAGAGTCACGGCTGCAACGTTATCCTTTACAGAGGCTACGGTTGCTTTTGTGCCCTTGACGGTCAGCGAGAGCACGAGGCGAGGCTCACCATTGATCAAGGTCTTGCCAAAGACGATATGGTTTTTCTCGTTCTGTATCAGCGCCAGTCCGGCAATAGATGAGTTCTCCGGTGTATAGCTCATGGTTGTCTCCACGGTAAACGAAGTGTTCTTCTGGCGGAAGAGTAGGGCGGTTGGTTGTTTGATCTCTGAGAGTGTAGCCTCAGAAGGCGTCAGCGTCAGTCCGTTGCCTGTTTGGTAGCTAGTTGCCACGGGGTTGCGGAGGTGCATCCACTGTGGGTTGAATGTCGTAGAGTTGAAATCGTCGCGGTAGGCGTAGTTGCCGGTTGGGCGCTCAGCCTCGGTGCTCTGTAGCCCAGCCTTATTGACCACCGTTGGCACAGCCTTGCCTCGTTCGAGGATGATGGGCCATCCGTCTTTCCATGTCACGGGAAGGAGGAACGTCTCACGCCCCGTGTTGAAGAGGTCGGCATAGTAAGGAGCAGGATCAGTTGCGTCACCTTTGTATGGACGACATCCGAGGAACACGGCCCACCACTTGCCGTCCTTGGCCTGTACAAGGTCAGCATGTCCGGTACAGGTCACCTTGTCCTGTCGCTGCTCATCCTTGAGGTCACGCTGTGTGAGGATGGGGTTGGATGGACATTCCTCCCACTGGCCTGTGAGACTCTTACTGCGGAAGATGACCTCGCTGTGACCATTCTCCGTACCGTGCTCGGCAGCCATGAGATAATAGTATTTGCCTACGCTGTAGAGATGCGGGCCTTCGATACATTTGGGGTTCTCGATACAATGGCTGCCGGTTGTCAGTTCCCACGTCTTTCCCTTGATGCTGTCGCCGCGCCAGTCGAACTCGTTCATGTGTATGGCTGTCTGCCCGGGATATTTGGAGCCAGTGAAAGGCTGGGCGTTGTAGACGACATACGCCTTGCCGTCCTTGTCGAAGAAGAACGACGTGTCCATGCCACCGTATTTCATGTGTATAGGCTCGCTCCATCCTTTCTCCGGGTCTTTGCTCTTGACGTAGAACACGTAGTATTTCGACATGTTCATCGTCGTCATATAGTAAGTCTTGTTCTTGGGGTTATAGCTTATCTGCGGGGCATAGACACCACCGTTGTTGATTGTGGCGGTCGACAGATCGAGCTGTGAGTTGCGGTCGAGCACATTGCCCACCTGTCTCCAGCTCACGAGGTCGTGGCTCTTAAACAAAGGCACACCGGGAAAGTAGCCGAATGTGGAGTTGACGAGCCAGTAAGTGTCACCCACACGGAGCACGGAGGGGTCGGGATAATAGCCCGACACCACAGGGTTGAAATATTGATTCTTGGCGTCGATCTGCCGTTCGAAACGTGCGTCATTGCCCTGATAAGAAAAATAACTGAAGTGTGCCGTCTGGGCAAAAGCGCCCGTGGCGGCCATCATGGAAATCAACGAGATTGTTGTCCTAAGTGTTTTCATTCGTTCTTGGTTTATTCAGGTATATAGGGAGTACTAAGAGAGAAGATGAGGCTTGTAACCGAGGTCTTCCTTAAAGTTAGCGAGCGTGACCATCCGAGTCTTGCCGTGCTTCTCTAAAACTAAAAGATCTTTATCTCCGGAAACTATAATATCTGCTTTCACTGTTTCAGCCAATGACAGAAGATAAAGGTCTTTTGCATCTCTTATAGGGCTTACTGCTTTTCGGTGTATCTTTACGAATTTGCAATAAATATGCAGTAAACTAAATAATGTAGAGACATCGTCGGAATTGACGTATTTCCGGATTTTTTCTCTTTGAGTTACTTCTTGAATTTCGTAAAGGAGTTCTTTACAAATATACACCTCTATTTTTGGATCGGTCAAAATTCGTTGTATTAACTCTGTTTGCCGACCCAATAAGAAGGAAATCCATATATTACAATCAATGATAACCTTCATTTGCTGATATACCTCACAGCCTGAACTTCTTTCATGATATCTTCGTCGGAAAGTCCAACGTCTTTAGGCCGACTTTTAGAAAAGGCAGCAAGACGTTGGTTGGCTGTTTGGGCTTCCCAACCGAACTTCCTTGAAAGATCCTTTAATAGTTGCCAGTCTGAGGAAGGTATATTGAGAAACACAGATTGTGTAGCTCCTTGTGTTACTGTATCCATATTCTATCTTTTAAGTGTAACTTCAGTTGCAAACTTAATAAAAATCCAGAATATAGCAAAGCAAAATGCAATCTTTTTCTTTATTTCCACTTTGGCAAGCTCGATCCCGCCCTTGCGTAGGCAACGAGCTGGATGCGGAACTTCAGCACGGAGTAGGCAGGAATCGACGAGGTAGCTGTGGTGCCGTAGCCGAGGGCCCACGGTATGTAGACCTCCCATACGTCACCGATATGCATGTGCTGCACGGCGGTGGCGAAGCCGGAGGTGAGACCGCTGACCTTGAAGTCGGCAACGCCGGAGATACTGTCAGCTGCTTCATTGTAGTTTGTCGTGTCGAAGATATAACCGTTGGGATAAGACGTCGACGGGAGAAGCTGCCCTGTATAGCGCACGCGCACCGAGTCGGTATAGAGCGGACAACCGGAGCCTTTGCCTGCTGTCTGCACATTGACGATGATATAATCGGTCTTAGGCGATGACTTCAGCGTGTCCTCAATGGAGAAACTCTTGATGATCTTCCACGAGGTATCACCGTTGTTGACCTTCGCCTGTGTCGCCGTATACAGAGAGTCCCAGTAGGTAGCGTTCTTGTTCTCCCAATTGGGATATTCTTCCACGGTGTCGTCCGACTCCGAGCATGCGCTCAATGAAAGTGCAAGTGCAGCGAGGCAGAAAGGCAACAGAAGCATTGCCTTTCTCGTCAGCTTTCTTATCTCAGTTATCTTCAGCATTAACGTTCTTTATTAATGTACATTATTGATAATAAGAGTAAGAGTGGAGATTGATTCATCACTCATCACTCTTCATTCTTCACTCTTCACTCTTACCTCTTCCCTTTTTACAGGTCTTTGATGTCGTTGGCGAGCTTCTTCAGCAGTGAAGTGATGCTCACACGATCCTCGATGATAGAACGGAGCTCATTGACGTTCACGCGCTCCTGTTCCATCGTGTCGCGGTGACGCAGGGTGACGGTGTTGTCCTCCAGTGTCTGACCATCAACGGTGACGCAGTAAGGAGTGCCGATGGCATCCTCGCGGCGATAACGCTTGCCGATAGAGTCCTTGGCATCGATATGAGTGGTGAAGTGGAACTTCAGCTCGTCCTGGATCTCCTGTGCCTTTTCGGGCAGTCCGTCCTTGTTGACCAATGGCAGTACGGCGCACTTGATAGGAGCAAGGGCAGCAGGCAGAGAGAGCACGACACGTGTCGTACCGTTGTCGAGCTTCTGCTCCTGGTAAGCGTGGCACATCACGGAGAGGAACATACGGTCTACGCCGATAGAGGTCTCCACGTCGTAAGGCACATAGCTCTCGTTCTTGTCAGGATCGAAGTAGCGCATCTTCGTGCCGCTGAACTTCTCGTGCTGTGAGAGGTCATAGTTGGTACGGCTGTGGATACCCTCGACCTCCTTGAAGCCGAACGGCATCTTGAACTCGATATCCGTAGCAGCGTTGGCATAGAAGGCGAGCTTCTCGTGGTCGTGGAAACGATAGTTCTCATCGCCCATGCCGAGAGCCTCATGCCAAGCCAGACGGGCTTTCTTCCAATATTCGAACCAGCGCATCTCCGTGCCGGGCTGGCAGAAGAACTGCATCTCCATCTGCTCGAACTCACGCATACGGAACACGAACTGACGGGCGACGATCTCGTTACGGAAAGCCTTACCGATCTGTGCGATACCGAACGGCAGTTTCTGACGCGTCGTGCGCTGCACGTTGAGGAAGTTGACGAAGATACCCTGTGCGGTCTCCGGGCGCAGATAGATCTTGTTCGTAGCGCCGGCTGTGGAACCGATCTCAGTAGAGAACATGAGGTTGAACTGACGCACGTCGGTCCAGTTCTTTGTGCCGCTGATAGGATCAACGATACCCTCGTCGAGGATGATCTGCTTCAGTTCCTCAAGGTCCGGACCCTGCATGGCAGCTGTGTAACGGGCATGGAGGGCGTCGCGCTTCTGCTGGTGCTCAAGCACACGGGGATTGGTCTCACGGAACTTCTTTTCGTCGAAGGCGTCACCGAACTTCTTGGCGGCTTTCTTCACCTCCTTGTCGATCTTCTCATCGTATTTGGCAATCTGGTCCTCGATGAGGTTATCAGCGCGGTAGCGTTTCTTAGAGTCGCGGTTGTCGATGAGTGGGTCGTTGAAGGCATCCACGTGACCGCTGGCCTTCCACACGGTGGGGTTCATGAAGATGGCGGCATCAATACCGACGATGTTGTTGTGGAGCAGCACCATCGAGTCCCACCAGTATTTCTTGATGTTGTTCTTTAGCTCTACGCCGTTTGGTCCGTAATCGTAGACGGCTGCGAGGCCATCGGGATAGATTTCAGAACTGGGAAACACGAAGCCATATTCCTTGCAATGGCTTACAATCTTCTTAAATACATCTTCTGCCATGATTTCTATTGCAAATTTTACTTTTAGCCGCAAAGTTACTGCTTTTTTGTTGATTAATGCCTATGCGAGCGTTAATTTTGCCTTTTTAGTAACATAAATGTAGGAAAGAATGCTTATCTTTGCAAGCAGAATCATAGAAGAAAGGAATAATGGATGAAACCGGTACTAAACGATTATCACAAGAAGATCAATGCCATCAAGCTCCAGTCAGTGGAATCCTGGAGCAAGCTGAATCTGTCGCGCAAGGAGTGCTCAAATCAATTCAAGCGGTTGCGGGAACAACGAATTGCAAGGGAGTCCAAATTGCACGATTGAAAGATTGGGCAGAAAACAATAATTGTTGGCTTACAATAGAGTCATTGGGTAAATACGAAGACAGAGGGTCCGAAAATGAGGTCTATTTGTCTCCAGAAGAAAATATTGTTTATAAGTTAAACGACTTCCGTTATTCTGATGACAATCTTTCACCATTCTTCGATCGCATCAAAGCTCATAACGACTACTTCCCTGATTGTGCTTATACGATGATAGGCTTCGCTGAAAACAAAGATGGTAAGGTTTGTGCAGTTCTTAGTCAACCTTATATCATTGCTGCGCGAGAAGCGTCAGAGTGCGAGATAGCTGAAGAACTTAATCGGCTTGGCTTCCATTCGCAAATGGATGGTGAATATTATTCAAATGGCATCCATGATATATTTGATGCCTCTCCCAACAATGTTCTTGTAGGTATTGATGGAAATCTCTATTTCATTGATACAATTATTTATAAGTCTGATGATGAGAATGTAGCTACATATCATAGTCAGTCACCCAAATTCTCAAAACACTCATGAACTATTCCATGATCGTGCTCGACCTCGACGGCACGCTGACAAACAGTAAGAAAGAGATGACGCCACGCACGCGCGAGGCTTTGCTGAAGGCAGAGGAGAAAGGCTTGAAGATAGTCTTGGCTTCCGGCCGGCCTACCTATGGTATCACCGCCTTGGCCGATGAGCTCGACCTCAAGACTTATGGCGGTTATATCCTGGCTTTCAATGGCGGTCGCATCACCGACTGCAAGACGGGGAAGGTAGTGTATGACCAGCCGCTCGACCCTGCTGTCGTCCCGCCTCTCTACGACATGGTCAAGGCGCACGGCTTTGAGATGCTGACCTATCAGGACGAGAAGATCGCAGCCACGAAGAAAGCCAATAAGTATGTGCTTCACGAGGCGTTCATCAATAAGATGCCCGTCGTGGAGTATGATGACTTCGTCAACCAAGTACGCTATCCTATTAATAAATGTCTCGTTGTTGGCGATCCCGAGCCGCTCCATGAGTTTGAGCAGGAGGTTGTCGAGACTTTCCGCGGCAAGATGGATGCTTACCGCTCTGCCGGCTTCTTCCTTGAATGTGTGCCGCCCGGCATCGATAAGAGCAACTCTTTGCGACAGCTCATCAAGCAGTTAGGTATCCCTCGCGAGCAGGTCATCGCCTGTGGTGACGGTTACAACGACCAGAGCATGATCGAGTTTGCCGGACTTGGTGTGGCGATGGCCAATGCGCCGAAGGATATCCAGGACAAGGCCGACTATATCACCTACTCCAATGAGGAAGACGGGGTGGCGCATGTGGTGGAGAAATTCTTGTAAACGGCGGCCCTGATGACCCTCACGGCCCCTGACGGCCCCACCCTTAGTCCCTCCCCCATCCAGGGGAGGGAGAGATTACCACCGTAGGAGTAGATATCCGGTTAGTTGGACATCGACTCTTTGCATCGACTTTTCACGACATTCCACGACTTTTTGTTCAATGCGAGCGGAAGCGAGCAAAGTCGTGAGAGTCGTGTCGAGTCGCTGCAAAAACGTTGCGTGAGTCGTGCAAGGTCGTGAAAAGTCGTTGCCAAAAAGGAACGTTGCAAGATTTGTCTAGACATTAATTGCCAGTAATTATCCGTTAATTGGACATTAGTTATTATTGTCAATTAATGGGAAATTGTTGGCAATTAACGTTAAAGCTGCCGCGTCACGATCGTACCGTGGCCGCGTCACGATTGTCCCGTGGCCGCGTCATGATTGTTGCGTGGCCGCGTCACGATCGTTTCGCGGCCGCGAAACGATGGCGGGTAAGTGGAATTGTCTTTTACTGAAATCGCTTGTCAAAGTTCGACCAGGTTTACTGAATTGCTTGTCAATATTTAGTCAACTTTACTATTTTGCTTGTCATCTTTG
>CADBAG010000015.1:30449-78121 GCA_902792635.1 uncultured Prevotellaceae bacterium | reverse complement strand
TCATGATTTCTTGCAAAATTAGCTGATATATAAGTAATTACAATGCTCTAATTGTTTATTTAACATTCTTTAGTCCTAACATCACCACACAGATAAAAACATCTACACTTACTTCTTACCTTGCTCCTACTGGTTATAGGAGTAGGAAGCGTATGGGCTCAGGACGAGACCATTGACATGTCTCAACAAGGTTACACAAACGGTACACAGTATACCGAGACCAAAGGTATCAACTGTACAATCACTTATGCCGGTAGTGAAAACGATGGTAGGTACTATAACGAAGGTAAAGGCATCCGTATCTATGGCGGGGGATCCTTTACGGTTTCTTCAACCACAAAGAAGATTACCAACCTAACACTAACATTCAGTAGTATCAAAAATTGTCCTAATGACGCAAATGTGGCCAGTACCGGTAAACTTAAGGTTGGCAAAAATATACAGACTTGGAAAAGCAGTGATGCTGCCGGTGTAGAAAGCGTTACTTTCAAAAATCCTTATGGCGGAACTCAATGGAGACTTCAGAAGGTTGCAGTGACCTATTACAAAGGCGAGGACAGCGATCTGACGACGGTCGCTGACGCGCTGACCAAAGATGATGGCACCGTGGTGTATATCAAGGCTAAGGTTGCAAGAACAGAGACTTACAACAGTAGCTACAAGTATCTCAACTATTATCTCTCCGACGACGGCACGAACGGTACGACCATCGAGGTCTTCAAGGGTCTCGGCCTCAACAATGCTGAGATCACTTCAGCTGATCAGATCGCTCGCGGCGACGAGGTTATCATCTCTGGTACTACTAAGACTTACAACAACACGAAGGAGCTTGTCAACACTACGCTGCTGAGCCTTACTGAGGGTCAGGATGCTGCAACTATCACGGATGCTGGCTGGGCAACATACGTCACAAAGCGCACCGTAGATTTCAGCAACGCTGACGTGAAGGCTTTCACGGCTAAGTATGATGCCACTGCTAACACCATCACGCTCACTCCGGTGACAACTGTTCCCGGCAACACGGCCATCGTACTGAAAGGTAATGCCGGTACTTATACACTCACGCATGCCGAGAGCACAGACGCTATATCCAACAACGACCTCCAGTTCTATACTACCGACAAGAAAATAACAGCCGCCAAAACCACTTATGTCCTCGCCAAGAACGGTGATGTCTGCGGTTTCTATCCCCTCGCTAAGGATGAGACGTTAGGTGCTTACAAGGGTTACATCTATATCAAGGATGCATCCGCTGCAAAGTCTGTCTATGCTATCGGTGGCACAACAACGAACATCAACAATGCCCTCATCAACAACGCTCAGCGCGGCATCCGCTACAACCTCAACGGTCAACGTGTCTGCGACAGCTACAAAGGTGTAGTGATCGAGAACGGTAAGAAGCTCGTGGTAAAATAATTACTCAATCATATAAATCAAGCAATCATGAAAAAGACATATATCACTCCAGCAACTCGCATCAAGCGCATCGTAGAGACCTCATCCATGTTAGCTGCATCTGTTGGCGCCAAGACCGGCCTCTTCGAGAACGAGGACGGCACCTACACTGATTCTAACGTGACGGAGGGCTCATCTGTTACAGGCTCCAGTGTTCTTTCCAAGAAGCTCATGATCTGGAATGACAACGAGGAACAGTAAGATCTGAATACTACTACCGGTAAACCGGTAACACGCAAAAAGGGCGGCTATAATGACCGCCCTTTTTGCGTTGAATATACTTGGTTCCTGTTTTAGGATGACAAACTCTCCCGAAAGTCGAGAGAGCCTTACATATTACAGTTTGAACTTATAGCCGAGAGTGATCTGGAATACGCTGTTGCGTGAAGACTCGCCCCCACCAGTTATAGCTTTCGAGACTCCCCAGTTGTAGCGAGCATCGAGTTGCACGTTCTTATACTCATAGGATAAGCCGACAGGAATGGCAAGGTCCACTGACTTCACACTTGCATCGTCAACATCTCCATTTTTTAAGGCATCCTCAAGGCCCATCTCTGCACTGGCGCCACCGACAGACACCTTCGCTTTGTCATTGACTTTGAATCCGGGCTGAATACCAAGCTTAATAGCAAAGCCCTTGGCGACATAGAAATTTGCCAGGATAGGAATATTGATATAATCGAGTTTGATTGTGCAGTCCACTTCCTCTGCATCAGCCTTCACACCTTGCTGGGAATACAGTAAACCGGCAGAGATACCCAAGACATCAGTAGCCTGATACTCGGCCTCCAGGCCACCCACGAAACCGATACGAGGATCACAACCATCTTGATTTGTCATCGTGGCGATGTTGATACCAGCCTTCGGCAGGATACTCCAGTGACCTACTGTGTTCTGAGCGAAGCTGCCAAGAGATGCTAACAAGACGACAGCTGAGAGAATCAATCTTTTCATTGTACTACAATAAAAGTTTAAAAGTTTAACATGTTAACCACTGCAAAGGTATGAAATATTATTATGAAACCTTCAACGAGACGAAGAAAATTGCATTTTGAATGTAGATATGCAACATGACATAGCTATAATAAGGTTCATTTAGAATTCTATGCAACAATACTCTCAAAATGAGAGTAGGTAAGTATATCCATTTCAGTAACTTTGTAAAAAATAAGCAAAGATGAAAAGCACTATACAGAATGACGTAATTTTCCGATTACGGAAACTAAGAGAAGCAAGGGGCTACAGCCAAGCAAAGGTTGCAGCTCTTTTGTGTATCAGCAGTGGACAGATAGGCAACATAGAGTCGCCCAAACACTCCCACAAATACACTTTGGCACAGTTGGAAACTTTGTCGGAAGAATTCAACGTGCCCATCGAATCCTTGTTTTTCGATCCAGAGGAGAGGCATGGGCCGATAACCATCAAGGAGTTCATTCATCGCATCATTGAATATCAAGAATAACTATCAAAATAAACAGAAATGAAGAAGAAAATCTCTAACGCGGATGTTGCTAAGTTGTCCAATGCTTCGGTGTATCCATTCCCTAAGTATACGACAATGCTAATCAACCAAATCAACCAGACAGCCCAGGGCACTCGACCGAAGGTGGTCGGTCAGATGTCTGATCTTATTCAAGAGTTTGATGGCAAGACGCTTGATGAGTGGCGAAAGTTTTACGACGAGCATGAGCCGCACGCCATCGACGATGCTACAGAGAAAATATACAGTCAATATCAGAAACTGAAGGAAGCCATGAATCTTATTGACAAAGATCTGATCCGTGAATGGGTTAAGGACTTTCAAAGCCAGACTGTATGAGTACAGACCCTTTGACATCGCCAGCCCTCAGATAGCAGATGCCGTTTTCAGCCATCTTTTGCCGGCTCTCCCCGCGGGCGTGATTGATCAGCACCATTGGCTGCTTCAAGGCCGCTTCGTTAGTCTGCAAGCTATAAGGCAGACCGCGCACAAGAGATTGCAAATCGAGCGTGCTGCTGTCTTCCTTGAAAAGAAATGCTGCCTCACCGTCAGCAGCATCTATGACCTTCTCCTTATAGTAGGATAGGTAGCTGCCGTTCAGTTCATAACCGATAGAGCTGCGATGCTGATGCATGGCAGCAAGCGCCGTAGTCCCACTCCCCATAAACGGGTCCAAGACGGTCTCCCCTACAAAGGAAAACATGCGGATAAGCCGCTTGGGCAATTCTTCGGGGAAAACTGCCTGGTGGCGGTTTTGCGCAGCGCCACTGAATGTCCAGTGAGAAGAGAAATAAGTTCGCCATTCTTCATCCGTGAGGATAGACCGCTGGCGCATCTCCGGAGACGGAACCTCTGCTTTTCCTAACTTCTTGAATATAAGAATATGTTCATAATCAATCTTGACGATGCCATTCTTAGGATAAGGATAGCTTCCCATTACTTTCTGACCGCCCGTAGGGTGCGAATTTGTTGGCTTTTGCCAAATAATGTCACCCATGAAATCGAAGCCGATACACTCGCAGAATCGTATGATCTCTGAATGAATAGGTACGACCTTATACCTTCCATAATGAGCTGCACGAGAGAACTGATCACCTATATTGATACACAGACGGCACCCCGGACGAAGCACACGGAAGCACTCTGTCCACACAAGATTAAGATAATCAATATAGGCCTCATACGTGTCATGAAAACCTATCTGATGTTCAACGCCGTAATCCTTCAGTTGCCAGTAAGGAGGAGACGTGACTATCAGGTCAACCGACAAGTCTGGCAGTAACGCCATCTTGCGGCTATCACCATGGATGAGCGTGTGTGTCGTTTTCAATTGCACAATATGCATTTAACTTACAGCGGCAAACAGACCTTCGTGAGATGGCAGGGCAGACATGGAGGAATGGTCATCCAACGATACACGACACATGTCTCGATCGTCAAAAGAAGATATACTGTCAAGATAGCATAATTTCATATTCTCCTCTTGTTTGGTCATAACGGGCACGTTCATGACCTCGTTGAAGTGCTTTATGTCTTTGCCACTCGCTTTTCGGTCTTTAATAAACTTGACATGATTGTCAAAGCGCTGCTTGATGAGGGCATTGCAGCGGTCGATACTCATCGAAGAGATGCTGCTTCTGAGAATCTCACCCATGTGTGGATCTATGTCATAGCCAATACTGTTTCTGCCCAAGAGAATAGAAGCTTGGATAGTGGTGCCTGTGCCCATAAACGGATCCAGGACCACATCACCCATCTGTGAATACATATTGATCAGCCGGTAAGGGATTTCAAAAGGAAAAGCTGCGCTCCTCTCACGCGATTTCGACTTGTCGATGCTCTGCTTCGTACCTTTCACCTCCCATACATCGGAGAACCACACATTGCGCTCCTCCCAAAAGAAAGCGCTCTGCTGACGGTCTTTTTTGGAAGAAGCCGACTTGAATGCCCGCTTGTCGCCCTTGCGGAAAATCAGTATCCATTCATGCTCTAAGGTAACATAAGCACCACAAGGAAGCATGCCACTGCCCATGAACTTGTTGGGCGCGTTGGTCTGTTTACGCCAGATAATATTGGGCAACCCAATAAAACCCAAGCGCAAACAAGAGTCTATGATACGACTATGATTACTGAACAGGCGAAAGGTGCCGTTGATAGTCCGGGTGGCATCGCCAATATTAATGCATAAGAATCCTCCGGGCTTGACGACACGATAGCACTCCGCCCATACCCGGTCCAACTCTTTGTGCATCAGTTCAAAAGCTTTCTCTGGCTCAGTGTTGATAAGACTTGCTATCGCTTCATTTTGCGCAGACATAATCTTATCCCACATCTCTATCATTGGATAAGGAGGTGAGGTCACTACGAGGTCAACACTGTCGTTCTCGACGGATGACATGTTGTTTGAATTGTCTATAAAATATCCGTGGGTTGTTTCCATAATATTATTTTCTGCAAAATTACGAAAACAATCCGATTTCTTTCTATATTTCTTATTAAATCTTCCTTTTCCACATCTGAATTAATCACGTTAAAACACACTTCTTACTCTCTTTGTCAAAGAAAGATAATATCAGAATATTGTTCATTTATTGTTGGCGTCTTCAACTCTATTATGTATCTTTGCATCAAAGATAGTATACTGATCTGCTGAAATGACCTCAAGGAAGAAGCGAAAAGTTTCAAAGAAGACGAGAGCTGCAGTTATAGCTGCCATTATTCTCGTCGCAGCCATAGCCCTACTTAAGCCGTGGAAGATGCTCGACAGACGAAGCTACGACCCCGAATGGCCCTATCATGACACCACGAGCGGCGACTACTCGGGCGGCTACGACGGCATCGACATCTCCATCCATCAAGGCAAGCTGCGATGGAAAGAGATCGCACTGAACCATCGCTTGCAGTTCATCTTCGTCAAAGCCTCAGAAGGACTCTACCTCAAGGATCCCTGCTATGACCGCAACGTCAGCCATGCACGCAGTCTCGGCATCAAGGTCGGTGCCTACCACTTCCTGACGAAGGATTCGGGCACGATGCAGTTTGCCAACTTTGCCCGCCATATTGACCTCGACAGTCTCGATCTGCTGCCGGTCCTCGACTGTGAGGACGACGGAACATTGGGTTGGAGTAGACGGCAGATTCAGACAGCGGTGAAAGCATTCTCGCTTGCCTGTCAGGCACGCTACGGCGTCAAGCCAATCATCTATTGCAGTGAGAGCTATTATAAGGATTATCTCTCGCCCGACTTTGACGACTACAAACTGTTTATCGCTGCATACAGCGACATCCCCGTACTACCCGGCAAAGCCAAGTACCTGCTGTGGCAACGCAGTCGCCATGGTCGCATCCCAGGTGTCTGGACGAAGGTCGACCTCGACACGTTCGCACCGGAGGCGAGCCTTGAAGACCTGATGATTCAATAGACTGCAAAATAAAATATGGTTTCGGTTTTCGGGTTGGTAAGGTCCCCGGAGGGGGCCAATTAGGTTAGCCCCAGGTGAGGAGCGCAGCGACGTAACCTGGGGTTTCGGGTCGGGCGATTTAACCTAACCTGTCGGCCTCGAAGAGGGCGAACATGGACGGGATACTGATTATAAGTGATGGGGGCTTAAACCAGGTTCGCCCTCTTCGAGGCCGGATTGCAACGAAATCGCACCGGACCTAACCCCCACGTTTCGGCTGCGCCTCACGTGGGGCTAACCTAGTTCAACCTCTTCAAGGTTGTGTGAACCCATCAATCCGAAAAGCGGAAGAAGATTAAATATATAGATTGAAAATCAAATATGAAGATCATGACAATTCAGAAAGAAACCGGAAGATTAAAAACAATGTTGCTAACGCTGTTGATGCTTCTTTGCATCGTCAGCGCCTCGCATGCAGCAACCATCGTACGTAAACACGCCACAAGACCGAAGGTAGCACTCGTCCTTGGAGGTGGTGGCGCTAAAGGCGCCGCTGAGGTAGGCGTGCTGAAAGAGATTAAGCGCGCAGGAGTGCCTATCGACTATATCGTCGGCACAAGCATCGGCTCTATCATCGGCGGCTTATATTCTGTCGGTTACAGAGCCGACGACCTCGACTCACTTTTCATGCACCAAGACTGGATCAGTCTTTTCAATGACAAGAAAGCAAAGAAAGGCACTGATGTGAAAGAGATTAAAGGTGTGGGACTGATGAAGGGTGTTGGCGTGCTGCAGTTTCTCGACTCGCTCCTGACCGCCAAGCCTTCTTACCATGGCAAGGGGACTTATCCCGACTCCATCGACTTCAACTACCTCCCTATCCCCTACCGCGCCGTGGCCTGCGACATTAGGACGGGCAACACCGCTGTTCTCTCACACGGCAGTCTGCCTTTAGCCATGAGGGCGAGCATGGCCATCCCTGGCGTATTCAAACCTGTGAGACTCGACTCCTTGGAGATGCTCGACGGTGGACTGGTCAATAACCTCCCTGTCGACGTAGCACGGAAGATGGGGGCAGACATCGTCATCGCTATCGACCTCACACAGAACAAGCACCCTGACTTCACGCCAAAGAAGGTGACCAGTCTGATGGGCAAAGGACTGAAATGGTTACGCCAGCGACCCGACTTCGTCAACTATAACCGAAACCGCAAAGAGGCAGATATCTATATCAATCCCGTACTCAAAGGCTACGGCGTGACGAGCTTCAAGGCCGATGACATCCGTGCCATGATCGGTTTGGGACAGGAAGCCGCCAAGAAAGAATACACGAAGCTCGTGGCACTGAAAAAGAAATTGCAGAAATAAGTTTATTCAACCTATACAATACAAAAGGGCGGGCACAAGGCCCGCCCTTCTTATTGTAAGACAACTTTTTATAAAACAATCTTCATTTTATAAAACAATCTTCACGCCATTGACAACATATATGCCTTTAGGCAGGCCCTTAAGGTCGCGGGCGTGCTTCCTGACCAGCTGTCCTTGGACATTGTAGACATCAAACATCTGTCCTTTAGTACTCTTCACGATTGACACTCCGGAAGCGGAGTTAGACACACCATAGGAATACAAACGGAAATTGCGGAAGATAGACCAGTAATAGCTCTCAGCCTTATCACAACGCAGTCCTACCTTGAGTGTCTCGACAGGAGCATCAAAGACCAACTTGAGCGTATCGTTGTACAAGCCCTTATCGAAGTAGGCGGCTGCCGACTGCATGTCATTGGGGATGTACTTGCCACTCTGTGCTGACTCACTTCCCGTACCGACCTTTGTCGTCTGTGCATCGTCCCACGCATTCTTCACCTTAGCAGCGTTTGCACCGGCATAGAGATAAGTAGAGATATCCTCATCGGCAGAAGCCGTCCACTTCGTGTAGGTATCGGCACTCTTTCCGGGGCGTTGGAAAGCCTGGACTAACAAACTGTAAGAACCGGCCGGGAGCTTATGGGCGATCGTCTGATTGAAATCGAACGTCTTCTCATAATATTCAGCACAGTCGTAGTTGAGTGTTGGGTTCTCGCTCCATCCTGCCGTCTTCGTCACCTCGGGATTAGTCAGCATGAACGACAGATTGAAAGGCTTTGACTTGTCAGTAGCCGTGACGGACGACAGATACTCATACATCAGCTCATAGCCTTCATTGATCTGCTCCTGCACCTCATTGGCAGTCTTCGTGGCCGAGACACCGTTCTTCAGATTGAGGATACCTACGAGATATTTCGTGTTTATGCCACTGACATTCTCCTTGTGAGGGATGAACCGCAGTTTATACATAGCATCAAAGACCGGCACGGCCTCCGCCTGCAATGTCTTCAGATGCAACGGTTCGAGCATGCTGAGACTGTCCTTCGTCAGGATGAGCCAACGGCGGTCTGTTGCACTGTTGGAAAAGGTGAAGCTGCTTGTTTTCGTCGTACCGTCAACAGACGCTGCCAGACAGGGAGCGGTCATATTATGGTTGTTGTAAAGGACGAAGTAGCCACGGAGATTATCGTCCCCGGCCACTGATGCACGCCCCGGCATGAGCTGAAGCTGTGCCTCAGCAGCCTGTCCTTTGCCTTTCTGCGCATAGAACGTACCCGAGTTGTAAAGGATATAAGCATCCGTTGCTGCGTTTCTGATGGTATACATGCAAGTGACGGGGTTGAAAGTCATGTACCAGGCACAACTGTCATTGGCAACGGCTTCGGCATCCGTCTTCTTCTCCCATTTCAGTCCACCGTACTTCGTCGTAGTAAGGAAGCCTGTATAGAGACCACAGTCCTCACTCTCACTCTTGAAGTAATACTTCGTCGTATCCGTGATGTCAATGGAATAATAAGGTGTGGCAAAACCCATCTGCGACGTCAGTGGCAGACCATCCTCACCCAAGGCCTCACAGACGAGACTGTTGGCGGTATAGAGGGTCGTCGTGCCGTTATCTTCCTGCGCACCATTGATACCGTAGGGCCAGAGATGCTGGTTGTCGCCATTGAGCAGTGCCGTCTCACTGTTGGCTAAGAAACGAATGATATTCGTAGCGCGGTCGCCGAGCCAGTGTCCACGGCTGACACCATTGTCGCGCATGTCGGCATTATTGTACCACGTATCGGTAGTCCCCACTCCTACTCCATGAAGGAACTCATGAAGAATAGTACCTGTGCGCTGGTAGCTTGTGTTTGGTCCTACACGCACCCAGCCACCATAGGAGCAGTCGGCTGTCGGCGTACCGGAGTTATATCCGACGTTCGGATTGAAGCCCTGCATAGCTGTGAGGTTCGTCCAATAGTCGACAGCATCTTTCACGGCACTCGTGATACGCTTGACGGCGTCTGCATCGCCGTCCTGGCGGATGGTGTAGCTGATCGTTGCCTTCGGCAGGGTATAGAAATGGATAGTCTTGCCATAATAAGCCTTTCCGCCGGACACGATGTAAGCACGCATATAATAGCTTGTCGAAGGCGTGAGGTTCTTCAGCCAGTAGATGCCGGCCTTGACATCCCCATTGGCAGGGAGCTGCTCCGTCACCTTCGTGTCATTGACTGTTGGGTCGGGTGTCGTGGCATAGCAGACGCCTTGCTCGGAGATGGTATTGCCATTGGTTTTCACCTCAATGCGGGCAAAGGCCTGGGTGGCACCGCGTGCATAGCGCGTCTTTGTCGCTACCTCCGGCTCCTCCGCAAAACAGGTAAGGAAAGAGGCGGCGAGCAATGGTATAAGTAGAATTCTTGGTTTCATTTTAATGAGATACGATGTTATGTATTACTTGATGACCTTATGTGCTTTACCGTTCTGCACCTGGATGTAAACACCTTGAGCAGGACTGCTGACACGACGGCCACTCAGATCATAATAAATCTTCTTACCGGACGAAGCATCTTTCGAGATGTTCTTGATCCCCGTTGCACTGTCACCGATAGGCAGTGAGACCTCCGTCGGCGTATCGAGAACCGGCAGCTTATCGATGTCGGAGATGATAGCCATGTAAGGGTTGAGTTTGGCTCGCTCACTACGAACAGAGGATGTCTGAATGACCCATCTGCCCTCAGTCAGCACCAGGGAACCTTTGGAGGCGCGGGAGCTTGTGGATGTCAGGAAATAGCCACGCAAGCCGTTCTCGCCCGTTTTCTGAGTGGAGACGGCATCACCATATTCGAAAACCATCTGTACGGTGTCGGTAACCTCTACGACACATGGGACGCCGGCGCTGACAGAGTCGACCTCCGTAAGATAGACAACATTCTTGTCGCTGTTTGTTCCGGCGACGGTGAACAGTCGGAGATTGCCCGACGACTTGAGCCTGTAAGGCAGGCAGAGGCCACGCCACAGTTCCTTGTCGGTGTGCATGCGATAGACGGGAAGATGAAGGAGCTCGAAGTCCGTTGCGTACCAAGAGCCCTCGCGCTTGTCGCCCGTACCTTTCTGATCTCCATAGGGCTTATAGTTATTGTCTACGGCACCTTCCTTGGAAGACGTGAAACCGATAGCGGCAGGAGTGCCGTCTTCGACATAGACAGGCATCGTAGACAGTGTCTGCCATCTGTCGGCTGATGCGATCGATGGGATGTCAGCAACGGCCCAGTTGAGAACCGGTGTGACCAGACTGTCACTGTCGACGACGAGATAAGCATGCTGGTCACTGATGCAGGCATGGTCAGCGGCTGCTTTCACACGGAGTATGTAAAGACCATGACTGAGCGTGTTGTCCTTGGAAGCGCTCTCCTTGAGAAGATCCTGGCGTACCTCCATCGTCTTGATCTTGCCTTCCGAGGCACTGACTCCTGTCCACAGTGCTCTCCAGCAGGTCTGCCCGTCAAGGGTACTGTTCTGCTGGGTGCCGTCAGTGTAGGTTCCTACCTTTTTCCACATGTAATCCTGCACAGCGAAAGACGGCTCCGCAATACTGTTCTTCGCCCAGACATAACTGGTCGTATCGGTTGCATTCTCCGGCAGGTCATAGCTTGTCAGCACTTTCTTCACACTCGCAGCCTGTTCAGCAGCAGCCTCGGCTTCCTTGGTAGCAAAGGTGGGATGTGTCTGCTCCAGTTCGGCGCGCCGGGTCTTGGCAGCCTCACCGTCGGCGACAGCCTGATCCTTTGACTCATAAAGACGCTGGAGACTTAAGCCACTGTACTCAGCCATGGCAGAGAGCCAACGGAAAGAGAGCATGCACTGCGTGCTGTCACCGGAGTTGAATGTACCACCGAACTTGGTCCAGGTCTCACCTGCCGGGATGGTATAGATGGCGGGCGTTGTCAGATTATCACCTAAGATCACGGAACTGAACGCAGAACCATTGGGGAAGTTCACGGCGCCGGAGAGATAATAATAGGTGTTCGGCTCAAGACTCACCTTCATGAGGATAGAGCTTGCCGACTGCTGCCCGCCGTGTCCGTAGGCCTGAAGGAAAGGTGCATCATCATAGCCGCCATGGGCAATGATCTCGAAGTCGGGCAGAGAGATCTCTTTCCCCTCACCATTCGTCCATCCGTAGGTACCCATAGCGAAGTCGCCATTGTCAAGGATGTTACCACCGGCATAAAGGGTCTTGCCATCCACCGTGAGGGCCTCACCGGCGTTCAACACTCCGGGTACAGCTTCCGGCGTGCGCTTGGTCGTATAGACCGTGCCGTCGGCATAGACCGTCTTGATGCGGAACTTCGTGCCACGCTCAACATCGGTGACCGTCTGACTATAGTCGCCTTCCTGTTCTACAGGCAAGACCTCTACCACGGTCTCCCACTGAGAGCTGCCAGGGACCTGCTTCTCTATAGTCATCGAAGCGTTGTACTCGCCATTGGGCTCATGCCAGGTGATGACGGCATCACGCGATGACATGTTATACTGTACGGCGATGTTGGATGGTGCGCCTTTCGACTTAGGTATCGTAGGCACGTAGTCGTATTTCTTGTTGTAACCGACATTCGACTGGATAGCGGCATAGACCTTACCAGCCTCTGTCAATGAACCTTTCAAAATAACTTTCGAGCGGTCCTTCTCATCGTTCCAGATAGCATAGCGCTCGACATAACCCCAGCTCTCGAGGTTATCTGTGATACGCTTGATAGCCTGTGCATTGGCCGTCATCGCCTGCTCATCGGTGTAGCCGGTTGAGAACACACCATTGTTGTTCCACGAAGCGCCCCAGCACCACTCTGAGATCCAGATAGGACGATGGTAATTGTTGTGCCACCAAGGCAGTCCGTTCCAGGAAGTATTGCCGAACTGTCCCTCGGGCCAGTAAGCATGGATGTCAAGCACGTCACAACGCCAACCACGGGCATCGATAGAATCCATGAAGGTACGCAGCCACTGGATACTTCCGTCATGCGATGAGGGGGAGCAGAGACGCTTGCCTGTCGCCATGAGCTGTTGCCAGTTGGCAAGGACCTCAGCCACCGTAGCAGGACCGTCATCCGCAATATTGCCCGGTTCGTTGTTTGTCTTGATTGTCGGTGCAGACGTCGTATAGTTGTTTTCTCCTACCGAGGCAATGGAGGGCCAGCCCTCCTTGATATGATGGCGGACGCACTCGCGGTCAAGGCCTGTATCCTCACCATTTCCGAAAGAGTAACACCAGGTGGTGTTCAAAAGACTATTGTCTCCAGAGCCTGTATTATTAGCCAGACCTTTCTTACCCGTGTCGTTCCATTTGAAGATACGGTAAGAGGTGATGCTGCGGTCCAGGATAGCCGGCATCGTAGCCATGTCGAGATCCTCATCAGCGGCGATGAAGCAACGGCTGTAGCCATAGCCTCCCGCACGCGTAGAGAACGTGACCATATAGCCACGACGGAGCTTGAAGGAACGAATCTTATTGTTCAGCTTGGCATCCGTGAGGGTGTTCATAAAGCCACCATTGTCCTCAAGGCCGAAGTCGCTGACGGCCGTGCCGCCATAGTTCTGCTCACTATAGACCGTCAGTGGCGCATCTTTCTCGGTGTAGGGATAGATGATGGTACCCTGTGCATGGATACGGATGTCACAGTTGGTTCCTCTCACAGCTTTCTCACCATTGATCTTAAAATTTGAGGCAAGGAGGCGTTGTGCCTGTGAGGGTATGACATGATCGAGGATCACGACAGCATGGCTGCCGCGTGTCATCTCCACACTACCGTTTGCAGCGAACGGTGTGGAGCCCGTGATATGATAGTCGGTACTGTCAGCAATCGTCACTGCCGTGGTGACCTGCGAGACCGACGTGTCTGTATTGGCAAAAACTTCTGCCCCCGGCAGGGCAAAAGCTATTGCCGGAAACAGAAGTTTGCAGAAGAAATTTAAATTCATCGACATAAAATAAATCGAACCTAAAATTAATATCCTATCTTACCTTTCCAGGAGAGGAAGAAGTCTTTCCAGTCGGAGAGCGACTTCGTGATGCCACTGTCATTGCCTGAGCCATTGCGGTTCTTCAACTTCTTGGCGATATAGGTCGGATCGTTACGACGCAGGGCGACGCGCAGCAAATCATAGTAGCGTGTGCCTTCGAAGCAGCACTCCAAGGCATTCTCATCGACGATCATATCCTCGACCTTCTCAATCTGATAGTTCTTACGAGCCGTCTCGTCCGTGAGTGTCGAGTCGTCTGGCATCTGATAGTTCTTGTCATAGCAAGCCCAACCGGAGCCACGAGAATGGATACCAATGGTGTTGACAGGAGAATCAGTATTACGTATGTCAAAGACAAGGTACCCCGTAGTAGCCGTGTTCGGGAAGTTGAACTGCTCTACGAAAGCGCTGTCCGATGCTGTCTTACAATAAGGCAGGACATACTCGGAGATTACGCTGTTGTTCACGCCGCGCGCCAGGATCTGGTAAGCGAAGTGAGGATAGCCGGCACGGTTCAGGGCCTCTGCCAGACGGAGATAGACCATTGCCTTGCGGTAGATATGGATGTTACGCGAGCTAAACTTCGAGATGTGCTGATAATCGACACGCTTGGAGCCTACCCGCAGATTGTTCTGAGAACTCCACACCATATTTAATCGGAGGTCACCCGACCGGTTCTCACTCAACCCAGAAGGAGTATAGATGACGTCGCCTTCAGATGTCAGGATGTTATTGCTCTGCGAGTTGGAGAGATCAATCAGAGATTTAGAAGGTGTAAGGCTGACCTCATAGTTGTTTGTCTCTGAACTGTTGAAAATGTTACGCAACTGCGAGTAGTTACCCTGTGAGGGCAGAGAATCGCCGGGGATCATCGTGATCAGCTCACGGCCTGAGCTCCACGTCTCGCTCACAGATCTGATCTCCCCGAAAGCGGACACACTTGTCCAATTGGAGTTGGTCCACTGCACCATATCGACACCTATGGGGAAATAGGAGTTGTTGCCGTTGGCCGTTGTGATGTAACGATAATAGCACAGTGCAGCATCAGCATAATGGCCGCTCCAGAGGTTCAGATCTCCCATAACGATGTTTATAGGGAAATAGAGGAAGCGGGAGTCGTAAGAACCGATTGTGCCGAGTCCAGGACGGGCCACGTTAGCCAAAGGAGCGAGATCCTTGAGGAAGTACTCGCAGATACCCTGAATATCCTGTGTAGGATAGGTGGCATCCGACTGCTCCTTGGTCAGGATAGGCTCTGTGACGAAGGGTACGTGCCCATAGTTGATAGCCAACTGGAGATAGGTCCACGCACGGATAGCCTTCACAGCAGCATACTCTTTCATGAAGATGTAGTTGTTACGACTGTCCTTCACGGCTGTATCACACTTGGCGATATAGAAGTTACAGTTGTTGATGACGGCATAATAGTCTCTCGGACTGTTATACTTATTGTCATCACCGACATTGAAGTTAGCCAAGTCACGCAGGTCGCTGGAGGCTGCATTCGTTACTGACACCAGGTCGCCACGGGCCTCGCCTAAGAGGACAGTACGGTCGCCGAGAGCCTGGAGCTGCTGCAGGATACCCGTCAGAGAATAGATGGTATCTCCGGGCTCATTGATGTTCTTGTCATCGGCAAATGTGACATGGTCTGAATCCTGGTCGAAGAAGTCGCTGCAGGAAGACATGCCCAAAGTCAGGATTCCAAGAATGACGTATATAATATGTTTTGCTTTCATATTTATTCGCTTTCTACGCATTTGTTCAATGCTATTAGAGGTTTATCTTTACACCGGCAACGATAGAGCGGCTCTGGCTGATAAGGCCAAGGTCGACACCCTGTCCGATGACGGATGACGTTGAAGAAAACTCGGGATCAGAACCCAGATACTTAGAGAAGGTCAACAGGTTGTTGCCTTGGATCCAGAACTGCAGGCCCTGGATGAACGTGCTGTTCATCGGGAGGTTATAGCTCAGGGTCACGGTCTTCAGACGGAGATAAGAACCGTCCTCGATCCATCTGTCAGAGAAGCGGCTGTTGCCCATAGGATCCTGGAAGGTCGCCTTAGGCACGTCCGTGTTCTGACCTTCGACCTGCCAACGTGCGAGGAGGTTGGTCGTCTGGTTCATGAAGCGGCTGCCGCCCTCAAGCTGTGAGCGCTGATAGTTGTAGACATCGTTGCCTAAGCTATAGTTGAAGCGGACATCCAAGTTGAAACCTTTGTAAGAGACGGATGTGAAGATGTTACCGTAGAGATCCGGATTAGGATCACCAATGACAACACGGTCATTCTCATCGATACGATGGTCACCATTCTGATCGACGAAGATCATGTCACCGGCACCAAAGTAGTTCTTGGTGATACCGTTGTCATCGAGGACATAGAGTCCAGCCTCTTTAGCTTCCTCGGAAGTAGAGAAGACGCCCTTGGTCTGATAACCGTAGAACAGGTTGGCAGCCTGACCGACAGCAGAACGGATATCGGCACCGTAATAATTGGTATCAAGATAGGTCTGTCCGTCGGGAAGTTCCGTGATCTTATTCTTGTAATGACCTGCACTGGCACCAAGCTCCCACTTCCAGTCTTTGAGGTCAAGTACCTTAACGACGGCAGCGACATCGAAGCCCGTGTTCTCGAGCTTGCCACCATTGGACCACTGGTCACTGAGACCAGACAGATATCCGATGCTCTGCATGGCGAGCAGGTTGTTCGTCCAGCTCTTGTAGAAACGTGCATCAAGCGACAGAAGGTTGTTGAACAGACGTGTGTTGAAACCTACATTGAAGCGGGATGTTGTCTCCCATTTGATCTTCGTGTTGCCGATGCCCTTCAGAGAAAGACCGGAGACAGCATTCAGATAGAGCTTGGAGGTCAGGTAGGAACGGGCAGCATAATAGTCGATATCGTCATTACCCGAGACATCGTAGCCAGCCGTGAGCTTCAAGTAGTTGAGCCAATTCTTACCGGCAAGCCAAGGCTCATTGGTGAGAACCCAGGAAGCCTGAGCCGAGGGGAAGATACCCCAGGTGACACCGGCTACATGGAGGCCGCCATCAGCTTCCTTACCGAAACGTGAACTGCTCTCAGCCGTGAGGTTGGCCTGGAGGAAATATCTGCCAAGATAGTTGTAGTTAGCCTGCGCATACCAAGCAATATCTTTCCAATTGTCGTTGGTACCTGAGGAGGAGGCATTCAGAAGGCTCGAGCTCATGAACGGAGTCTTGTCCGAGCCCGTGTTGTAACCGAGCTGATTGTTGAGCGTGTAGTTCTCAAAGAGCACGCGGGCACCACCGAAGAGCTCTAATGCATGGGCATCCCAACGCTGGTTCCAGTCGACACGAGTGTCGAACATCACCGAGTTCTGCTTGGAGAACAGTGAGCGGACCTCGTTCGTACGGTAAGCGTTGACGGTTGACACATAATAAGAAGGCACACCATTGATAGGAATGTAATACTTCTCATTGGTATTGACCAGATTATAGCTGAAGTGCTCACTGACAGAGAGGTTCGGCAGAATCTTCCAGGTCGGCGTGACCGTGAGGTTCAGCATGGAGTTCTCGAAACGGTTCTTGTTCTCACCGTCAGCATACTCGTTCAGTGCCCACGGGTTGGCGAGTCTCCAGTTGTAGTCGGAATAGTCGGCGAGAGCCTCCGAGAGGTACGACTCCTCATCGATGTCGAGCTTTGTCTGAGAGAGCTGTCCACGGCCGTAAGAGAACGGACTGAGGAACGGCGACTTAACATAAGCTAAGAAAGCGGGAGAGGTCGGTGTGCCCTCGGTATAGCTCGAAGGAGCACCATCATCGCGGATATTGCGCGTATGGTTGGAGAAAGAGGCGTCGAAACGTACGGAGAGCTGCTTGATAATATTAATATCGGTGTTGAACCGGATATTCAGACGGCTCATATCGTTATACTTCAACGTGCTCTGAGCGTTGGTATAGCCTACGGAGAGGTTATAGCTTGCCACATCATCACCACCTTGAATGTTGATGCCGTAGTTCTGCGTCATAGCTGTGCGATAGACCCGGTCTTTCCAATCCGTATTGTTGTGATACTGATTGTAGTAATAATAATCGGGATCCTCGTTGAGGAACTTGAAGTCGGTGATCTTCGTGCTCGTCGTACCAAGGAGTCCGGCAGCATAGTTGCGATACTGCTCGGCATCCATCATATCGATGAACTTAGGCTCCATCGTTACGCCGGCAGAGAGTGAGGCCGTGATACGTGTAGCCATCGACGTAGCACGCTTCGTCGTGATGACGATGACACCGTTGGCACCTTTCGATCCATACAGAGCCGTACCATTGCGGATGACATCTACCTTCTCAATATCTGCAGGGTTGATAGCCGTGAGGATATCGTTATAGAAACCACTGTGGATCAGCGTTCTGTTATACTGCTGGTCATAGATGACTCCATCGACGACGATGAGCGGCTGCGCGTTGACGTTCAGCGAGTTAAGACCCTGCACAAAGATGTTGGCACCGATGCCCGGCTGTCCACTGCGCTCTGTCGTATAGGCAAAGGCGCCGAGCTGTTTCTGCACCTCCTCTTTGATGTTCAGTGCACTCGAATACTGAAAGTCAGAGGCTGTCTCTATCTCTTTCTCATTCAACCCCTTGCTGTACATCGGTGAGAAAGCCGACGCAGCCATCAGCACATCACCTTGCTTCTCGTTCAGGACAAGGCCTTTCATCACGGCATTGTAGGAAGGAGCCGTCACGGACAAAGCGGAGGCAAAGGTTGGGACATCCAATGCGAACGTACCGTCATCCTTCGTCAACGTGCTGTAACCGCCGACACCTTCTGCCGACACGATGGCGCCCGAGAGAGGCTTCTTGGAAGCAGCATCGAGCACACGGCCCACGATGTGCCGGGTCTTATATTCCTTTTTCTTTACCTGTTCCTCTTTCTTCGGCTGGGCATCGTCCTCATCCTCAGACTGAGCATAGGTACTGGCCGGAAAAACCAGCATCAAGCAGAGAAGACCACCCAAGGCAGGCGTTCTGTGCTTATGTATATGGTGGATTGATTTCATCATTTTCATATAATTCATATAATTGAATGATTAGTTTTCATGAGGCACAACAACGATCTCATCGATGCGCAGGATACGGTTGAACGTCTTTCTGCGGTTCACCTCAGAGTTGAGCGGCGTCGTCTGGAAGACGAGCTCTACCTTAGGTGCCTTTCCCGTGCCATACGTGGTGTAGGGTACTGTGATGTTGTCTGCAATCTTAAATACATTCACCTTGTCGGCTGTTGTCGTCCATACAGCCTGGCTCAGCGATGAGTTGTTGTCCTTACCATCTAAGAGGGTCCAGTTACTCTCCACATCCGACATCGTACCATCCTCTTTCTGATGGCGGAGATAGACACGGAACTTTGTGGGGCGACGCTCAAAGTCGGAGGCCAGCGTGTCACCGGCAAGCGCAGGAACGGTAACGACATAGATATCATAGCCTACATTCGACAAGAGGTTCGGCAGACTGAAATAAGCCTTGACATTCTGAGAGCCGGTCGGTGTGATCTCGGCATACTTGCTATCCTTGACATATTTCCAGTAAGGATTGGAAGACAGCACTCTGCGGATCGTCAAAGGATAGTTGGTCGTTGCCTTGTCCACAGAGTCTATGCGGTCACCGTCTTCACCCTGGAGATACTGTGTCTGCAGGAACGTTTCCGTCGGCTTGATATTCCAATGATTAGCCTTCATAACCTGACCGTTACTGCATGTCACATTTGTCGTGCCATTGAACACGCCACCGGCCTCAAAAGGTTTATTATACTGATAGTAGTGAGCTTTGTATGACCCATAGAAAAAATAACGGGCATCGTAGCCCACAGCCAACGTAGACATCGCTGAGTCACGGATAGAAGCATCAGTGTTCAGGGTGCGGCTGAAAGCCACGCCTCTGAGCAAGGCAAAACGCGCATTGGCCCACGTCAGAGAGTCGGCCTCATGCTTCGAAATGGTCTTGTCATAGGTGAAGTACTTCTCAAACTGTGGCACATACTTGTTCCAGACCTCATTGGTCGGAGCCACCACCCAGTAGGCAGAGTCCTCAGAGTCGAGCTGACCGATATAACGGTGAAGCTCATCATTCTGCAGTTCGACGACAGAATCGAGATACACGGTCTTACCATCGACGATGCCGCCGGCAACACTCTTGGAAGCGTCAAACTCATACTTATTATAAGAGTATAAGAATTTAGCCACAGAGTCGAGCTCGGCATCCTTGTTGAGATACTCGAAGACATTAGGCAGATAAGACGCCTCACCATCGATCGTGTAAAGGATACCATTGGCATAAGCCTGGTTCTTCGACAGAAGGTTATGACCTGCGAAAGAATTAGAGGACAGTACCTGATACTTCCCGTTCATCATCGTCAGAGAGTCCGTGCTCTCCGTAGACACCGAATGGTTGTAGAGCGCGATATGGTTCTGAATGAATTCCTTGATCGTGGAATTGTCATTGTTGCGCGTACCAGCGCTCTTCTCTTTCTGATAGGTGTCGATGAGCTTCTGTGCCTGCTCTGCCGTGAAGTCGTCGTTGACAGGAGCAAAGACACTGAAAGACTGAGATCCACCTAAGGCCTTGTCATAGCCCGTCGCCTTGACAACGTTAGCAAAGTTGCTCAGCTCCGGATTGCCTTCTATTGCCTGCCAGAGGCTCTCACCGCTGATCTGACTTTCATCAGGGTTGTAGTGGTCATCCCACTCGTCGGAACAAGCCGAGAAAGCAAGCCCCGCGAATGGAACAGCTACTAAGAGAAGAGCCTTGAATATATAATTTCTTTTACTCATAAGAATATTCTGTTCTTTGTTTAACTACTGTTTTACAGATCCGTCTCCATCTTGCCAGTGCCCGTGACACCGTAGACACTCTTAGGAACGAGCTCCAGGTAGTCGATCATGAACTCACCGTTGTTACCCGACTTAGAGGTGCAGCGTATGCGGAGGTAATGATCCTGCTTGGGATTGATGTGAACGGTACAGAGCACACGACGGTAGGTGCGGACATTGTCCACGAACTCGTTGATGCTCGAGCCAGAAGTATGGAAGCCACCGTAAGGACCACGGTAGTAGCCGAGGTTCTTCAGCATCTTCTGATCATCAGCCTTCTCGTCATCGGTCATGGCTGCCCATTTCTTCGAACTGAACTTAGCACCGAGGATAGCGTCATCGTTCAGATAGACGTTCATGTCGATAGGAATACCCTGCGGCTTGCCGTCGAAATAGATCTGAGCCACACCACGCTTGCCAGCGATGGCACAGAAGCCGAGGCGTACCTCCCACTCGCCTTCGTACGGTACGGGAGGAAGGCGGAACTCGAAGTCGTAGTCGCCCTTGAGGTTGAACTCATCACCCTCGTAAGACCAGAAGTTCCAGTGAGGACGACGGTAAACGAGATAACCGCCACTGCCACGGAATTTCACGTGGTCAAGATAACCCTGTGGGAAGTAATAGTTCTTACCGTTCTTGAAGGTAGCATCAGCAGTGTTACTGTCATCATCCTTCTTCGGGTCACCGTTGAGACGGATATTCTCCGTCATGATCTCCGGCCAGACGGTAGAGAAGTCCATGCGGATACGGTCGTTGAAGACTTTGTTCTGCGTGTCGTAGTCGAAGGCTATGACATCATCGATATAGAAGTAACGTCCGTTAGGACCATCCTGCGTGTATTTGTTCTCAATGGTCGGCTCGACCTTGGCACCGGGGATATCAAACACGTCATCCACGCGACGGTTGATGAAGCGCTGGCCGAGATCAGCAGAAGAGACATTGGAACGGTGCACCGTAGCCTGAAGGAACTTCATCATCGTGTGAGGCAGCAGCGTCTCATACCAGTCGTTAGGATCCATGATATCGGTCTTGATACCGATAGCACCGTCACCCTCCGATGAACGACCGGTGATCTCAAGAGGCGTCAGTTTGTTCCAGCCGATGACATCACGGGTGAGGATGTGATAGGCGATGAACATATTCAACGGGTTATACCTATTGGTATAGTCCTTCGGGTTCTCCTTGGCAGCCTTGTAGTCGGCATCGTCGCCATACACCGGGTCATAGAGTTTCACTGCAAGGTCATAAAGCGCCTGGATGGTATCATTGTTATTGATAGTGATGCCATTCTTCTGGAACGCCTTGGCATAGACCTCGTTGGGCTCAACGAAGGCTGTAAAGCCATATTTCTTCTCTGCCGGCGGGCAAGCGACCTCATACCAGAAGTCAGAGGTATAGTAATAATAACCATACTTCTTAGGATCATAACTGGTATCTTTAACCTTGTACAAGGTATCCTGTAAGCCCGTAAGCTTCAGTGCCTTGGCAAAGATAGAGATACGCGGGTTAGCCTCGATGATGTCGGCAACAGAAGAGTTCTTCATCTCCAGCACCTTCGTGATAGGCTGCACGATACCGTTCTCCACAGAGTCGTCTTTCTCAGAGAAGATGATCTGCGACATACGGTTCAGCTCCACGACGGCGTTGTTGTTGGCATCCAACGTATGCGTGATCTGGATGTAACGGTTGTTCATGTTGGCGGTGTTGAGCGTACCGTCGTTCATGTCAATCGTGGAATACATATTGTTCACGAGATGCGTACGTGCTAACGTGTCGCAGTCAGCATCAGAGAGATCGGCGAGGCTCGACTTGCCCTTCTCCTTCAGATAGATATTGATAGCTGAATCGGAGGGCAGGAAGCAGGTATAGTGACCATAAGCCGACAGCAGGTCGGTCAGCCCTGCACGCTTCACGATCTCTGCGAACTCGCTGTACTGCGGGCGGTTGTTCAGATAATCGGACAGCATCTCGCCTTTGAAACTGTAATAGGCATCTCCTGTCGTATCATCTGAACAGCTCTGGGCAGCAAACAGTGCGAAGAAGCACAGCAGGCCAGAAATAAAATATCTTATACGTTTCATAATATGATAGTTCTTATATGTCTGAATAATTTGTATTCGCAGAATGACTAATTGCGCTCGATGCTGGTGTTCTCACCACTGCCGAAGGCGGGGTTCTGCGTGAGGTGCTTGTTGACTTTCAGCTCATCCACATTGTAAGGCCAATAGATATAATCCATCTTGGCGAACTTACTGGAGACTGCTGATCCACCGGAGGAGAACTTGTGCAACACATCCGTAGAAAGGACGGACGTGTTTCCGTCACGACGGGCACGGCGCACGAGGTCGTAATAACGCTTGCCTTCGAACATCAGTTCACGCTGACGCTCATCCATGACCAGCGTCTGCATCTTGTCCTTGGTGTCATAAGTGTTCAAGGTGAGGGTGTCTTTCAGATTAGCATCCGTCTGCAGCACTGAACGCTTGTTGACGGCGTTGACGAGCGAGAAAGCCTGGTTGCGATAGGTCTTGTCCTGATCGGTCATCGTCGAGCCGTCACTCATCATAGCAGCCAAAGCCTCAGCCTTCATGAGCATGACATCTGTCAGACGATAGATGATCCAGTTGCCCTTGACCTTATCCTTGGTGAAACGGCCACCATAAATGACAAAAGGCTTCGAACTGTTAGAAATATCAATCGTGGAATTGGTGTACTGATATTTTGCAATGATAGCACTATTATTGATATTCTCATAATAACGTGCGTCCCTGTAATAGTAAATGTAGTTAGTGGAAGAGCGGTCATCAGTAGTCTCCTTGACATAGCTCGAAGGAGCGCCATACCCCGTTCCGCTTTCCGAGGGTCCGTAGAGTGCATTGACGGCTCCGTTGGACGGCATGTTGTCGGCGGACATATAGTTCAGCTCTAAGATGCTCTCTAAGCTGTTGCCCGTCTCTTCCTTGCCATAGTTGCCGAAGATGGTACTATAGGCTCTGCCAAAATACGAACTTCCCGGCGTTGTGCCACTGATCAGCGGATAACCATTGAAACGCGAGAGGTCAGGAGCAGAAGCTGTCGAGCCATACTTCTCCTTGTATTCGCGCATCTTATCGTTAATGACGAGGTCAGCATACTTGATGCAGTTCTGGTAATCCTGTTTCCAAAGATACATGTCACAGAGCATGGCGTAGATAGCCGTACGTGTGATGCGGGCTGTCTGATATAACGCTTTTGTTGAAGAAGAGGCTGGCCAGGTCACGACAGCATCGTCCTTGACTTTCTCTAAATCCGTGATCAGACTGTCGAGGACATCGTCGAACTTCGTTGCCGGGAGGTCCATGACCTGATCGTCATCATAATAGGCAGTCGTGGTGTAAGGCACGTCACGGAAGGTACGGATGAGATAGAAGTAAGCGAGGTCGCGCAGTGCCGAGCACTCTGCGATGTCGGCCCTGAGTTCACTCTCACTGAACGCAGGGTCTTTCTCTGCCACGGCAGGAGCCTTGTCAATGATCGTGTTGGCCTGGTTGATGATGTAGTAGAACTGATCCCAGGTGGTATAGCCATTGGAGGCATTGATGTTCTCTCTGAAGACATTCTCCAAGCTCGGGTTCTTCGTGATGTTTGCACCCGTAGAGATATTATCGCTGCGGAACTCACCCCATACCATCATACGCTCCACGACATTCTGCGACTCGAAGGTGGTGTAAAGACCGGCTATCATTCCGTCTACATCCGCTTTCTCATTCCAGAACTCGTCAATGGTGATGACATTCTGAGGTTTAACCTCGAGCCAGTCGCTGCAGGCTGTTGTAGACAGCAGTACAGGAAGAGCAAGAAGATATTTGAATATGTTTTTGATTTTCATATCGAAGTATATTTAGAAATCTACGGTGATTTAGAAATCTACAGTGACACCCAACGTATAAGAACGTGAGCGCGGCGTCTGTGCATAGTCTATAGCCGGATTATAACCACTCTGACTGATATCCGGGTCCACACCGGTATACTTCGTCAGGATGAACGGGTTGTTGGCTGACAGATAGACACTGATATGATTCAGGCCGATCCACTTCAACTGCTTTCTCGACAAAGAGTAAGACAGCTGGATGTAAGAGCAGCGCAGATAAGAACCTGACTCCACGAAACGGTCGCTGATCAATGTGTTGTAGTTGGACTGGTCACCATACATAGCACGAGGGATTGTGGTGACATCACCCTCCTTACGCCAGCGGTAGTTCACTGCCTGGCTCTGGTTGTCATTGCCACGCATCGACTCAGCGTTCAGACGGGCCATGTTGATAATCTTGTTACCGACACGGTAGGTGAACTGCGAGTTCAGACGCCATGCGTCATACTGGAAGGTCAGACCGAAACCACCGGTGAGCTTTGGCAGAGAGCTGCCGAGGTAAACGATATCCAATGCATCGATGTTACCATCGTGGTTGACATCCTCATAGATAGCATCACCACCGGTGAAGGCATAGTTCTTACCGTTACCGTCGTTAGAATAGTTGTAGCGCATACGCAGCGGGTTGCCATCGGCATCAAGGATAAGCTTGCCGTCCTTGTTGAAGGCTACCGGCGCTGTCTTGCCTGCTGCGATAAACTTCTCACGCTCTTCTGTAGAGAGGTTCTTGAAGGTATCATAGTTATACTGGTACACACCCTTGCTGCGGAATCCATAGATAGCACCGAAAGGAGCGTTCAGCTGCACACGGCGCAGATACTCACCGTTGGCATAAGCAAAGGTAGAGTTCAGCGAGTTGAGCACATATTCGTCCATCTCAAGGATGCGGTTCTTGTTGTTACCGAAGTTGATGTTCGTGTCAAACGAGAACTTACCGGCCTTGATGAGTTTGTTCGTAGTCATGTGGAACTCCCAACCGGTGTTGCGCATCTTACCGCCATTCTTATAAGGGATCGTCATGAAACCCGTATTGGAAGGGATACGGTAGTTGGAGAGCAGCATGTTGGAAGTCGTCGAACGATACATCTCAAACGTGAGGTTGATCTTGTTCAAGAAGCTTATATCGAAACCGAGGTTGTAACTGTTGTTGATCTCCCACTGCAAGTTTGTCAGACGGATGTTAGCAACGTGCATGGACGACATATCGAGATAACGGCTGCCCGTAGAATATTTGGACACATAGAGATAGTCCTGGTTGGGCTGCTTACCTACCTTACCCCAAGAGGGACGGATAGAGAGCATCGTCAGTCCTGCCTTGTCGCGGAACCATTTCATGAACGGCTCATCACCGATGTTCCAACGGAGAGAGACAGCGGGGAAGAGGCCCCAACGATGACCGGGACCGAACTTCGTCGTACCATCGGCACGCATGGAGAAGTCGAACATGTAACGGCTCTTGTATGCGTAGTGGGTAGAATAAGTGAAGTAGAGTGAGCGCCACTGTGAGTAATAAGAGCTCAGACCTGTGTTCAGACCACCGGCATCCGGACTCTCAATGCCTGAGCCGGGAAGACCCTTGGCACCTGTAGACTGACCGCTGGAAGAGCCGGAGTTCAGCTCAAAACGTCCCATCATCTGCAAGGAGTGGTCCTGGTTGTTGAAATGCGGGATGAACGTCAGCGTCTGCTTGGTGTTGAAAGACACACTCTTGGAGCTTGCCGAAGATGCCTTGTTGACACCATCCTGCCATACGTGCGTGCTCAGCTCTGACGGATAGAATGAGTCGTCATACTGGTTGAAGACACTCATATAGACACTTCCGCGCCAGTTCAACTGCGTCTTCGACTCATCCATGCCCAAGAGGCGGTAGTCGATGACGAGCTCCGGAGCGAGGTCGTAGGTACGACGTGTCTTCTTGGCGAGGTTGGCAGAAGCGACGGGGTTGACGAGGTCCTTCTGGTTCTTGTCGAAGACCGAGGATGCCGACTGCAGCATCTCATAGTAACGGTCTGTCGGCTCGCCTGTCACAGGATCCTCTTCATAGATAGCCATGTTAGGCATCTTCCTCATAGCGATACTCAGGAGATTATCACTGGAGAGATGGTTCTTTGTATAAGTGAGGGCAAAGTTCGTAGACACACGGATACGGTCACTGACATAGTAGTCGAGGGCGACACGTGTGGAGAAACGGTTCAGCTTCTGCTTGATGATGGTACCTGTCTCATTATCGAAACCACCACCGATACGGAAGGAAGCTTTCTCACCACCACCGGATACAGAGACATAATGGTTCTGGCGCAGACCGGTCTGCTTGACTGCCTTGACCCAGTCGGTATTGTCGTTATACTGCTGATACTCCGAGAAGGTAGGATCATAGTTGATCTCCTTGATAGCCTGCGAGCGCGTATCACTCTGTGTCGGGTTGAAGTAAGCCTCCTTAAGCATCATCGTGTAGTCGTCACCGCTCAGGAGCTTGTATCCCTCAGGCTGGTGCGTTGTGGTGAGCTTCACCGAATAGGACACACGGGGCTTACCGGTCTTACCACGTTTCGTGGTGATCTCGATAACACCGTTACCACCCTGCGAACCGTAGACGGCTGTTGCGGCAGCATCCTTCAGCACGTTGATGGCAGCAATATCCTCAGGGTTGATGTTCAAGAGTTCGGCAAACTTTTCCTCGTTAGCTCCTGCAAGGTCGAAGTTGGACATATCCACGGAGCGGACATTGCCATCGACAACGATCAGTGGGTTGGAGTCGGTCAGGGAAGACAACGACGACGAGCCACGCAGACGGAGCGTTGAGCCAGAGCCTAAGTCACCGGAGTTACCGATGATATCCAGACCGGCGATCTGTCCCTGAAGGGCTTCATCGATAGAGGTGACGCCGAGACCCTCGAGGTTTTTCATGTCCACGCCCTGCTTAGCGTAAGAGATCTCTCGCTCAGGGACGGACAGGTTGTTACCGATGGTGCGGCGGCGTGCCGTCACAGTGACCTCCTTCAGCTGTGTGGCTGAGGTCAGCGTGATCTGATAGGTCGTCTGGTCGATAGGCAACAACTGTGGCTTGCAGCCTACATAAGTGAAGCGGATCTTGTTTTTCGGGTTCTTCACCGGCATGGTGAAGTTACCGTTCATATCTGTTACCGTAGAGTTGATAATACGGCCGGTATTGTCAATCTCACAGACTGTTGCACCGATAAGCGTGCCCATGTCATCAGAGACCGTACCGTGTACAGAGGTGATCTGCGCATGCAGAGCACCACACAACATCAGTGCCGGGACAAGGACTAACAGCCTGTGCTTTTTATTTTGATTATGCATAGTTTATCATTTATGGTGTGAGAATCTTTTAGCTCTGTTGAGGTACCTCTTGGCAGCAGTCTTCCAGGACGTCTCCTGACTACTGCTATAGAACAAAGGTCCGTCGATGAGATGCACTACGGCATCAGCCGAAGCATAGAGCGTCTTGGTCCTATAGTCGTTGCCATCAATCCAGTATTCACGACACACATTATTATATAGTTTGCTGTTCGATGTGAGGACGTGGCGCGTGTTGCCCACATGGTCCTTGATCGTCATGCTGGTCTTTGAGAAGTTGACATTGAGGGGATAGAAACGATTCGTCGTGGGGTTGAGCATCATCGTCTCATAGTCGTTCGTAGTAAGCGCATTGCCCTCACTGTCCTTATCCGGTGCCATATTGATCAGAACGGCATTATCCTGGATGTGATACTTCACAAAGTTAAGGATCCGGTTCTTGATAATCTTACAGATAGTGTCTTCTGTATCACCGGCGTCGGCATAAGCCTTGTCATAGTCTTCCCAGGTAGGAAGGACGCCCTTGGTCTCCAACGCCTTGATGGAACTGTTCGTTGGCACATACACCGTGTAGTTGTAGTTACCGAAGAGCGAGACGTTATAGTTCTCATTCGAATTGGAAGCATAGTAAGGATGGCTGTTCAGCACCATCGACTTCAAGAGGATCTGGTCGTTGGAACTCAGATACTGCGAGCCCTGGAGCAGTGAGAGGAACTCAGAATATTCCTCATGATTCTTCAGTACCTGGTAGACGGAGTTGGCGGAGCTCTGCGGAATATTGCTCTCCACGACGTAAGCCTTACCATTACCACTGGTGCTCTGGTCATAGATCTGAGACACCTTGGAAGGATTGCCGTGATCCATCTGCCATCCACCGGAGATCGTCATATTGCTCTTGCCGGCGTTGTTGACACGGATGATGGAGCCCGTCTTCGTCTTATAGTATTCATGACCATCCTCAATATTGCCGACGATAATCAGATTATTGATAAGGTCATTCAGACGGTTCTTGATATAGCTATCAGAGACCGACTTCTGGAGGACCGTACCGGATGTCACTGCACCATCATCTGCCACATCGCAGCTATAACGCGTAGCACCTACAGCGTATTTTCCAGAAGCATCAAAGTAGAAATCTAACATAGTCTTAAGGTTATCACCCATCGTACACGGATCGATATATTCCTTCATCGCACTGTTGGTAGGAAGAATCAAGCTATAGTAAGAGTCCATAGAGTTGAGGTATGGACGGAACTCGAGATTCTTGATACCCGAATAGATAACGTTGAGGATGTCCTCATGCACGAGTGCGGGGAAGAGCACCGACGAATACTCCATCGGCGGGAACACCTTGTTCGTCATATACACGACACCGTTGCAGCCCAAGAACACGCTGTCGACATCTGCCTTTGTCAGGCCGAGCTCGGTCTGAGCATCGTTGAGGACGGTAGAGAACTTAGACGGGATAGAGGATACGAACGAAGGCAACATGTTGACGCTCAGCAACGGGGCGATAACGTTGTCAGGCACCTTATCCCAGGATCCATACATATCCTGCAGCACGCGGCCATCCTTGTTCCAATACTCATTGAGGGCCTTGTTCGACGGTACGAGCATAGCAGCAGCATCAGAGTGCATGTCGGCGCTCTGACTGTTCATCAGATACTGGTTCCATCCCGGGTCGAAAGGCAGCGTTGCCGTAGCAGGCTTGCCATCGGGATAGTCGGCTGTCGGCGGCAGGTTCTGTGTAGACAGTCCGTCACTGTTACGACGGTCAGCGAAGTAACGGAGGGTGAAGACAGAGTCGACATTGGTATTATGCAGACGGTTATATTCCGTCGTCTTAGCACGGTCATAGTAAGGTGCGCAGAAGCGGTCCAACAGACGACTCCAGCCCGACATGACAGAATGGTTGCGGATGATCTGCGCCATATTAGGCAACGGCTCAATGACACCGTCCATCTTCTGGATATAACCATTCTTACAGGTGATATCACGCTCCGTGATCTTATGACCGGATACGAAAGCGTCATTGATAGAGGTTGCTACACCATTGGTAAGGATCGACACATCCTCATCGGTGAAGCCCTGCTTCTGCATGAAAGCCGGGAGGAAATGAATCATCGGCTGGGAGAGGTTAGAGGTCGTGGCACTACCCGACAGCATACGACCATCGCGATAGATGATAATGTTCTTGTGGTTCTTGCGATAGTAGCTCCACGCCTCCGTGTTTGGCATATACTGCCAATGGGCCACCGTCGTGGTATCGAAGATACTCGACGCATTGGCACGGCGCATCGTCTTACCGGCCTCCGGAGTGGTCGTTTCCGACTTAGCGGTGGAGTTGGACATCAACTCAACAAGATAAGCGTTGTTGATCTCCTGACTGTAGAGGAGCATCTTCTTCTGGGCAGTGGTAAGCTGGCTGTAAGAACGGACACCCCACGTGTTCGTCTTGAACCATTCATCATAAGTGGCATCGTCGGCAGCGAAAAGCGTCAGAGAACCCGTATGGCTCATCTGCTCCTTCAAGCCGAGATCGTCGATAAGATGCAGCAAGGTGGTGTAGTTGCCTTGGTTCTGCAACTCTGCATAGATGGATTCCCCAAGCCATGACGGCTGTCCGGTAAGAATGTCATCCTTACACGACTGGAGCGAGAGAGCCCCCGCAAGGATAGCAACCGCGAGGCATGGTCTGAAAGGAAACCTGTTCTTAGGTCTGCTGTTCATATATTTGAGTTTAATATTTGTGTTTACTGTTGTTGATTATCTCATTATCGCTTTATTACTTTTCTACCTTCCATCACATAGATGCCTTGAGCCGTTGCCTTGGCAACGCGCTCACCGGAAAGATTGTAAATCGGCGACTCCTTTGTATTGTCCGTAACGACAGCTCTTATGGCTGTGGCCTTGCCAAGATACTTTAGCGTGAAGTTGTCCCAGATGCACCAGTCGTTGCTCATGGCCTCCGTCTTACGGATGCCGAGCGTGATGCTTCCTGCTTCGTCCAACGTCACATTCAGCGTGTCTTTATAGAGACCGAGGGTGTTGAATGCCTTGTTGGCTGCCGTCACGTCATTGGGATAAGTATAGGGATCATAGGTATACTGTCCCACGCTCGTGGCCTCATCGTCATAAAGACTCTTGATAGAGACGGAAGCATTGTTAGCATAAAACTCAGGCAAGAGTTTCTCTGTGCCTGACACGTGAGCCGGATAGCCCACTTCCTTACCACCATATCGATAGAAACTCTGGACGGTCAGCTCGTACTTGCCTGCTGGCAGGTCCGTGACCGTCTGGTGGAAGTCAAAAGACGCATTGTTCCAATACTCAGCGACATAGCCGTTGGCCTGGGTGAAGTTGCCACTCTTGGTCCAGCCCTCTGCGCCCTGACTGAAATCAGCATTCTGGATCAAGAAAGAGAGGTCAGCCTCTCCCCCACTCTCCACTTTGTCCTTGATATAGTTCTTATAGGCGACCACCGACTCGTTGAGAGCTTTCAGCGCTTTAGCCATTGCCTCAACATTCTCAGCTACAGTAGTGGACGTGGAGAGAGCATTCTCTGCAAGTGTCACGGCCTCACCGATGCTTGCCACCTTGGAGGTCTCATAGTATTTCTTCACCTTCGGGAGCAATGTCTTGACACTGTCCCAGTTGAGGAGATACTGATACTCCGTCTCCGTCAGTTTGAGGATACTGCCATGCTGGGCGGCTACACTGCCGGAGAAGTTGATGGCATTGCCGGGGTTGAGACCCTCTGCATCCATATGCCGTGTCTTGTAGGCATAGTATGAATAGTTGACATACGAGAGGTTCCATCTGCCGGAGCCGATGGGGCGCCACTGTGTCGGTGCCTCGATATTCTGATTGCCATCAGTGACATGGAAGCCGGGCGTGACGGTCCATACCGTTGTGCCGCTCTCCTGACCTTTGGCCGGCACAAGCGTAGTAGCCGTAGCACGGCTCAGGCCCTTGGCCTGCTCGCACTTGTAGATCATCATATACTGCTTCGTCTCTGCATTGTAGACGATATCGGCATCGATGATGTCGTAGCCCGGATCAAAATAGAGCTTCGGCTTGGAAAGGATGTTCAGATCCTTGTCGAGAAGCTGATAATAGATGCGGTGATAGGAACTTGCGAAACCGACACTGTAATACAGCACATATTTCTCTGTCACAGGATCATAGATGACCTGCGGTGCCCAGGCTGCCGTCATCTCATCTGCCGTGATGCCGCCGAGTGCCTTGAGGTTCTCTTTCGACTCCAGGTCGATCTTCACTTCCTTCGTCCAGTGGACGAGATCGGGCGTGAGCATAAGATCCATGATATGGTTGGACGTCCAGCCGAGGCGGGAGGTCATATCTGTACCGACGAGCATGAAGCCGCTGTTATCGTGCAAGCGGCAGACATAAGCGTCGCGCATGCCACCGGTCGTCGTAGCTGCTTTCGTGTCAAACACTTCCTGACCACCGAGGAGATCGTTCCACTCCTGACCATGACGGCTCAGCGCATAGTTGGTATACTCGCCATTGTTGTTCATGTGAGCGTAGAGGTATCCCGTCTTGTCCTGATCCTCCTCTGTATAAGCCGTCGGGTAAGCCACTTTCTGCTCTTCACCAACATTACTTACGGGGATGCGGAAGATGCTCAGGCTGTAAGCCGGCACATCGAGAGAGACAGCATTGTCGGCGACGGGAAGAGAGACCTTCGAGTCAGTAGGAGCAACCTTATCGGGATCATCCATCGTGTTCTCATCCGTGCCATTAGCAGAAGCGAGACGATGGAGCGTAGCCTCAACAGTACCTGCGCCATCGCCAAAGGTCATGTTCTTCGCGTTGACCTTCACGGTAGCAGCTTCTGCTTTGGGATTGACAAGCTTCACGATGAGCTCGTTGGTCGTAGAATCGAGCTGCACGCTCTGATAGACCTTGCGCTCTGCAGGAACAGCGAACTGATGGATCTGCTTGCCGTCGAGGAGGCAGGTGACCTGCGAGCCGCTGACACGGATCTCGATGTCATACCATTTGCCGGTCTCGATGCTGCCCGATGCGGTAGCGACCGTTGTCTTGCTGCCGTTGACGGCATGCTCGACGCCGTGCTGCGTGTTGTTCCATCCGCCAAGATTCCACCAATAATAGTTGTTGTCGTCCTTGACATTGAACATGATCAGGAAGCCCTCGTTGCCACCGGTCTTACGCGCGCGTACCTTATATATATAGTCACCGTTGAAACTGGTGTTCATGACAGCACGATAGTCGGTGCCGTTGGCAGTCTGAGCCAGAGCACCATCGCTGACGGCCCAGGTGCCATTGCCCAAGGTCCAGTTGGAGGTGCCGTTGGAGAAATCGTCTGAAGCAAGCGTCTTGCCTAAGGTGTCTGTCACACTGACATCATCATACTCGGCCTGTGTGTTCCATGTAGCGACACCCACCTTGCCCCCATTGGATGTGGTGGCATTGCCGGTCTCGGTCCATTTAAGGTTCTGCGTGCCAAGGTTATGACCGAAGAGCTTCTGGACATAATAGGAAGGCGTGACGAAGTTCTTCGCTGCGTTGAAATGGATCATGTCGTAAGCCCAGCGCGGGTCTTTCTCATGGGTGAAGATAGGAGCAAAAGATCCCATCTTGACCACATCGCTGTTCTTCTCCATACCCATCATGTAGACAGCCTCACCCAAGGCAGAGTTCACATTGCCATACTTACCCCAGCTACCACTGTTGGCTGCATACTCGCCATTGTATACTTTTACCTCACGATTATAGTTGTCGTACTTGGTATAGTTGTCGAGCATCCACGAAGAGGTACGGTAGTAATGCTCATCGACGAGCTCCACCGGATAATCATTGCGCCAGGATGGGTTATCAGTACCCCATGCCTCCACATTGCCGATGGTAGTGATCTCTGGATACTTAGCCTTGATGGCTTTATAGAACTTATAGTAACGCTCCGGATACTGGTAGCTCTGGTCAGAGTTGCTGGCCATGTTGAAGTTATAGTTCTCGTTACCGATCTCGATGAACTTCAGATTATACGGAGCGGGATGTCCGTTGGCGATACGCTTGGCACCCCAATAGGTATTCTCATCGCCATTGGCATACTCGATGGCGTCGAGCGTGCTCTGGATGAGGGTATCGACATCCTCCATTGGGATGTAATAGCCATGACCGAGACCGACGTTGACAACAAACAACGGAGCGGCACCGAAATCCTCACACAACTGCAGATACTCATCGAAGCCCAGGCCATCGGTGGACCAATAGCCCCAGTTCTTGTTAAGATGACCGGGACGCTGCTCTACAGGACCGATGGTCTTCTTCCACTGAAAGGCATTGTCGTAGGATGTCTCTCCCTCGACATAGCAGCCACCGGGGAAACGGAGGAATGTCGGCTTGGTATTGTAAAGAAGCTGGGCAAGGTCAGGACGGAGACCGTTAGCACGACCTTTCCACGTGTAAGGGAAGAGCGAGACAAAGCCTAACGTGAAAGCGCCCGACTGATCGGAGACGATCTGCAAAGTTCCGGCAGCGCAATCAGCTGTTGCCTTGATGGTGACCGTCTGCTTCTGCCACTCGGTAGACGACAACGCGCCTTTCAGCACAGAGGAGCCGACGACAGTGGTGCCGTTCATCAGACGAGCCGTCAGATGACCGGAGAGCGACTTACTGCCTTTTACCCATACATTTAATGTATAGGTAGAGTCTTTACGGAAAGACATGCCCCAGAAGCCAGTATTGCTGACACCCTTGAGATTAGACGAAGAAGCACCGGAGACGTTGACTGACAAAGCCTGACGGCGGGAAGCATTCAACAAATTCTTTGAAACAGCACTGATAGAGGCGCCATTAACAGCAGACCACGCGCTGGTCCCTTCATCAAAGGCACGATTCTTCACAAGCTCGGCATACAATCCACCCTCCCCAGCATGATTGATCTCCTCAAAGAAAAGACCATACTGATAGGGGCTCGTCAACGGACCCCGGGACGATGCATCAATATCCATCGTGATCTGTGCATGGATAAAGAGCGTACACAAGAAGAAGAATACGGTCAAGACAAACCGATTGTTCATAAGGAGTGATATTAATTGAGTTTAAAATTAAGGTTCCACAACTTCCGACACAAATATCCACAAATGTGAAAAATTGTACGGCAAATGTTGCATTTTTATTGTTTCTACAAGCAAAGTTACGAAACAAGACTTAAATAATCCACTTTTCGGGCAAGAAAATTGCACCAAACCTTAATATTTAACGTATCTTTATCAATAGTGTAAGGAAAACACCCTTTTAAGGAATAATTAAAGAAAGAAACAGTTAATATTACAAGAAAACAAAGCTAAAAAAGCCCGCATGCAATTCGCATACGGGCTCTTTGAAATATATGTACAAGCTTATTGGATGTACACCTTAGATGTTTCTTCGCAGATTACTTTACGATAATCTTACGGACCGAAGTGTTGCCCTGAGCATCGGTGAACTTGACGATGTTCACGCCCTTCTGCAGGCCGTTGACGCGTGCACCACTGAGATTGTAAACCTCTGTAGCAACGATTCTGCCCATTGCATTGTCAGCGTTCACACCCTTGATGCCAACAGGATTAACTGTGCCGAGATAGCTCAGTGTCCAGTCGTCGAGGATCACCCAGTCGTTGCCGACATTCTTATCCTTAGCCAGGCCGATGGTCAGTTCGCCACCCTTGACCTCCACGAGGAGGTAGTTCTGATAGTAACCATCGACGAAGTAGCCATGAGCGGAAACCATATCGTTAGGCTCGCTGTACTTGACATCACCCACTGTCGGATGAGACTCAGAGCCATAGCCCAGACCTGTCTCGTTAGCCACAGCACCGGAAGCGAGGAGTGCAACAGCTTCCTTCACGCTGTCTGTACCGCAGACGGCATACATGTAAGCGTTACCCTTCGTGTTCTTGTCGGCCTGATACTTATCCATATCCTCCTGTGAGGAACCGAAGCGATAGAATGCCTTCACACCGACCTTGTAGAATCCATCGGGCAGACCGGAGATGGTCTGATAGAGGTTGAAGGTCTTGTTGTAGTACTCGATAAGCAGAGCGCTCTTCTGAGTAGCATCATTACCGAAGTTGTAGCCAGGACCTGTCCAGCCCGTGAAGGAGTTAGCACCTGCATCCTCGAATCCAGGATTGATGACCATAGAAGTCATGTCTACAGGATTGTCCTTGGTAGCATCCTTATAGTTAGACGGCAAGCGAAGGGCTGCAAGAGCAGCGTCGATCTTAGAGAAGTAAGCCTTAGCCTCAGCAGTCGTCAGGCCTGTAGCAGCAGAAACCTCATCGTAGAGAGAGGAAGCAGTAGCGATAGCCTCTGAAGAAGCGTTGGTATACTTAGCCATAGCAGCATAGAGATCCTCTTTCTTCGTCTCAAGGGTATCGAAGACGAGCTTCGACGACTTGATAGAAGCGAGATCCTCAATGAGGGTGCTCAGAGAAGAGAACATCTTGGCACCATCGGTACCTGCGACATTCGTGTTGGCAGTCTCGAGATCCTTTGTAGCAGTAGCCTTAACCTCAGAGCCATAGACCAGTGTCTTGCTGGCGAGGGTATCGGTCATCTCTGTGATCTTAGCCTCGAGCAGCGGCTTGACAACGTCAGCCTTTGTACCCTGGAACACCATCTTGAAGTCATCCCAGATAGCCCAAGAGTCACCGAGCTGGTTGGAAGCACCGCGGACACCGATACGGAGCTTGTCACCCTTCTTGGCGACAACACCGTAAGACTCAACGCGATACAGACCATTCTTGAAGGCGGTAGCAGCATTGCTCATGCCGTTAGGATACCAGTACCAGGAAGCATCAGGTGTACCGTCAGCAACAGAGTCGACAACGCAGTTGCCACCGGCGTTCTTATCAGCATCCCATGTATAGAGGTCACCAGTGTGGTTACCCTTATAAGATACGTGCTCATCGAAGACATTCTTGAAGTGAGCCGTGTTGTCATTGACATAGATAGAGACAACATCCGTAGGAGCCTTACCTGCCTTATAGTCAGTGAGGGCATTGTTACGTCCGTAACGGTAGAAGCCGGCCACAGAGATCGTGTAGACACCGACAGGTGCATCGGAAACCTCCTGATAGACATCGAAGTTGGAGTTGTTCCAAGCCTCGAAGCAGTGGTTCTTGGAGTTGCCGCCATAGTTGACGTTACCGCCGCTGGCATGCTGAGAGGTCCAGCCATTCTTAGCCTCAAAGTCAGCATTGACAAGGTACTTCTCTGTAACGTCGGTACCGGCTGTGATAGCATTGTCAATAGCATCCTTGATCATCTTGTTGAGCTTGGCGATCTCGGTGCGGAGCTCCTCGTTGGTCATAGCCTTGGCGCTGAGCTTCTCAGGAGCCTCACCCTCGACATAGTCGCCGAGATCCGTGACATAGTCGTTGTTCTGATCGACGTTCTCGTCCTGCAATACCTGCTTGTTGGCCTTGTCGATAGCAGCAACGTAAGTCTTCCAGAGAGAGATATTCTCGTTGATGCTGTCAGCAGCAGCCTGCAGATCGTTGTAAGCCGTCATCACCTCAGCTTTCGAAGAAGCAGAAGTGTAACCTGCCTTCTTGGTGTTGTAGTCGGTGACCATAGAAGTGGTCACATAAGTATCTGAAGACAGTGAGCTGAAGTCAGGTGTCTGAGCGACCATGTCCTTCATCCACATAGTGTAGGCATCGGTGCCCTTACCATAATACTTCAGACCCCAGTTGTCGAACAGTGTCCAGTCACTACCTACGGTACGGGTCTTGTTCAGACCGATGATAGCAGAGTCACCCTCCACGGCGAAGAACAGCTGGTTGTGATACTTGTCCTGCTTGAAGTAGTTCTCAGCAGCCTCCATGTTATTCGGGATGTAGATGGTAGAGCCGTCTGACTTTTTCACCTCAGACTCAGCGCCCACTCCGAGCTTAGCATCCACAGCCTCTGCGATAGGATTGACGATAGCTACGTTCACGGTATCGCCATCGGCAGCAGCAAAGAGCTTGGCATTCTTCTCTGTACCATTAACATAGTTGTCATAGGAGGCGCTGGAAGAACCGGCGCGATAGAAGGCCTGGACGGTCACTGCGTACACGCCCTTCGGCAGCCCCTTGACGATCTGATAATAGTTGTAGTTCTTGTTGTAGAACTCAGCATCGGTATAGCTCTGGAATGCAGGAGCATCACCCTTCCAGCCGTCGTTCTTGTTGTTATCGTAAGATGCGTTGGTGATGAAGCCCGTCTGATCAACAGGATTGTCAGCAGTAGTGTTCTCCTCAGCTGCCTTAGAGATAGCCTTCTTCACAGCCTCCGTAGCGGCATTGAGCTCCTCGATGGTAGAACTCTCATTGGAGTAGATAGCCTCCTGCGCAGAGACATCGACATTCTTGCCGTTGGCAATGAGGATCTGCTCATACAGTTCCTGAGCAGCATTGTAGACATCCATCTTGGCGAGGTAATCCTGATAGCCACCGTCACTGACGAAGTACCAGTCCACGTTCTCTGTTGTCGGCAGGTTCCAGTACAGTCTGGTGTCCGTACCTTCAGCCTTGGCGCCGAGATAGGTGGAATCGGCATTTGTCACCCAAGATGCGTAGTCGGCATTGTTCTCATTCATCTGGAGACGATAGACATTGTCAGCCTGTGCAGAGATGGTCCACAGTGTATCAGCCTGGTTAGCCCAGTCGACCCATGCATTACCATCTTTTGCAGCCCAGAACATCTTAATCTTCTTCTGAGTCTCTACAGAGTCTTTGATGATGACCGACTTGTTATCCCAAGTACCGTCAGCACCAAGATGTTTGGAGAACCAGACTTTGTAGCCCTTGTCACCGAAGCTTGCACGTGTGCTGTAATCGTTGGCACCGAGGAAGAATCCTTTGGCACCGGGATTATACATGTACATAGCCAAATCGTAGCCGAAGCTTGCCTTCTCAGGAACAGGCTTCTGGCGCTGCGTCACTGCCGCGTTGGCGCTAAGGCCTGTGGCAAGGAGCGTACTCATGAAAAGTAAATTTCTAAACTTCATAAGCTTGTTTTTGGTTTAAAACGGAATGTATTAAATAATTGTATTAGTTTCCTATATATATAATAATGTGTGATCGTTGTTGTTTTAGCTTCCAAAAAGCCTTGATTTATATCAATGGCAAAGATAGGCAATTTTACACTCATAATCTGTATTCTTACATGGAAATTTCCATCGTTTCACATTTTTTATATATTCAACTGTACGATTCTCCCCTATTTGCGTCCGTTTTGTCACCTACACAAAGCAACTGTCCTTTCGAAGGGTTAATCTCAATTCCAAAGCGTGGGACGGGCAAGGTATATCTATTAAAAGTATCAAATGCAGAATATTATTCTGATATAAGCAGCATACCTAACTATAAATAGTATATTTTCCTTATTTCACAAGATTTTTTGTTTGGTCAAATAATAGTTCATAACTTTGCAAACAGAAAAACATAAAATGTAAGAGACATGACAATAAGATTGAACACACAAGACTTGAAGACCAATGTCTTAGGCTATCCCCGCATTGGCAAGGACAGAGAACTAAAACGCGCGTTAGAGAGTTTCTGGGCTGGGCGCTCTACCCGAGAGGAGCTCGAGGCTGTAGCCAAAGAGCTGCGCAAGGAGAACTGGACGCTGATGCAAGAGGCGGGTATCGACCTCATCCCGAGCAACGACTTCTCCTATTACGACACGGTACTGGACCAGACCTTGGCAGTCGGTGCCATCCCCGCACGCTATGACAGTCTGAAGGATGACAAGCTCAACCTCTACTTCGCCATGGCGCACGGCTATCAAAAAGACGGCAACGACGTCATAGCCATGGAGATGACCAAATGGTTCGACACCAACTACCACTATATCGTCCCGGAGTTCACGAAGGATCAGACTTTCTCCTATTTCGATACGAAGGCCGTGGATGAGTTCATCGAGGCCAAGAAGCTCGGCATCATCACCAAGCCCGTCCTCATCGGCCCGGTGAGTTTCCTCTTGTTGGGCAAGGAGAAGGAAGAAGGGTTCCACCGGCTCGATCTCCTCGAGCGTCTCCTGCCCGTCTATGCCCGCCAGCTCTCAGCCCTGCAGCAGGCCGGAGCCCGATGGATCCAACTCGATGAGCCGGTGCTCGTCACGGATCTCGACGAGCGTGCTCAAGAGGCTTTCCGGAAGGCTTATGCTTATCTATCCGCCCAGTCGAAATTGAACATCATCCTCACTTCCTACTTCGGGAGTTTAGGCAATAATGAGGCGTTGGCGCTGAGCCTCCCCGTCAAGGCGATACATGTCGACCTCGTTCGTGGACCGGAGCAGATCGAGGTTATCAAGAGACTGCCGAAGGACAAGATCCTGTCGTTGGGTCTCATCGATGGACGTAATATCTGGAAGAATGACTTAGAAGCCTCTCATAACATCGCTCACCGCGCCATCTGCCAGTTAGGTTTCGAGCGTGTCATCCTCTCGACGAGTTGCTCGCTGCTACATGTACCTTACGACTTAGAGCAGGAGCACGATGAGAAAGTGCTGCCACAGAGCATCAAGCGTTTCCTCGCCTTTGCCAAGCAGAAAGTAGAGGAACTGGCATTGTTGAAAGCAGTGAGCCAGGGCCTGCAGACAGACGAGTGTATCAAAGCCTTTGTCGCCAACCAGCGCGACATCGAGGCCAAGCGCGAGTCGGAAGAGATCCACGACGCCAAGGTGAAAGAGCGCTTGGCACATATTCAGCCGGAGGATTATCAGCGACACAGTGACTATGCGCATCGCAGCAAACAACAGCATGAACGCCTGCAGCTGCCGCTCTTCCCCACGACGACGATAGGCTCCTTCCCGCAGACGAAAGAGGTCAGAAGCTGGCGCGCTGCCTACAAGAAAGGCAGGCTGACCAAGGCCGAATATGAGAATCTGCTGAAGGAAGAGATCAAGAAATGTGTAGCTTGGCAGGAGAAGGCAGGCTTAGATGTGCTTGTGCATGGCGAGTTTGAACGCAACGACATGGTAGAGTATTTCGGCGAGCAGCTCAAGGGCTTCACCTTCACCCAGAAAGGCTGGGTGCAGAGCTACGGCAGCCGATGTGTGAAGCCACCTATCATCTATGGTGATGTGTCGCGTCCTCAACCGATGACCGTCGCCTGGTCGAGCTATGCGCAGAGCCTGACAAAGCGCCCGATGAAAGGCATGCTCACCGGACCGGTGACGATCCTCGAATGGTCGTTCGTGCGCAATGACCAGCCCCTGTCGGTGACCTGTCAGCAGATAGCCCTCGCTATCCGCGACGAAGTCGTCGACTTAGAAAAGGCGGGCATCGGCGTCATACAGATCGATGAGCCGGCCATCCGCGAAGGTCTGCCGCTGCGTCATGCCCAGTGGGACGAATACCTGCAGTGGGCTGTGGACAGTTTCCGCCTGACGGCCTCGGGCGTGAAAGACGAGACGCAGATCCATACACACATGTGCTACTCGGAGTTTAACGATATCATTGCCCAGATAGCGCGCATGGATGCCGATGTCATCACGATAGAATGCTCGCGCTCACAGATGGAGCTCCTCGATGTCTTCAGACAGTTCAAATACCCCAACGAGATCGGCCCGGGCGTGTACGATATCCACTCAGCACGCATCCCGAGTGTGGAAGAGATGGTTGCCTTGCTCAAGAAAGCAGCCGCCTTGATTCCCCAAGAGCGGCTCTGGGTGAACCCCGACTGCGGCCTGAAGACGCGTGGATGGGAAGAGACGCGACCCGCCATCGCCAACATGGTGGAAGCAGCAAAGGTGATGAGAAAGAGCGCTAAAGTATAAAACAATATAATAAATCGCACAAAAACGTTAAATAACAAGGAATATTCTTGACTTAATATCATTATATTTATAACTTTGCACTTGTCGTAAAGAACGACAAAGGGGTGCCTGCCTGTTGGCAGTGCTGAGATCATACCCATACAACCTGATGCAGATAATGCTGCCGTAGGGATTTAATGCTTATCTTCCGCAGAGAAGAGAAGGTTTCTATGTAGTACGTTCTTTTTGCTCCTTTCCAATTTTTAACCATTCATGATTGCATCATGCAGAAATTGAACATTGCGGGCAAGGAGTTCTCTTCTCGCCTCATCCTGGGAACAGGAAAATTCAGTAGTAATGAACTGATGCAGAAAGCTATCAAGGCTTCCGGCACAGAAATGGTGACCATGGCGATGAAACGTATTGACATGGAGGATGACCACGACGACATGCTCAGTCATATCGCGCAGCCTGGCATCCAGCTTCTCCCGAACACATCGGGCACACGTGATGCCAAGGAGGCTGTCTTCGCTGCCCAGATGGCCCGCGAGGCTTTCGGTACCAACTGGATCAAACTGGAGATTCACCCCGATCCCCGCTATCTCCTCCCCGACGGCACGGAGACACTGAAGGCCACGGAGGAACTGGTGAAGAAAGGCTTCGTGGTGCTGCCTTACTGTCAGGCCGACCCTGTGCTCTGCAAACGCCTCGAGGAAGCCGGCGCTGCCACAGTCATGCCGCTCGGCGCTCCCATCGGCTCTAACCTCGGACTGCGCACCCTCGACTTCCTCAACATCATCATCGAAGAGGCTCGGGTACCCGTCGTCGTCGATGCAGGTATCGGTGCACCGAGTGATGCCGCCAAAGCCTTGGAGATCGGTGCCGACGCAGTGATGGTCAACACCGCCATTGCCGTTGCCGATGACCCCGTGGCTATGGCTGCCGCCTTCGCCAAAGCTGTGGAGGCCGGACGCGAGGCTTATGAGGCCGGACTCGGCTCCCGTCATCTCGACTTCCAGGCTGACGCCACATCACCTCTCACCTCTTTCCTCGACTAAGCCCTATGAAGATACATATCAATAAGAAAGAGGTGGAACTGCCCGAAGGCAGCAACCTCACAGATGTCGCCTTGCTTGAGAAACTGCCCACACGAGGCGTGGCCATTGCCGTGAACAACGAGCTCGTCTGCTCAGACGACTGGAAAGGGCACACGCTCAAGGAGGGAGACGACCTGTTAATCATTAAAGCTTTCTGTGGAGGATAATCATCATGTTTTACGACGTAATAAAAAATATCGACTGGGATGAGACGAAGGCTCGCATCTTAGCCAAGAAAGACGCGGATGTCATCAGGGCCCTCAACGCCCTCCATCCTACGGTGGACGACTTCATGGCACTCATCTCACCTGCCGCCGACAAGCTCATTGAACCTATGGCCCGCCTGAGCCGCAAGCTGACGCGCGAGCGCTTTGGCAAGACCATCAATATGTTCATTCCTATTTATATCACCAACTCGTGCACCAACTCGTGTGTCTACTGCGGATTCCACGTGCAGAACAAGATGAAGCGCACCATCCTCACCGAGGATGAGATTGTACGCGAGTATCAGGCCATCAAGAAGCTCGGACCTTTCGACAACCTCCTCGTCCTGACGGGTGAGAACCCGCGTCTCGCCGGCGTCGATTATATAGCCCGTGCACTCGACCTGGCTAAGCCTTACTTCAACAATCTTCAGATCGAGGTCATGCCTCTGAAGGAAGAGGGCTATGCAATGCTTGCCCGCGAGCACGGTCTCGACGGTGTCATCTGCTTCCAGGAGACCTACCATGAGGCCAACTACAAGAAATACCATCCTCATGGCATGAAGTCGAACTACGAATGGCGGCTCAATGGCTTCGACCGCATGGGCATGGCTGGGGTACACAAGATCGGCATGGGAGCACTCATCGGGCTTGAGGACTGGCGCACGGACGTCACGATGATGGCCTATCATCTGCGCTATCTCGAGAAACACTACTGGCGCACGCAGTACAGTGTCAACTTCCCGCGTATGCGTCCTTCGGAGAACGGCGGCTTCCAGCCTAACGTCATCATGAGTGACCGTGAGCTGGCCTTGGCAACCTTCGCCATGAGGATCTTCGATCCCGATGTCGACATCAGCTATTCGACGCGTGAGAGTCCCGAGATGCGCAACCACATGGCTACGCTCGGGGTGACGACAATGAGCTCGGAGAGTCACACTGACCCGGGAGGCTACTGCTGCTACCCCTCTGCCTTGGAGCAGTTTCATGTCGCTGACAGCCGACGCACGCCGCAGGTCATCGCCGACCTCAAAGCCATGGGCGTGGAGCCGGTATGGAAGAACTGGGACCGCTGCTTCGACAAGGTGACGGCATGATATCCTCCCTCCACATAGGATAGTGCAGGACCCTACCCTGCACTATCCCTTTTGACCACTCTATAACGGATAAGACGAAAATAACATGCCGCAATTGCTATCAAACCAAAAGAATTGTTGTACCTTTGCAGCCAAATTATCACATTATCATGAAATTTGGCAAGAGAGAGATACACATCAGTCTTCTTCCGCGCGTCATTATCGCCATTATCCTCGGTCTCATCGCCGGCAATTTTCTACCGGCAGCCATCGTGCGCGTGTTCATCACGTTTAACAGCCTCTTCAGCGAGTTTCTCGGCTTCATGATCCCGTTGATCATCATCGGCCTCGTCACCCCCGCCATCGCAGATATCGGTCGGGGAGCTGGTAAACTGTTGGCGGTGACGGTTGTCATCGCCTATGTTGACACGGTTGTAGCAGCTCTCCTCGGTTATGGCACAGGCTCGTGGCTCTTTCCTTCAATGATAGCCTCCACGGGTGCCATGCCACATATCGCCAAAGGACTGGAGCTCACGCCTTATTTCACGATCTCTATTCCCCCGATGGTCGACGTGATGAGCGGGCTCGTCTTCTCTTTCCTTCTCGGCCTCGGCATTGCCTACGGAGGCCTGAATGTCACCCACCGCGTCTTCGACGAGTTCAAATATATCGTCAATAAGACAATCGCCAAAGGTATCATCCCCTTCCTGCCGCTGTATATCTTCGGTGTGTTCCTCAACATGACCTATAACGGTCAGGCCAAGAAGGTCGTCATCGTCTTTGCCCAGATTATCGTCGTCATCTTCATCCTCCACGTCTTCATCCTCGTCTACCAATATTGTATCGCCGGTGCTGTCGTCCGGAAGAACCCTTTTAAACTGTTGGGCAACATGCTGCCGGCTTACCTGACAGCCTTAGGCACAAGCTCATCGGCTGCAACCATTCCCGTGACCCTTGCCCGCACGCTGCGCAATGGCGTCTCCACGTCGATAGCGAGCTTCGTCATCCCCCTCTGTGCCACGATCCACCTCAGCGGCTCAGCGATGAAAATCACGGCGTGTGCACTGACGATCTGCCTACTCACGGGCCGTGCCCACGACTTCCCGATGTTCTTCTATTTCATCCTCATGCTCTCCGTCGTCATGGTGGCAGCGCCCGGCGTACCCGGAGGTGCTATCATGGCAGCCCTGGCCCCATTGGCGAGCATCCTCGGGTTCAATGCGGAAGCACAAGCTTTGATGATCGCCCTCTACATCGCCATGGACAGCTTCGGCACGGCCTGCAATGTGACGGGCGACGGTGCCATCGCCCTTGTCGTAGACAAGGTCTTCAAGCCGAAAGAAGCGATTAGTTAAGTTGAGTTGGGGACACCCGCACCTCGGAGAGGTGCCACATGGTTAGCCCCACGTGAGGCGCAGCCGAAACGTGGGGCTAAAATGGTGCAGACGACCTAAATTCCGACCTCGAAGAGGGCGAACATGGGCTGGGCGCTGGTCTGGAAACGCTTTCTGCACCCTATTTGAGGTTCGCCCTCTTCGAGGCCGGATTGCAACGAAAAGCCACCGCTCCTAAACCCCATGCTGCGTCGCTGCGCTCCTTGCATGGGGCTAACCATGTTCAACCTCTTCGAGGTTATTCTCGGAGCTAACCGTGTGACAACTCTTCGAGGTGCTACACTGTACCGGGAAACAGCAAATTATCACTTATTTCAACCCCTTTTCAAACTGAAGACAATATGTTGTCGTAACGGCTTTGTCACTCTATAGCAGTCGCTTAGTAATATTGTTCCATTACCTTTGCTCCAGCTTAACGTAAAGATAATGTACTATGATTGGATTGTTCAATGAGTGCTTTCCGCCCGTAATGGATGGTGTGTCGATAACCGTATACAACCTTGCCCAGCAGTTCTACAACGCCGGCGAAGAAGTAAGTGTCATAACCCCAAGCTGTCCGGGACTGAGAAGTGCCGACTATCCTTTCGACTTATATACCTATTTCTCGCTTCCCGTCCCTATCCGTCCGCCTTATAGATGTGGCATGCCATTTCTTGATCTGAAGTTTCAGCGTACATTGGAAGAGGTGAAGTTCGACGTGGTGCATGCCCACAGTCCTTTCTCAGATGCTGCACATCGACAACAATGAGCCGATGCTCCTCTTCGTGGGCCAGCATATCTGGGAGAAGAATCTGCGGCTCGTCGTCGAGGCCTTGGGTAAGATCGCGAAGACTCCTTATCACGCTGTGTTCGTCGGCGACGGCTACGCTCGCGAGGAACTCATCGCCATGGCCACACGCATGGGACTGACCGGCCATACCGACTATCATCAGGACAAAGTGACGTTCTTGGGAAGCATCACCGACCGCGACCTGATCCGTCAGATCTACATGGGTGCCGACCTGCTACTTTTCCCGTCGATGTATGACAATGCGCCGCTCGTCGTACGTGAGGCTGCCGCCATGCACACCCCGGCCATCGTGGCTCGCCACTCCAACACCTCGGAGATCATCACCGACAACTATAACGGATTCATCGCCGACAACAATGTCGACGCCTTCGCTGCACTTTGGTATGAAATGGCTCTTCGGGGTCAGTGCCATCGTAGTGTTATGTTGGTCTGCCCTCTTATTAATACTCATCTTCTTTCGCCCCGGATGGATTGCCAATATCGTTGCCTTTGTCTGCAAGTTGCCGTGGCTTCGGAAGTTTCATGGCAAGGTTCTGCGTTTCTCTGCTGACCTGCGTGTAGCCTCTCAGCAGGCACGACAGAAAAGCGTTGGCTTCTGGATGAAGATTACAGCCGTCACAGCCATAGCTTGGATGTCACGTTTCGGCGTGGCAGTCGCTGTGCTCAGTGCCTTTGCGCCACAAGGAAGTCTGTTTCAAGCCTGGATGATGCAATGGGTTCTATGGATGGTATCGATGATCAGTCCGACACCCGGTGGCAGTGGACTCGCTGAACTAATGTTCGGCTGGTATTACCGCGATTATTTCTCTGATGCTTCCATGGTCGTCATTGCTGTGATGATCTGGCGCCTGCTATCCTATTATTCTTATCTCATCATTGGAACGATCTTGTTGCCCGGCGTGTTTAAGAAGAAACACAAAGGTTGATAACAAAAACCATTTTTTTCTTGGAAGATATCAATAAAAAAACTATTTTTGCAAAAAGTAATATAACTTCCGTACTGATGTATTGTTAATGAACAAACAACGTGGCGTGGTCTTTTCCGATAAGGAGCGATTTATCTTTCTTCAACTGCCTGTCTTTAAGAAAGATGCTGATGAATGCAGGGATGACTTCGAGCGTTGGATATATGTACTAAAGAATATGGAGATATTAGATAGAATGCCTTGGGCAGCAAAAGATTCCGTTTTCCGCAAGTTGGCAGAGATAGGAGAAGTGAGCAATATGACAAAGGATGAGCGCATAGAATATGATGCTGCTCTACGCCATTATCGCGATACTTTGAATGTTATGCGTGGTGCTCAAGATAAAGGCAGACAACAAGGATTGACCGAAGGCAGACAACAAGGATTGACCGAAGGCAGACAACAAGGATTGACCGAAGGCAGACAACAAGGATTGGCCGAAGGTCGGTTACAAGCAAACATTCAGACTGCAAAAAATCTCGAGCTGTACGGTTGAAATTATCCTTCATCTATAATGGTTGATAGCCTCGGAGAGGCTGGCTCTCCATAACCCCAGGCAAAGGAGCGTAGCGACTGCA
>CADBAG010000015.1:0-30432 GCA_902792635.1 uncultured Prevotellaceae bacterium | reverse complement strand
TGCAGTCGCTACCGCTCCTTTAGTCTGGGGTTATGGAAGAGTGTGCCTCTCCGAGGCACTTTCTTAAACAAAACATTCGTTTCAACCGTACAGGTCGAAAAATCTTCTTTCTATGGGACTCAATGCAGACCAAATTGCTAAAGCCACGGGACTAAGTCGTGAAGAAATTATAAAAATGCAATAAAGGTAATAAGAGTCAACGCCAGTCGTTAATTGACAGTAGCAGACATTTTACGACACCGCCTCTTTGAGTATCGTCTCGTTGGCACGACTGTCGATGTCTGCCGCCTGCTTCTCCTCAAAGAGGCTGTGACCAAGGTCATACTCGCCACAAACATCCATGCCTATGACACGCTCATGGGCGAAAATATAATCGAGAATGGCTTTCAGCTCGGCGAGTGTGACCTTTCCTTGATCCCAGTTGGTCTCCGCATCCTTCGTGGACAAGACATCCTTGTCGATAGAGACATAGACAGGAAGACGACCAACATCTTTCGGTACTCTGATCTGATGACGGTGGATAAGTTCCTCATCATCGAAGAGCACCCGATTTCCCCACTCTTGCGTTGCCTTGCGTTCAGCGCCAGCAGGCGTACCTAAAACCATGACCTCTCTTAGATTCTTATTGTGTATCAGCATCTCACGCACCCACGACCCGCACGATAACAGGCCGGGGATTTTCGAGGGTTGCATGTCTGTATGATGATCGAAGAGAATGAGGCGGAATGGCTCATGGATCATGTTCGTCCAGAGCTTCGTTACATAATGGTAATTGCCATTATCAATGAAATGGATGCCTTCGGGCCCAAGCTTGGCGATGCGCTTGTTAATCTTTTCTGCTGCCTCCCGTGTGCAGTAGCCGTCCGTCCCGCTGATATCCGAACAGTCGATATGCGTCAGCCTTTTATCCAATGCGAAAGGCTCCCAGCGGTAAATACCCGAAAAGTTCATGACCACTACCGGTCGGCGTTGTAACTCGTTCATGTATAATGTCTCCTAATATTCTTCGTGAAAGAATATTACAAACATTGTGCCAAAAACTGTGCCAAAAAACTGTGCCAAAATCAAAATAGGGAGCCTGCCTCACGGCAGACTCCCTATTGGTTATGTAAGTATGGAAAAAATAATTATTTGTTAGCTGGATGGTCGTACGTGCTTGTACGTGCATCCCAATACATACGCGAGTAATAGTTGTTCGTGCCATCCGTGAGGTTGGCTACAGCGGCGCGGAAGTTCTCACCGTTGAGCGTACTCTCGTTCGTCGGATATTTTACGCGTTCGATGATGTCACCCTTAGTCTCCGAGAGCGGAGTGAACCGGATGGTGTTGCCATTGTAGATGCAGGCGATCTCACCCGGTCTCATGATCTGCTCAGGATAACCGGTGCGGCGGATCTCCGTCCAGGCCTCGGTACCATTGGTAAACAGATCGAGGTATTTCTGGATAGCACAGGTCTCGGCATCGACACGCTTCGACACGGCAGTGACATACGCATCTTCCGTGGCGGCATCGAGCGACTCACCTGCCAGGCCATACCAGTATTCGAGGCTGGCGCGCACGCCGTCCTCATAGTCCTGCTTGTCGTAGCCGTTGTATTCACAAAGGATGAACTTCAGCTCGGCATAGGTCATGAGCGGCACACTGTAGGTTGCCGACAGCGCCAACGGATGACCCGAATACCAGTTAGGTGACGAGGCGCGGAACTTATCCTGGGTACCGGTAGGTGTGACGAACGGCATGCCTGTGTATTCGCCCGCACTGTTGGGGTTGGTATAGATATGCATGCGCGGGTCGACGGTGCCCTCCCAGGGGTGGGTCTTGTTGTTCAACTCATCGCGCTCACCTTTGAGCAGATAGAGAAGCGGACGAGCGATAGAGAAGTCGTTTCGGCCTTCCACATAGAAGCCCTCATAGAACTTACAATAGTCGGAGCCGGAAGCCGAATAAGCGAATTTTGCCGCATCGTCATTGCTCTGCATGACACCACTCTCCACAGCCTCCTTGATATAAGTCTTCCAGTTGGGATCGACCTTCGAGAGGTGGATGGCAAGACGACATTTGAGCGAGTTGCCGAAGCGTTTCCATTTCTCCGCATCGCCTCCGAAGATGACGTCACCAGAGGTGAAAGCCGACTTCGACACATCAATGGAGTTGACAGCATCGGTGAGGTCTTTGATCATGCCGGCATAGATATTTTTCTGCGAGTCATATTTGGCATAGAGCAAGCCCTCGCTCTCCAACTTACCGGCATCGGTGTAAGGCACGTTGCCCCATGTGTCGGTGATGACATCCATGAGCCACACCTTCATGATCTTGGCGGCAGCGACCTGGTTGACATTGGCTCCGTAGGCGGAGTTGACACCCTTTGTGGCCTCATCGGTGTTGAGCTGGATGACCTTGTCAAAGTTGGCCAGGCCTTGATAGAGATAGTTGAAGTAGTTGTTGTTCACCGACTCGCGGATCTGGTAACGGTCCTCCTCGGTATAGTTGCGCTGGGTCCACTGCTGACAGTAGGTAAGGCACTGACGGCCACTGAACCACACATCATAGATCCAGTCCATCGTCCACTTCTCCGCACCTTCCATCACCATGTTGGACGGTACCGTGGACGGAGAGTTGGGGTCGGTGTTGACGTCCTCGAGGTCGTTGCAGGAAAACAAGGTCAGCGCAGAGACCCCTATATAGAAATAACTAAGTATTTTGTTCATAATATATCCTCCGACGTTAGAATTTGACATTTACCGTGAAACCATAGTTGGCGACCATTGGCGTGGCACCACCTTCGATACCCTGTACGTTGCCACTGTTCGTGACGACCATCTCCGGGTCGAAGTTCTTACAGTCAGGTCCCCAAACGGCGAGGTTACGTCCGTAGGCACTCAGACGGAGGCCTTTGATGAACCAGTTAGGATTCAGCTTGAACGTGTAGCCGATAGAGATCTCACGCAGTTTGACATAGTCGCTCTTCAGCACGCTCTGTGCTGCCGGGCCATTGTAGTAGTGCTCGTAATAGTCACGTGCACTGACCTTCATGGTGTTCTTCTTGGGGTTGCCGTTCTCATCCGTAGCGACCTTGTAAGAGCCGTCGGCATTCTGGATGAGGTTACCGTCGGCATCGGTAGCTGCAACGTATCCGTCGGTGATCATACCGTTCTCACGCACGCCGTTGGCAGCCGTCTCGGCAAACATACCGGTGTAGCAGCCCCACAGGGTCGTCGTAGAGAAATAATGACCGCCATGAGAGAAGTCAAACTGGATGCTTGCGTCGAAGTTCTTATAACGGAACCTATTGACCAAGCCTCCCGTAAAGTCGGGATAGATACTGCCGATATTCTTGTTTCCGGAGGTGGAGAGATAGAGTCCTGTCGATGGGTCGACGAGCTTATGGCCTTGCTCATCATAGAGATAATCGGTACCCATGATGATACCGTAGCCCTCATTGACGGATGCACCCACTTCAACTTTGAACGGAGCAGTAGCCAAACGCAGGTAGTCAACACCATCGGTCAGGCTCTTCACCTTATTCTTGTTGCTTGCTAAGGTAGCCGATATATCCCATTCGAAGTCGTGGGTCTTGATCGGAGTTCCATGGACGGCAACCTCAATACCATGGTTCTGAACCTCACCACTGTTCACGACACGATAGAGATAACCCGTGGTACCTGAGACGGAGAGCGGCAGGATCTCATCCTTTGTCGTCGTGGTGTAGTAAGTGACATCGAAGCCTAAGCGCTCGTCGAAGAGACTTGCTTCTAAACCGAACTCCCAAGAGTGGGTGCGCTCCGGCTTGAGATTAGCGTTGTTGAGCGTGTTCTGCAGACGATAACCAGGCGCCGAGGGATCAATATTCGTATACTGCTTATAGGTCTGCATGATCTGATAAGGATCGGTGTCGTTACCTACCTCAGCATAGCCCGCACGCAGCTTACCATAGCTCAGCCACGGCAGTTTCTTTTTCAGCAGTTCGGAGAACAGCCAGCTGGCAGTGACGGAAGGGTAGGTGTAGGTGTTGTTGCCCTTGGGCAGTGCTGAGCTCTTATCGGTTCGAACGGTACCTTCGAGATAGAGCATGTTGCGCCAGCCCAAGGTGACATCGGCAAAGACGGAGTTGATAGCCTTCTGCTGCTTGTAGTTGTAGGCATGCGGCGTGGAGATGGAGTTGGCGAGGTTGTAGAAATCAGGGATAGCCAGGCCGCCGACAGTCTCACCATAGATATACTCATAATGGCGTTTCATGATGTTCGCACCGAGGTTGGCGGTCAGGTTAAATTCCTCACCGAAGGCATGGTTATACATAAGCAAGAACTCATGGTTGATCTCATACTGAGAGCTGGAAATCTCCATGTATTTAGACTGCTCCTGCGAGTAGACGGCATTGCGCTCATAGTGCTTGTCGGTGTAGTAGTCGAGGTTTGCCTTGTACTGAGCCTTGAGGTCGGGGATGATCTCATAGCTCACACCCACATTGCCATAGACACGGTCACGAAGGTCGTTCTCATAGTTCTTGTAGCGGCTCCAGTAAGGGTTGTTATGGAACTGGATCGTCGGGTCATCGACACCACCCATGTTCCATGAGGCCTGTGTGCCGTCGGGCTGGATATAGAGGTCCTTCAGCTCGTTCATGTTCAACTGGCGCTGGCCCCACTGCGTGAACTTCACCATAACGTTGTTGTCACCGTAACCGGTCTCCAGACGGCCTTTCGTGCGGCTGTTGAAATAGCTGACGGTGGTGAAGACATTCAGACGCTTGTCCTTACTCGTGATGTTTCCACTGACATTGAAGATATTCTTATACTGACTGCTGTTAGGCAGATAGCCTTTGAGCGAAGAGTTGGTGTAAGAGATACGGTAGGCACTGTTGTCGTAGACATGACTGATGGCTACATTGTTCGTCGTGCTGACACCTGTCTGGAAGAAGTCGCGGTAGTCGCTCGTCGACGGGCTCCAGGGCGAGGTCGTCGGGTCACCCTGCTCACCTCCGATACGCCATTTGAGCAGGTCGTACCAGGAGAGGACCTGACGGCCGTCGAGCTTCGGACCCCAGCTCTCATCCATGCCGTAGTCGGGCACCGTATAAGTCTTGCCGTTGATCGTCGTCGTGGTGAAGTCGTCACCGGCACTGCCATAGGCGAACTCATCTTTGTATCCATAGCCGCCGCCATACTCGCTCTGCAGCTTCGGCAACTTAGTGACCGTCTCGAAGCCGAGGGTCGACGAGTATTCGACGCCGTAGCCGGCATGCTGACGGGCATGTTTCGTAGTGATCATGATGACGCCGTTGGAAGCACGGCTACCGTAGAGCGCCGATGCTGCGGCACCTTTCAATACGGAGATATTCTCAATATCATCGGGGTTGATATCCTGAACGAGGTTACCATAGTCGTAACCTTTGGCTCCACGCTGTGTGTCAAGACTGTTATAGTCCTTACCTTCGATAGGCACGCCATCGACGACAAAGAGCGGCTGGTTGCTGCCGGTAAGAGAGTTGGCACCACGGATCAAGATCTTCGAACTGCCGCCCATGCTGCCGGCACCCGAGGAGATCTGAAGGCCTGCCACCTTGCCTTCCAAAGCATTGACAGGGTTGCTCAGTCCGCCACGACTGAGGTTCAGGTCCTCGCCCTTGACCTCACTGACGGCATAGCCGAGGGCTTTTTTCTGTCGTGACACACCAAGAGCCGTCACCACGACATCGTTGAGCATCGTGTTATCCTGATCAAGATAGACCGTCTGGTTCTCCTTGGCCTTCACCGTCTTGGGCTTCATTCCGAGATAGGAGATACGCAACGTGCTCCCCACCGGAATGCTCATCTGGTAATGACCGTCCACATCCGTGACAGTACCGGTCTTCGTTCCTACGACAACAACAGATGCTCCTACCACAGGATCTCCGTCTGACGTAAGAATCGTGCCACTCACTCTTGACTGAGCCCACATCATCGTAGTACCCAAGGCCAAGGTCGAAAGAAGCGTCATAACTCTCTTTTCCATAAGCAGTCTTTAAAAGTTAATATACACAATATAAATTCTCACTTTTTGATTACATAAGCCGTCTCCCATTCACACTTGCAAGCATTCTTTATCCATCAACAATCACTGAAACGTTCTTCTTGACGTTTTAATACGACTTGTAACTTATCTTTGGCAAAATTACGCAAAAGTATTTAAACCTCCAAATAAATATGACATTAATTTAGATAAATGTATATTTTCCGTATATTAATGTACAATAATAGCGGAGCATTGGAGCATATCGTTAAAATATTAAGTTAAAACATAAATTTAGGGACATAGCATTCAAGTTCAATAGAATACATTATTCCATACGGCTAACATTGGGCACACAATTTGCAAGGCAGCCTGTGAAGCAGAAAAAATTGTTCGACTGAAAGGTTTTAATTGAAAGAATGAAATGAAGACGAAGAGAATCATCAGTTTGGCAGAGTTAGCTATCACGGTCCTTTATATCATCCTCTGCACAGTCTATTGCGGCAGTCTGCCCCACAGCATGTCGTGCACCTCTTATCTCATTCCCCACTATTACGACTTTTCCATCTATGTATTGACAGTCATTGTGTTTGTAGCCCTGACACTATTCAAAGGCTGCAACCGGAAAGAGCGGATCATGGTATGGCTAATGATTATTGGACTTATCGACGTAGCACTTTCACCTCATTATCATACCGACAACACCTTCTTACATTATTTCGGTGGCATTCTCTGCTGCGTGGCTTCAGTCGTTTATGTCTCTCACCGTGCACCCAAACTGCTATGGCTCTGGGTTCCTTGCTTTATCATCTGCGTCATCTATCCTCCTTGCCACATCCTCTTCGAAGAATTCTTCTGTCTCTTAGAAATGGTACTGCTGAACCTGCTTATATAGTCTGCCATTGGCCGACATGTGGCAACCAATTGGCTGACACGTGGCAACCAATTGGCCGACACGTGGCAACCAATTGGCCGACACGTGGCAACCAATTGGCCGGCACGTGGCAAACATTGTCTTCTCGTAGGGATGCCCATGGAGATTACGTTAAACATTACTAAATCTGACCTTTACATGCACATTTGTTACCTCCCCCACCTTCTTTTCTTTCGTAACTTTGCCAACGAATAAAAGATCATATACTTAAGAAAATACGCTATGGAAAAGAAGAAGATAAACCTCTCAAGTTCAGTGTTCGCACTCGTGCATCAGTATCCGGAGATCGTAGAGATCATGGCATCTTTGGGATTTGAGGAAATACGTAAGAAAGCCGTCGTCAACTCCATGGGTAAGTTCATGACGATCCCTAAGGGAGCGAAGATGAAGCATATCGACCTCGAGGTCATCAAGAAAGCGTTGGAGGATCATGGTTTCGAGATTGTGGAAGGTCAGCAGACACAGCCTTCTTCTACATCCCGTATCCGCCCCTTGCAGAAGGTAGCCAACATCTTCTCCCGCAAGAGCTCACTGTCGGAGGAGCGCATGGGCCTGCTCAAGAGTTACCTCAAACGTCTCGGAACGGGTGAGGATCTCGAAGCCGTGCGTGCCGACTTCGTGGCTAACTTTAAAGATGTGGAGGCCTCGGACATCATGAAGGCCGAGCAGGAGCTCATCGCCGAAGGTCAGCCCGTGCGCGACGTGCAGAAGCTCTGTGATGTCCACTCCGCCCTCTTCCACGGCAACACGCGCGAGGAGCAAATCGCCAATGCGGAGAAAGCTGCCGAGGACGGACTGCGCCGTGAGCAGGCTGTCGTGCGTGAAGCCCACGAGAACAGAAGCCATGCCGCAGAGCTCATTGCCATCCCCGGCCACCCGCTGAGTACCTTCACCCAGGAGAACGAAGCCGTGAAGCCACTCATCGTCGAGGCCGAGAAGAAGTTGGAGGACGGTGAGGATATCCGCGCGCTCCTGCCGCGTATCCGTGAGATCGCCCTCCACTATGCGAAGAAGGGCGACCTCCTCTACCCCCTGTTGGCAACCCGTTACGACATCACCGGCCCGAGCCAGGTCATGTGGTCCGTCGACGACGAGATCCGCGATGCTTTTGCACGACTCATCAAGAACACCGAGGACAGCAAGGAATGGAACGAGAAAGCGGCAGCTACGCTGCAGCGCGCCCGCGAGATGATCTACAAGGAGCGGAACATCCTCTTCCCCATCTGTGCCGCCCACTTCACGGAGGACGAATGGAAACAAATATACCGAGACAGTCAGGATTACCCTGTCTGCCTCGGCGTAGAACACGAGAGATGGGAGGATGCAGAGAAGACCGGCGCTGAGAACACTGTCCCGCCAAAGGAGCTTAACGCTGACGAGATCGTTCTGCCCGGCGGCCATCTCACGTTGGCTCAGCTCACGGCGATGCTCAACACCATCCCACTCGAGATCAGCTTCGTCGATGCCGACGACTATAACCGGTTCTTCAACGAAGGTCCGAAACTTTTCAAGCGTCCTTCCATGGCCATCGACCGGAAGGTCTTCACCTGCCATCCGCCGAAGATCCAGCCGATGGTGCAAGCTATCATCAACGACTTCCGCAGTGGGAAGCGCGACGAGGTGCCGGTGTGGATGGAGAAGAATGGCCGCACGGTCTACGTCAACTACATGGCTGTCCGCGACCGTGCCGGCAAGTATGTCGGTACCCTTGAGGTTGTTCAGGACATGGAATTTGCCAAGAAACATTTCATAGGATAGGGGCCTCTCCAAGCCTCCCCTAAAGGGGAGGATGTTGATTACCTATAGAGCTTTTAAGGTCAAGACAGAGTCTCCCCCGCAATAGATGCTCTTTCACACCTTGAAACATATCAACCCCTCCCCTTTGGGGAGGGGATTAAGGGGAAGGGCTTTAGTACCCCGGATTCTGCAAGGCCTGCTTCTCCTCCTTCGTCAGCGCCTGACCATTCTCATTCGTCAGGTCATCGAGGAACGACTGAGGGATAGGACGGAAGTAGTTCTTTGCAGGATCGAACTTTCCCTGTCCGAGGGTCGACGCACAGTTGAAGGCGTTCCAGCGGGCCTCCAACGTCTTCGTGCGTGCCAGGTCTTCCCAGCGCTGACTCTCACCGATGAGCTCACGCGTACGCTCGTCGAGGATGAAGCACATCACCTTGTCGTAGTCGGACGTGAGGTTCAGAGCCTTGTAGATAGGCTCATCAACGGTAGAGTTGAGGATGTCACTCAGCGAGTTGAGATGCAGCTTACTCTTTGTTGATGCTGTCGATACAGGGATATTGTTCGACTCATAGTACGTGTTCGTCTCGCAGTAGATTGGACATTCCGTGCCGGGGCGTCCTGCCGTTCCACCTGTGCAGACTGAGTTGTTCTTGTAAGCCTGACCACCATCGACATGCTTAGCGCGGTCCTCGCCCTCCGAATAACCGGCACGGTCACGTACCATATTCAGATAGGTGATAGCGTTGCTATAGTCTTTCTTACGGGCATAAGCCTCAGCGACCATCAGCACATCGTCAGCCGAGCGGGCGATGATAGCGTCACGCGTGCCGAACTGAGAGTTGTAACTGTCGCGATAGCCGTCACGGAACTTACTCAAAGCCACGGAACGGTTGATAGCCGGCATGAGGTTGTAATAGTTGCCGGTGGTGTTGTCCTTAGAGATGTTCCAACTGAAGTTCTCTCCTTTATAATAACGGATGAAGGTGTGCTGCGGCTCCAACTTGCCATCCTTGAGCACACCGAGGTCACTCTTCTTGCCGTTCTCATCCGTGAAACGTGTGTCACCGGGGTCGTTGACGATATATTTCACACCGATCTCCTTGCCTACGAAACGCTTGTCGCCGACATTCTTGCCATCGGGGAGATAAGCGGCATCATCTGCCGTATAGGACGGTGCACCCTTCGTACTGTTACAGTTGTACGTTGTGATGAAACTCTTCCAGAAGCGGGAGTCGTTGACGCGGTCGAAGACCTGCATGGAATATTCCGTGGCACTGACATAACAGAACTCACGGTCGCCGGAGATATCACGGATACATCCCGAGAGGTTCTGATAGACAGAAGGATAATAGAGGTGCATCTGGTTGCCGTAGCGGCCTCTCGTAGCCTTGTCGTCAGAGAACTGAGCGGCGAGGACGACCTCGCTGACCTTCTCGTTGTCGCCATTGGCTTTCTTGTAATCCCAGAGCTGCACGAAGTCGTTGCAGAGCGGATGGGCAGCAATGACTTCTTTGCCATATTTGATGACAGCGTCGAGGTCAGCCTCTTTGTAACTGCCGTTCCAGTCGTCGTAGAGCTCACTGGCACGGAAGAGATGGGCCTTGGCAAGGAAATGGGCGGCAGCACTTTTCGTGATGCGTCCGGTCTGTGCCGGCGTCTCCGGCAACAGGTCGTAGGACTTCTCAAAGTCGTCGATGATCTGCTTGTAGCACTCCTCCAGACTGTTGCGCGTGAAGTGGGTCTCCACACCCGTCGACGGTGTGAGCTTCAGAGGAACGCCACCGAACTGCTTGACGAGCTCGAAGTAAGCGTAAGCCCGGAGGAAATAAGCCTCGCCGAGACGCGTGTTGTAGTTGGCACTCTTCTGCGAATAGTAGAGCGGGATATTCTGAATGAGGATATTGGCAGGCTCCACAAGACCGTACATATTGTCCCACATCGGCTGGTTGGCACCCGTCTCCGTGGAGTTGAGCGACGTGCTGTAGGCGTTCCAGCCCGTCATGTTGTTGGCACCGGACGTAAACTCGTCGACACCCATGTTGTAGCACTCGATGGCCCAGATATAGTTGAACTTGAACTTCAGTTTCTGATAGGCACCGGTGACAAGTTCGTCAAGACCGTCCTGTGTCTTATAGGTGTCAGTACTCTTCTGTGTGATGAGGTCCTCCTCTAAGAACTTGTCGGTACAGGAGGTCAGGCACAAGCCCGCACCTGCAGCCATAAGAGAGAGCCCAAGAATATAATGATTGATTTTCATGATTGTTTCTTTCTTAAAGATTAGAGACCAATTTTGATTCCTACCACCCAGCTACGGATCGTTGTCAGAGAGCCATAGGATGTAGTGTTGTTGTCATAGTTGAGCAGGTCGGTGTCCAGCCACTTGCACTTTCTGTAGATCGTGAACGGGTTCTGTGCCTGCACATAGAGCTTGAGACTGTTGATGCCGAGGCCCCATTTCTTCAACTCGTTAGGCGAGAAGTTATATCCGAGAGAGATATTACGCATCTTGATGTAAGATCCGTCCTGATAATTCATAGAAGAAGAATAAGGATCGGCAGCACCGATACCGTTGATACCCGGAGCATAATACTCTGCATCCTCGTTCGTGTTGGCTACCCAATAGTCGACATCGCGCATGGCATACATACCACCGAGAGTCTCAGAACCTGCTGGTACCGTGAACTTCCAACGGGCATACATGAAGAATGACAGTTCCCAGTTCTTATAGTCGAACGTGTTGGTCCAGCCAGCTGTCCAGCGTGGACGCACCTTACCGACGATCTCACGGTCGTTGCCGTCGATCTTGCCGTTATCGTCAAGATCCTTGACACGGATATTACCGGGCTTAGCGCCGTACTTCGCAGCCTGCTCAGCCTCAGAAGTCTTCCAGATGCCATCGTAGACATAGTCGTAGTAGACACCGATCTCCTTGCCCACGAACCAACGGTTGGTGATGTTCTCCGTAGCACCATTGGCGAGCTGTTTGATCTTGTTGCGGTCGAGCGACCAGGTCAGTGAGGACGTCCAGGAGAAGTCGCGTGTCTTCACGGGGATGGCATTGACCTGCAGGTCGATACCCCAGCCCGACGTCTCACCGACATTGGCATAGGTAGAGGTGTAACCGGTCAATGACGGGATCGTCATCGGAAGGAGCAGGTCCTTGGTGTCGTTGGTATAGACATCAACGCTACCATTGATACGGCCGTTGATGAAGCCATAGTCGACACCGAAGTTCCACTGATAGGTCTTCTCCCAACCGAGGTTCAGGTTAGCCATCTTAGCCGGGTTCTTAGCCGAGGGGTCAGAAGGCACACTGCCAGCCTCGGAGTCGGTTGTGCCCCAGTTGTAGTAAAGGGTCTCCACGGCACCCTTCGTGCCGTAAGGCGAGATGGCATAGTTACCAGTCACACCATAGCCCACACGGAGCTTGAGCTGACTGAGCCATGAGGCCGTGTGCTTCATGAAGTCTTCCTGGTCGATACGCCAGCCGAGAGAGAAACTCGGGAAGCTGGCCCACTTATGACCTTCGGAGAGGCGAGAGCTGCCATCCCAACGGATGCTCGCTGTCAACAGATACTTGTCTTTATAGTTGTAGTTGCCACGGACCATGTAAGAGGTCAACTGATCCTCTGTCAGACCGGTAGCATAAGAGATAGGGTCACCGAGAGAGCTTGTGTTGTACCACAGCTCCTGGGCTGTAGCTACATTGGCCTTGATGTTGCCATACTCATAATGCGACTTCTCTGCACTCTGCAAGAGCGTCAAGCCGATATGATGATCCTTGGCGATCGTGCGATTGTAATAAACGAGGTTATCCAAGGTCCAGGCCACCGACTGGGTAGGATTATACTGTGCCACATTGTTACCCGAGCCATTGATGCCATCGGCAGCATAGGCGATGCCGAGACGATAGTATCTCAGCTCCGGTCCGAACTGGATGCGGTAAGACAGTCCGTCAAGCGGTTGCCAGATCTGTCCGAAGTCGACCTGTCCATATGCGCTGCCGTTGATACGGAACGTACGGCGTTTGTTCGTCGTATATTTCAGTTCATCGATAGGATTCTCCAAGGTGTTGTTATATGGGAACGGGGTACGCACGGTATTGCCGTCCTCATCGTAAGGCACGGTCCAGGGGATCATCGTGCGCATGGCACTGTAGTAACTTCCTGCACCGGTGACACTCTTGGCGAAGTTGTAACCGTAGTTCTGGTCGCCATAGCTGGCATTCATCGTCATGCCCATGGTGAAGTATTTCAACGGTTTGATCTCCACACTGGTATTGAAGGTGAAGCGACTGAAGCTCTGTCCTTTCTCGACGCCTTTCTGATTGAGGTAGCCGAAGGAAGCATAGGCCTTGATCTTGTCGGTACCACCGCTGACGCTCAGCGTGTGCTCACTCGTCACACCGGTCTGCTTGGCCTGGTCGGCCCAGTCGTAGGAGCCCACGAGCTCCGGATGCCACTGACCATCCACCCATGCCTGCTCGATGTTCTTCCATCCGGCCGAGCTACCAAAGAACTTATAGTCGAGATCTTTGCTCGGGGCGTAGTCGCCTGTGCCGTAGCTTCCTGCGTTGTAATAAGCATGGCGGGCATAGTCGATCCACTCACTGGCATCCATCCATTTAGCGACATCGGATAGATGGGAGAAGGTGAAGGTACCGGCATAGTTGACCTGCACGGCGCCGGCCTTGCCTTTCTTCGTGGTGACGAGGATGACACCGTTGGCACCACGGGCACCATAGATAGCCGTGGCGGAGGCATCCTTCAAGACTTCTATCGACTCGATATCATTGGGGTTGATGCCATCGATGCCGTTGTTCTGCATGATCATGCCATCCACGACATACAGAGGGGACGAATTGGCACCAATGGAGCGCTGACCACGCACAGAGATGCTGCCGATGGTTCCCGGGCGCTGCGAGTTGGTGATATCCACACCGGCCGTCTTACCCTGCATGCCTTCGAGGGCATTGCTGACCGGCATGGCGGTGAGCTGCTTGCTGTCGATATGGGCAAGGGCTCCGGTGACATCACTCTTACGCTGCACACCGTAACCTACGACGACGACCTCGTCGAGCTGCTCGTGGTCCTCTTTTAAAGTAATGGTATAGGACGACTGTCCCAATGGCACTTTCTGTGTCTTGAATCCGACATAGGAGATGACGAGGGTACCTTTTCCCGGTACGGAAGGGATCGTGAAATGTCCGTCAAGGTCAGTGACCGACCCGGTAGAAGTGCCCTGCACGAGGACGCTCGCACCGATGACCGGCTCACCGGACTAATCGACGACCGTTCCCGTCAGTCTGTTCTGAGCGGAAAGGGCAGTAGCTGACATCATCAGAGCTGACAATGCCAATAGCCGTGGTGCAAAGCCACAACTTCTTTTCTTCTTTTGCTCCATAAAAATAGCCTTTTGGTTTTAATAATGTTGGTTTATTACTTGGTTAGCTTCTGAGAAAGAATTCTCAGGGTTAGTCCATGTGGAAAAGTTCTTCCAACGGGATGCTCACGGGTGAGTTGTCCTTGTTGGTGTCCATGAGGTCGGCCATCATATCCCACCATTTCTGGGTGATGGGGTCGACGTTCGTGGTGTCCTGACTGTTCGTGTCTTTTGAGCACTCTTGATAGGCAAAGAGGAGGTTAGTCTCTTTATCCCAAAAGATACTGTAGTTGCTCACGCCCTGCTCCTCCCGAATCATCTTCTTCAGTTCGGGCCAGATAGCGGCATGACGCTTGGCATACTCTTTCTCGCAGCCAGGCTTGAGATACATCTTAAATGCGAATCTCTTCATACAGTACAAAAGTTTTTATTTCAATAGTTGATGTTTCGTCTCTATTTAATATCAATATGTGACATCAATAATGCCAATATTGATACCGATATAAGTTTTTAAAACGTTGCTGCAAAGATAGTTTATTTAGGTCAGTGCTGATAGATGATTATTGTTCAAAAAACAGTATATACGTACGGAAATACACGAAAATACCCCCTCATGGATACACCGGGAGGGGGTATGGAAATTATGGAATGGAATATCAGATGATCTTGAAATGGGCAAACTTCAACAACAGTTGCTTCGTGCCCGTCAGGTCAAACTGCACCGTGGCCTTGCGGTTCTCACCCGAACCTTCGATATTTGTCACCGTACCTTTTCCAAAGCGCTGATGTTCGATCGTGTCGCCTACTTTCAGGGATGAGGCGGAGGAAGCGTCAGCCTTGGAGCCCGCCGTCCGTCCGCCATTCGTCATGGCACGCGACACGCGCGACCAGCGACCCTGCTGTTTCAGTTTCTCTTCGAACGATGCGGAGAAGGGGTTGACAGCTTTCTCTGCCCGATGCGGCGCCGTAGCTTTCGGCTGAGGGTCCGCCATGAACTGTCCCGCCACCGGACGAGAGTTCTGCATCCTGTTGCTCCGCTGTGTGTAGCCATCGCCCCAGGCATGGTATCCCGTGTAAGGACGGTCAATCTCATAATCCTCGTCACGCGACGAGCCACCCCAGGATGAACGGTTACCGACCCAGGAAGAGCGCGACTCTCCCCACGAAGAGAAGCCGGAGCCACTGCGCCCGCCCTCGACCTTGGTCTCGGTATATTTGGAATCAATCTCATCGATGAACCTACTGGGATTGACGAAAGCATCCATCTTACCATAGCGCCAGCGCGTGTGTGCCCAGGTGAGGTAACAGTGTTTCTCGGCGCGTGTGATGGCGACATAAAGCAGACGCCGTTCTTCCTCGAGATCTTTGGGATTGTCGAGGGAGAGCTGACTCGGGAAGATGTTCTCCTCCAAGCCCACGACGAAGACGGTGTTGAACTCGAGACCTTTCGCCGCATGGATCGTCATGAGCGTCACCTTGTCGTCGGAGTCGTCATCGCTGTCAGCATCGGTCATGAGTGATACCGTCTGCAGATAATCAGTCAGATGGACATACTCACCATTACCGTCCTCCTGCTGTGCCTGGACAAACGACGCCATACCCGAGACGAGGGAGTCGACATTCTCACGACGGGCGTCACCCTCCGCACTCTTGTCCTGTCCGAGGTCGGCTTTGATACCTGCCTTGTCGATGATCTCCTCACCAAGCGTCAGTGCGTCTTTCTGCTGCGCCTCAGCGATGAACGACTGGATGAGGTTACGGAAACCTAAGAGCTTCGCCATCGTACCCCGGTTGACATCGAGCCCGTTCTCCATCGGGTGACAGATCGTCTCCCACAAGCTCACCCCACTCTGCTCTGCTGCTGCCACGATCTTCAGGACTGTCGTGTTGCCGATGCCGCGGGCGGGATAGTTGATGATACGGCGGAACGCTTCCTCGTCATCGGGGTTGACGACGAGACGGTAGTAAGCGATGATATCTTTGATTTCCTTGCGCTGATAGAAGCTCAGACCGCCGTAGATACGGTAGTTGGCACCCATGCCGACCTCCGGCTTGCGCATCTCCTCCTCGAAGGTACGGCTCTGCGCGTTGGTGCGGTAGAGGATGGCAAAGTCTTTGTAGTGGAGCCCCTCCTCCTTCATGAGTCGTTTGATCTCGCGGCAGACGATGCTTGCCTCACGCTTGTCGGAGATGGTCTCGTAGATGATAACCTTCTCGCCCTCGTCATTCTTACTGTACACATCCTTGTCTATCTGGTTGTGGTTGTGCTTCATGAGCGAGTTGGCAGCCGCCACAATGTTCTGTGTCGAACGGTAGTTCTGCTCGAGCTTAAAGAGCTTGGCGGTGGGATAGATCTTATTGAACTTGAGGATGTTAGCAATGTTAGCACCGCGAAAGGCATAGATACTCTGGTAGTCGTCACCGACGACACAGACGTGCGGGTTGTCCTTTGTGATCTGTTCGACGATACACTGCTGTGCATAGTTCGTGTCCTGGTACTCGTCGACGAGGACATAAGAGAAACGTGCGGCATATTTCTGCCGGATATCCTCATGCTCCTTGAACAGACGGTAGGTCTCTACGAGCAGGTCGTCGAAGTCCATGGCGTTGGCCTGGCGCAGGCGCTGCTGATAAGAGACGAAGATCTTATAGGTCTCCGGCATGTTACGGCGGCGGTCGCGCTGCAGGGCGTCGCCGTCCTCGGCATACTGCGACGGTCCGCACAGATGGTTCTTAGCCATGGAGATGGCGGCATGGACCGTGGCAGGTTTATAGGTCTTGTCGTCGAGACCCATCGATTTAAGGATATTCTTAATGAGCGAACGGGAGTCGGCCTCATCATAGATGGTGAAGTCGGAGCTGTAGCCGATGGCTTTCGCCTCGACGCGGAGGATATGGGAGAAGACGGAGTGGAACGTGCCCATCTGCAGATAACGGGCGCGCTCCTCCCCCACGAGGCCAGCGATACGGTCTTTCATCTCCCTTGCTGCCTTATTAGTGAACGTCAGGGCAAGGATGTTCCACGGCTTGAGATCATAGTGTTGCAGCAGATACGCAATCTTATACGTCAGCACCCGCGTCTTGCCCGACCCGGCACCGGCAATGACGAGCTGAGGAGAGGAGCAGTAGGTGACGGCGGAGAGCTGAGCGGGAGAGAGCAAAGATGAGAAAGAAAATGTAGAGCTGCCGGCCCCACCCCTACCCCTCCCCCATCCAGGGGAGGGAGAAATTACTTTCTCGGGGGTATTGCTATCGCTATTTGTAGCTACTTTATTCTCAAAATCATTCAGTTCGTTTGCCATGATTAATATTACAGTGTATAGTTTGTATCTGCCAATTATTGTTTATCTCGGTAATTTGCCCCTCCCCTGGATGGGGGAGGGGTGGGGGTGGGGCCAGCAGGGTGGGGCCAGCAGGGTGGGGCCTCAGTACGTCCCCCCTACTGCTGTCTTGGGGTCGTAGTCCTCACCCTCCTTCGGGAACGAAGGGATGAAGCGCATGTTCGCCATGATCTGCCGCTGGCGCTTACGCATGTAAGCACTGGGATATTTAGATGAGAACTTACGGGGGTTAGGGAGGGTGGCGGCGATGAGCGCACAGTCGGCACGCGAGAGCTGGTCGGGGAGCTTGCCGAAGTTCAGCTCCGCACACGCTGCCACACCATAGATGCTCGGTCCCATCTCGATGGAGTTGAGATAAACCTCCATGATACGCTGCTTACTCCAGAAGAGTTCCATCAAAGCCGTGAAATAGACCTCGAAGCCTTTGCGCACCCACGAACGACCGGGCCAGAGGAACACGTTCTTCGCCGTCTGCTGTGAGATCGTGCTCGCGCCATGCTTGCGTCCACCTTTCATGTTGTTCTTCGCCGCCTGACCGATGGCATTGAAGTCGAAGCCATGATGCAGGAGGAACCGGGAGTCTTCACTCGCCATGACAGCCACGGGCATGTGGGGTGACATCTCGTCGAGTGAGATCCAGTGATGATGGATTGTCAGCGACCCGTTCTGGAAGCATCGGATGACCATCAACGGCGTGATATAGACGGGAATAAAACGATATGCTATAACAGCAAGAATGGTGGAGGCGAAAAAGGCCCCCACCACCCAACGTATGATTTTACGAAAACGTAACATCAATCAGTCTTTGTCATTCAGATTAAATTACCTGCAATAAAACATATTACTGCAGTGTGCCGTTGTTGGCAGCGTCGACCATAGCCTGTGAAGCATAGAGATAGACCTCCACACGACGGCTGGCCTCACGGTTCTCTGTACCATCAGCGTTGGTGACGAGGTTCGTCTCGCCATAACCCGTAGCGTTCTTGATCTGAGAAGAAGGCACGGAGCAGTTGTTCACGAGGAAGTTCTTCACAGCATTGGCACGGTTCTGAGACAGTGTGAGGTTCACGTCGTCGGAGCCATCAGAAGAAGCATAGCCCTGGATATCGACAGAGCAGGTAGGATTGTTCTTCAGCACAGAAGAGAACTGTGTCAGGTCTGTGATAGCACCGCTCTGCAGTGCATACTTGCCGACCTTGAAGAGGATACCATTGTTGAATGTCACCTTCACAGCCTTCAGACCATTGGCGTCGGTGACAGTCTCAACCTTAGCGTTCTCAACCTTCTTAGCCTCCTCGGCGACCTTATCCATATGACGGCCGATGAGCGTACCTGCACCAGCACCTACAGCACCACCGATGGCTGCACCGATAGCTGCACCCTTACCATGACCAGCGATAGCGCCAATGATGGAGCCAAGGGCTGCACCGGCACCCGTACCAACGAGTGTGCCCGTACCCTGCTTCGTGGAGCAGCTTGTGAAAGAGAAACCACTAACGAGTGTAAGCATGCACATACCAAGTGCCATTGTCTTTGCGTTCTTCATAATAAATTGTATTTAATCTTTGTCTATAATCTTTGTCAACCACCTTTTTATTGTGCAAAGGTAGTCTTTTTTTGGCAGTTAAGCCCTTTATGCTATCTTTTTTTATTAACTTTGCGGCAAAATTAAACAATAATAAAATAAGGGCATTGCGAAAACGCCTACTCTTGAGTAGGGATTTCCCTAATGTCGAAAAAGATTATGGCAAAAGAACTAAAACAACTGACCAAGCGTGCTGACAATTACAGTCAGTGGTACAACGACTTGGTGATGAAAGCCGACTTAGCAGAGCTTGCTCCTGTGCGCGGCTGTATGATTATCAAGCCTTACGGCTATGCTATCTGGGAGAAGATGCAGGCCCAGCTCGACAAGATGTTCAAGGCAACGGGCGTGCAGAACGCTTATTTCCCGCTCCTCATCCCCGTGAGTTTCTTCGCCCGTGAGGCTGAGCATGTCAAGGGTTTCGCCAAGGAGAGCGCCGTGGTGACCCACTACCGTCTGAAGGCTACCGACGACGGCAAGATCGCTGTAGACCCCGAGGCTAAGCTCGACGAGCCTCTCGTCATCCGCCCTACCTCGGAGACGATGATCTGGCACACGTATAAGAACTGGATCCATTCCTGGCGCGACCTGCCTATCATGTGCAACCAGTGGTGTAACGTCATGCGCTGGGAGATGCGCACACGTCCGTTCCTCCGCACGTCCGAGTTCCTCTGGCAGGAGGGCCACACGGCTCACGCCACGAAGGAAGAGGCTGAGGCTGAGGCACAGAAGATGCTGCATGTCTATGCCGACTTCGTGGAGAACTGGATGGATGTGCCGGTGCTGCAGGGTGTGAAGAGTCCTACGGAGCGTTTCGCCGGTGCCCTCAACACCTACACCATCGAGGCTATGATGCAGGACGGCAAGGCACTGCAGAGCGGCACGAGCCACTTCCTCGGACAGAACTTCGCCAAGAGCTTCGACGTACAGTTCCTCAACAAAGATAACAAGCCTGAGTATGTATGGGCTACGTCATGGGGCGTGTCGACCCGTCTCATGGGAGCCCTCATCATGGTCCACTCCGACGACAACGGTCTCGTCCTTCCTCCGAAACTCGCCCCGATCCAGGTCGTCATCGTGCCTATCAACAAGAACGCCGAACAGCTCGCTGCCATCACAGCCAAGCTGCAGCCTGTCATCGACAAACTGCGTGAGGACGGCATCAGCGTCAAATATGACGATGCTGACAACAAACGCCCGGGCTTCAAGTTCGCCGACTATGAGCTCAAGGGTGTGCCTGTGCGCCTCGTCATGGGTGGCCGCGACCTTGAGAACAACACCATCGAGATCATGCGCCGTGACACCTTGGAGAAAGAGAACGTCAGCTTTGACGGCATCGTGGAGCGCGTTGAGGACACTCTCAAGGACATGCAGAAAGCGATCTTCGAGAAAGCCAAGGCTTACCGCGACGCTCACGTCTACGAATGCAACAACTACGATGAGTTCAAGGAGCGCATCAAAGACGGTGGCTTCTTCCTCTGCCCCTGGGACGGCACGGCCGAGACCGAGGCTCAGATCAAGGAGGAAACGCAGGCTACCATCCGCTGCATCCCCTTCGCCTACGACCAGAACGTCGAAGGCCTGAAGGATATGGTCAGCGGCAAAGATGCGAAGTACAAGGTCATCGTGGCGAGAGCGTACTAAAGAGAGCCCGAAGACTTAAGCCAAGTAGCCCCGACGGCCCCACCCCCTCCCCTCCCCCATCCAGGGGAGAGGTTGATTACATAGATAAACAATAAAAGGATTGATGGGCAAGTGTTTACCCTTCAATCCTTTTTATTTTATTATTCAGTCTAAACTCATCAGCCCAAGCCTCCCACAACTTTTCAAAAAAATAGAAACTAATGATAGCAAGCGATCTCCTTAACAATAAAGTTCAAACTTCCAATACCCCTAATGGTGAGCTTAAGCATATCACCCCCTCCCCTGGATGGGGGAGGGGCGGGGGTGGGGCCGGCAGGGCCGTTGGGGATAATGGGGCAGTCGGTTCTTCTTCTCCTCTCACTGTCTTCAAAGCCTCTGCCGGTTCCGGCAAGACCTTCACGCTTGCCGTGGAATATATCAAACTGCTTGTTGAGGATCCGACAAACTACCGGTATACCCTCGCCGTGACCTTCACCAACAAAGCGACACAGGAGATGAAGCAACGTATCCTGTCGAAGCTCTATGGCATCGCACACTCGCTCCCCGATGCTGACGACTATTATAATAAGGTGAAGGATGCCTTCCCTACCCTCTCCGAACGTGTCGTACGCGGCCGCGCGGAGACAGCCCTGACCTTGCTCATCCACGACTATAACCGGTTCCGCGTAGAGACGATAGACAGCTTCTTCCAGCGCGTGCTGCGTAACCTCGCACGCGAGCTCGGACTGACGGCTAACCTCCAGGTCATGCTCAACGACCAGGAGGTGGAGGAGCAGGCTGTCGACAATATCATCAGTAACATCGACAACGGCAACGATCCGCTCTTGTCGTGGATCATGGACTTTGTCAACGAGCGTATGGCGGACGACAAGAACTGGAACGTCATCTCACAGATCAAGTCGTTCGGTAAGAACATCTTCTCCGACTTTTATAAAGATCATCAAGAAGAGCTGCGACGTATCATGAACGATGGCGACTTCTTCAAGGATTACAATTCAAGACTCCGGGCATTGAAAGCCAAGGCTGTCAGCGACATGAAGGATTATGCCGACCGGTATGATGCCATTGCTACCCAATACCGCCTCACCGATGCCTGTTACACCCACGGACACAGTAACGTGCCGGGCTATTTCGAGAAGCTTAGCGACGGCTCCTTTGCCAACGGGAAGACGAAGATGCCGAACAGCTACGTGCTGAAAGGCATGGACAACCCCGACGCGTTCGTCAAGAAGAGTGATATCAACACGCCGGAGGCACAGGCTATCCGAGAGTTTGTTGCCCCACTCCTCGAGGAGGCAGAGGAAGCCAGGAAGCATGCCGTCGTGACGATCAACTCAGTCGACCTCACCCTGCAGAACATTAACCAGCTGCGACTCCTCGGACGTATCGAACAGGAGGTGAAACACATCAACGACGACAACAACGACTACCCGTTGTCGAACACCCAGAAGCTCCTCAACAACCTCATCGACAAGCAGGACTCGCCGTTCATCTACGAGAAGATCGGCGGACAACTGCGTTATATCATGATCGATGAGTTCCAGGACACGTCGACGATACAATGGGCCAACTTCAAGGTCTTGCTCGACGACTGTATCGCACACCAGAACGGCAGTCTTATCGTCGGTGACGTCAAACAGAGCATCTACCGCTGGCGCAACGGTGACTGGCGACTGCTGCAGAGCCTCAACGAGAAGAACTATCCCGAGACCGTCCATGTCGAGCCGCTGAAAGTCAACTACCGCTCGCAGCGAAACATCGTTGACTTCAACAACGCATTCTTCAACAGTGCTGCAGCCTTGCTGACGGAAGATGCGCCGATCATCAAAGAGGCTTATGAAGATGTGTCGCAGGCTGTGCCGGCGAAGAAGCCGGAAGAGGGATTGATCGAGGTGAAGATGCTCCCGTCCAACGACTACGACAATGAGATGATCGTTCAGGTACAGAAGACAATAGAGATGCTTCTTGAGAAAGGCGTACCCTACAGTAAGATAGCCATCATCGTCAGAAAGAACAAACACATCCGCCTTCTTGCCGACTATTTCCTGCATAACCCCGTGACGGTCGATGGTGAGCCCCAGATGCTCAAGATGGTCTCCGACGAGGCCTTCCGTCTTGATGCCTCCGAGGCTGTCAATGTCATCGTCAACGCCATGCGGTTTCTCACCCACCCTACGGACCGACTGACGGAGGCGTTCCTTGTCAAGGCTTACACGCAGAAAGAGATTGCGCCACAAGATATTAAAAAGGATGCGGATAATAAAGATGCGGACTATAAAGATGCGGACAGAAAAGACAACTTAGAACCGTTGCTGCCCTCGGAGTATGTCTTGGAGCGCACGGCCCTGCTCTCCATGCCGCTCATCGACCTTGCCGAGCGTCTCTACGTCATCTTCCGCCTCGACAGGCTCAGTGAGCAGAACGCCTACGTGTGTGCGTTCTTCGACCAGTTGGCTAACTATCTCAAACGACATATCGGGGGTATCGATGACTTCCTCGAGACCTGGGATGAGGAGCTATGCAGCAAGTCGATCCACAGCGACTCCGTCGACGGCATCCGTCTGCTCACCGTGCACAAGAGTAAAGGCTTAGAGTTCGACAATGTCATCATCCCTTACTGCGACTGGAAACTCGAGACAATGATGGACATCCTATGGGTGGCGCCAACGGTCAGTCCTTACAAAGAGCTGCCTGTGGTGCCCGTGAACCTCAATGCCAACAAGTTGAAAGAGTCGATCTACGCCACCGACTATCTCGCAGAGCATATCAAGAACATCATCGACAACGTCAACATCCTCTATGTCGCCTTCACGCGTGCCTCCCGCAACCTCTTCATCATCGGGAAGAAAGATAAGCCCGACTTCCCATCGGAGTTGATCAACAGAGTGATGGGCGACATGCTGATTGTCAGAAGTGCCACTCCGGACGAGGAGAAAGTTAAGATGGAGCCAACAGATGAGGAGGATGGCAGCGTGACCTATCGCTACGGCACACTCTCTATTAAAAAAGAGACAATCAAGAAAGAGGTTGAGAAATCGGAGCAGTCAAACATCTTTGAAGAGAAAGAGAACGGCTTCACTGTGAATATCGAGAACACGAAGATGAGGGCCACGTTCCTGCAGAGCAATGACAGCAACGACTTCATGACGCCACCTGAGGAACTGGAGGAGGAAGAGAAACGACGGAGTTATATCAACACCGGAGATATCCTCCACAAGCTCTTCTCCACGATACATAATATCAATGAGGTGGACGACGCTATCGCCCAACTCGAGTTTGACGGCGTGCTCTACGACCGGCCTATGACACGGGAGCAGTTGAAAGACTATATCAACAAAGCCCTCGCTGACCCGCAGGTCCATGACTGGTTCTCACCCCGCTGGCGCGTGTTCAACGAGTGTTCCATCCTCTATTATGACACCGAGGAGCAACGTGTCCGTGAGCAACGACCCGACCGCGTCGTCTACGACGGCAAGCGTATGATCGTCATCGACTTCAAGACCGGACGGGAGCAAGAGAAACATAAAGAACAGGTGAGAAGATACATCGCTCTGCTCAACGATATGGGATATGAGAACGTGGAAGGGTACCTCTGGTATATCCGCCATCATAAAATCGTTAATACCAAATGAACACATTCTTACAATACGTCGCCAAAGATATCATCGCCAAGCATGGTGGGGAGAACCTCGCCGACATCGCCGTGGTGTTCCCGAACAAACGTGCGTCGCTCTTCCTCAACCAGGCACTCTTTGATGAAGCTGGACACGCTGTATGGAGCCCGTCCTATATCACGATCAGTGACCTCTTCCGTCAACACTCCGACCTGAAGGTGCCCGACCAGATAGAACTTATCTTCCGTCTCTACCGCGAGTATGTGAAGCTCACGGGCAGCGACGAGCCCCTCGACCATTTCTTCTCGTGGGGACAGCTCATGCTCGCCGACTTCGATGACCTCGACAAGAACCTCGTGGAGGCCGACAAGCTCTTCATCAACCTCGAGGCCTGGCAGGAGATGCGCGACTACTCCTTCCTCTCCGACGAACAGCGCAAGAGCCTCGAAGAGTTCTTCGGCAAGGTAGAGACAGACACGATCCTGCAGAAAAAGTTCAACGACATCTGGAAGAACCTCGGACCACTCTATCACGCTTTTCGAGACAGTCTGCGGAAAGACGGACTGGCCTACGAAGGCATGCTCTACCGCGATGTCGTGGAGCACAAGGTTACCGACTTCCATTTCAAACATTATATCTTCGTCGGTTTCAACCTGCTGCAGAAGGTGGAGCAGCGCTTCTTCCGGCAGATGAGAGACGCAGGGCTCGCCGAGTTCTACTGGGATTACGACACCTATTTCATGACGCCACAGCATGAGGCCGGACGGTATATCCGCCGTTACCTCGACAAACTGCCCAACGAACTCGGACCGGGACGTGCCTCTGCCGACATCGACACCGATGAGGTCTACAACAACCTCAGCAAGCCGAAGGACATCACTTTTATCTCCGCCCCGACAGAGGATATCCAGGCCCGTTATGTCGCCACCTGGCTGCGAGGCTTGGGCGATGTCGTCAAGACCAACCCGCGGTCTGTGGCTATCGTACTCTGCGATGAGAGTCTCTTGCAGAACGTTATCCATTGCATACCGGAGAAGGTAAATGAGAAGGATGACGCGACGATCAAGGTCAATATCACCACAGGCTACCCCCTCGCTGCCACCCCTGCTGCGACGCTCGTCGGGGTGCTCCTCGCCCTACGCCTCCAGGGACTGAACAAGGACGGGAAGACCTACCGCCTCAGTTATGTCAACCAGGTGTTGCGCCATCCTTATGCCAAATACATCTCTGAGGACGCGCCCACGCTCTATGAGAAGCTCAACGAGCACAAGACCTATTTTCCTACGGTCCAGCAACTCACGGAGGAACAAGGCAAGGAACTCGAGCGTCTCTTCGACACCCAAGACATGAAGGACGTGGCGAGCAAAGACTTCAACGTCATGCTCCTCGAATGGGTCGCTGACATTCTGAAGTTCGTCGGCATCGGCTCCAGAGAGGAAGACGAGCCGCTGATGCACGAGTCGGTGTTCCGTATGTACACCGTCATCAACCGCCTCAAGGACCTCTTTGCAAAGATTGACGTCGAGACGACACCCGTGCTCCTGCAACGTCTCCTCTCCCAGCTCGTCAACGCCACGTCGGTACCGTTCCACGGTGAGCCCGCCATCGGCATCCAGGTCATGGGCGTCTTAGAGACGCGTAACCTCGACTTCGAACATGTGCTCTTGCTCTCCTGCAACGAAGGCAACATCCCGAAAGGTATCAACGACGCCTCGTTCATCCCACACTCGCTCCGCAAAGGCTACGAGATGACAACGATAGAGAACAAGGTCGCCATCTATTCCTATTATTTCCACTCACTCCTGCAGCGTGCCGCTGACGCTACTCTCACCTTCAACAACGCTACCGATGACGGCAAGCAAGGAGAGATGAGCCGCTTCATGCTCCAGTTCATGGTGGAGAGCGGACAGACGATACGGCGCCTGACGATGCAGTCGGGACAGAGCGTGTCGACGGTGAACCGCGTGCCTATCGAGAAAGACGAGGCAGTGCAGAAGAAACTCAACGATCTCACGTCGCTCTCTCCCACAGCCATCAACCGGTACCTCCGCTGCCAGCTCATGTTCTATTACAACACCATCTGCGGGCTACGCGAGGACGACGATGACGACGATCAGGAGATAGACAACAAGATCTTCGGTGACATCTTCCACCGGACCGCGGAACTTATCTACGACGACCTCTCGGGCAAAGATCACCGGACCCCGATCACGCCGGAGGCTATCAAGCGGCTCGCCACGAAAGAGAAATATAAGATTGAGGTATACCTCGACCAGGCATTCCGCGAGAAGCTCTTCAAGGTGGACCGCCCCGACTTCCATCCGCGCTACAACGGTCTGCAACTGCTCAACCGTAATGTGCTGCGACTTTATATCCAGCGCCTGCTGCGTCTTGACAGTGATCATGCGCCATTTGACATATTGGCACTTGAGCAAAGCTTTTATGACAATCTGTCGTTTGATGTTAATGATACAAAACACGCCATCCGTGTCGGCGGACAGGTAGACCGCCTCGATAGGAAAGATGGGCAGTTGCGTGTCATCGACTACAAGACAGGCCGACCGCTGACCTCCTCAGCACCCACGGTCGATGAGATCTTCGATACAGAATATGTCGACTCGAAGCACACGGGCTATTATCTCCAGGCGTTCCTCTATTCGGCTATCATCCGCAAGAACAAGCAAGCTATAGCTGAAGTCAATCCCGGCAACAACGCCGTGGCTCCCGCCCTGCTCTTCATCCGTGAAGCAGGGAAAGACGACTATGACCCTATATTAAAGGTGAAGGACGCAAACCAAGAGGATAAGCGCAAAGCCACCTATTCGACAGTGGATGATATAAATAATGTGTACCCTTCCTTTATCGAGCATCTCCGGACTCTCCTCTCCGAGATCTTCGACGTCACCAAGCCCTTCACTCCCACCGAGCAGAAGGATCGTTGCACCAACTGCCCATACAAAGATATCTGCGGGTGAAACCTTGATTCTTTGGGCTTGCGGGTCAGTGCCTCGAAGAGGCACACTTATTCATAACCCCAGACTAAGGGAGCGAAAGCGACTGCAGTCTGGGGTTTTAACTGAGGACGAATTAGCTGATTTCCAGCCTCGGAGAGGCTGACTGCGCCTTGGCGCGCTATGTTGACTAAACTATTTATTAAAGACATAACGCACTATCGTGCATTCTGCCTCTCCGAGGCAGGAAATCAGGCAGGCACACTCTCACATCACACCCCAGTCTGCGTCGCTGCGCTCCTTAGACTGGGGTTATTCAAAAGTCAGCCTCTCCGAGGCTGTCCCTTGTTTCCAATCCAGGAATCGGAAGAGCCCTAAATAAGAATCAAACGCCCAGCAAATATTTTTTGGCACAATCCTTGCTAATTGCAAAGGAAAAGTGTAAATTTGCAACATAGACAAAGGTGTCTTTATAAAAAAGCACCTATAAAAAAGAAAGGAAGACAATACATGACCAGTCAGTTTTCACCAAAAGTATCTGAGATCCTTGCTTTCAGCAGGGAAGAGGCGACACGCCTGGCCAGCAGTTCTGTAGGTCCGGAACACCTCTTGCTCGGCATTCTCCGTGAGAAGAACTCCCCGGTGCTCGATCTGTTCAAGCAGCTCAGTATCAACACACAAACTGTCAAAGAGGAATTGGAAGAGAAGGTTCGCGAAGACGAACTCAGTGAGCCCATCCAGACGAATGAGCTCGTTCTTAATACACAGGCAAGCAATATCTTGAAGCTTGCCGTGCTCGAAGCGCGTATCCAGCATACACAGATGGTGGATGTGCAGCATCTGCTGCTCGCTATCCTCCACGACCAAGTGGACAACGGCGCCAAGGAAGTGTTAGAGATGAACAATCTCGACTACGAGACAGCGCTGAAGATGCTCCATAAGCCCGCTACGAAGGACGGCATAGGCCTGTCCGACGAGGAGGAAGAGGACTATGAGGAGGATGGCCCTACAGGCTCCGCCAAACAAGGTGGCAACCACCAGCAGGCTACAGCCACGCAGCCTCAGGGCAACGGCAAGACGCCGGTGCTCGACAACTTCTCTACCGACCTCACACGCGCTGCGGCCGAGGGTAAGCTCGACCCCGTCGTAGGCAGAGAGAAAGAGATCCAGCGCGTCATCGAGATCCTCGGACGCCGTAAGAAGAACAACCCGATCCTTATCGGTGAGCCGGGTGTGGGTAAGAGTGCCATCGTTGAAGGACTGGCACAGCTCATCGCCGGCCACAAGACCTCGCCGATGCTCTTCAACCGTCGCGTCGTGAGCCTCGACATGACTGCCATCGTGGCAGGCACGAAATACCGTGGACAGTTCGAGGAGCGTATCCGCGCCCTGCTCAAGGAGCTTGAGAGCAACCCAAATATCATCGTCTTCATCGATGAGATCCATACGATCATCGGTGCCGGCTCTACACCGGGCAGCATGGATGCCGCCAACATCATGAAGCCGGCATTGGCCCGCGGTACGATACAGTGCATCGGTGCCACAACGGTCGACGAATACCGCAACTCCATCGAGAAGGACGGCGCCTTAGAGCGTCGTTTCCAGAAAGTGCTTGTCGAACCGACAACGAAGGAGGAGACGCTGCAGATCCTGCAGAACATCAAGGAGCGCTACGAGGAGCATCATCACGTGACCTATACAGACGACTCCCTGAAAGAGGCCGTGCGTCTCGCTGACCGGTACATCACCGACCGTTTCATGCCCGACAAGGCTATCGACATCATCGATGAGGTAGGCTCACGCGTCCATCTGAAGAACGCCAAGGTGCCGCAGGAGATAACGGACAAAGAGAAAGACATCGAAGATATCAAGCGCAAAAAGCAGGAAGCCGTCGGAGCTCAGAACTTCGAGCTTGCCGCCAACTACCGTGACCGCCAGACGGAGATGGAGCAGGAGCTCCGCCGTATGCAGCAGGAATGGCAGAAAGGTGAGGCTGAGATGCGACAGACTGTCACAGAGAAAGAGGTCGCCGACGTCGTATCGATGATGACCGGCATCCCCGTGCAGCGTATGGCAGAGGCTGAGGGCAAGCGCCTCCGTAACATGGGTACGGAACTGAAGCAACTCGTCATCGGTCAGGACAGTGCCATCGACAAGATGGTGAAAGCCATCCAGCGCAACCGCGTCGGTCTGAAAGATCCGAACCATCCTATCGGTGCCTTCATGTTCCTCGGTCCCACGGGCGTCGGTAAGACCTATCTCGCCAAGCGTCTCGCTGAGAAGATGTTCGGTGCACAGGATGCCCTCATCCGCATCGACATGAGCGAATATACCGAAAGCTTCAATGTCTCTCGACTCATCGGTGCGCCTCCGGGGTATGTTGGCTACGAAGAGGGCGGACAGCTCACCGAGCAGGTACGCCGTCACCCCTACTCTATCGTGCTCCTCGACGAGATAGAGAAAGCCCACGGCAACGTCTTCAACCTCTTGCTGCAGGTCCTCGACGAGGGTCGTCTGACCGATGGCAACGGCCGTTTGGTCGACTTCCGCAACACCGTCATCATCATGACCTCCAATGCCGGTACACGCCAGCTCAAGGAGTTCAGCCGTGGCGTAGGATTCAATGCCGGTGGTATCACAAACGCAGCCAATATGGACAGTAAGGACAAGCAGTATGCCCGTTCCATCATCCAGAAGAGTCTCTCGAAGCAGTTCTCACCCGAGTTCCTTAACCGTCTCGATGAGATCATCACCTTCGACCAGCTCGACCTCACGTCGATCAAGAAGATCATCGACATCGAGCTTAAAGGTCTCTACAAGCGTGTCGCCGACCTCGGCTTCAATATCTCGCTCAGTGACAAGGCGAAGGAGTTTGTCGCCACGAAGGGTTACGACGTGCAGTTCGGTGCCCGTCCGTTGAAGCGCGCCATCCAGACTTACATCGAAGACGGCCTGTCCGAGATCATCCTCTCTGAGGAAGCTAAGCCGGGTGACACCATCGCCATCGACAAGACCGACAATAAGAAGGACGAGTTGACCTTCACTGTACCCAAGGCTGCCGTGGAAGAGAAGAAGCCCGAGGAGAAGACAGAGCCAAAGGCTGTCGAAGAAAAGACCAATGAATAATTAAGGATCCTCAAGATTTATTTGAGCTAACAAGTGCCTATCATAGAACAAATTTTATTCAACTGATAATTAGTGAGTTACGCAACACCTTCATTTAGGTTGTTGCGTAACTTGGTCAACTTATCTAGTT
>CADBAG010000014.1 GCA_902792635.1 uncultured Prevotellaceae bacterium | reverse complement strand
CTATGAATCTTTCTGCATCCTTACCTTCCAAGGTAGGTATTGCCTTAATTTCTATTGCCATAATCTTCCTTTCTTTTTTGCAAAACTTTTGCCAACAGGAGCAACGAAAGCTTGCTTTCAAATTGTCGGGTGCAGCTAAAGTTTATGCAAAGGTAACTATTTGTTTTGAAATGGTAAGCATAAAGAGCCATTTTCTTGATCATGCGAAGCGAATCCGAAATAAAATAATATTTAAAATTCAAACATAAATTTTTAAAGTTTGCTAAAACGATAATGCGTCAATAGCATAGGATGTCAATAAATTACAGGAGTTCTATGTGCACATTTTTGTACCATTTACCACGTAACCATCTGATAATCAAGTAACATTATATTCTCACATGGATCTTAAAGATTTTAAAGATGGTTACGCCGCGTGGCGGCTACACGGTGAGCTGCATACCCTGGAGTATTTGTCACAGGAGCCAGCCGCGGAATACTTGCCGCATGAGCTAGCCTCGAAGAGGCTGAATGCTTCATAACCCCAGTCTAAACGAGCGTAGCGAGTGCAGACTGGGGGTGTAGGTAGCGAGCCGGATAACCAGACGCCGTGCCTCGGAGAGGCACAATGCGCGAAGCGCGTAACGATGAGGTTCCTTATTACGCATCAAGGATGCATTCAGCCTCTTCGAGGCTGGCTATCAGCGAATTACGCTCCGGCACCAATTCCCCAGTCTGCGCTCGCTTCGCTCACTTAGACTGGGGTTATGAAGCATTCAGCCCCTCCGGGGCTGGTAAGCGTGTCAAGAACTCCGAGGCTGACCCGCCCCTGCCGCGTAGCGAAGCCATCCTTAAAATCCTTAGGATCCGTGTGAAAAGAAACCAGTGCAGGGAAAGGCTTCATGCCCTTCCACAAATGATGTCCGACTTTTTTCAGCGGTGGTGTCATTTTTTCAGCGGTTGGGTTATTTTTTGTGGGAAGACATGAAGCCCTCCCCTGCACGTGGTATAGGTCTAATATTCTATCTCCCACAAGAACAATCCTTTGGCAGGCATCGACTCGCCCGAGTCGGAGCGGTTGCCGTGAGCTGCTATCTTTTTGAACTCCTCAAGGGTGAGGCGGTGACGTCCGACATCGAACAGGGTGCCGACTACCGCACGGACCATGTTGCGGAGGAACCGGTCGGCAGCGATCTCGAAATACCATTCGTTGGGCGCGGTCTGTATCCATTGCGCCTTCGTGAGATGACAGAGCGTTGTCTTGCTGTCATTGTCTTTACAGAACGCTTTGAAATCGGTCACCTGGAGCAACGAGGCTGCCGCCTCATTCATCAGCGGGAAGTCGAGGGGGTAATGGGTCTCCACAGAGAAAGGACGCAGGAACGGGTCTTTACTGGTGTGGATGAAATAGCGATAGGTGCGCCGTGTAGCAGAGAAGCGGGCATGGAGGTCTGCCGGCACGGGCTCCACCTTCCGACAAGCGATGTCCTGAGGGAGCATCTGGTTGAGGCGATAGAGCAACTGCTGAACGTCAAGTCCGGCGACATCATCAAAATGGCAGACCATCGTGCGGGCATGCACGCCCGCATCGGTGCGCCCGGCTCCTGTGACCTCCGTCTTGTGTCTTAGTATTGTTGTGAGCGCCTCTTGCAGACGTTCTTGCACGGTCATGCCGTTGGGCTGAATCTGCCAGCCGTGATAAGCCGTGCCGTCGAAACTCAATGTAAGAAAATATCGCTGCGTGGGAGCGGTAGAGAAACGGATATATGCGCGGTCGTCGAACGAGACATTGCCTTTCATCAAACCTTTTGTTGCCTTGAAGGTATGGATATTGAACGGGTCAGTAGCCAACTGCTTCTGCAGCTTTCGTTCACTCTTTTCCAAGGTTGCGCAGAGATAAGGATAGCCGTCGGAAGCCAATACTACATCGCCATCTGTCTTTAGATTGATGACTTTTATACCATCTTTATAGATAGGGTATCCGTCAATGACAGCATAAGTTTTGTTCTCTCCATCCATGGAAGCCACAAGTTCGGGTAGGATGGCATCACGTGAATAGTCGTGGGCAATGCTTCCATTGATAATCATATCGTCATGCTTGGCAGCCTCATCAGCAAAGCATTGTGCACGTTTCTCCGATATGGCATCCTCGGAGGGCTTCCCATTGGTGAAGAGTTTTCCACCGGCGATACACTGACAGTCACCAATCATCCAGATCTCTTTCCGCTGATTGCTGTATACGATAGCTGATGCGCACAGACGGTCGCAGGGCGGAATGAGGCTATGGGCATCAGTTTTATCGATAATGCCTGCCTCGATGTATGCCTGATGTACTCGGTCCGTGACTTTCTCGCAGAAAGCATCAAGAGTGATGTATGCAGGCATCTTGCGGATAAAAGCGGTAATGAGTTCCATGCAATATCTGCCGTTGCGCATCAATGGGTTGACGCGCTTCTTGCCTTTGCTTGTACTTCCATCGATGACAGCGACAAAGTTGTCGGTGACGACAATGCCGTCTTCACAACTTGCAGCATCGTGTTTGCCTCGGATGAATTGTTCGTATATTTTGATCATGGCTATCTGTTCTTTCTCGAAATAAGGTTGAACTGAGATTATTACTTATGGGTAAGTGCCTCGGAGAGGCACACTCTGCATAACCCCAGACTAAGGAAGCGATAGCGACCGCAGTCTGGGGTTTAGGCTGTGAACGGACTATCTGAATTCCAGCCTCGGAGAGGCTGACTGCGCTTTGGCGCGCAATGTATAATCAACTAAACATAGCGCACTATCGTGCATTCTGCCTCTCCGAGGCAGGAGGCTAGTCAAGCATGCACTCACTACACACCCCAGACTGCAGTCGCTATCGCTCCTTTAGTCTGGGGTTATTGAAAAGTCAGCCTCTCCGAGGCTGTCTCGTACCTAGCAGCCCAAATCTGAAATACTATCTTCTACCGCGTTTCGGATAGAAATTGGGGTTGAACGACTTGTGTTTCTGACTCTTGGGTGGCTGCTCTGACCTGTCAGGCCTTGCCGGTCTCGATGGTCTGGGCGACCTTGCCGACTTGGCTGTCTTTGGCTGCTCGGGCGAGCTTCCTACCGCCTTGCTGTCATAACGGGCACGACCGTGGTGCGGCTGTCCGTCATAGAGCTTCTTGATGAGGTCCGGGCGGCCTATCTTCCGCAGTTCATGCTCGATGGCTTGCCGTTCCTCCGGCTTATACCAGAAGAAGAACATACGTTGTGCCAGTTTCTCACGTGGTGTCTTTGCACAATAGACAGGCTCAAGCGTGTACGGATCATAGCCTGTATAGAAGGCAGTCGTAGAAACGGTCATCGGCGTGGGTGTGAAGTCTTGAACCTGCTCAAGATGGAAGTCGAGACCCTTGGTGATGACAGCAAGCTCCGCCATGTCTTCTTCATGACAGGCAGGGTGAGAACTGATGAAGTAGGGGATGATCTGCTGATGCAGCCCTGCTTCCTTGTTGATCTTGTCGAAGAGCCGCTTAAACTCATAGAAGAGTTTGAATGAAGGCTTCCGCATGAACTTCAACACACGGTCGGAAGTGTTCTCCGGAGCGACCTTCAGTCGGCCACTTACATGCTTGGTGATGAGTTCGCGGGCATACTGCATGGCAGCCTCATTCGACTTCTCATCCTTCGACTTGTGAAGGATAAGGTCATAGCGCACACCACTGCCTATGAAACTCTTCTTCACGCCTGGCAGTGCATCCACGGCATGATAGATATCAAGCAGTTTCGAGTGGTCTGTCATGAGGTTCGGGCAGACCTCCGGATTGATGCACGACGGTCGTTTGCAGTGCTCGCAAGCCTTGAGGTTGCGGCCGTGCATGCCGTACATGTTAGCTGAAGGTCCACCGAGGTCGGAAATGTAACCCTTGAAGTCGGGCATGGAGATGATTTTCTTTGCTTCCTTGAGGATACTCTCCTTCGAACGACATACTACAAACTTTCCCTGATGGGCGGAGATGGTGCAGAAAGCGCACCCACCGAAACAACCACGGTGCATGTTGATGGAGAACTTGATCATCTCGTATGCCGGGATGGTTTTGCCTTTGTATTTGGGATGAGGCAAGCGCGTGTAAGGAAGGTCGAAGGATGCATCCAACTCCTCGCTTGTCAATGGTGGGTACATTGGGTTCTGTACGACATAGACGTTGCCTACTTTCTGCATCATACGCTGGCCGTGCATGCGATTACATTCTTCCTCTATATGACGGAAGTTCTCAGCATGTGCCTTCTTGTTTCGCAGACATTCTTCATAAGAATGGAGCACGATGTCGTCGTCTTTGATACCACCCGGGATATCCTCTTCACGGCGGATGAACGATGTCTGCGGTATATCACCAATCTCATTGATGGGCTTGCCTGCAGCAAGTTCGTTGCAGAGCGCTACCGTGTTTTTCTCTCCCATGCCATAGAGCAGGAAGTCAGCGCCACTGAGGCAGAGGATAGGCTTGAGAAGCTTGTCCTGCCAGTAGTCGTAATGCGTGAAACGGCGTAGAGAAGCCTCGATACCACCGAGCACTACGGGTACGTCAGGGAAGAGTTGTTTGAGGATCTTCGTATAGACGATACTGGGGTAGTCGGGCCGCATGTCATGGCGCGAGTCAGGACTGTATGCGTCATCGTGGCGCATACGACGGTTGGCAGTATAGCGATTGACCATACTGTCCATGTTACCCGGCGACACGGCGAAGAAAAGACGGGGACGTCCTAACTTCTTGAAGTCACGGTAGTCGCCGTGCCAATCGGGTTGTGGCACGATAGCTACTTTGTAGCCTGCTGCTTCGATGATACGACCGATGACTGCGGCGCCGAATGCCGGGTGGTCGACATAGGCATCGCCGGAGAAAAGGATGACGTCGAGCTGGGTCCATCCCCGTAACTCACACTCCTTCTTCGTCGTAGGAAGAAAGTCAGTGAGCATGGGGCCGTTGTTATGATTCATGGGCATGCTTAGTCAGTCACTTCGCCCGGGTCGTCGTTTGTCTTGCTCTGGTTCTCATTCTTCCATTTGATGTAGAGCAAGACAAGCTCGTGCAGACCGAAAGCTTTCATGTTATTGTTGTACAGCACGTCAAGGCAGAGGTCGAGGAGGTCGCGGTCTGTGCCTCCTTCGCCCTCGAGCAGTCCGCGCACATTGAACCGGAGCTTGTCGAGCACAGCCTCGTCGATAATGCCGTTGCTGTCGATAAGGTTACGGAGAAGAGAATATTTATCGATGGTCTCAAGGTGCTTCTCTGTCACCTCAATGCTTCTTGTTCCCGATGGGTTGGCTTGAATCTTCATAGTATTAATATTTAATGGTATATAAGGGTTATCTTAATCAAATATCTTTCAATTTATCATTATTTCAATTTTTCATTATTTCAATTTTTCATTATTTCAATTTTTCATTATTTCAATTTTTCATTATTTCAATTTTTCAATAAGAAACTGAGGATGCCTCTCATGATGTTATCGCGTGTAGCAATGTCTGTGATGCTCTCAAGGGGAAATCCCATGATAAACGTCCGGTGAGTTTGATGCGACTTGTCTTTGCCGCCCTGAAAGCCTACAGCTGCTGGACTTCCGTCATTGTAAGTCATGGCACAGAAAGCATTGGTAGAAGGTGCAAGCTTATCAGCATGCTGCACACAGTAATGGTCCGGATTCAACGTGCGGTAGATATCGATACCATTGATGCCCAGTCCACTGATGCCGTTGATGGTGTCCGTCTTGAGAGTCCCGCTATAATCAGCATGTAAGGTCTGATCGAGCCAGAGACTGTCTTCCTGACTGTCATTGTCTGCACCGATATACGCACCGCTTGCAAGCAACTTGCCTCCGCGAGCGAGATAATTGCTGATCTTCTGTCGCATGGCTGGGGAGAAAGTTCGGTAATATTTCGTCTGTGTCGTTGCATATTTCTCCAAGCCTAAGATAAGGTCCACGGCATCATAATTGTTCATGTTGATGATACCTGTTTCAATGGCTTTTGAAGAGCAGCTTACCACATTATATATATGTGCAGTAGCGATGGCGTTAGTGTGCTCTGAGATATAGTTGAATGTATTTCCTGCGATGAATTTCCCGACAAGTTCGTTCCCGCTATAGCCTAATCCGCTGCTTGTCTCCGATCCCATCCGACTCATGTCGAAGGAAGTCTGTCTTCCGCTCCATCCGCCGGTCAGTCCGTAAGACACGCCGGCGTCTTCGTCCAAGTCGAATCCTTGCCGTTGTCCGTCATTGATGACAGCGGGAGATGAAAGGCGATGGAATCCATTGACGACAAGGACAGTCTTCATTGCCTTGGGTTCATATAGTGCAGAAACGACCTCTGACGGGAAACTCTCACCACCACGATTGACAGCCGTGACCTTGAAATGATAGGGCACGCCTGGTTGTAGATTGATGGAGTAGGAGAGACGAGTGGTCTTCACGCCATTATCGAATCCTCCTTTTCCGATAGCCGTATAGACAATATAGTAGGAAGGATCTGCCGTAGGCTCCTGAGGGTCGCTCTGCGGCGTCCAGCTTACGGTAGCATGACCTTTCTTCTGGGTCACGGCAATGTTCAGAGGCTGCAAAGGCTCGATAACTGTTGCTTCTCCATGCATGCCGTTAACAAAGCGGACGATGGTCTTATAAAGAGACCGTGCGAGGTCAAACTTGAAGTTAGGATCCTGACCAAGCATCATGTCGGGGAAGTTCTGGTGCGACATTGTCTCTATGATGGCAGAAGGCACAGCCGGCAGACGCGTTTCTGAATAGTTACGGTCCCAGAGATATCGCTTCGGCCATGAGCCATACTTAGCACTCAGGTCTTTGACGGCATTGTTGAGCAGGTCGCTGGCAAACAGTTTGGATGCTTGGCGGGTTATGCCTGAAGCTAATTGTCCATCATTGAAATCGGTAGTACAGATCGCCAGACTTCCCCAAGGTGACTTGCCATCGCGAGCATAGCCTGCATCACTGTGCACAGCGAGTGACAGTTCGATAGGTACGTGTTTGCCATCTTGAACAGGATTGTAGACAGAGCCTCCTGACAGCCAGTTGGACATCAGAGAGCGTACGTTGATGTCGTCGCCATAGTCGTCATTGCCTTTCTTCCCGCCATATATATTATAAGGTGCTCCGGCCCATTGAGCAGCATATCTGGCTCCCTCAAGGGCGCGCGGCAGTGCGCTCACTGATCCGCCTCGTTCAATATTGCCCATACCCCCACCGAAGCGCACGGCATCCGCGGTGATGATACCTTTCCGATTGCGGCTTTGGTTTGAGAGCATGACACAGTTGTCCACACTGTATCCCTTGCCAAAAGTGAACGTGCCAAGATAGACCCATGTGCCAGAGCCCATGCGTTGGTTGACTTTAAACTCTGTCGCTATACCTTGATGAAAAACGGTGTAATGGGCATCGTCAACGCTCTTGTCAACCGTCTGATAGCTCACATAAACAGCATATTCGCCAGTCTTACTAAAGGAAGGCTGCCACTTGACAAAGGATTTCCATGCTTTCTTCGTCGCTTTAATTTGTCGTGCCTTGCCTGCCTCGAAAGGGTTTTCATTGTCTTCATAAGTGCCAAAGTGGGCAGCGAAACCTGGAGTAGGAGTCGTCTCCCATTGCTCTTTGTCATTGAATTCCTTATAGCATGAAGGTGTCGTATTCAGCCCCCCGTCGGGATCTACCACATATTCTAATGTCTGATAGTCACGCTCACGGGGAGTAAAGACAATAGCCCCGGCATTCTGGAGCATAGGAATAAGGAATGGGACGACGATGGAAGGGGTGAAGAGATCTTCCGTCGTGCAGAAGAGATTGGGGCGCTGCCATGTCCAGCGTCCCCGTTTATTGTCATAGTATCTTCCATGCGAGGCCCACAAGGCGATGTGTCGACCTTGTAAGCCCTTGGTAATGTTAGCTTGACTTGAAATATTCTCTACCCAGGGTGCTCCGTCATAGTCAATATTTCCCCACAACGCATGGTCGTTATCAGAGGACGATGCGTTGACAGGAATCGTGCCAAATGTGAGGAGAGCGCTGGTGCAGAGTGTTATTATATAATGCGTCATGAGAGTTATACTTCTCCAATCGTGAAATTCTCGGGATGCTTACCCTTGAAATCCTTGAAATAGAGTTTTACTTCTTTCATTTCCTTATCTACATCACCAGTCGGTACAAAACTCTTTGTGCATTGGATGAGCTTTCGCTCGAAGTCAACACCGAAAAGAAGCACAGGGATTTTTGCCTTTAGGGCGATATAATAGAATCCGTGTTTCCAGTCAGGGTTGAGCGACCGCGTACCTTCCGGTGTGATGCATAGCCGGAACTCTTTTCTTTGCGTGGCTTCCTGTGCCAGATGGTCGGTCATGCTCGTGTGCTTGGACCGGTAGACAGGGATGCCCCCAATATGGAGGAAGAAAGGTTTCAAAGGTCCTTTGAACCATTCTTTCTTCATGAGGAAGTTGATCTTCAGTCCCTGTGAGCGCATATATAATTGCCCAATCACAAAATCCCAGTTGCTGGTATGTGGTGCTAAGGCAATGATATATTTCTCGGGGAAGTCAACCGTCACATTCAGCTTCCATCCCATGCATTTGAAGAGGAGCCAACTGCAAAATTGTCTAATCATCTGTCTGTTGGTTTATCCCAGATTACTGATACGGTCAATGATTTCAGACATGCTGTTGTTGAAATCGGCAGCAAGTGTCTTGAAATACTTGCGGGCTTTCATACCCGGCTCGGGATGAGAGACACGTTTGATGAAGTCGTCGCGTGTGATGATGATTGAAGCTAACAGATTGTCTCCGGCTTCTTTGTCTACCTTTTCACTATAGATGATAGCAGCCATTGTTTCTGCGAAAAGCTCACTTGTGATATAGTTGATAGTGCGCTTCAAGTCTCTTTTGTTTGCCATAATAATAAGGTGGTTTTTTAATGTGTATTTATTATGTATGTGTATTTCAAGCCCAAAGATAAAGAAAAAAAGCGTAACGCCCATGCAATAGGCTCTAAAAAAGTTATAAAAATATCTTTTGTAGCGTTTTTCTTTCCTTATCTCACTGAAAAACGCTACTTTTGCATGTGAAATTCATTAATTCTATTCAATTTCACATCAATGAAGACAAGTCTTTTGCAGAAAGCACGTGCACAGTACCAGCCCAAGCTCCCCAAGGGTCTGCAGGGTGCCGTAAAAGTAAAGGAGGGAGAGCCTACCCAGAGCGTAGGTGATCAGGAAGAAATCAAGAAGCTTTTCCCCAACACTTATGGAATGCCGCTCATCGAGTTTGTTCCCGGTGACAAAGAGGCAACAGGTGAGATGAACGTCGGTGTCATCCTTTCCGGTGGTCAGGCTCCTGGTGGTCACAACGTCATTTGCGGTATCTTCGATGCCGTGAAGAAGATGAACCCCAACAACAAGGTCTACGGTTTCCTCATGGGTCCTGGTGGTCTTGTTGATCACAACTATATCGAACTGACAAAGGATTTTGTCGACGAGTATCGTAACACCGGTGGCTTTGATATGATTGGCTCGGGCCGTACAAAGCTTGAGAAGGTGGATCAGTTCGAGAAAGGACTGGAGATCATCCGTCAGCTCAACATCAAGGCTATCGTCATCATTGGTGGTGATGACTCCAACACCAACGCTTGCGTGCTCGCTGAGTACTATGCAGCTAAGAAGTATGGCGTGCAGGTCATCGGCTGCCCGAAGACTATCGACGGCGACTTGAAGAACGACCAGATTGAGACCAGCTTCGGTTTCGATACTGCTACAAAGGTTTACTCTGAGCTTATCGGTAACATCGAGCGTGATGCTAACTCTGCCCGTAAATACTGGCACTTCATCAAGCTCATGGGTCGTTCCGCTTCTCATATCGCTCTGGAGTGCGCACTCCAGACACAGCCTAACATCTGCCTCGTCTCTGAGGAGATCCAGAAGAAGGATATGACGCTGAACCAGATCGTTGAGCAGATTGCTACAGCTGTGGCTAAGCGTGCAGAGGATGGCAACAACTTCGGTGTGGTGCTTATCCCTGAGGGCCTCATCGAGTTCATCCCTGCTATTGGCCGCCTCATCCAGGAGCTTAATGACCTGCTGGCTGCTCATGGCGCAGACTACAAGGATCTTGATAAGGACGCACAGCGCGAGTATATCCTCGCTCATCTGAGCAAGGAGAATGCCGAGACCTTCGAGACTCTTCCAGAGGGTGTGGCTCGCCAGCTCTCTCTCGACCGTGATCCTCATGGAAACGTGCAGGTATCTCTCATCGAGACCGAGAAGCTGATCTCCGACATGGTAGGTGCTAAGCTCGCTGAATGGAAGAAGGAAGGCAAGTACAACGGCAAGTTCGCTGCTCAGCATCACTTCTTCGGTTATGAGGGCCGCTGCGCTGCTCCTTCTAACTTCGATGCTGACTACTGCTATGCTCTTGGTGTGAGCGCTGCTCACCTTATCGCTAACGGCAAGACCGGTTACATGGCTATCGTGAAGAACCTCTCTGCTTCTACTGATGAGTGGAAGGCTGGTGGCGTGCCAATCACTATGATGATGAACATGGAGCGTCGTAACGGTGAGATGAAGCCGGTGATCCGCAAGGCTCTCGTAGAGCTCGATGGCGCACCCTTCAAGAAGTTCGCCGAGAAGCGTGACGAGTGGGCTCGTAAAACTTGTTTCGTATATCCTGGTCCTATCCAGTACTGGGGTCCGGCTGAGGTATGTGATCGCGAGACACGTACACTTGCTCTCGAAAACGAGGCAAAGAAGAAATAATTGGTAATTATTCGATAATTATTAATGCCTAATAAGAAGCCAGTTCGTAAGCGTACCGCTTCCTCCCGTTCCAATCGAAGGAGAAGAAGCACTCATCGCCACGGGCTGGCTCCTTTTCAATTTATCAAGAAGCGGTACAGCAAGGCATGGATTATAGGAGGCTTGGCCGTTACAGCTCTTTATATCTGGGCTTTCTGGTATTTCTTTGTCGGTCCAACGGGTTTCCGTTGGCGCGCTTTTTATGGAGATGCCAAATATCCGGAAGGCTATGAGATTCATGGTATTGACATCTCAAGATACCAGGGAAAAATCAATTGGGATAAACTGCGTTCCAATGCACTTATTGATGGATGTCCCCTTCGCTTCATCATCATCAAAGCAACGGAGGGTGCTTCGAAAGTAGATCCTAATTTCAACGATAACTTTTATCAGGCACGCGAATATGGCTTTATTCGTGGGGCTTATCATTTCTGGAGCACGAAATCGTCGGCTCGTGCACAGGCTTATTTCTTCTTAGATAAAGTTCACCTTGAAGAAGGAGACTTGCCGCCTGTGCTTGACATTGAGCATAAGCCTGCAGATGAGAGTACGGAGGATTTTCAGACTGATGTGCTTACATGGTTACACATCGTTGAAGACAAATACCATGTCAAGCCTATCATCTACACCTATCATAATTTTAAGGAGAAATATCTCTCTGATCCAGTCTTTGATGACTATCCTTATTGGATAGCCCACTATTATGTTGACAAGGTGCAGTATAAAGGTAAGTGGAAATTCTGGCAGCACACGGATACGGGTGTACTGCCAGGTATTAAAGGTAATGTAGATCTCAATATTTACAACGGGTCCTATTATGACCTTATGCAGCTCACAATAGGACACGAGGAAAACTGATTTTTATAATACGCCTTTTGACGAAGGTAGATAGAAGTGGTTCACGTCGCGGCGCACTGCCATCTTCAGACTGCGTGCCAACGCCTTGAAGATACCTTCAATCTTGTGATGCTCATTCGTTCCCTCAGCCTTGATGTTGAGGTTCATCTTTGCTGCATCACTCAGGCTCTTGAAGAAATGGAAGAACATCTCTGTCGGCATCTCACCGATCTTCTCGCGTTTGAACTCGGCATCCCATACGAGCCAAGGACGCCCGCCGAAGTCGAGCGCTACCTGACACAGACAGTCGTCCATCGGCAGACAGAAGCCATAACGTTCAATGCCACGCTTGTCGCCGAGCGCCTTTAAGATACATTCACCCAAGGCAAGCCCCGTGTCTTCGATGGTATGATGCTCGTCGACATAGAGGTCACCTTTCGTGTGAACGGTAATATCAATCATGCCATGATGGCCGATCTGTTCAAGCATATGGTCAAAGAATCCTAATCCCGTTGACACATCGCACTTGCCTGAGCCGTCGAGATTAAGTTTCACGTAGACATCCGTTTCCTTGGTTACGCGGTGAACTTCAGCGATACGCTCACCGGCAAACAAAAGCTCGGCTATCTTATCCCATGTCATGCCGTCCTGGCCAAGGATAAGAGCCTTGCAGCCCATGTTCTTTGCCAACTGTGCGTCGCTCTCACGGTCACCGATGACATAACTGTTGGCTATATCTGCATTCTCATCTTTCAGATATTTCTCGACCATGCCCGTTCCCGGCTTGCGCATCGGCGAGTTGTCCTCAGGAAAGTGGCGGTCTATCAGTACATCATCAAACGTAATGCCTTCGCCAGCAAGCGTATCAAGGATGAAATGATGTACCGGCCAGAAGTCTTCCTCCGGGAAAGCATGGGTTCCTAAGCCATCCTGGTTTGTCACCATGACAAGTTTAAAGTCGAGGTGACGTTTGATAAATCCTAAGTTCTTGAAAACAGTTGGCACAAACTTCAGTTTTGCGAAACTGTCTATCTGCTCGTCGAGGGGTTCCTCTATGAGTGTGCCGTCGCGGTCAATGAAAAGATATCGTTGTTTTTGAATCATGTAATGTATATGTGGTTATTTCACTTCCTCAATGTCTGTGGACTGTTCTTCGCTCACAATCATATCTTTCCTCTCTTGTCTTCCTTTCTCTTTCTCCTCAATACTGCCATATGCATAATAATAAGAGAAAACGATCCAAGGTCTGATAAAGAGACCTACAAAAGAACATACTGTTGCTGTGACGAACGCCAGGAAGAGGAAACCGCCTGACAGTCCTGAGGGATCGCCGAAAGCCATACCGTTGCGGTTGACCATGTTACATAACATAATGACATAGAACGGCAGTAAAACAATTATGCTGATAACCATGTCAATGATGCCTGTAAGAAGAGCTGTCAGAAAGATATATCCCCAATGGCGAAGCCCCATTACATATGGCTTCTGAAAGATTGAGAACACTTTCTTATCCTCTTCCATGCAGTATTTCATGGCGGAGAAGTTGAGCGGGAGAAGTGCTACGAAAAAGACTAACATACAAGCAAGCATTCCGAGAACCAACTGGATGTTTGCTCCTTGAAGCTGACTGGGGTTTTTAACGCCTGCATAGTTTAGAGCGGCACCAGCTATTAAGACAACACAAATAACGATCACGATGCCGATAAGGAGAAAGGTCAGCCGCGTCAATCGTGGTAGGTTCGCTTTGACGCTTCTGCCGTTGAGCAGACTCATAATGATGGTATAGAACCAGACAAATGCTGCAATGATTAAAATATAGTCGACCAACGCACCAAGGTTTAGTATCACATTGTCTGCACCGTTAGGGTATTGAACACTGTAAACCATAGCGACGGCAAGCAGCAAAGAAAGCACGACAGCCGACAGCCAGAGTCTGCGAAACAGTGTCTTGAAATTGGTTCTGAAAAGTTCGAAGGCGTCACTCAGGCAACTGCCTACGCTGCGGTTCTTGAAGAGTTCTGAGTCCATTGTTTGAGTTATTATTAGTTATTTCTAAGCCTCTGTATTCTGTATTCTTTCTTCCTTATTCTTTAGCGAAAGCGCCTAATATGATGCCGTGCAAGGAATCCCTGCCGCGATGACCATATCCTTGATGCGATCCAGCTCTTCATGCGAAGCCTTCAGCAACTTCTTGTCAGGTGTCTCGCGGTCAATGGTATAGACCATCACCTCCTGGGGCTTGATGTCTTTCACCGCTTCCAGCCATGGCAGCACATACTCGTCGCTTGTATTGTCGGTGCCGTCACCTTTCATAAACATTGTCTGAATGATGACATGCCCTTTGAACCATTTAAGATTCTCAATGATTTTGTTGACATCGTAGGTCGGTTGTGTGGGTCGGTCCACCTTCTTGATATAATCGGGGTTGACAGTGTCGAGTTTTAAGATGTTGTTGTCGACTTTCAGCAAAGCCTCTCTCACTTTTTCACGCCCGGAGAACGTCGAGTTGCTCAGCACACTAATCTTTGCCTTCGGACACCATTGGTCGCGCAGTCGGACAGTATCATCAATGATCTCCGGGAAGTGGGGATTGCCTGTGGGCTCGCCGTTGCCTGCAAAAGTGAGCACATCAGGATGCTCGCCGTCATTGTGCATCTTGATTAACTGCTTCTCGAGAGCTGCTGCCACGACTTCGCGAGTAGGGTAGGGGGTATGCGTGCGGTGATCGGCATTGAAGCCGCACTCGCAATACAGACAGTCGAAAGTGCAGATTTTTCCGTCAGCCGGCATGAGATTGATGCCGAGGCTCAGGCCGAGCCGGCGGCTGTGCACTGGCCCGTATACAGGACTTGGATAAATGATTGTACTCATATTATTCCTTTCTTATTGCAATTTGATGCAAAGATAAAGTATTTTTGCGAATAACTGAAATAAAAAAGGAGATTTTCGAACTGTTACTTGATATCTGCTATTGAGCGTCAGCCGGTTGTTCGCCACGTGTCAGCCGGTTGTTCGTCACGTGCCAGCCAATTGTTCGTCACGTGCCAGCCAATTGTTCGTCACGTGTCAGCCAATTGTTCGCCACGTGTCAGCAGATGTCTGTATAGTTCTAACGTGCTATTCTTCAATCTCTTGTAGTGAGCGCGTAAAGTTGTTGAAGTAGTTGCTCACTGTCTCAAGGGGAGCATAGGGAAGGTAGCGGAGACTGCGACGTAGGTTACGGCGGAGAAGCTGGGAGTTGTTGGTGACGAACCCCGTCCGACTCTGTCGGAAGTGCCACTCTTCGGCGGTATCATTCGCTGTGTGGTAGACAGAGCGTAGTACAAGGTTGTACGCCGAAATCTCGAGGCGATGGACAAACGGCAGCTCGTCGGTCTCAAAATTGAACACCGCCACGAGCATGCTGCCCTGCAACTGAGCCATACGTTGCAGATGGAGTTTAGAAAGCCAAGTGTCGAGCTTTACGAAGTCGACATGATCGCCATAGGTGCGCAGGTAGCGCCCTAAATCGAGCAGACCTTTGATCATCACGCCGTTGTTGAGCATGGTGTCCACGGTCTTGACAATAATCTTCAGCACATCGAGCGAAGCTACGTTGGTGTCGATCGCATGAATCTCCTGTTGGATGATACGGTGGAAGCGACGGTTGAGGAAACGGTTACTCAATTGTATGTCGGTCTTTGCCTCAGTCACCTCCGTCTGGTACTCGGCTAAAAATCCATCGGGCAGGTTGACCCATATGTCGTCTCCCGCCATTCGCTGCAGACCTTCACGGACAGCAGCCTCTACATGCTGGGCATGAACCATCTGTCCGAGCCTTTCCCACTTGAAGTGGGACATGGGCTCGAGCGCCTCATCCTCATGCCATGCGCCGGAACGCAAGAGCCTGAAGAAATTGCGTGTGATGACATTCATTTCCTGCATGATCCTGTGTTATGAATATTTCTTCGGATAGCGTAGCAAGATAGAGAGCGATGCCGCGATACCGATGGCGAAAGGATAGAAGAGGTAAGGGATGATATCAACAGGTTCGACATGTGCCAGTCCGGCAGCTAAAAGCATCTGGACGCCATAGGGAATGATACCCTGTACGGTACAAGAGAACGTGTCGAGAATGCTCGCCGACTTGCGGGGATCAACCCCATATTTCTGACTGATCTGTCGGGCGATGTTACCTACTGTAAGGATAGCTACCGTGTTGTTTGCCGTACAGAGGTTGACAAGGCTGACGAGAGCGGCGATGGAGAACTCTGCTCCGCGCTTGCCGTGGATCCTTGCCGACAGTTTCTCGATGATATAATCGATACCTCCATTGACACGGATAATCTCCAACATGCCTCCTGCCATCATGGCGATGATGATAAGCTCACCCATGCCTACAATGCCATTGCCCATAGCGTCGAGCCATCCGAAGAAACCATAGGATCCTCCGGCTATACCGATGATGCCGCAAAGCACAATACCGATGACAAGCACCGCCATGACATTCATTCCACATACGGCAGTGATAAGGACGGCAAGGTAAGGGATGACCTTCAGGAAGTTGGTCTCGCCGACATGTGCCGGTGACTGCATGCCATAGCCTAAATAAGCATAGAGACCGAGGACGACAATGACTGCCGGAGCCACGATGAGAGAGTTGACCTTAAATTTATCCTTCATCCTTACACCTTGCGTCTGGGTGGCGACGACGGTCGTGTCGGAGATAAACGAGAGATTGTCGCCGAAATAGGCACCGCCAACGATGACTGCAGTAAGCAGTGCGACGTTACCGTTCGTTTGTGAGGCAATTCCTGCAGCAATGGGTACCAATGTTACCACGGTACCGACACTTGTGCCGATAGAAATGGAGATGAAACAGGCAGCGATGAAGAGGCCAGGGAGGATCAGGCTGGGCGGTAGGGTGCTGAGGGTGAAATTGACGGTGGCGTCAATAGCTCCCATCCCCTTTGCCGACTGAGCGAAAGCACCTGCTAAGACGTAGATCCACAGCATCAGCAACAGGTTCGGCGTTGACGCTCCCTTGCCATAGATATCGATACGCTCCTTGAGCGAGAACTTCGTGGAAGTCGCTACGGCGTAGATACTGGCAATGAGAAACACCACTGTCATCGGCACACGGCTGAAGTCGCCTGCTACAAGACTAAGAATCAAGTAGAGGACGATGAAGACGATAAGTGGCGAGAGTGCAAGGAATCCTTTGTTCATTATGGTAATTGCATTACGGCAGGTTCACAACTGGAACCGGCGATAGAAGTCAACATTCTCCGGGGTGAGCAACTCGATAGGCATGTAGTTGACCGGCTGAATTTTCGTTTTCAGCACCACAGCTCTGAAGAGCGCTTCGAGACAGAAGTAGCCTTGCTGATAACCATGCTGAGCAATGAGGAACGAGATGCTGCCTTGCTTGAGGCATTCGGCATTCTTCTTCACCATGTCATAGCCCATGATTTGCACGTCGCGCCGGTTGGTCCGTAGCAGGAATTCACCGAGGACGTGTGCCTTAGAGCCCATCGTGACACAATGGTGTGTGTGTGGATGACGATTGAAGAAATCGTCGAATATGGCATCATACTGTTGGCGGTTGCCATAGAACGGCAGCTCTAACGTTAGAATATCAACGGATGGGAAATGGTCATGCATGTAATGGCGGAAGCCGACCTCACGGTTGTCCTGCTGCTTACTGACCACCTTGCCGTCTTTCGTTATCTTCATAAACATGATCTCCTGCTGGTCTCGTGCCAGGAGCATGAGCATGCGGGCAGCGAAATAACCGGAAGCGAAAGAATCTTGACCAAAGAATGCCAACGGACGGAGGTCAGGCATATAAGAATCGAGGAGGACGAAAGGAATAGACTCCTCATGCAGACGGTCAGTCACTTGCTTGGTGACATCCAACGTGTCAGGAACGATGACCATGCCGTTGAGCTTGTCGTCGAAGCACGACTCTGCCTCGGCTGTAAAACTGTCGTGATCGAATCGGTCATAATAGTGGATACTCACCGAGACATTGAAGTCCTTGCGCAGATCAGCGGCTTTCTTCACGCCTTGCTCTACCTCCTCCCAATAAGCTATCTGGTCATGACGGGGAATGAGCACACAAAAATGATACGACTTGTTGTAAGCCAAAGCCGATGCATAGATATTGGGCTCATAGTTCTGTTCCTTGAGCACTTTCTCTACTTTTGCTCTCGCCTTCGCCGATACGTTCGGCCGCTTGTGCAGCACTCTGTCCACGGTGCCCACCGACACACCTGCCTTGAGTGCGATATCCTTTATCCTAATTCTTTCTGCCATATAAACTATTATAATCGGGAGCAAAGATATTAAAAATGTGCAACATACCCAAGCATAAACGAAAGAAAAAGGTCAGAAAGGCATTCCTACCGCAAAATGGAACGTAAAATCACGGCTGAAATCGGGGTGGAAGATGGCATAATGTTCATGACTGTCGCTGTATGCGGGATTAATAGCTTTCATGCCCATGTCGAATCGAAGGATGAAATATCCGAAGTTGAGCCGCAGTCCGAGACCATAAGCCACAGCGATTTGCTTATAGAATTTATTCCATTTGAATTGTCCTCCCGGCTGTTCGGGATAGTCTCGCAAGGTCCAGATGTTACCGGCATCGATGAAGGCGGCTCCATTAAATTTCCAGAAGAGATAGGTGCGGTATTCGGCATTGAGATCCAGCTTCATGTCGCCCGTCTGATTGATGAAGTCGATGCGTCCGTCCTTGCCCTTGTAGGAGCCTGGTCCGAGCTCTCTGACACTCCATCCTCTCACACTGTTGGCGCCTCCCGAGAAATACCGTTTCTCAAAAGGCAACACATTGCTGTTGCCGTAAGGGTAGGCGATGCCGAAGTCGGTGTGTAGCGCCAGAGAGTTGTGTTCATCAAAAGTGATGAGATGCGTATAGTCGAAATCGAACTTAGCATATTGTGCATAGGCGATACCGAAGAGTGTGTGCTGTCCGTTGCTATTGTTGCTGAAACGCAGTCCGTCGGACAAGGCATTGAGCAGATTGCCTGCGGTCTCCACATTGAAACGCAGCGCATCGGTGCCATTGGTGTAGGTAAGTCCGAAGCCGACCTTCATGATGAATAGATCCTCGTAGTTGTAGCGCAGGATGACGTTTTGGTTGCTGACACTGTCGAGATAGTCGTGCTTGAACGTCTCGCTGATCCAAGGCATGTAGACATAGTTGATCTCCGGCACATCCAGTCGGTAGCTGAAACGGCGGTCGGGTGAAGACCAGCGATAGCGCCAGGCTGCAGAGAACACTCGGCGGTGAAACTCCGGACGGTTCTGCATATCCCAGGAGAGCGACAGCTCCGAAGAGGCCGAGCTCCGTCTCCGCATGCTCTTGGAGACGAAAGGCGCGATGAACCGCGGGAACTGGAGCCTTGTCTCGGCACTCCATTCCACAAAGTCCTCGTCGTTGTAACCTTCAAGGCCTGTGATAGCCTCATAGGCTCCACGAAGCTCAACACTGAAAAGTTCGGAGCCGCGGAAGATATTGCGGTTCTGATAAGTTATCGACATAGCCGCACCTAAGTCGCCCGCCGTGTTCGTGCCTTCCGGCTGGAAGGCGATAGTAGAAGGCTTGCTGGTGTTGAGTTGAATGTCACAGTCGAGGAGTGTCGTATCGGGCTCTTCGCGGAATTGAATATTCGTATACCTCACAGCTGAGAGTCGTCCGAAGTTGCGATAAGTGTTTTCCAGTGCGGAGTAGCTATAGGGGTATCCCTCCTTGAGCTGCGTGGCGTTGTCGAGGACACTGTGGCGGAGTTGCAATTTTCCCTGATCACTGGAGAAGCGTATCTTTCCGATCGTATAACGCGGGTGCAAGGTCTCTGGTGAATCATTGTTTGCACGGAACTTCAGTAGGTGAAGCGTGATGTTTACATCATTCTCCGTAGCAACAGTGTCAGCATCAAACTGGATAAAGTCCTTGTGAAACTTGTAATAGCCGGAGTCGAGCAGGATATCGGTTATTCGCTTGCGTTCATCATCGAGCTTCTGCAAGGTGAAGGCACTGCCTTTGTCTAACATCGAAGGATTCTTGCTTTTCTTAGGGAGATTATCAGCGTAGTTCTGCAGAATCTTTGCGATGACAGGGTCCTCAATGTCATAGCTCACCTCATTGATTGTATAGGGCTTGCCTGGGTGCAAGTTGTAGATGGCAATCAGCTTCTTGCCCCTTGTCTTCGTGGAGAAGTCGACGGTTGCATGCATGTAGCCCATGTTCTTCAAGGCATTGCGCAGATCCTCAACAGACAGACGAGCCTGAGTGCTGTCGAAGATGACGGGGGCCTCGCCCATCTTCTTCAGCGTGCGGTTGATCCATTTGGTACTGTCGCGGCCCGAGATGGAATAGGCGCCTAAAGGGATCTTAAAGAGCGAGAACCATTTGGAGTTGGCTTTCTGCCGGATATAGGGTGAAAGGGTTGAGACATTGAAATCCTTTACATCGGAATGAATCTCCACACCCTCGAGCAAGTACGCTTTCTCGGGGATATACTTAGAACTGCTGCATCCTGCGAGAAGCAAGGAGAGCAAGAATATGAGGAATAATGCCTTTTTCAATGTCTTTTGGATAAAAATGCCTTTAGACAATAATGTCTTTGGATAATAATGTTGCAAAGTTACGCAAAAAGGCAGAAAAAGAAAAAGGCTGCACCAAGAAACTTGGGCAGCCCTAACTCATCATTCACTTTATAATTCACTTTATAAGTAATATTATGAAGCGAACGGCAATTGTCTTGTTCTTTACTCATACCATACTTCTCCACCTAATTTGTGTACTGGATGTGGGTTGTTGCTGATCTTCTGAAATCCTTCTTGAAAGATACCAGCCAAGTTCTTTAAATCGTCATTGTTTCTCATAATGCTAAAAGTTTAAGATGTTAATTGATAATATATTCGCGTTCTAATTTCGTGCTGCAAAGATAAGTAATTTATTTGAGATATGCAACTTTTTCGCCAACTTTTTTGATAATTTAATCAGATATTAGTACCTTTGCGTCTGAATTGCAATTTAAATACTAAGAAATGATGACAAAAGCAATCATTACAGTTGTAGGAAAAGACACCGTGGGTATCATAGCACACATCTGTTCCTATCTTGCCGACAACAGCATTAATATTCTCGACATCTCGCAGACCATCGTTCATGGCTACTTCAACATGATGATGATCGTTGACCTTTCAGAGAGCAACAAGTCTTTCGACACCATCAGCACTGAGCTCGATGAAGCGGGAAAGACAAAAGGCGTGCAGGCCAAGATTCAGCTGGAAGCCATCTTTGATAAGATGTATAGAATTTAAAGGCAGACTGACATGATTACAGCACCAGAAGTACTTGAAGCTCAAAAGATGGTTGAGCAGGACAACCTGGACGTGAGAACGATCACGATGGGTATCAGCCTGCTCGACTGTGCAAGCTCGGATATCAACGAGACTTGCGACAAGATATACAAGAAGATAACGACTCTTGCGAAGGACCTCGTCAAGACGGGAGAGAGCATCTCGCGAGAGATTGGCGTTCCTATCGTTCACAAACGTGTCAGTGTCACGCCGGTATCACTCATTGGAGCTGCTTGCTGCAAGACGACCGACGACTATGTGAAGATCGCCAAGACCTTAGACGATGCCGCCAAAACTATCGGCGTCAACTTCCTCGGTGGCTTCTCTGCTATCGTGAGCAAGGGCATGACGCCGAGCGAGGAAATGCTCATTCGTTCCATTCCGGAGGCACTCGCTACAACTGATGTGGTGTGCTCCAGCGTCAATGTGGGCTCTACGAAGACCGGTATCAATATGGATGCAGTCCGCCTGATGGGTGACATCGTCAAGGCTTCGGCTGAGGCTACGAAAGACCGCGACTGTATCGGCCCGGCCAAGCTCGTGGTGTTCTGCAATGCGCCTGATGACAACCCGTTCATGGCCGGTGCCTTCCACGGCGTCAGTGAGGCTGACGCTATCATCAACGTGGGTGTGTCCGGCCCGGGTGTGGTGAAAGCAGCCTTGGAGCAGATGGATCTTAAATATAAGGATGAGGCTAAGAAAACCGCCAATTTCGAGGAGCTCTGCGAAACGATCAAGCGTACCGCCTTCAAGATCACGCGCGTCGGACAGTTTGTTGCTCAAGAGGCAAGTCGCCGTCTTCATGTGCCGTTTGGCATCATTGACCTCTCACTGGCTCCTACTCCGGCAGTGGGTGATTCTGTGGCAGATATCCTGAAGTGCATCGGTGTTGAGCAGCCGGGAGCACCTGGTACTACTGCAGCCTTAGCACTCCTCAACGACCAGGTGAAGAAGGGTGGTATCATGGCAAGCTCCTATGTCGGTGGTCTGTCGGGTGCCTTCATCCCTGTCAGTGAGGATCAGGGCATGATCGATGCGGTCAATGCCGGGGCGTTGACCATTGAGAAATTAGAGGCTATGACCTGCGTTTGCTCCGTAGGACTGGATATGATTGCTATCCCGGGCGACACGCCGGCAACCTCGATTGCAGGTATCATCGCTGACGAGTCGGCTATCGGCATGGTCAACCAGAAGACGACGGCTGTGCGCGTCATCCCTGTTATCGGAAAAAAAGTGGGTGAGACGATAGAGTGGGGCGGCCTCTTAGGTCATGCGCCTATCATGCCTGTCAATACGTTCTCCAGTCAGCGCCTCGTAGACCGTGGCGGACGAATCCCCGCACCTATCCACTCGTTTAAAAACTAATAAGTCTGCATGGCTAAATACTAATAAGTCTGCATGGCTAAATACTAATAGATCCGCACGTCGGAAATCACACTGCTGCCTGCTGCCTCATTGAGGCGGCGGGTAAGTTGTGAGCGCATCATACTCAAATCCTGCCTGAGGGCGGGATTTGTTATTTTTACGAAGAGCACCTGGTTCTTGATGAACTTCTCTTCGGTATAAGAAGCGACGGTGTGGCCTGTGACCTTTTCCCATGCGTCTATTACCCGCCGCTGAAGGAGCGGAGTCTCCAGACCTTCCTTTCGGATGAACTGGCGCAAGATATCGCTTAAAGGTTTTACGTCTCTTTTGAACATATTATTCTCTTTCTGTTATCTCACCATCCTTGACGTCAAACAATTTGTATTCGGTAGCCGAATGGCTCAGAATCTTGTCGAGATGCTCGCGGTTGGTGTCGGTAATGAAAATCTGTCCATAACTGTCGTCAGCCACCAGTTTGATGATCTGTTCTACCCTGTTGGCATCGAGTTTGTCGAAGATATCGTCCAAAAGGAGCAGCGGTGTCTTACCTTGCATTGACTGTCGAAGGAAAGCAAACTGAGCGAGTTTCAAAGCTAAGACAAACGTTTTGGTTTGTCCTTGACTGCCCTCACGGCGCATAGGGAAGCCGTCAATGAGCATCTCGAGGTCGTCGCGGTGAATGCCATGCAGGCTGTAGCCCACGGCCCGGTCTTTAAAACGGTCGCGCTGAATGACGTCTAACAAGGGACCACGCTGACAGTGAGAGACATATCGCAGAGAGACCGCTTCGCGGCCTCCGGAGATCTGCGTATAGATCGTTTGGAAAGCCGGGATCATCTCCTCCACTAACTTGTTTCTCTTTTGATATACAATCTCTCCCTGATGCGCCATTTCTTCTTCGAGAAGTTGCATCAGCGTCATGTCAGGCTCTTGCTCAGCTTTCAGGAGTGCATTGCGTTGCTGCAAAGCCTTGTTGTATCTGTTCAGAGCCTCAATATAACTGATGTCAAGCTGCGAGATGACCATATCGAGCAGTTTTCGGCGTTCTTCTCCACCACCAGTCACGAGACTGTTGTCAGCCGGAGAGATGAACACGAGCGGGATGAGTCCGATATGGCTTGACAGTTTCTTGTATTCCTTGCCATTGCGCCGGAAGTGCTTATGCTTGCCTCGCTTCATGCCGGCATAGATACGCTCCTGCGATTCCGCTTCCGTGAGATAGTCACCCTCAAGAACAAAAAAGTCTTTGTCGTGGTTGATGACCATACTGTCGAGGTTCGTGAAGCTGCTGTGGCAAAATGATAAATAATAGACCGCATCCAACAAGTTAGTCTTGCCCACACCATTGCTCCCCACAAAACAGTTCAGTTTATGGGAGAGCTGGATATCGGCCTGCTGGATGTTTTTATAATTGATGATGGATATTCGTTGGAGAATCATTTTTTATTATCGGATGCTATCATTATTATCGGCAAAGGTAACGTTAATCGGCGACAAAACCACACTTTTGAGGAGTAAAATGAAAAAACCATCCTATAAATTTCAATGTTTGGATAAAAATGACTAATTTTGCCACGCATTAGATATATGCAAAACCATAAGGAAAAACAATAAATACAATAATGGCAAACAACAACGAAAAGGAGACTTTTGATGCAGCCGTGAAGTCGGAGGCATTTTTCGAAAAGAACAAGAAGGTTATCAGTGGCGTTATCATCGCAGTTATCGTCATCGTGGCAGGTATCCTTTGCTACAACCAGTTTATCGGTGGCCCTCGTCAGGATAAGGCGAGCACGGCTTTGGCTCGTGGTCAGGAGTATTTCAATGCTGACCAGTTCGACAAGGCCCTCAACGGTGATGGCGCTGGCTATACAGGCTTCGTGAAGATTGCTGACGATTACAGCAGCACGGATGCCGGCAACCTCGCAAACCTCTACGCCGGTCTCTGCTATGCCAACCTTGGCAAGTGGCAGGATGCCGTCAAGTATCTTGAGAACTATTCACCGAAGGGTGACGCTATGGTCAGCCCTGCTGCTATTGAGGCCCTCGGCAATGCCTACGCTCATGTCGGTCAGATCGACAAGGCTATCAGCACACTGAAAGAGGCTGCTTCGAAGGCTGATGACAAGGCTGAGAACGGCACAAACAACAGTCTGTCGCCTACATTCCTGCTTCAGGCCGGTGAGCTCCTCGAGTCGGAGAATAAGACTGACGAGGCTAACAAGCTTTATCAGGACATCAAGAAGAAGTATGTCAACTCTCAGCTTGTGCAGAGCAACGACATCGACAAATATATAGAAAGGACTACGAAGTAATGGCTACAGCTCTTCATCTTACCGATTATCACCCGGTCGACATCCCGGACGCGAGCAATATGAACTTCGGAATCGTGGTTGCCGACTGGAACCACGAGATCACTGGAGCATTGCTTCAGGGTGCTGTTGACACTTTGGAGAAGCACGGCGCACTGCCGGAGAACATCCACATCAAACATGTCCCGGGAAGTTTCGAGCTTATCTATGGTGCTCAGCAGATGAGTAAGAACGATGGCTTCGATGCCATTATCATCCTCGGCAGCGTGATCCGCGGTGAGACACCTCATTTCGATTACATCTGCCAGGGCGTGACCTACGGTATCGCTCATCTTAATGCAACGCAGAACATCCCCGTCATCTACGGTCTCCTCACTACCAACGATTTGCAGCAAGCAAAAGACAGAAGCGGTGGCAAATTGGGCAACAAAGGAGCAGAGTGCGCTGCGGATGCCATCATGATGGCGAAGTTCTAATATTCGGGGCTAATATTAATATACACAATTAATATACACATTATTATATTATGCGTCTATACGATCTTCTTCAGGCTTACGAGTTCGATGAAATCATGCCGGTCATCGTTGATATGTTCCCTGGAACGGGAAAGTTCCGTGAGCAGTTGCGTGAGGCGTGGGATTTGCTTCTCAGCATGAAACCGGTACCTACCAAGAAAGGCATCAAATATAAGCTTATGCCGGGAGACAGAGCCGATGAGCAATATGTTGGCGCTGAAGACCGCGACTTTGACGCGCCGTGGGAGGTGATCCTTGGCAAGAACCTGAGTCGAGACAGAGGTGTGGATCTGAACGATGCAGAGATGCTTGCCAACTGCTTGGTCAATATCTGCCTGATCGGTAAGCACCCCAAGAGTTTTGAGAAATCGTACCGGATTCTCTCAACACCGGATAGATAATAGTTTTATAAAGATAATGAAAGTCCTTGCATCAATGCTGGTGCAAGGACTTTTTTCATTTCTTATTGTTCGTCCTCGTTGTTTGCTTTTTCAATAGATACCCCTCCAACATGGCTGACGGTGAGCTCAAGGGGTATAAACTCGTCAGTGGTCTTGTCGGGATTGCCAACGCTAACAGCAAATTTCAGGGATTCACCGGCAACCTTGTCGAAGACGATGCCGATCAAGGCTCCTCCGTCATAATAAGAGTCGTCGACATAAGGCTTGAAGTCGGATTTCGTGAATGTGCGATTGAAGAATGAAGAACCATCAGCACGCAATATGCTAATGTTCACGCGATTATCGTAATATTTTGTCGAGCCGTCGGTGGCCAATGGGAGAGACGTGTCGCACTTGATGCTCACCTTAACCGTATATTTGCTGCCGACCCAACTGATGTTGCTCGTTCTCACTGCATCGCCAATGACTTGTGGCTTTTGCTGATGAACGACCATGGGTCTGTGAGCAATGATAATATTGCTCTGTGGCTTGTCTTTGCAGGAAACAACGCCTAAAAAGAGTAGTGGCAAACAATAAAGTATTGCTTTCTTCATTTTTCAATTTCTTTTATGCTTGCAAAGGTAATAAAATTGTGGATATTTTTCTACCTTTGTGGCGAGAAACTTAGAAAAAGGTGCTGATAGTAAATAAAGACATGGAAATGAATAATATATGTAAGGGATGGTTATTGTCCATTGTCCTTCTGCTCTCGCTGCTTCTCACAGGGTGTGGCAAGAAGACTGTGCAGGCGGAGGGTAAGACCAGCGTCGATACCTTAGAGGTCCTGGCGACTCATATCTCGGCCTGCTCGAAGCTGTATACGTCGCAGTATGACTTGCGGAAGATTATGGTATACACGGATACTACCACAATCAACGGTAACTTTCTGAGCCAGCATATTAAAGTGAATGTTCCGTTCAGTAACCGTAGGATAGCGATTCCTATCACAGCAACGGCCAAGGCTTATGTCGATTTGGGAAAGTTGAAGCAGTCGGATGTAGTCAAGCGAGGAGATAAGTTGGAAATTGTTCTTCCAGATCCAGAGATAGCGCTGACATCTACAACTATCGATCATGCCGGTGTAAAGCAGAAAGTAGGATTGCTGCGCCATAATTTTTCCGACGACGAGATAACAAAGATACAACAAAAGGGGCGTTCGGAGCTCATCGAGAGTCTTTCGCAGACTGACATTCTCTCTGATGCAAAGGAAAATGCTGCAAGGGTCATTATCCCATTGGCGGTCCAATGCGGGTATAAAGAAGAGAACGTGACGGTAACATTCAGGAAGAATTTCGGTGCAAGCGATGTGCCGGGGTTAATTCGAAGGTTAGACTGATCCTATTCCCTACGGTGAAACGAATAACAATTATGAAAAATAAAATCATAGTATTACTCATTATATTAGTAATCGTGTTAGGGGGCATTCTGATTTTCAGCCTCCGCAAGCAACCGCTTGTCAGCGTCAGTTCGGAAGGTCATGTAGAATCCACGCCTGTAGTCGTGGAAAGGATGAGAGCGATCGGTCAGTGGGAGTTTCTCACGCTCAGCGATGAAGAGGTTGTTGACACGGTCCGTCATGGCTTCTTCGGCGATGATGAGCTCTCGCGAATCTATTACGGTACCCTCCGATTGGGTATTGACATGAGTGAGATGGATGAGCACGCTATCTATACGAAAGGTGACTCTCTGTCCATCACGCTCCCGCAGATCGGTCTGTTGGACAGTCACTTTATTGATGAAGCTCGCACCCGTTCCTTCATCGAGGATGGTAAATGGACGGAGGCAGACCGGGCAGCACTCACCCGCAAAGCAGAACTGCAGATGCGCCGAAGATGCCTTACGGCAGCTAATCTGCAGACTGCAAAGATGAATGGACAGAAGCAGGTCGAGGCGTTCTTCCGTGCCTTAGGTTACAATCACGTGCATGTCATGATTGGAAAATGAAAGAATAACGCTTGGAAATATCAAACATTCTTCGTAACTTTGCAATGATATCCTTAAATATACACCAAAGGGGTATCATGATAATAATATCATTATTTTAAATAGAATTTTAATAGAATAAGGTAGCGACAACATAATGGCAGTAGCAACGACAACGAAGAAAACTTCCACGACGAAGAGAAAGACTGGCCGCAGGGAGTATGGCAAGGGAAAGAAGCGCGATGTGAAGCGTAATATCCCTACCGATCTCATCCCACTTGAGAATGAGACATGGTTGCTGCAACCTATTGCCGTGACGATGATGCGCCACGACTACTCGCTTATCCAGATCCGTATCCTCGTCAGTATCGTTGAGAAGATGCAGCAGAAACTGCGGGAGATGCTCGATAAGCGGACGTTGGAGCCTACACTCTTCCCTACAGAGTTGGACAACGACGGACGGTTAGAGATAAAACTTTATTTCAAGGGATTAGGCGTTGATCCCAATCATTATCCCCAGTTGCGCGAGAGTCTGAAGCTCTTAGCTACTGTTCCTGTAGAGATACCTTACAAGACAGCAGATGGGCGTAGTTACCTGAAGGTGACGAACCTCTGTGATGTTTATATTCCTGAGGATGCAGGTATCTACGAGAAATACACATTGCTGAAGATCGACCGTCAGGTGGCTGAGCGCTTGTTGTCGCTCCGCCTCGGCTACTCTACGCTTGGCAAGCAGATTGTCTTCTCGTGCCATAACCGCTATTCCCAGCGTATCTATATGTTCATCAAGAGTTGGGTGGACAAAGGCACGTGGGTCGTCAAGACCCTTGAGTTCCGCAAGATGCTGCGCTTAGAGAATATGTACACGAAGTTCAGCGACTTCTGTCGCCGTGTGCTCGACCCTGCCAAGACGGAACTCAAAGAGTTGGCAGAGAATGGCTTCTGTGATTGCTACTTCGACTATGAGAAGCGTTACGATCATGGACAGCGGGGTGGGGAGCCCGACGACCTCATCTTCCATATCTATCGTCCGAAGAACAGTTCTGCAGCGACCTTGGAGCATATCTCCGACCTTCAGCGTAAGCAGTTTGCTAACATGCTGACGCGTTACTTTGGCTTCGACAACAGCATGGCTGACCGCATGAGCATGCGCATCACGCCGGACAACTACACCGATGCCGTCTCGAAGCTGATGGACCTGCGGCGGAGAATGAGCAATGAGCTTACGGTTCATGATAAGGCGGCTTATACTTATGCCGCGCTCGATAATTTATTTAGAGGAATAAGCATCGTAAAGAAAAGTTGAAATAATAAAATATGAGATCTCGTACATCCGATTGGTTTGAAACCAAAATACGTTATGCAAAGACGCAGGAAGACGGTACACAGAAGAATGTGACCGAGCACTATGTTGTCGATGCACTGAGTTTTACAGAGGCAGAGAGTGCCATTCTTGAAGAGATGAAAGTCTACATCTCCGGCGATTACAAGATAACCGACATCAAGCCTGCTGCTTATCATGAGATATTCTTCTCCGACATGGACAAGGATGACAAGTGGTACAAGGCTAAGCTGATGTTTATCACGCTTGACGAGAAGTCGGGGAAGGAGAAGCGCTCTGCTGTGACTTATCTCGTTCAGGCTTCCACGCTTCCTGCTGCCGTGAAGAACATCACCGATGTGATGGGTGGTACCATGATCGATTATGAGATTGCTAATGTTGCCGAGACTCAGATCATGGATGTCTTCGAGCATGATTCTGATCCCGAGAAGCACAAGCAGCCGGAAAATCAGGAATCTGAGAATAAAGAACAGGAAAATAATAAATAGGAGGTTAGGTCATGGATGTTGATGTAGCAGGAAATCTTAAGAAAGTATTGGCTGACTTGCCGGAAGGCGTCAAGCTTGTTGCCATCAGCAAGTTTCATCCTAAAGAGTATATTGAAGCTGCCTACAGTGTAGGTCAGCGCATCTTCGGCGAGAGTCACGAGCAAGAGATCAAGGAGAAGGTGGAGCAGTTGCCGAAAGATATCGAGTGGCACTTCATCGGCCATCTGCAGACCAATAAGGTGAAGTATATTGCTCCCTATATCTCTATGATTGAGGCTGTTGACTCGATGAAGCTCATGAAGGAGATCAACAAGCAGGCTGCCAAGAACAACCGCGTCATCGACATCCTTCTCGAGCTCCATATCGCAGAGGAAGAAACCAAATATGGCTTCTCCCTTGATGCCTGTCGTGAGATGCTCAAGGCGGGCGAATGGCGCGACCTTCACAATGTTCGTATCTGCGGTGTCATGATGATGGCCAGCAATGTGCCTGACGAGGCGCAGATACGGAAAGAAATGACCAGTGCCTGGGACTTCTTTAATGAGCTGAAGCGCGACTACTTCGCTGATGCTCCCTGGTTCAAAGAGCGTTCGTGGGGTATGAGCCACGACTATAAGATTGCCGTACAGTGCCACTCTACGATGGTCAGAGTGGGTACGGCTATCTTCGGTCCAAGAGTGTATTAACAAAGAGATAGTGTCAAAGAGTGATTATTAGGAATATTATTAGTAATATTATTAGGAATCAAAACTAAAACATATAATATCAATGAGCAACGGTAAGATTGATGTCCTGCTGGGTCTCCAGTGGGGCGATGAAGGCAAGGGAAAGGTCGTAGACGTCCTTACCCCGAAGTATGACGTTGTGGCTCGCTTCCAGGGCGGTCCCAATGCCGGACACACACTGGAGTTTGAGGGTCAGAAATATGTGCTTCGCAGCATCCCTTCAGGAATTTTCCAGGGTGGTAAGGTCAACTATATCGGCAATGGTGTAGTGCTGGCCCCTGATCTCTTCATGGACGAGGCTAAGGACCTTGAGAAGAGCGGTCATGAGCTGCACACACGTCTTCGCATCTCTAAGAAGGCACATCTCATCATGCCGACCCACCGTATCCTCGACCGTGCCATTGAGGCTGCAAAAGGCAAGAACAAGGTAGGTACGACCGGTAAGGGCATCGGCCCGACTTATACCGACAAGGTGAGCCGTAACGGCTTGCGTGTGGGTGATATCCTTGAAGGCTTCGAGGCTAAGTATGAGGCTCACAAGCAGCGTCACCTGAAGATGCTCAAGGCTCTGGGCTGGACCGACTTCGAGGGCTTCGAAGAGACGGAGAAGCGCTGGATGGAAGGCGTGGAGTATCTCCGTAAGTTCCCTATCGTAGACAGCGAGATTGAGATCAATAAAGTGCTCCGTTCCGGTAAGTCTATCCTCTGCGAGGGCGCACAGGGCACGATGCTTGATGTCGACTTCGGAAGTTATCCGTTTGTCACCTCCAGCAACACGATCTGCGCAGGCGCTTGCACAGGTCTCGGTGTTGGTCCTAACAAGATCGGCAATGTCTATGGTATCATGAAGGCTTACTGCACACGTGTCGGTGCAGGACCGTTCCCCACAGAGCTCTTCGATGAGACCGGCAAGACCATCCGTGACCTCGGTCATGAGTATGGTGCCGTGACAGGCCGCGAGCGCCGCTGTGGCTGGATCGACCTTGTACAGTTGCGCTACAGCATCATGGTGGACGGCGTTACGGAGCTCATCATGATGAAGAGCGATGTTCTCGATGGCTTCGACACCATCAAGGCTTGTGTCGCTTACCGTTTGCCCGATGGCACTGAGACCCGCGACTTCCCCTACGAGATTGACAATGTAGAGCCAGTCTACAAGGAGATCAAAGGCTGGAAGACCGACATGACGAAGTTCACTTCGCCCGATCAGTTCCCACAGGAGTTCAAGGACTACATCAAGTTCCTTGAAGATGAGTTGGAGACAAAGATCGGCATCATCTCTATCGGTCCGGACCGTGAGCAGACGATCGTACTGTAAACGGACTGTAATATTACAACGAATAAACAATAAATAATGGGTTCAAACAAACCGTCCATCCCCAAAGGCACCCGTGATTTCGGTCCCGAGGAGATGGCAAAAAGAAACTATATCTTCAATACCATCAAGGGCGTCTATGCTCTTTATGGTTTCCAACAGATTGAGACTCCGGCTATGGAGACCCTTCACACGCTGTTAGGTAAGTACGGTGATGAGGGCGACAAGCTCCTCTTCAAAGTGCTCAACTCTGGTGACTATCTGAAGGGTATCAGCGATGAGGAGCTCCAGGAGCGCGACACGCTCAAGCTCCAGACGAAGCTCTGTGAGAAAGGACTGCGCTATGATCTCACGGTGCCTTTCGCTCGCTACGTTGTCATGCACCGCGATGAGCTGCAGTTGCCTTTCAAGCGCTATCAGATTCAGCCCGTATGGCGTGCTGACCGTCCGCAGAAAGGCCGTTACCGTGAGTTCTATCAGTGCGATGCCGATGTTGTAGGCAGTGACTCACTGCTCAATGAAGTAGAGCTGATGCAGATCGTGGACACTGTGTTCACAAAATTCGGCATCCGTGTAGCTATCATGATCAATAACCGTAAGATCCTCTCGGGTATCGCTGAGGTCATTGGCGAAGCTGATAAGATTGTGGATATCACGGTGGCTATCGATAAGCTCGACAAGATCGGTATCGACAATGTCAATGAGGAGCTGCGCAACGACGGACTGCCTGAGGAGGCTATCGAGAAACTTCAGCCTATCATCAAGCTTGAAGGCTCTAACGATGAGAAGCTCAGTGTCATTGCTGACTTCCTCAAGACTTCCGAGATCGGTCAGAAGGGTGTGGAGGAGACTCGTTTCATCCTCGATACGCTCAAGACGGCTAATCTGAAGAATGAGGTCGATCTCAACCTGACACTCGCTCGTGGACTGAACTATTATACAGGTGCCATCTTTGAGGTGAAGGCTCTTGATACCCCGATGGGTAGCATCACAGGCGGTGGCCGTTACGATAACCTCACGGGTATCTTCGGCATGCCGGGGCTCTCCGGTGTCGGTATCAGCTTCGGCGCTGACCGTATCTACGATGTGCTCAACGCCCTCGACCTTTATCCGAAGGAAGCAACCACGGCTACACAGTTGCTTTTCATCAACTTCGGTGAGAAAGAAACCGCTTACTGTCTCCCGATAGCAGCAGCTGCCCGTAAGGCCGGCATCCGTACGGAGGTCTATCCCGACAAGACCAAGATGAAGAAGCAGATGAGCTATGCCAATACCAAAGGTATCGCATTCGTTGCTCTCGCTGGTGACGACGAGATAGCGCAAGGCAAAGTCACACTGAAGAACATGACGACAGGCGAACAGAAGCTTGTAACGGCTGAAGAAATGGTCAAGGAGATCATTGGGTAAACGTAATTAATCTTTAAGAATTATCATTAAGTTGGAAAAGTTACATACAGATGTGTAACTTTTCCAACTTTCATTTTGTAGTTTCGTAAAGATTTTGTAACTTTGCCGACAAAAGATAAGCAAAACAAGAATTACAAATAGGTTTTCAGAGTTTTATTAAGGATTATTAAAAGTTTAACATGGATATATCCGCTTATAACAGATTGGTGGACAGTGGCTTGCGCCCATCTACACAAAGACTTGCAATCATGTCTTTCCTCCTTTCTCACCGTACACATCCTACGGTGGAGGATGTTTTTCAAGGTGTGGTGACTGAGGTACCGACTTTGAGCCGTACTACAGTTTATAACACCTTGCGTCTCTTCTCAGAGCATAAGGCTGCGCAGATGATCACGATTGATGATCATCATGTATGCTACGATGGCGACATCCATCCGCATGTTCATTTCCTCTGCCGCGAGTGCGGAAGGGTCTTTGATCTGATGGATGAGAAGGCTCCTAAGATGAAGCGCCCTGTCTCTCGTGAGGGTCACCTCATCGACGAGGCTCAGCTCTATTACAAAGGCATCTGCAAAGAGTGCCTTGAGAAAGAGAAGGAGAACAACAAGGATAAGATCGCGTAATCAGTAAGAGAGCAACCTCTTTTGGTGATTATAAAAAAATATAGGGCAGGCTATAAAGTCTGCCCTTTATTATTAATATGACGTAAATATTCGGGAATAGGTAAGGCTCTTTAAGTAATCAACATCCTCCCCTTTAGGGGAGGCTTGGAGAGGCCTTTGCTTGCTTTTAGTGTGTGGCTTTCCACCACGCCGTTTTCTCTTTTCCTTTCAGTGCTACACTATTGATGCTCGGATCAGAGATTGTGATGCCTGAGAACTGATTAACCTTAATGTATCTCCCAGTATTATTATAGATTGCTGAATAGATGGAGTCGGTATGCACCGAGTATCTTACGGCTTGTTTGAGATATGCACTGAAATCGTTGAGCATATCGTTGTTCTTGCATAAGTGCAGCACGTAGTCCTTCATATCGTAGAAGATGGGCTGATTGAAGCCGTCAAGGACTTGGACACTGTCAAGCTGACTGCTGTCAAACGTATAGTTATCGTTGATCTTCTTCATGATTGTAGCAAGGTTATCCAATTTTCTGCAGTCAATCACCGATAACGTACCGTAAGGATAAGTGAACTTAGAATAGAAATTATAGAACGCCCTTGTAGCTGCCTCGTAATCAGGTGTAGCGGTGGCAAGCGAGGACCACATGGTTTGGTAAGGCATTCCTTCCGCCATCACCTCAGAGGTTGAGCCTATAAGAAAGTTGGTAACATCCTTGAGTTGATAGGCTGTTTCGATGTTTGCCATATAGCAGTCATCGAACAGAATATACTGCATCTTTATTCCAGCCTTTGCTATACCTTGATCCAACGTCTCGATGTCTGTGGCGTAATCCATATCCGATGCGCTACCATAGAACCGGGTCAGATGGTAAGACGTAGAATCGCTTGACGCAGTCTGACTTGTTCTTGCCTTCGCACCATAAGGATAGTTGGTCCAGTCGTCTTTATACGTCCAGCCCACACCATGACACCCGATAATCATACTGCAATAGTTGAGCGCGTAGGCATTGCTTTTCACATCATTGAGAATCTGTGCAATGCCATCGGCTGTGGTATAAAGATTCCCTGAATATGTTTTGATTGTCGTATGCTGTATCTGTTTATTTACCAACGTGATTTCATAGAGCTCTGACTCTGAAGCGGAAGTGCTCAAGAAAACTACGACACGGTTGCTCATGCTCCCAGCTTTCTTGATAGCACCCTCAATACTGTCAAGGTTCTGCTTGAAATACGTATACAAATTCGAATAGCTTTCATTCCCTGCCCAAGGCATAAACACGATGGTAGTCTGCTTATTAATATCAGAGATATCCTCCGCCTCCTCTGAGCAAGAAGAGAAAGATAATATAGATAAAAACAAACAGAAAAGATACAGGATACGTTTCATCGGCGAAAAATTAATTGAAATGGGAGTGGAATAAATTAAGAAAGGTTGCGGGTGGCCGCCCATCGTTCTGATGGGCGCCCACTACAACCTTATGAATTATTTCTTTGCTTTCAGCGCTTTGAGGCTCTCTTCGATGCTTGCGATCTTCTCTTCAGCATCGCTCTGCTTCTTGCGCTCTTTCTCCACAACGGCTTCAGGAGCGTGAGAGACGAAGTTAGCATTGGCGAGCTTCTTCTTCACACCGGCAAGGAAGCCTTGCAAGTGCTGGAGCTCCTTCTCTTGCTTCTCGATCTCTGCATCCACATCGATAAGATCGCCGACAGGCACTGCAAACTCATCGGTACCCACCATGAAGGCAGAAGCATCGGCTGCTTTCTCAGCAACTACAGACAGTGCTTTGAGGTTAGCCATCTTCACGATGATGCTGTTGTAAGCCTCGAAGTGATTCTCGCCGATGGTCTGAAGCTCAAGCTCTTTCTTAGGAGCGATGTTCTTCTCGTTACGCACGGCTCTCACACCGGCCACGATCTGCTTCACGAGCTCCATGTCAGCGCACAGCTTCTTGTCAGCCTCCGTCGGCTCGGCAATCTCAAGGCGCGACACCATGATGCTCTCACCGGGCTTGCGGTCCGTGATATGCTGCCAGAGTTCCTCGGTGATGAACGGCATGAACGGATGAAGCATCTGCATGAGTTTCTCGAAGAAACGGAGCGTTGCCTCCATCGTAGCCTTGTCCATCGGCTCCTGCTTGCCATTGACGTAAGCGGGCTTGACAAGCTCAAGGTACCAGGCAGAGAACTCATCCCAGAAGAGACGATAGACGGTCATCAGGGCCTCAGAGATACGATAAGTCTTGAACTGCTCGTTCATCACGGCATTGGCCTCCTTCAGCTTGGCGTCGAACCAAGCCACGGCTAAGCGGCAGTTCTCCGGCTGCTCGATGTCAGCCGTCTCCCAGCCCTTGACAAGACGGAAGGCGTTCCAGATCTTATTGTTGAAGTTACGGCCCTGCTCGCAGAGACTCTCATCGAAGAGAATATCGTTGCCGGCAGGTGCAGAGAGCATCATACCCATACGCACGCCATCAGCACCGTATTTGTCCATGAGCATGATAGGATCAGGACTGTTGCCGAGGCTCTTCGACATCTTACGGCCGAGCTTATCGCGCACGATACCCGTGAAGTAGACATGGCGGAACGGCATCTTGCCTCTGTACTCGTAGCCGGCCATGATCATACGGGCCACCCAGAAGAAGATGATATCCGGACCCGTCACGAGGTCGCTCGTCGGATAATAATAGTTGATCTCCTTATTGTCGGGATCGAGGATACCGTTGAAGAGGGAGATAGGCCAGAGCCAGCTTGAGAACCACGTGTCGAGGCAGTCGCTCTCTTGCTCCAGTGAGTCGGCGGTCACTGCGGGGTTCTTCTCCTGTGCGAGTTTCAGAGCCTCCTCTGCGGTCTCAGCTACGACGAAGTCTCGCTTGCCATCGGTCGTGGTGAAGTAGTAAGCCGGGATGCGGTGACCCCACCACAGCTGACGGCTGATACACCAGTCTTTGATGTTCTCCAACCAATATTTATAGGTGTTCTTGTATTTCTTCGGGAAGAACTCGATCTCATCGTTCATCACCGGTGGGAGAGCGATATCAGCGAAGTGCTGCATCTTGAGGAACCACTGTGTGGAGAGTTTCGGCTCAATAGGCACGTTCGTGCGCTCAGAGAAGCCCACCTTGTTGTCGTAGTCCTCTACCTTCTCCATCAGCTCAGCCTTCTCGAGGTCGATGGCAATCTGCTTACGCACGTCCATACGATCCTGACCGACATACATGCCGGCAGCCTTCGAGATCGTACCATCGTCGTTGAAGATATCGATGGTCTCGAGATGGTGCTTCAGACCGAGCATATGGTCGTTGACATCGTGGGCAGGTGTCACTTTCAAACAGCCGGTACCGAACTGGATATCGACGTAAGAGTCCTCGATGACGGGGATGATGCGGTTCACCAGCGGCACGATGACGTGCAAGCCTTTGAGCCATGTGTTCTTCACATCCTCAGGGTTGATGCACATTGCCGAGTCGCCCATGATCGTCTCCGGACGGGTCGTAGCCACCACAGCGTAGTAGCCTTTGGCATCCTTGTGCATGACGTTGCCTTCAGCCTTGCGCTCGACCTTAGCCTGGTCGTCAGCGGCCACATAATATTTCAGATAATAGAGCTTAGAGTGCTCATCCTTATAGATCACTTCCTCATCGGAGAGTGCAGTCTTGGCTTTCGGGTCCCAGTTGACCATGCGCACGCCGCGATAGATCAGTCCCTTGCGGTAGAGATCCACGAAGACATGGATGACACTCTTCGAACGGGTCTCATCCATTGTGAAAGCCGTACGGTCCCAGTCGCAGGAGCAACCGAGCTTACGGAGCTGCTTGAGGATGATGCCGCCGTGCTCACGCGTCCAGTCCCAGGCATGCTCGAGGAACTGCTCACGGGTGAGGTCCGTCTTCTTGATACCTTGCTCAGCAAGTTTGCCGACGACCTTTGCCTCAGTAGCGATGGATGCGTGGTCAGTGCCGGGCACCCAGCATGCGTTCTTACCCTCCATGCGTGCACGACGCACGAGAATATCCTGAATGGTGTTGTTGAGCATATGGCCCATGTGGAGCACACCTGTCACGTTTGGTGGGGGAATAACCACGGTGTAGGGCTCGCGGCCGTCGGGGTGAGAAGAGAAAAGCTTGTTGTCAAGCCAATACTGATACCATTTCGACTCTACTTGATTAGGGTCGTACTTACTTGCTAATTCCATGTATCTGTTATTTCTTTGTGTAATCTAAAGAATATCGGTGCAAAATTACTAATTTTCAACTTAAAACCACTAACTTTGCATGAAAATAATATGGTTCTTCCTTTTTTCGAGTTGATACTGCAGCCAACCTCGGAGAGGTTGTACATGAGTAGCCTCAGGTGAGGGTCAGCACCTCGGAGAGGTTGTACATGAGTAGCCCCATGTATGGGTCAGCACCTCGGAGAGGTGCCACATGAGTAGCCCCAGGTAAGGAGCGCAGCGACGCAACCTGGGGTTTAGGATTGGGCGTTTTACCTGACCTGCCGGCCTCGAAGAGGGCGAACTATGGCGGGATGCTGGTTACGTATATGGGTAGGTTCGCCCTCTTCGAGGCCGGATTGCAACGTATCGTCACCACACCGGAACCCCAGGTTACGTCGCTGCGCTCCTTACCTGGGGCTAACCAAGTGGCACCTCTTCGAGGTGCTTAAGGCTAACCAGGCCGCCCTATGGGAAACTCATCTGTCCGAACAGTGATGAATCGATAATTTAATATAACGTTTATGCATACAAAACAAGATAAACTAAAGGCTTTTGAGCGGCTGCTTGATGTCCAGGAGCGTTTGCGCAAGGAATGTCCATGGGATAAGGCACAGACCTTTGAGAGTCTGCGGCCCAATACCATTGAGGAAACCTTTGAGCTCTGCGATGCTTTGATGAAGAATGATCATACAGAGATATGCAAGGAGCTCGGCGACGTGATGGAGCATGTCATCCTCTATTCCGTGATGGGCTCGGAAACGGGTGACTTCGATATCGCCGATGTCTGTAACCATCAGGCTGACAAACTGATGTTCCGTCACGACTTCATCAACTGGAGTGGATGGACGGTGAGCAACCCCGAGATGGAGGTCGACGCCGAGGGACATGTCAACTATAAAACCGACAAATGTGAAACAGACCGTGAAACGTCTGAAAATAGCGATTCCAACGCTGCCAAACCATCGTCTTCTACACAGGTAGAGTCGTCATGGGAGAAGCGCAAGCGGCTTGAGCGTGACGGTAACGAGACGGTGCTCAGTGGTGTGCCCGATGCCTTACCTTCTGTCATCAAAGCTTACCGCATCCAGGACAAGGCGCGCAATGTGGGCTTCGACTGGAAGGAGCCGCATGACGTATGGGGCAAAGTGCGGGAAGAATTAGGCGAGTTAGAGGCTGAGTTAGAGAGAAATGACAAAGAACGTTCAACTATTGAATTAGGCGACTTCATCTTCAGCATTATCAACGCGGCACGGCTCTATCACCTCAATCCCGACAATGCCCTTGAACATGCTAATCGGAAGTTTATCTCTCGCTTTACTTACATTGAGCAGAAAGCGAAGGAAGCGGGAAAGAATATCAAGGACCTGACGCTCGATGAAATGGATAAATATTGGAACGAAGCCAAGCGGAAAGAATGACAACTAAGAAAAATAACCATACTATGAAGAAGAAACTATACTTTTTGTTTACCCTTGCACTGACAGCCACTTTCATGTTGAACGGATGCAAGAACAAACCTCAGCAGAGAGAGACGGCTACGGAGAAGATTGATGATCAACCGGCTATCCAAGACTCTACGATCTATGGTGTCTGCGGCGAGGGCACGATGATGCACACCTTGGAACTCATCACGGATGCCGGCGACACGCTGACATTTGCTTTGCCCGATACCGAGGATGGCACGGATCCTGTTGTCGGCGGACTGCTTGCCGGTGACCGCTTGGCTGTGGTCAAAGGACAACCTGTTGACGGGGAGGAGACGGCTGCAAAGGTCATCAACCTCACGACGCTGCAAGGTAAGTGGACAAGCATTGACAAGAACTTTGAGATTCTTGAAGGAGGTGAGGTCAAGTCGAATGTGGAAGCAGAGAAGAATCCTTGGACATCTTGGAAGATTCTCAATGGCAAGTTACTGCTCAACCGCGACACCTTCGATATTGATAACCTTGGCAGCGACTCTCTCGAGATAGAGAACCGTGAAGGCATCTTCCTGTACAAGCGCGCAAAATAATATGGAACCATTCAATGTCCATATCTTAGGCTGCGGCAGTGCGCTGCCCACCTTGAAGCATTTCGCATCTTCGCAGGTCGTGGAGATTCGCGGAAAGTTCTTTATGATCGACTGTGGGGAGGGTACGCAGATACAGCTGCGCCGCTCTCATGTCGGCTTCACGAAGATTCAGGCTATCTTCATCTCGCATCTTCATGGGGATCATTGCTTCGGACTCATCGGACTCATTTCAACCTTCGGCATGCTCGGCCGTACGGCTCCGCTGCATATCTATGCGCCGGAAGCCCTCAAGTCCTTGCTCGATGTCCAGATGAATCTTTTCTGTAACGGATTAGATTATCGCGTTGAGTTTCACGCTGTTGACACTACGAAACATCAAGTCATCTTCGAGGATCGAAGTCTTACAGTGGAGAGCATCCCGCTCTCTCACCGCGTTCCTTGCTCCGGCTACCTCTTCCGGGAGAAAGCTACACTGCCTCATATCCGCCGCGACATGATCGACTGTTACGACATACCCGTCTCACAGATCAATAATATCAAAGCGGGTGCCGACTGGACGACAGAGGATGGAGAGGTCATTCCCAATTCGCGATTGGTGACGCCTGCTGATCCTCCCCGTTCCTATGCCTATTGTTGTGACACGCGCTACATGCCGTCCCTCCATGAGCTTGTAGAGGGCGTCGATCTGCTTTATCACGACTCTACTTACGACAGTTCGTGTGCAGACCGAGCCAAGCTCTATTATCACTCCACCTCTCAGCAGGCTGCTATGGTGGCACGCGATGCGCATGTCGGCAAGCTCCTCCTTGGCCATTTCAGTGCCCGTTACGACAATGAGCAGGCTATCTTAGACGAGGCCCGCACGATCTTCCCTCATACAGAGCTTGCTGCTGAAGGAAAGGTCGTTTCAGTAGGGGATGAGTAAAGAAACTTAGATGGTTTTACCGTAGGGGCGGCCCTGGTGGCCGCCCTATTGTTAGGTGTGCCTTCTAAATTCCGCGCACGTGATGGCTGTGGCGATGGCAACATTCAGGCTGTCGGCCGTTGCTCTTCCTTTCGGGTAATTGGGGATGAGCAGCCGGTGGTTGATCAGCGGGCGGATAGCAGGGGAGATGCCGTTACCCTCGTTCCCCATAACGATCAAGCCACCTTGGGTCAGCTCCTGACTATAGATATCCTCGCCGTCAAGCAAGGTGCCATAGACGGGATAATCGCTCGGTAGGCTATGGATGAGTTGCGCTAAGTCGGTGTAGTGAACACGGACGCGAGCGATGCTCCCCATCGTGGCTTGGATAACCTTCGGACTGTAGGCGTCGACAGTGGTCTGAGAACAAAAGATGTCTTCAATGCCGAACCAGTCGGCGATGCGGATGATCGTTCCGAGGTTTCCGGGGTCTTGCACGCCATCGAGCGCCAGCGACAGTTTCCTGTTATCGTCGGAGAGAACTGATGAAAGGGCGTCTTCTGTTTCAGCCTTCTCTTGTGGGAGTTCAAACAATGCCAAGACCTGTTGCGGATGTTGAAGCAACGAAGCTTTTCGCAGTTCATCATCTGTAACAGCGATGACCTCGGCATCCCCGAGGTCGTGCCGGTTCGTCTGTATCCATTCGTCGACAGCTACGATGAGTTTAAGCGGGAAGCGTGAGAGGAGGTCGCCGACAACCTTCGGGCCCTCGGCAACGAAGAGACCGTTCTCACGTCTCCCTTTCTTGTTCTCCAACGAGTGGATGAGTTTCAGTTTTGCCTTGCTGATCATTATATTATTGCTTGTGCGGTTGAATTGTTTCGAACTATACGGTTGAAAGCAAACTGTTTTTCAGGCCTCTCGCAGATTGCGCAGATACGCAGATTTTAAGAGCGGCCGCTCTTCGATCTCGCAGATTTTTATCAATACCCTTTGCCTAACAGATTGGTTTCGGGAGGAATCTGCGAAATCGCCTTGTGACGATAGTCACAGAGATCTGCGCATCTGCGAGATCAGCGAGAGATAAACGTCAACCGTACAGGTCGAATTATTTCGAGCTTTAGGTGCCACATGGTTAGCCCCACGTGAGGCGTAGCCGAAACGTGGGGTTGGATAGGAGCGGTTGACCTGAATACCGGCCTCGAAGAGGGCGAACATGGTTTAACCACCATCATCTATAACCGGCATTCCGCCCATGTTCGCCCTCTTCGAGGCCGACAGGTCAGGTTTAATCGTCTGCCCCTAAACCCCAGGTTGCGTCGCTGCGCTCCTCACCTGGGGCTAACCATGTTCAACCTCTCCGAGGTTGTGCGCTCCTCACCTGGGGCTAACCATGTTTGCCCTCTTCGAGGGGCATTCCCAACTGTACAGGTCGAAATATTTTACTTATGGGACGGTCCGCCTAACCAATCCTACCGTACCCTGCTATTGCGATAAAAGAAACTTTTTGAACGCATCGAAACTGTTGGGCATCTCGATGCTCTGCTTCTTGCCTCTCATGAAAGCCTGCAGGCGCTCGGGGATAGCGATGTCGGTGCCCAGGATGGCATCCACTTTCTCTTTGAACTTAGCCGGGTGAGCTGTCTCAAGGAACACGCCCACGCCATCAGCAGGGAGCTGCTCCTTCAGAGCCTGATAGCCACAGGCACCATGAGGATCAAGCACATAGCCCGTTTCCTTATAGCATTGCTTCATCGTCTCACGGATGCGGTCATCGGGATAGGTCGCACCCGAGATATCCTTGCAGATAGCCTCATAACTGTTATGATAGAGGTCGAGGATGCGGGCGAAGTTGCTCGGGGCACCGACGTCCATGGCGTTGGCGAGGGTCTGCTTACTTGCCATCGGCGTGTAGACTCCGGTCTGAAGATAGTTGTAGAACACGTCGTTGGCATTGTTGGCTGCGATGAAATGACTCACGGGGAGTCCCATCTTGGCCCCGAAAAGACCTGCGGTGATGTTGCCGAAGTTACCCGACGGCACACAGACGGTGAGCTTCTTGTCTTTCAGTGCACCCGAGCGTTTGAGCTGCGCGTAGGCGTTGAAATAATAGAAAGCCTGGGGAAGGAAGCGCGCCACGTTGATACTGTTGGCCGAGGTGAGGATCATATGGTCAGTGAGCTCCTTGTCCATGAAAGCCGACTTGACGAGTGCCTGACAGTCGTCGAAGACACCGTCAACCTCCAAGGCTGTGATGTTATGGCCTAAGGTCGTGAACTGGCTCTCCTGAATCTTGCTGACCTTGCCCTTCGGATAGAGCACATAGACATGGATGCCGTCGACGCCGAGGAAGCCGTTGGCTACAGCAGAGCCTGTGTCACCACTCGTCGCTACAAGGACATTCACCGTACGCTTATCGCCTGTCTTCTCCTGATCCTTGCGGATGAAATACTGGAGCAGACGTGCCATGAAACGGGCACCTACATCCTTGAAAGCGAATGTAGGTCCATGGAAGAGTTCCAAGGCATAAATGTTGTCGTTGACGTGCACAACAGGCGTCTCGAAAGCTAAGGTGTCATAAACGATGTGCTTCAGTGACTCTTCGTCGACATCCTCGCCAAAGAAAGCCTTCGCAACCTCAAAGGCGATCTCCTGGAATGAGAGCTTGTCGATGTTATCGAAGAAGGTCTGAGGCAGCTGCTTGATCACCTCAGGCATATAAAGGCCACGGTCGGGAGCGAGGCCTTTCTCTACAGCCTCACGAAGGGTTGCCTCCGGGGCTTTATGATTCGTGCTGTAATATTTCATAAACTTAAATGTTTGTCGGTAGGACGGCCACGAGGGCCGCCCCTACGTGTGTTAGATTGCCATAAATTTATCCATAAACTCGGTGAGATGAAGCATGCCGCAGTCGCCATTGACACACGACACCTCGTCGTAGACCTGCACGCTGTCGGGCTCGATGCCTTTATACCAAACAAGGAACGGCACGGGCTCCTTGACATGGGTGCGGATCTCCACTGGAGTGGGGTGGTCGGGGAGCACGGCGATGGCGACGGGCTCCTCCCATTGTTTCACCTCGTTGTAGATCGGTTCCACGACGCGATGGTCGAGGTTCTCTATTGTCTTGAGCTTCAGTGCGAGGTTGCCGTCGTGACCAGCCTCGTCGCTTGCCTCGAAATGCACGAAGACGAAGTCCTGATTATAGAGTGCTGTCAGTGCTGCTTCAACCTTGCCTTCATAGTTAGTGTCGGCAAGACCTGTAGCGCGTGGCACTTTCACCACATCGAGGCCGGCATACTGGCCGATACCGCGGATGAGGTCCACGGCGGAGATGCAGGTGCCTCGCTTGATCTGCGGATATTTCTGCGGCAGCGTCTTCATGGACGGACGATAGCCACCACCCCAAGGCCAGATGAGGTTCGCCATGCGCTCGCCTTTGGCGGCCTTGTCCTTGTTGTAAGGATGCGCCTCTAACAGTGCCTGACTCTTGACGATGAGGTCGTTGAGCAGGTCGGCTGTCTCCTGTGCGGTCATACGCACCTCGCCCGTAGGCTTGCCGTCGAACCCGATGATCGGCTCGTGCTTGTCTTCCCAGCCTTTCTCCGGCTGGACAAGCAGCGACTTCCACTGCTCGTTAGGATGGTCATGAGGCGGAGCGCAGACGATGTGCTTGCTGGCGCGCTTCACGATCAGTAAGTGACGGTATTGGATTCCCGGAATGAACTTAATATCAGCGTTTCCAAGCTTTTCGTTAAGGTAATGCATGAGCACTGCTCCGTTCTCTGTAGAGAGGTTTCCGCCATTGTGAGTGATGATCTTGCCATCGCCTACACAGATGATATTCAGGCGCAGCGCAAAGTCTTCGGGTGCCATGTCGTAACCGATGCTTGCAGCCTCCAAAGGTCCGCGGCCTTCGTACACCTTGTTCTGGTCGTAGCCAAGGATGGTACTGTTGGCAACTTCGGAGCCCGGGAGGAACCCGTCGGGGATTGTCATCAGGCGTCCTGTGCGGCCTTTGCGTGCCAGCATGTCCATATACGGCGTGTCAGCATATTGCAGGAGCGTCTTGCCACCGAGGCGCTCCACGGCATGGTCTGCCATGCCATCACCTAATATAATAATGTGTTTCATGTTACCCTGACTTTAAACGTTTGCGATACTGATGATATTGGCGAACACGCCGGCAGCCGTTACGCTGGCACCTGCTCCATAACCCTGGATGAGCATGGGGTACTCCTTGTAACGCTCGGTGGTGAGCAGAACGATGTTGTTGCTGCCCTCGAGGTTGTAGAACGGACTGTCTTGTCCTACAGCTTTCAGCGCGACGCTCACCTTGCCGTGGTCCATCGTAGCGATGAAACGCCAACGCTTGCCTTCTGCCTCCAACGCCTTGCGACGGTTCTCAAAGTTGGCATCGAGGTCGGGCAGATGCTTCCAGAACTCCTCCAATGAGCCTTTGAAATATTCGTCGGGCACGAAGAGATGTTTCTCTACGTCTTCTTGCTCTACACGGTAGCCAGCCTCGCGTGCGAGGATCACGATCTTGCGAACCACGTCTGTACCACTGAGGTCGATACGTGGATCCGGCTCCGAGTAACCTTCCTCCTTGGCTGCAAGCACAGTCTTGGAGAACGGGCAGTCGGCTGAGATCTTGTTGAAGATGAAGTTGAGTGTACCACTCAGTACGGCCTCAATCTTCAAGATACGGTCACCGGAGTTGCGCAGGTCATTGATCGTACCGATGATTGGCAGTCCTGCACCGACATTGGTCTCGAAGAGGAACTTGATGCCGCGACGGAGTGCCGTCTCTTTCAGATGAGCATAGTTGTCGTAAGCCGAACTTGCTGCAATCTTATTGGCTGCCACGATGCTCACGTTGTGGTCGAGCAGCGTCTGATAGAGGTCGGCAATCTCTTTGGAAGCCGTGCAGTCGACAAAGACAGCGTTGAAGATGTTCATGGAGAGAATCTTATCGCGCAGCTTCTCGGGGTCGCTGGGCTCCGACTGCTTGAGCAGTTCTCTGTAGTTGTCAAGGTCGATACCGTCACGTGAATAGATGGCGTTGTGGGAGCTTGCCACACCTACGACCGTAAGTTTCAGTCGGGAGTGCTCCTTGAGGTTCTCATATTGTTGGCGTATCTGCTCAATGAGTTTTCCACCGACGGTACCGATACCGCAGATGAAGAGGTTGAGCACCTTGTATTCGGAGAGGAAGAAGGAGTCGTGAAGCACGTTCATCGTCTTGCGCAGCTCTGAGCCCTGCACGACAAACGAGATATTGGTCTCGGAGGCACCCTGTGCACAGGCGATGACGGAGATACCGCTTCGTCCGAGTGTACCGAAGAGCTTACCGGCGATACCTGCCGCATGCTTCATGTTCTCACCCACGATAGCCACGGTAGCGAGGTTGCTCTCTACGTGCATGGGGTACATTGCACCGTCTTCTATCTCTGCCGCGAACTCGTTGTCGAGCACGCGCGCTGCCTCTGCTGCATCCTCATCACGAACACCGATAGACGTGGAGTTCTCTGACGAAGCCTGAGAGACCATGAACACGGAGATGCCGTTGTTGGCCAGGGCTGTGAAGATACGGCGGTTGACACCGATGACACCGACCATGGCAAGACCGGAGACGGTGATGAGTGAGGTGTTCTTGATACTTGAGATACCCTTGATGGGTTTATGATCGTTCTCGATCTTATCTTTGATGATTGTCCCGGGTGCATCGGGATTGAAAGTATTCTTGACCCGGATCGGGATGTTCTTGATACGTACCGGATAGATTGTAGGCGGGTAGACGACCTTTGCACCGAAGTTGCAGAGCTCCATAGCCTCGACATAACTCAGTTCGTCGATGGTGTAAGCTGTCTTGATGACGCGAGGGTCAGCCGTCATGAAGCCGTCTACATCGGTCCAGATCTCAAGAATCTCTGCATCGAGGTCTGCGGCAATGATTGCAGCGGTATAGTCGGAGCCGCCTCGTCCGAGGTTCGTGGTCTCACCGGAGTCCTTGTCGGAAGAGATGAATCCAGGGAGGAGCGTCACGCGCGCCATGTCCTTGAACGCCTCTTTCACGAGGCGGTTGGTGAGCTCTGAGTCGAGCACTGTCTTGCCGTTGGGCGATGTGGTGGTCTTGATGAAGTTGCGAGAATCCATCCATCGCGAGCCTTTGACAAGCGTTGAGACGATGTTGGAGCTCAGACGCTCGCCATAGCTGACGATAGCGTCGAGGGTCTTCTTACTAAGGTCATGGATGAGATAAACACCGAAATAAATGGAATGCAACTGTTCGAACAAGGCGTCCACCTTATTGAAAAGCTCCTCACGATCACTGGTATCGGTGATGATGGTGTCGATCATCTTATGGTGACGGTCTACCATCTGTTCGTATTGTTCCTTCCACTCTTCCTTACCTTCCTGGGCAAGGCGGGATGTGGAGATGAGCTGGTCGGTGATTCCGCCTAAGGCACTGACGACAACAACAATGGGCTGACGCTTGGCCTCCTTCTCGACAATACGTTTCAAACTGAGAATGCTTTTCACGGAACCTACCGATGTCCCGCCGAATTTTAATACTTTCATTGTTAAATGATTATTGGTTTGTTATTGCACAACCATTCCCAATACGTGAGGGCTTTTGGCCGTGCTTGGTTGCAAAGGTATAATGTTTCATCGTTCTGACAAAGAAAAACGATAAATTTATTAATAAAATATCGACAAATACCGTGAAAATGCTATGATTTGATTAATTTTGCAATAAATATACGAGATATAGAAATCAGAATATAATATGGTAGAAGAATATCAATTGAGAGTATTGCCACAGATAGCAGCCTCCGAACAAAATATCATCGATTATCTTGCCAAAGAGAAGGGCTTCGATGCCCGCACACTGACGCATGTACGTGTGCTCAGAAGAAGTATCGATGCCCGTCAGCGTACGATCTATGTGAACTTGAAGGTGCGGGCTTACATCAATGAGATGCCGCAAGATGATGAGTATCAGCATATTGATTATCCGTATGTCGGCGACCGTCCGAAGGTTGTCGTAGTGGGTGAGGGGCCTGGCGGTCTCTTTGCTTCCTTGAGACTGATAGAGCTTGGTCTGCGTCCTGTCATCATTGAACGCGGAAAGGATGTCCGGGAGCGCAAGAAAGACATGGCACTCATCACCAAGACGCAGAAGGTCGACCCGGAAAGCAACTATTGCTTCGGTGAAGGCGGTGCAGGGGCTTACAGTGACGGCAAGCTCTATACGCGGAGCCATAAGCGTGGCAACACGGAGAAGATCCTCAATGTCTTTTGTCAGCATGGTGCTTCTACATCGATCCTCGCTGATGCTCATCCTCATATTGGTACAGATAAACTGCCGCGTGTCATTGAGAACATGCGGTTGCAGATCATAAAGAGTGGGGGAGAAGTGCATTTCCAGACGAAGATGACAGGGTTCCTCCTTGAGCAGCTCTCTGACGGTGGTGAGCGCGTCGTCGGTGTGAAAGCCGTTGACCTGCAGACGAAGAAAGAACTTGAGTTCCGTGGCCCCGTTATCCTTGCCACGGGTCACAGCGCGCGCGACGTCTACCGTTATTTGGCAAGTGCGAAGATAGAGATTGAGCCGAAGGGTATCGCTGTCGGTGTGCGCTTGGAGCATCCGTCAAAGCTCATCGATCAGATACAGTATCATAATAAGAACGGTAGAGGCAAGTATCTTCCGGCTGCTGAATATTCCATGGTGGCTCAGGTGGAAGGCCGCGGTGTCTATTCATTCTGTATGTGTCCCGGTGGCTTCGTCATTCCTGCAGCTACGGGCCCGGAGCAGATCGTTGTAAACGGTATGTCACCGAGCAACCGTGGCACACAGTGGTCGAACAGTGGCATGGTCGTTGAGGTGAGACCTGAGGATGCCGCGCAGATCATGGCGGACAAGACCGCTCAGATCATGGCTGACAAGGATAAGGAGGGCAATGATATAAATGACCCCAATGATGTATTGTCCGTGATGCGGTTCCAGGAACAATTAGAGAAGATGTGCTGGCAGCAAGGCAACATGAAGCAGACGGCACCGGCACAGCGCATGGCTGATTTCGTGAACAACAGGCTCAGTTATGACTTGCCCAAGAGCAGTTATGCACCGGGCCTTGTGAGCAGTCCGCTGCATTTCTGGCTTCCGCCGTTCATTGCCAAGCGCCTTCAGGAAGGTTTTAAAGTCTTTGGTAAGCGAAGTCATGGGTTTCTGACAAACGAAGCAGTGCTGATCGCCGTTGAGACTCGCACGTCGTCGCCCGTCCGTATTCTGCGCGACCGTGAGACGTTGCAGCATATCCGTGTTGAGGGTTTGTTCCCGTGCGGCGAGGGTGCAGGTTATGCGGGTGGTATCGTCTCAGCGGGTGTTGACGGTGAGCGCTGTGCAGAAGCCGTATATGCTGCGATGAACAAATAAGATTATTTTATTTGTCGGGTATTGTCGACTATTGTCCGAGGTTGTCGTTAAGAGATATTTTAAGAAGACAATCTAAGACAATTCTCGACAAATAATAGGTCTTTCCGCTTTTCGGGTTAATAAGTGCCTCGGAGAGATTGAACACGGTTAGCCCAGGTAAGGAGCGCACAACCTCGAAGAGGTTGAACTATGTTAGCCCCACGTGAGGCGCAGCCGAAACGTGGGGTTGTGAATGGGCGAATGACCTGAAAACCGGCCTCGAAGAGGGCGAACATTGTCAGGATGCTGGTTATAGGTGATGGGGTTTAAACCATGTTCGCCCTCTTCGAGGCCGGATTGCAACGAAATCACACCGAACCTAAACCCCACGTTTCGGCTGCGCCTCACGTGGGGCTAACCAAGTGGCACCTCTCCGAGGTGCTGCTCCTCACTTGGCTAACCTATTATTTCCTCCGGGGACCTTATCAATTCGAAATTCTGAAGAGCCTTTTATTCTCCTTGTTCCCCACAGTCCTGCGAAGGTGAGGGCACCGTTGAGCATCAGCATCTCGTAACCGAAGACGTAACCCGTGGCATAGCGCGTGCCGTAGTCGATAGCAAGGCAGATCAAAGGCGAAGCGACGCAGACATAAGGCACGAGCCGGTCCTGGACCTTTCGCTTTGTGAACAGGCCGTAGACGAACAAACCCAACAACGGCCCGTAGGTATAGGAGCAGAGAATGTAGATAGCATCGATGACACTGGTACTGTTCAGGGCTTTGAAGGCGAGGATAAAGCCAACGAAGACAGCAGCGATGCCGATATGTGCCCGCTTCCTTAGTGTCTCGTCATCCTCACGTCCGGCGATATCGACACAGAACGAGGTCGTCAATGCCGTCAGTGCCGAGTCGGCTGAAGAGAAGGCGGCAGCTACCACGCCGATGGTGAAGAGAACAACGACTGTCGTCCCGAGTCTTCCTGATGCTGCAAACATCGGGAGCAGGTCGTCACCCATGGCGGGTGCGGCGATGCCTTGCTTCTGGGCGAGCATGAGCAGCAGGATACCTAAAGCGAGGAACAGCAGGTTGGCGGGTACGAAGGCGAAGCCATAGGTACACATGTCTTTCTGCGCATCTCTCAATGACTTACACGTCAGGTTCTTCTGCATCATGTCCTGGTCGAGCCCCGTCATGACGATAGCGACGAAGGCACCGCTAAAGAACTGTTTCCAGAAGTTCTGCGTCGACACCCAGTCGTCGAAGACAAACACCCTACTGTGACTGTCGCGGGCGATGGCACCCACGGCGTCGCCTACGGACATGCCGAGGGCTGAGATGACATTAATGATGATGAGGATGAGCGCGACAAACATACACAGTGTCTGGAATGTGTCTGTCCAAACGAGCGTCTTGATTCCTCCGCGCCTTGTATAGAGCCATATCAGCGCAACAAGTCCGATGACGGTGATGGGAAAGGGCACGCCCACGGCATCGAGGACGAACTTCTGCAGGATCATGCAGACGACATAGAACCGCACAGCAGCCCCCGTCATCTTCGACAGGAGGAAGAACGAGGCACCCGTCTTGTATGACCTCAGGCCGAGCCGTTCCTTGAGATAAGAGTAGATCGTCGTCAGTCGTAACCGGTAGTAGACCGGCAGGAGGATGAAGGCGATAGCGAAGTAACCGAGGATGAAGCCGATGCACATCTGCAGGTAGGTCATGTCCGTTTTCATGACCATGCCGGGCACGGAGACGAAGGTGATGCCGGAGATGCTCGCTCCTACCATGCCGAAAGCCACCATATACCACGGCGACTGTCTGTTGCCTCGATAGAATGTGTCGTTATCCGAATGCCTTGTCGTGATGCGGCCTATGAGCAACAGGACAAGGAAATAGACGATAATTGTTGTGATTATTACCATTGCAAAAAGAAAGACATTGACTTAGAACGTCCATTTAGCCGCAATGGTAGGGATGGCATAGAAACGATTGTTCTCTCCCCGCTCGTTATAAACAAAGTTGTTGCTTATCTCGACTTCTGAGCCCAACGATAGGTTGATGTTATTCCATCCTTTCAACTTATTAAGATTGAACCAGAACTGGGGTTCCGACTGGATAATATAGTTGCCGTTCACGTTCTTGTTGTACCACACATCGCAATAGCCATCAAATGTACACAGGCCATGGGCGAAGGTTGTGCTCCATACCTCAGTGAGTTGTACACTGTTGTAAGGCCGTAGGTCACGATGGTGATTGGAAAAGTAGTATTTCCAAAGCAGTTGCACACTGAACGTCTTGCGATAATCTTTCGAATGCCAATTCCAGGCACCGCCGGCCAAAGCGGCATGCTGATAACGATTGCCATAGTAGTTGTCATCCGTCTCGCCAGTCTCTGCACCACCATTATATTCTACGTGAGCTGCGAACTGCTTGTTCTTCGATACATTAAATTCTCTTGAGATCTCCCAGTAAGTACCTTTGACGCCATCATTCTTATAGTCGAGGTCGATAAAGAAATAAGTAGAGCCCCATGTGTCGGGCTTGAACATCTCAACAGTTGTCGTGACGCTCTGCCTGGGAGTCAGATCGCTGTATAGACTGTGTCCAAGGTCGTAATGGAGCTGAATATTTTGACTGTGAATACCGATGAAGGGGGAGAGCGCGAGAAGAGCTGTTGCAATTCTCATGAAGAGTCTGTGGTTTATTGTTCTATTATTTTTTCTGCTATGTTGTATGGGTTGATGCTATAATGCTATACGATGTTATAGTGTGCAAAGTTAAGAAAAAATAATGTAAGTACTGTTATTCTCATCATTTTTTGCTAATTTTGCAGCCATATACGAGATAATCTAATTTTCATGGAAAAGACAGGGAAAGATCTGATATATGGTCTGTATGATCGTCCGCCTCTAAGAGAGACGTTGTTCGCAGCCTTGCAGCACTTGTTAGCAGTGTTTGCAGCTATCATAACACCTCCGCTCATCATCAGCTCGGCACTTCGTTTCGATCTTGAGACGACAGGTTTCCTCGTCTCCATGTCCTTGTTTGTTTCCGGCATTGCCACCTTTATACAGTGTCATCGTTTCGGACCATTCGGTACGGGACTCCTTTGTATCCAGGGCACGTCCTTCTCTTTTATCAGTCCTATTATTGGTGCTGGGATGCTTGGCATGGTGAACGGAAAGATGGATGTTTCTCTTGGACTCAGTTATATCTTTGGAGGGTGCCTCGTCGCTTCTGTTGTAGAGATGCTCGTTAGCCGGCTTCTGCCTTATGCAAGGAAAGTTATTACACCTCTCGTGTCGGGAATCGTTGTCACACTCATCGGTTTATGTCTCATCAAGGCAGGTATCAGTTCTTGCGGTGGGGGACAAACAGCGATAGACAACGGTACGTTCGGCTCTCTGAAGTATCTCGGTCTGGCTCTGCTTGTCCTTCTGACCATCATCTTTTTCAACCGCCTGACCAATCAGTATCTGCGCATGGGCTCTATCGTCATCGGTCTGATTGTAGGCTGTGTCGTGGCTTATTTCATGGGCATGATGGATTTCTCTTCCTTGAATGTCTCTGGGCATATCAATGTTCCGATACCATTCAAATATGGACTGCGTTTTGATATAGGAACGATTATTGGTCTTGGACTTATCTATCTTGTCACTGCCGTAGAGGCCTTTGGTGACATTACAGCTAATTCGCTTATTTCAGGTGAGCCTGTCGAAGGAGAAAAATTCATGAAGCGTGCACAAGGAGGTATTCTTGCTGACGGCTTCAACTCAATGTTAGCTGCTGTATTCAACAGTTTCCCTAACTCTATTTTCGCACAGAACAATGGCATGATACAACTCACAGGCGTGGCAAGTCGTTATGTGGGGTATTTCGTGGCAGCTGCACTATTTATCCTCGGACTCTTCCCCGTCGTTGGTCAATTGTTCTCGCTTATCCCCGACTGTGTCTTAGGCGGGGCGACCTTACTCATGTTCGGTACAGTGGCAGCAGCTGGGATCCGTATCATCGCATCGACAAAGATAACGCGCAAGGCTGTTCTTGTCATGGCGATCAGTTTCTCATTGGGCATGAGTGTTGAACTTGTACCTGACATCATGTCCAAGATGCCCGATGTCATAAGGAGTATCTTCAGCAGTGGTATCACCACCGGTGGTTTGGCGGCAATGGTTGCCAATGCGCTGATAAGAATTAAGGAGTGAAAGATTTACTAAAATAGTTATGAAGTTATTACGTGACCGTATCCTGAAAGACGGAAAGTGTTTCCCTGGTGGGATTCTGAAAGTGGACAAGTTCATCAATCATCAACTTGACCCGAACCTCATGAAACAGATTGCGGTGGAGTTTATCCGTCGCTATGCTTCGTCAGACATTAACAAAATCCTTACTATTGAGGCCAGTGGCATAGCGCCCGCTATAATGATGGGCTTCTTGCTCGACTTGCCTGTGGTCTTTGCAAAGAAAAAGAAGCCATCCACGATGGGCGACATGCTTCAGACGAAGGTCTTCTCGTTTACTAAACAGCGTGAGTATAATGTCGTTATCTCGAAGGAATATCTTACGCCTAAAGATAAGGTGCTGTTTATCGACGACTTCCTTGCTTACGGTAACGCTGCGAAGGGCATCATCGACCTCTGCCGGCAGGGTGGGGCGGAACTCGTCGGCATGGGCTTCATCATCGAGAAAGCCTTTCAGCACGGACGTGAGCAGATCGAAAAAGAAGGCGTACGTGTTGAGAGTCTGGCAATCATCGATTCGCTCGACAACTGCCAGATAAAACTAAGAGAACCTTAAGCGCTTATTTCACAGCGGGGACGACACAGAGGAAGGTGGCGTCCTCGTTGGTCTTGTTGGCAAAGGCGTGGTAATGACCTTCTGGGCAATAATGAACCTGCCCTGCGCTGCATGTCTCTTCCTTGTCGTCATAAGTGAATGTGAGGGTTCCACTGACGACATATATCACCTCACAGGTTCCCTGATGCTGATGATATCCGGCATAGTCACCGGGGTGAAGGGTTGCCATGTTGATTCGTACGTGACCGTCATAGAAGTTACGTGTTTCCATCGGTCCTTTGCCGCCTTTGAAGCCGTCGGCAATGACGGGATCAATCTTCTTGTGATCAATAATCATAATATTCTTGGTTTATATTGGTGCTATAATCTAATGGTTGTCGTCTGGATAAGATGACGTTTCATGGGCAAAGATACAATAAAGAATTGTATTGAGCAAGATATTACATAAAAAAGCCCCGGGAGTTATGAAACTTCCGGGGCTATTTTAATCGGGTAAAGCGTTGCTATCCTTGTTTCCTAAACTCTTTTGGGGTCATGCCTGTGAGGTTGCGGAAGCAGCGGCTGAAATATTTGGGGTTGGAGAATCCACACTGATAACTGATCTGCGAGATCGGCATCGATGTCTCCGTCATCAGTTTCCGTGCCTGTTCGAGACGTATCTGCTGGACGAAGTTCATGGGTGTGGTGTCGAACTTCTCTTTCATTTTCTGATAGAGCACACTGCGGCTCATGCCCATGGCGTTGGCGAAGTCGTCGAGGGTGAGCGCAGAATTGGAGATGTTGTCGACGACAAACCGGGTGGCTTTTGTTGAGAAACTCGCCTCCCGACTCGTCTCGTCATTGATAATCTCCTCCGAGGAGTGCTCGGCTAAGATCTGCCGGAAGTTGGCCGATATCTTCTCCGTCTTCTCGTTGGCTTGTTGCTCTTTGTTCTTCAGGTCCCTGACATACCTCACGAGGCGGCGGCCCCCGAGAAAGGCAGCGGCGAGCAGCAGGGCGATGAGGAGCGGCATCCATATCGACTCACTGAACGTCGGCGTGTGGTGGATGGTCACTGTACGCTCGTTGCCGACCCATACACCGTCGGCATTCGTCGAACGGATATGGAGCAGGTGCGTGCCATTAGGTACGTTGGGGTAGGTGATCGTGTTCTCACGCGTATAGTTCCAGCCGTCGTCCACGCCTTCCATACGGTAAGCATAGACGATGTCAGCATCGTTGGCATAGTCGGGTGCCGCCACTTTGATGGACAAGCGCTTATTGTCCGACTTCAGATCGATCCTCTCACCGGCATAGACAATGAGATTCGGTACATAAGAACTCTCTTTCATGTCGTCGGGATAGAAGCTCAGCAGTCCTCGCGTCGTACCGAACAGCAGCCGTCCGTCATCCGTGCAGAGCGGATGGATGTCGGTGAACTCTAAATCGAGATTGCGGAACAGGCGCGAGAATCTTGAAATCTTCTTACTGTCAGGTGTCAGCATATCGAGACCGTTCTCAGAGGTTATCCACAGTTTTCCACGCTTGTCCTCGACCATAGCGATACTGATATCCGATGAGAGCCCGTTGCTCACCGTATAGTTGTCAAAATGAATCCTGTCATTGAGAAGCGATGACGATGTTATACGGCTCACACCCCCACTGTAGGTAGCGAGCCAGAGGCTGTTGTTGCCTGTCTGTACGATTTGAAATATATTTCCACTGTTAAGGCTCTTATCGTCGTCACTGCGTCTCCTGCTGTGGTAGAAGTGTAGGGCGGAGAGCGGCTTCCGCAGGTCACAGGTGTAAAGGCCGATGTCAGAGCCGATGAGCAACACATTATTATATATCTTCAAGGCACGTACTCTAAGGCTCGTAGCACGCAGCGAGGGCGTGTTCCTGTAGTTGTAGAACCGTCCGGGTGACCTCATGTTCATAACGTTCAGTCCTCCGCCTATCGTTGCGATCCAGAGCCGGCCTATCTTGTCAGCGGTGATAGCATAGATATTATTAAAACTTATTGACCAAGGGTCTTTGTCGTTGTGTGCGAATCGTGACACCTTGTAGCTATTGGCCGATGTAGGCGTGAGCATGAAGAGTCCGTCGGGCTTGGTGCCAAGCCACATTCTGCCTTCTCGGTCCTCGTAGAAACAGTAGACGGCATGTCCGAAAGCCGTGCGGCTCTTACTGATGCTGCCCGAGGACGAGAGCCAGCCTACCGTTCTGAGTTGCTGGTCCATCAGCTTGACGTATCCAAGTTTGTCGCTGCGCCAGATGCGATGCTTGCTGTCCTGATAGAGAGCACGGACAAACTCGACGGGCTCATTGCTTTCTTTGCTGATGTTGAACGGCAGTGCCATGCGCTCGATGCGGTAGAGGCCATGATGCATGAAGACCCAATAGCCTCCTTGTCGGTCTTGCAGCAACGTCTTGCAGTCCTCCTTATCTATCTCCGGCATCATGCTGATCTGCGGCGGCAGTGGTTTGGGGATGATCCGGTAGTTCTCTCTGTCGCCTTGTTTCCAAAGCTTGAACGTGTGGGTCCTCTTATTAAACAGATAGCACTCGTTCCCGTAATGACAAACAATATGGTTAACATCAGCCTCCCAGATCTCATTGAAGCGGTTAGACTTCAGTGGACTCTTGTCACCGGGCTTCGACTTGAATGTGACGAACTCGTAGCCGTCGAATCGTTTCAGACCGTCCCACGAGCCGAACCAGATGATACCGTCCTTATCCTGCAACCCCGAAGTATAGATGCACTGCGAGTAGCCGGGCAGCACCGATAGATTACGGATGCTCGTCATGTAGCCATCGGAGATCGTCACCGTCGAAACAGCCGAAGCGTGGGCGACCTGTGCCGAAACAGTTAGCGGACAGGCTATCAGCCATAGAAAGGCAAAAGAGAGAATAGTATAAAGTGATCGTTTCATATTATTAGCTTTATGTGGCAAAAATAGTAATATTTCGCCAAACGACAAATATATTACCCCTATTTAGTAATATATTTCCCCTTTTAAAGAAGATATTGACTTAATTTTGTGCTTCAGAATGATATATGAACAGTTTAAATTAAATAGTTTAAATTAAATAATGCGGCAACTTATCTTATTTCTTATTTCGTTCCTGTCTGTGCTCGACGTATCGGCACAGCAACCTGTACCCCAGCGTCCACGAATCCTTATCAGCACGGATATCGGAGGCACCGATTCCGATGACAACCAGAGCATGATGCATTTCCTGCTCTATTGCAACAAGTTCGATGTCGAGGGCATCGTCTCCTCTCCGTCGTATGGCTATGGCCGCAAGTCGGAGATCATGCGGATGATCGACCTCTATGAGAAGGACCTGCCGAAACTAAAGAAGCATGAGACCAACTGGCCGACACCCGATTATCTGCGTTCCATCTCCAAGCAGGGCAAGATGGGTGCTGCTCCGCTCGCTGGCTACAGCTACGCCACGGAAGGCTCCGATTGGATCATCCGGTGCGCACGAAAAAAGAGTGACCGCAAGCTCTGGCTCCTCGTATGGGGCGGACTCGACGATGTGGCACAGGCACTGCACGATGCTCCCGATATCAAGGACAAGGTGAAGATCTACTGGATCGGCGGACCTAACAAGAAATGGAGCATCAACAGTTATGTCTATATCGTCAAGAACTTCCCCGACCTCTGGTTCATTGAAGACAACGCCTCCTACCGTGGATTCATCGCTAAGAACAAGGTCGAGGACGAGTACAATGCCAACTTCTACGAGCATTTCGCAAAGGGTGCCGGACACCTTGGTGCTGACTTCGTCAACTATCTCAAAGGCATCCCCAAGATGGGTGACACCCCATCGTTGCTCTACATGATGGATGGTGACCCTAACGATCCAACACGGGGGTCGTGGGGTGGGAGTTTCACGAAGAACGACCGCAGTCCGCTCGTCGTACTTGACCATGTCGGCACACCTAAAGACTCGGCACAGGCCTATGCCATCATCGAGTTCCGCATCAAAGGTCCCGTGCGTCAGGACATCAAGCCCGGTACACCGTGCATCGACCTCTTCATCGCCAAGCAGCACTGGGAGGGTTATTACCTCGGTGAGGGCAACTATGTCGTCAAGTACTCTACCTACCGCTATGGCACGCAGCCTTACACCATCACATCCGACATAGAAGGCTTCAAGACTCAGAACGGATATATCACGATAACGAACGACTATCCGGGCGAGAAGCGCGCCACCGACTATAAGCTCGGCACGACGTGGTATACCGACCGACCCGACAAGGCTCTCTTCTGGGATGACTGCCAGGGTGCCATGACGGTTTATAAATGGCGCCACGACGTCTTCAACGACTGGGGCAAGCGCTTGGACTGGCTAAAGAATTAGCATCGCCCACCGTAGGGGCGCCCCTCGTGGGCGCCCTATTGTTGGTTAGGACGGCCACGAGGGCCGCCCCTACGTGGTAAACCATAAATAATCATAATTTTCATCTTCTGGTGTACAAAGAACAATTATTATTTGTAACTTTGAGGTTGCAATATCTAAACATTAGGTGTGTATTTAACTAACAAAACAACAAATCAACAATGAAAGACCTAAAAATGTACATCGGAGGACGCTTTGTGGAGTCTCATTCCGGTAAGTGGATCAATGTGTTAAACCCGTCGACAGAGGAGGTCATCTCCCGTCAGCCTGAGGGCGACCTGCAGGATGTCGATGATGCGCTGAATGCCGCTCAGGCAGCGTTCAAGCCGTGGGCGCGCACGCCCGCCATCGAGCGCGCCGCCTATCTGCAGAAGATCGCAGCAGGCATCCGTGCGCGTCATGCCGACTTTGTCGAGATTCTCATGCGCGAGCAGGGAAAGACGAAGATGTGGGCCGAGACAGAGGTTGGCGCCACAGAGGGCTATTTCGACTATATGGCATCTTTCGCCCGTCATATCGAGGGTGAGGTCATCCCCAGTGACCGCCGTGGTGAGACAATCATCCTCACCAAGCGCCCTATCGGTGTCGTAGCAGGCATCCTGCCGTGGAACTTCCCCTTCTTCCTCATTGCACGCAAAGCTGGTGCAGCGCTCATCGCCGGATGCACCATTGTCATGAAACCATCGCAGCTGACACCGGAGATCTGCACTACATTCTGCGAGGTCGCTGATGCCGCTGGCGTACCAGCGGGTGTCATCAACGTCGTGACGGGTAAAGGTAGCGTCATCGGACATGCCTTGGCATCAAGTGACAAGATCGGTATCGTTAGCGTCACCGGATCGGTAGGTGCCGGACAGAGTATCATGGCGGCAGCAAGCAACAACATCACGAAGGTGTCGCTCGAGCTCGGAGGCAAGGCTCCCGCCATCGTCTTCCCTGATGCTGACCTTGAGGCCTCGGCACAGTGGATTCTCGACAGTCGTATCGGCAACAACGGACAGATCTGTAACAATGCCGAGCGTGTGTATGTTCACAAGGATATCAAGGACGAGTTCACAGAGATCCTGCAGAAGAAGTTTGAGAAGGTACGTGTCGGTGACCCCTTGGCTGACCCGTCCGTCGACATGGGACCGCTCGTGGAGAAGCGTGCCTTGGAGAGTGTCACGGCAAAGGTAGAGAAAGCAGTGGGGCAGGGTGCCAAGGTGCTCTGTGGCGGCAAGCCTGTCGGAGGAAAAGGTTATTTCTATCCTGCTACGCTTCTCGACAACTGCACACAGGATATGGACATCATCCATGAGGAGACCTTCGGTCCTGTGCTCCCCATCGTGCCGTTCGACGATATCGATCAGGTCATCGACTGGGCCAATGATGTCGAGTACGGTCTTGCCTCGTCCGTCTTTACGAAAGATATCGACACAGCGACGAAGGTATGCCGCCGCTTGGAGTTTGGTGAGACCTACATCAACCGTGAACATTTCGAGGCTATGCAGGGCTTCCATGCCGGCGTGAAGAAGAGTGGTATCGGCGGTGCCGACGGCAAGCATGGTGTCGACGAGTACCTCGTGACGCATGTCACCTACCTCGATACGCACTACGAGGAGTAACCCCGATAATTCCAAGGCGTGGAATTATCCGTTCCAAGGCGTGGAATTGTCCGTTCCAAGGCGTGGAATTGTCCGTTCCAAAGCTTGGAATTGTTCGTTCCAAAAGTATTTTTCTCACACGGATTATAAAGATTTTAAAGATGGTTATGCCGCTTTGCGGCTACATATACCCCGTAGAGGCACATAAAGTGAGTGCCCTCCACATGCGTAGCGAATAGCGTAGCCATCCTTAAGACCTTTACAATCCGTGTGAAAATAATTTTTCAAGAAGATTGATAAGCGTGTTTTCTTTTCAAGGAGAACCATATTTTTTCTCTTTAACTCTCGATTAATTAATTAAATTATCGTAACTTTGCATCATCTACTCTGTGGGCCAACGTTTTGCGGAAGCCCTGAGGGTGGGTGACATTTATGGGAAAGCGTTTACTAACGCTTTGTTCTTGGCGATCTGAAACTTCGCAACTTTCAACAACAGTCGAGAATGAGGCAACAGTAGATGCCTTGTGGATGTGTATATACATCTAAGCTTGAGGTGTGCCCTGTCGAAAGACAGAGTACGCCTTGAGTGGGGTATATCATATCGGCGTGGGCTTCTGCGTTGCTCGTTCAACTGTTGTGGGCAATGCGAAGGCCTCAGATCGCTGGACGGGTGACAGTACAGCGACCCACGCTTTTTTCGTATATGCCAAAACAATCACTCTAATATTGATACCTTGTCTGGGGATGCTGCAAGTAAGATTTGTGAAAGTGAAGGCTGTATTTTCTTTATGGAGTCAGGCATCGAGGCATGCCTATCCAATTATGCTAATCCTATTCATTCTGTGGATGTGCTTGGGTATATTCCCATTGATCTGCTATGAAACTGATAGCCAAGAAGTTATTCTTGGATGTGACATTATGTATAGCAAGGGTTGGCAACTGCCTCCTATTTACTCCTATGAATATAGGATGCAGCCTTTGACTATTATAATGATTGTTGCCCTAAAATATGTCTTTTCATTCCTTACTTGTGAGCAGATTTATTGTCTGGTGTCTGCAATCTTTAGCATAGCCTTCTTGGTAGGCTGTGTTGAGTTCGCAAAGTACATTACAAGGGAAAGCCGTACAATAATATTATTTGCAGCAATGCTTCTTCCGGAAATGTATGCAATTGCAATGTACGCTAACTCAGCGATACCTGCAGCCGCCTGCTTTATTTGGGCAATGAATCTTTTTACAAGAAAGAAATACTGGCAAGCAGGGATATTATTGTGTATAGCACCACTTTTTAGAGTTGATGTAGTCATCGTCTATCCGGCGATCTTGCCCCTTTTTCTATTTATGGGACAGAGTTGGAAGAAAAGCTTTCTTCTATCCGCCGTTTACGCGTTAGTCGTAGTTGTTGTTTCATTAGCGCTATTTAAACTTTGTAGAGCTGACGTTCTATCTACTTTTGGTGGGTATGAGAATTGGAACCAGAAGATCGAGAGATCAATGCATTTGATGTCTATAATTGGTTTCTATTCAGTTGCTTATTTTATATTAGTACCTTTAGGTATTATCCGTCAGATAAGAAATCGGGCTTGGAAAGAACTATTTCTTGTCCTTTTACCCATGATACTCCTTCATTACACTTACCGCTCAATGGGATGCGCAGCTAAGCACTATCTCTATATAGCTCCGTTTGTAATCATTATAGGCGTGCGTGCACTTACATGGATTAAATCGTTTTCAGAAAACAGAAAAGTATTTAAAGTGTGTACAGTTTCCGCATTCATCCTCTTTATGATAGTGTCGGTAAGGATAACCCCTGCATCCAGGCCCTGGTTTGGTAGTACTACAAATTATACAACTGGTGTAGTATGCCCCATCTATAGAACTGAAAAAGTAAGTGTAGGTATTGGTGCTGGTCAATATGTGAATACCTTGGATGAGCAGATGCTTGCTTCCGGTGGGCTTTTCTATTCATGGTATATCCATTCTTGTAAGGCTTATGACCTATCGACGAGAAGAAAATCATTAGAATACTTAAGAGGTCTGCCTAAAGCATATATTGCAAGTATGGGGTGGGGCGCATGGGCACCTATTTCATATATGAGTTTGTCAGACTCTTACACGCTAACATTTAATAAGAAGAAGACAGCATTCACTCTTAGAGATGAAGGACATGCGTTCTATGTGGATCGCACTGAATTAAAGAAACCTGACATAGAACATGGTGAAACTGTCATTCAAAATTTCTTGAATGATAAGTGCAAAAAATTGAAACGTAGAGAACTTTATGTTCTTATCAATAGTCCACGAAATCTTTATTTCTTTGATCAATTGACGGCTCACAAAAAGATAGATAGAATAACAGATGCTCTTTATCTCTATAAAAGATTAGATCAATGATGAAATCAGTAATTCTTCTTATGCGTCCCCAGCAGTGGCTTAAGAACTTCTTTATCTTCTTGCCATTGTTCTTTGACAAGCATCTTATGGATGTGGAATATTTGCTGCCATCTATATGTGCATTCTTCGCCTATAGCTTCGCAGCGAGTGGCATCTATTGTTTCAACGACATCTATGATGTCGAGGCAGACAGAAAGCATCCTAAAAAATGCAAACGCCCGATTGCAAGCGGAGCAATCAGTAAAGCTCAGGGGTATCTGCTCATGTTTATATGCTTTGCCATTTCGTTTGCGATCATTGGGGTCTCAGATTGGAGTATAGGCAATGGTGCTCTACCTGTGGCAGCGCTGATAGGCTTTTACATCGTGATGAACTTTGCCTACTGCATGAAACTGAAGCAGATTGCAATCGTGGATATCTTTGTCATAGCAATAGGATTCGTTTTAAGAATCATGGCGGGAAGTATCGCTACAGGTATTGCCCTCTCGCATTGGATTGTGCTGATGACTTTTTTGCTGGCACTATTCTTGGCTTTTGCCAAGCGGCGCGATGATGTAGTGATGTATCAAGAAAACGGCGTACTCGTCCGCAAGAATGTCAATAGGTATAATCTGGCATTTATGAATCAAGCCATCACGCTTACATCCGGAATTACAATGGTCTGCTACATCATGTATACCGTCTCACCGGATGTGATTGATAGGTTTGGAAGTCATTATGTTTATCTGACTTCTATATTCGTGTTGGCAGGACTTATCAGATATTTGCAGATAACGATAGTAGATATTAAGAGTGGTAGTCCTACGAAAGTGCTGATGAAAGATCATTTCATTCAGGCGTGCATCGTTTGTTGGATACTGTTCTTCTTTGCCATCATATACTGATAGGCGTCTTTTATCGGCGAAGCTGAGTCATTACCGAGCGATGATGTTTTGTCTAAAGTACAATAGGGCGAACCTGTAAAACCAGCCCCCGTCAAGGTTCGCCCTCTTCGAGGCCGGTATTCAGGTCCTCCGCACCATTCCAACCCCACGTTTCGGCTGCGCCTCACGTGGGGCTAACCATGTTTGCCCTCTTCGAGGGCATTCAACGTCAGTTGGTCTACTCCCTATTGCCACTTTCAGAATCCCAAATCTCAACCGTACAATTTGAGACATTGCGGAGTCAGCCACAGTGATTTCAGATAGTACAACTCATTTGATAATCTTCCTGCCATTGACCACAACCACACCTTGATATGAATCGCTGACACGCTGGCCCTTGAGGTTATAGAAGGAAGTGTCAGTATTCTTTCTATCTGTCGTCCGGACGTTAGAGATTGCCGTAGAAGTGGCATTCACCTTGGGGTAGTATTCATCCACAGCGGTGATGGCATCGGCATTCTCTTTCTTCACGATGTCTTCGACAAGCGAGTTGCAATAGACTTCGATGTTCGTATACCATCCGTGCCCGCCATTTGTCGTGGCGTCGATGGTGTAAAGACTTGCATCCGAGGCATCGTTGGGGTTCAGACCGTTCGCTTTCTCCCAGTCGTCGGGCATACCGTCGCCATCGGAGTCGACGATAGGGGAGGCCGTGAGCGCCCATCCTTTCGTTGTCTCGTCGTAAGCCGCCTTATCATCGTCTGTGTTGTCGATGATACCCTGTCGTGTGGACCCTGCTGAGCCTTTATAACGAGCTGATCCACTGCGTGTCTGGTCAACGAAGCTGTTGTCAATCGTGTCGCGGTGCAAGCTGGCTCCGGCATAGCGCAGCACCTTCTCGTAGGCCTGCTCTGCTGAGTGGGTCGTCACCTCACCTGTCGGGGCCGGAGCGTCGAGGCGGATGCGCACACAGTCGTTGCCAGCACTGTTCGCCTTGTAGGTCACGGTGTCACCGTAATAATGCTTGGCATCGTAGCTATAGGTCTCGCCATTGATCGTGAACACGCCCTTGTCGTAGGACACACCTTTCCAGTCGTAGTTCTGCGCGTCTTTGCCTGCAGAGGCGACGTAGTTGCCGTTGATGAAATAGCGGCTTGTCATGTTATAAAACGTCTTATCCGAGCCACCATTGCTTTTTGTTGACACCGTAACTTTCGTGACTTGTTTGGGATGACTTGTTGCCGGACCACCTTTATAATAGTTGTTGACGATGTTGATGTATCCGCCACCGGGACCGCCATAGCAGCCACCGTAGCCCCAGTTGTACATCACGCAGTTGCGCAGGTCGACATTCTCCGCCTGTACGGCGTTCTTCCATTGGTACTTCGCATACAGTTTGTTGTCAGTGTATCCCGTCCAGTTGTAACGGGACCCGTTGAACCGCGGCACACGGTTCTCCATGAATCCGAGATAGTTGTGATGGAAGGAAGCGAGCTTTCCGCCCCAGATTCCACCGAAGGAATGGGCCCCTTTGCCATGTCCGGCGTTGGCGAGTGCCTCACCGAGCATGCACCACTGCATCGTCGTGTTGTTGTTGTCGTAGAAGGACGCCAGCTCATCGATGCTCCAGGAGAAGGAGCAGTGGTCGAGGACGAGCCCCGTGATATGGCGCTGCCACATGCAGTCGGCTCCGTCGTTTTTGTCTTTCTCGTTACCACGGCGGAAGCGGAGGAAGCGGATGATCGTGTTCGAGCCCGGGCGCACGGTGTAATAACGCAGCGTGATGCCGGGAGCAGGAGCCGTCTGGCCTTCTATGGTGATATTCGACTTCATGGAGATGTCGCTCTTCAGGGCGATGACACCGGCAACATCGAAGACGATGATGCGGTTGGAGCCTGATACAGCTTCACGGAAAGAGCCGGAGCCTGAGTCGTTGAGGTTGGTCACATGTACCACCTTGCCGCCACGGCCGCCGGTAGTGTAGCGGCCATGGCCTTCGGCACCGGGAAAGGCAGGAGCCTGAGCTACGGCACTGAGCGTTGTGAGCCCGCAGAAAGCAAGCATAAGGAGTTTGGTTGTCATTATCTTTGTAATGGTTCTGTTTAAAAATTAGTTGTTGTTCCGATGCTGTCCACATGACAGACAATCGATTGCAAATTTACACAATTTTTAAAAGAAATCCATAAGGATTACCAAAGTATCTCCGTTGTTGTATATAGAATGGACAGAGTTAATAAAAAGATGGACGATATTACGAATGGCTCTTTCTATAGCTCTTATTTTCTGAGCACTTTTCGTTTCATCCCGTCTTTATACTTTACAATGCTGATGCCGCGTTGTCCACCGCTCTGCTGCTTGCCGTCGACACTATACACGGCTTGCACGCCTGAATGAGCATCGGTCTCTATCTGAGACAATCCGACGGTCACGGAGGCACGAGCGGGCTTGCTCAGTCCACCGAACTCGTTCACTGCCTGCACCGTGTAGGCTCCGTCTTCAGTAGCGGGACAACTTGTGGAGGTCGTGATGGCGACTACATCGTTGCCCTTGCTGACGACATAGCAGATGGCATAGTCGACAGGGAGCCATGTGACAGAGCCTTGACTGACGGTCACTACAGGGGCAGCGCAAGGCTCGCAGGTCAGCTCCGGGTTCCAGGCATCGTCTTGACCGCAGACGTTCTTCACGGTGTATTGCGCAGCCTGCTCGGCGGTGAGGACTGCGGTCTCACTGTGTCCGTAAACTTTGTTGCCGTCGGCATCTGTGTAGTAATACTCCGTGCGGCGCTGCGAGAGGTCGACGGGGTTGCCGTTCTTGTCCATCGTGTTGTACTCCGCCCAGAGCGCAGGCAGTCCACCCATCGTCTCATACCATCCCGTAGCAGGGATTGTGACGAGAGCCTTGGTGTTGATGAACAGCGTCTTAGGATACTCATGCCAGGGGCGTCCGAGCCATACGCTGGTCTGTGAGGGGTCACCGGGGGCGGTGATGACATTGTTGAGGAACACGTAGCCCCACTTGGCGTTCTTGCCGTGGTTCGGAGCAACGATATAGCCCCCCGACTTGCGGACGATGTTCACGGTGTCGCTGGTGACCATCACGTCCCCCTTGCCGTAGAAGAAGTCGACGGCGCCTTCGACCCAACTGTTTGTGATGAACGCCCTATGACTGTCGCTTCCTCCCGTGTACCACGTGTCCTGATAGGAGCGGAGCTTCATGTTGTTCATGATGAGCTTATCACCATTGGAGCAGAGAGCGAGCGCCTGTGGTCCGTTGTTCTGCTCAACGCCATAACTGTTCTGCAGATCGACGCCCTCGAGATAGACGTGATCGGCTTCGATGTCCATCGTAGCGCCATCGCTGATGCCGTAGGCTTTATCACCTCCTGACAGACGGTTATCGCTGATCGTCACAAGGTTCTTGCCTTGTCCAATGATATGTATATACGGCTTGTTGGCGGGAATCGTCACGTGGCCTGTATAGTTTCCTTTCTTGACGAAGATGAGCCAGGGACTCGTGCGTCCTTCGGGAGCTGCTGCGATGGCATCCTGCAGCGACAGATAGTCGCCTGTGCCGTCCTGTGCCACGACAGCATCGTAGAGACGAGCCTCGGGCTGAGAGCGCTGCATCGTGGTGAAGGTGAGCTGCATGCCGCCAAACGCATTGCCGTTGCGGTCGGTGACAGCACCCTTGGAGAGAGAGAACGTGTAAGTCGTGTTGTATTTCAGTGGGCCATACTTGTAGATGGCTGTCTTACCACTGATTATCGGCTGCAGCGTCTCTCCATCGAGTGTAGCCGTGCCGTTGCCAGCCTTGATTTTCTCGTCGAAGGAGAGGATGATGGAGCCTGTGGCGCTGACGCCCGTGGCGTTGTTCTCAGGATTGGAGCTCACAAGGATCGGGGCTGTGTCGTCGGAGGCAGCACTGCTCTCACCCAACACATAGACCTCGCCGAGAGTTAGTCCGTCGTTCGTACTTGCCACACCGACCTTGCCGCTCTCTGCATCGGGATACCAGCGTACGTAGACGCGGTCCTTGTCATTGAACTCATCGGGCAGCACGATGTCCTGCACATCCGTCCAGGCACGCTCCGGCATGTCGAAGGTGCCCACCGTAGTGTAGGTCTTGCCGTCGGTAGAAGCCTGCTCGTAATAGCGGGCATAGGAGTTGTAGTCGTTGCCGAGGAGGCTGCTGACGGTAACATGCTTGTAGTTCTTTGTTGAGAAACTGATCTCAAAGAAATACTTGTCATCGATATTGCGCCAGCAGGAGGCACCGTACTTGCCCCGTGCCTGTCCGTTCTCATGTCCGCGCGAGAGCCAGCTTGTCGTGGTGCCGGCATCGTTATGGAGCGAGAGTAGTCCCGCATTCTCAGTATCCGACTTGAAGTCGGCAGCACGCTCCGATTTCGGGGCATCCTCATAGAAGTCCCAGCCGACGATGTAATCGGCAGCACTGTAGTGGGCTGTGACCTGCTTGTCACCGTCCATCTTGATTGTGCGCTCGGGATTGGTGCTTTTGTCATCCCAAGAAGTGAACTTCAGGATCTTGTTGTTCGTGGCTGTCAGCTTCACCTCTGTTCCATTCTCATACTGGTGCAGGCCGTCAACGACATTGCCTTCCGGCTCAATCTTGACCATGTGGTCGAGTGCGCCGTCCGTGGTATTGAGGTCGAGCGAATAGACAGTGGCTTTCTGATAGGCCGCCTTGAGGTTCATGTTATGATCGATCGTGAAAGAGTAGGGGTTGCGCTCCGAGACATAGTTGCCGTCGGCATCCTCCCATCCGAGGAAATGATACCCGAAGTTCTCTGTTGTGGACAGTGTCACCTCCGTACCTTCGTCAAAGATGGTGCCGTTGGGGTTGACGGTCACTGTGCCAGCCTCCGGTGTGGGGTTGCTGACATTGAGCGTGAAGGATCTCACCTGCTCCGCCTTGCCGGAGAAGTTGCCAGTGAGTACCACATCGCGGATGCCGTGCTGCTTATTGTTAGCTAATTTCTTGATGTAGATCTTCACGGTCACGGGCTCACCGACAGCCACGAGGTCGGAGATGTCGAAGGCATAGTCGCTGAAATGTGCTGTTGTCTTGTCGTTGCTGCGATTCGGCGTGATGTTCGTGGCGAGTGCCACCTGCTTGTCGCCTACGGCAGCGATGACATCGTATTGTCCTGCGTTGGTACCGAACTTTGAAGCTTTGAAGGCAAACTTTGTCGGCTCGAAGGTGAAACCTTTCTTCGGTGTCAAGGTGAAGGTGATGGCATCAGCCTCCTGATCGTCAGCCACAGAAGAGGTCTTAGGCTGGAAACCATAATAAGGGGTGCCGTCGACGCTCTTGTCTACGGGCGTTAGATCGCTGCCGACAGTCATAGAGGCTACTGATACGAGCCCCTCAGCCGACATCGTAGCGTTCATATCGCTCTCCGCTATCTTGCCCAATTGCCAGGTGGCGGTCACTCCGTCCTGTGCCTGTGCAGCATCAACCTTGATGATTGTGCCACTGACGGGGAGGGTCACCGTCTGTGAGCCTTGTGTGGCTGTAACAGTGCCGTTGATAGCAGTGTTGCTGTCATCGGTGATGTCGTATTTCACATAAAATGTGCTGACAATCATTGAGGCATCGTAGGGGAGCTTTATGGATGTGGACCACGTCGTATTGTCCGTGCTCAGCATAATGCCGCCTGTGGCCGTGAGCGTGACGTCACCGGCCTCGGGAGAGAGATCGAAACCTTTGACGGTAGCCTGCTTCGTGAGCGTCTGACCTTTGAAGCCACTTCCGAGGGAGATCTCGGTGGGAGAGACCGTCAGCTCACTGCGGAGATTGACATCGCTTGCCAAGATACCCTGTGACTTCATCTGTTGCGCACAGAGACGTGCCACGAGCATGGCACCAGTCTCGTTGAGATGTGTGCTGCCCTGTCCGTCGAAGAACAGTGCATTGCACCGGGCATCACCGTATTTCTCGAACAGATTCTTTGTGAGTGTTGTGAGATCAATGAACTGTACACCCATGGAATCGGCGACATGCTTCATCTGATAGGGATAATCCATGGAGTGGTCGTCGGCAGGTACACGCTGACCTGTCAGCGGTCCGTTAGCCGTGAGTTTTGAGAAGCTGTCGCCAAGGTCGTGCTGTCCTGCTCGCCGGATCGTTGCTCCGTCGAAATATTTACGGCAGATGGGACTGACGAGAACAGGGATGCAGCCGGCTGCCCGCGTCTCATTGACAAACTTGATAAGATACTGCTTGTAGGCTCCCGTAGGCACGGTGCCCGTAGTAGGCGTCTTGTCGGCATCAGCCTGATTGCCGATGCTCGTGTAGTAGGCCTTCAGCTCCACGCCATCCATGCCCTGACTCTTTTCGTCGTTATGGGCGAACTGGATGAGGACATAATCGCCTTTCGACAACTGCTTTTTCACACTGGGCCATAGGTTCTCTCCTTCGTAGAAGCCACGGGTGGAGGCTCCTCCCTTGCCCCGATTGTTCACGGTGACGCCCTCGAGAAACTGCTGCAAATACTGTCCCCAGCCACGCGTGACGGTGGAGTTGGGGTCGTACTGTGCCATGGTAGAGTCGCCGATGGTGTGTACTTTGATCGCCTGGGCTGCGATGATGCCAATCATAAGCATCATTGTCAGCATAGACATGAATTTGTGTTTCATGTGATTTGTTCGGTTTAAATGTGTTGTTCTTTAATTTTAGTGCTGCAAAATTATCCACATTTATCCAAACAACGGGGGTAAAATACTATCATCAAGGGGGTGAAAAAGCGTCAACCTTAATGCGCGTTGTCCCTATACTGGCTTGGTGACACGCCCATGGACTGGCGGAAGACACGGGAGAAATACTTGGGATCAGTGAAGCCACAAGCAAAGGAGATCGTGGAGATGTTTTCTGCCGTGTCTCTGAGCATCATGCAGGCATGCTTGATCCGCGCCTCCTTGAGAAATTCGCCGGGAGTAAGACCAACCAACTGTTTCATCTTACGGTTCAGTCCTGACACCGACACGGCGGCTTCGCTCGCCATCTCCGCAATGTCAGCATCCGAATCGGAGATATGTGCTTCTACATAGCTCATCACCCGGTCCATGAAAGCCTTGTCGGAAGAAGAAAGCGAAGAAACGGAAGGCGAAGGCTCCGTAGGCTCTTTCCGTGTGTCGTCGTGCTTCTGTTCCGTTTTTTCTATTAAAGCTAAGTAAGCATCGAGGGTCTCCTGCTGACTTTCCTTGATCTTGTGGATGTAGTTTCTTACCCAGAGGACAGAAGCAATGAGAACCAAGAGCAAAAGCAAGAGCAAGAGGTCGAACCAAACGGTCTCCGTGAAGGTGGGAATGACGTCCACTGCGAGCGTTCTCACTACTGGGCTCCAACTGCCTTCCGCGTTGGTGCAGCGCAGTTGCAGGATGAACTTACCCGGTGAGAGTCGGGAAAGGGCGACGGTGTTGCTGGTCCCTAAATAATGCCAGGCGGAGTCGCCTTCCATGCGATAAGCGTATTGTATGTCCTTGGACCCTCGGTAGTCGAGGGCTGCAAAAGTCAGTGTCAGGCTCCGCTCGTCCTTCTGAAGCTCGAGCCGATGAATGTCGTTGACAGCATAACGGACCGGCTTGTCGCCGATGGTGAGAGATGTCAGTACGAGGTTGGGGATATAGGAATCCGGAGCCAATGCGCTTTCCGGTATAGTGACAGCACCATCGTGAAGACCGATGATCCAGACACCGTCGGCCAGTTTCACTGGCGTCGCATCAGAGAACCGCAGTTTCTCATTAAAGAACTGGGTGCCAAGGTTACGGCATTCTCCTGTCGTGGGATTAAGGAGCATCAGCCGGCTGCTGCTCACGGCGAGGATTTGATGCCCCATGGAAGCCATGGACTGGACGACGTCACTGCCTAATCCGTGGGTTGTATCGTAATGACGGAAAGACAGATGATCACTCAGCAAGTTTGTGGAGAGGATCTCATCGATGCCTCCGCTCTCCGTAGCTATGAAATAATAACCGTTCATCTGCACCATGCTCATACAGGCACTTGCCGAGAGACTCTCGGCTCTGCTTGGCTCACGCCTGTTCAAATAGACCTTGCCGGGAGCGCGCAGATTCATCGTCGCCAGTCCCTCTGTGGATGTCGCCATCAGCAGGTCGCCGGGGAGCAGATAGATGCGCCGCACTCTATTCTCCGTACCCACGCGAAAGCGCTGCATACGGCCTCGGCTCATGCATACGATGCCATGGCCCATGGTGGCAAGCCACAGACGGCCCTGACGGTCTTCCTTGACGTCGTATACATAGAGGTCTTCCGTACCTTTGACATGCTCCACGTTGTATCTGTCCTTGTTCCATCTCAGCCGATAGAGTCCTCCGGGCTTGCAGCCCAAGAGCATGTCGCCATTGTGCGACTGAAACACCGTATAGACGGATGTCGCAAAGGGCGAATAGGTGTGGCTGAGTGTGCCGGAAGCTGATAGAAAGAGTGGGGCGGTGAGTTCCTTGCCGTACAGGCGCACCGCCTTGTCTTCCTTTGAAGATATCCAGTAGCGGTTCTGACGGTCTTGAAAGATCCATTTGATGTTTGCCGGTGTGGGAAAGAAGAGGCGGGTGGCGCGCTTGGCAACAGGTCGGTCGAGGTAGAGATGCTCCTGATCGATCGTCCACGTCAGACCTTGACGATCACGAAGGACGAACGTCAGCTGTCCATTCTGCCGGAGCGCCTTACCCAGGCCGTGACCGGGTTGACGGTCAAGGCGTTGTGACTCTTTGGCGCTTACTTTCTTGAAGACTCCAGTCTTTAGCGAGAAATGATACCACTCGTTGTCGGTCCTGCAGTTCAAGATATCCGGATTGTGATCATTGACGGCGATTCTACGGATACGGTCGGAGCTCATGCCGGACCCGTCACCGGGACAGGTCTTGAAGTTGACGAACTGTCTGCCGTCGAACCTGTTGAGACCATTCCATGTCGAGATCCAGATAAAACCATACCGGTCCTGCAGCAGCTCCGTGAGATGCTCACTGGAGATACCGTCGTCCTCGCCGTAGCTCACCCGCTCAGAAACAGGAGAGGCTGTGAGGCGAAGACTGAGGAACAGTCCGATGATAAGAGCCCACTTGAATGACATCAGAGATTTTTTTTATAAGTATAAAGATTAGTTTTTATCGGTTGCAAATTTACACAATTTTTAAAAGAAAGCAATGAGTCAGCACAAAATAAGTCTCTCTGTAATGTTTTTGTCATTAGGGCGCTTATGATAAATAATATCCTTTTATGTAAGAGCGGGCATGCGGCCGCCCTTTATGTTTATTCCCCTCTGAAGCTCTTAATACGTTGCTCTTCGGAGAGGCGGCAGATAAGGAGACAACCATCGTGCTCGGCTACGATGAAGTCGGACAAGCCTTGGATGATGACTTGTTTTTCCTGTGACGTGTGGATGATGCATCCATGGGTGTCGAAGGCCTTGATGTTCTGACCGATACAGGTGTTGCCATTCAGATCGTGCTTGGTCTGTGTCAACAGTGATCCCCAGGTACCGAGGTCGCTCCAACCGAAGTTGGCGGGATAGACAAAGATCTCCTCAGCCTTCTCCATGACGGCATAGTCGATGGAGATATTCTCGCAGTCGGGATAACAGTTGTCTACGGTCTCCTGCTCCTTATCAGTGCCGTAAACACCCTGTATGCGCTCGAAGATGTTGTTTATTCTTGGGGCATAGATACGCAGCGCATTGACGATGGTCTCGACGTTCCAAACGAAGATACCCGAGTTCCAATAGTAATTGCTCATCCCCATGTACTGCTTGGCCTTCTCCAAGTCGGGCTTCTCATGGAAAGCATCGACACGGTATATTTCTTTGTTCCTCAGTGTGTTGGACGAGAGGTCAGCTTCGATGTATCCGTAGCCTGTCTCCGGTCTTGTCACCTTCATGCCAAGGGTCACGATGGCATCCGACTCTTGTGTGAAAGCCAGGGCTCCTTTGATCACGCGCTTAAATTCCGTGGTGTCGGTGATGACGTGATCGCTCGGAGAGACTACGATGTTGGCCTTCGGGTCCGTCATCTTGATACGCCAACTGACATAAGCGATGCATGGTGCCGTGTTTCTTCGGCAAGGTTCAAGAAGGATGTGGTCAGGTGCCACTTCGGGCAACTGCTGTTCAACGATCTGCTGGTAGCGTTTGTTTGTCACGATCCAAACATTCTCATCGGGGCAGATATCATGGAAGCGGTCATAGGTCATTTGGATGAGCGTGCGGCCCATTCCCAAGACATCAATAAACTGCTTGGGGGTATCTTCTGTGCTCATTGGCCAGAAGCGGCTCCCTACTCCGCCTGCCATGATGACCAAATGGCTGTGATTGTTCGTCATAAATAGATTATTAATAATATTTATTGGTGCAAAAATAAGAAAAGTATGTCACATAAACGAATTTGCCAAAGAAAAAATGTATCTTTGGCATGAATTTAGTTGTGCAACTCTCAAGTAACAAAAGATATTAGCAGATGATTGTTCAGTATATAATAGTAGGTATCGTTGTTTTAGGCGCCCTCTCTTATGCCTATTACCGCATAAGAAAGGCGCTGAGCGTGAAGTCGGGCGACCCGTGCTATGGCTGCGCCCTGAAGAAAGTGTGCAAAAAGGAGAAGCGGCTCAGGGCTTCTGACGCGCCATCCGCTTGAAGACTCGCCGGTGGAATTTCTCATCGGCTTTGAGGATCTTCAGCACTTTCCCTGCCGGGAGGATCTTGCAGAACTTCAGATGGTATTCCTTCTGTAGTTTCTTGATGGCTATGTCGTTGTTGTCCATGGCCTGGATGGCTTTCAAGCTGGCGCGGTTGTCACTGGTGTTGGTGTGCATGTAGATGCGCATCTTGTCGAACAGCATCCGCTGCTTCCGCTGCATTTCATCGAAGAGCGGGAAGAAAGCTGATGCCTCGCCGGGAGTGAGACCGGCATCGGTGACAATGAACTGATGGAGCTCTTTCTCAAACTGCTGCGGATTAAACTTCTTCGGGCGCTGTCCCCATGCTGTTGCGCAGAACGTCATGGAGAACAGGACAAAGCATAATATCGATAGGATTCTTCTCATAATTGGTCTGATTTATTCTGCGTCAGCGATATAGGAATACATATCCTCAGTGTCCATCATGGAATAGTTCATCATGGCGTCGAGATTGGAGGAGGAAGCTACAGTCTGTGATGATATATGCCTGCTTTCCGAGGGAGCGTGACCGGCACCATGCATCCACGCGCCCAAAGCGAAACCGCCAATGAGCACACTCGCTGCGGCTGACACGACAGCAGCACGATAGCGGTGCCATAGGAAGACCGTAGGCGCAGGCTGCTTCGGTACTCCCGGAGCCTTCGCTTTTACATCGTTGAGAACACGGGAATGGAGCATGTCGAAATAGCCTTCCGGCACCCGGAAATGCTCTTCCTTCCCAAAATGCTTATTAATATAATGTTCGTCCTTAGAATACATTTCTCTTCTTTTTTCTTATTTGACGAGAGAAAAGACCATGGGTTTAATTGCGGGCATAAAAAAACAGTCCAATAATTCATCATTGGACTGTATTGCATGTAGGAAAAAGAATTTTTATTCTTTCCAATCAGTTCCTATTAAGCGAGAACGACTTTACCGCCCTCACCTTTCAGCTTGCCCTCCTTGAGGAGCCATCCGATACCCAAGAGTACCTCGACCTCAGTCTTGCCTGTCAGCTTCTCGAGCTCTTCAACAGACTTGGCACCCTCGTTGTCGTGAAGTGCATTGTAGACATCACCGGCGCGGAAACCAGCATTGTCTGCATCTACGAAGATTTCTTTCTTAGCGACTACTTTTTTCGGTGTAGCCTTCTTAACTGCTGCTGCTTTTGGTGCAGCTGTTGCTTCTGTTGCTTTCTTCCTTGGCATAAATCAGTAAACTTTATTAAACAAAAACGATTAATCTAAAACCTAATTCTATATTTCTGCTTGCAAATGTAAGCAATTATTTTCAAAGTTGAATGTTAAAAACATTAGAAAAACACGGAAATAAGTGTTTCATCTTCTCAACGCTGTCTTTTTTTGATTTACATCAATAGAAAATGATTTTTCGGTTGACATTAATCAAGCAGAAAGGGCGGCACTTGGCCGCCCTTATTTGATATTGATTATTTGCTTTCTGGCACATTTACAGACAGATGAAGCTCATCAAGCTGCTTCTGATCGAGCTCTGAAGGAGCGTCGAGCATCATGTCGCGCCCGCTGTTGTTCTTCGGGAATGCGATACAGTCGCGGATTGAATCGAGACCTGCAAGGATACTCACGAAGCGGTCGAGACCGAAGGCGAGACCAGCGTGAGGTGGCGCACCGTACTTGAAGGCGTTCATTAGGAATCCGAACTGAGCCTCAGCGCGCTCCTTCGTGAAGCCAAGCACCTCGAACATCTTCTCCTGAAGGTTCGTGTCGTGGATACGGAGGGAGCCACCACCGACCTCGATGCCGTTGCAGACGAAGTCGTAAGCCTTGGCGCGTACCTTCTCCGGATGCTCGTCGAGCAAAGGAATGTCATCGGGGTTAGGCATGGTGAACGGGTGGTGCGTAGCCATGAGACGCTGCTCCTCATCGCTCCACTCAAAGAGCGGGAAGTCGATAATCCACAAGCACTTGAAGACGTTCTTGTCGCGCAGTCCGAGACGGTCTCCCATCTCTAAGCGCAGTGAGCAGAGCTGGATACGTGTTTTGTTGGCGTTGTCGCCACTGAGGACCAGCACGAGGTCGCCATCCTTGGCACCTGTCGTCTCCTTCACTTTCTGCAGCTGGTCGGCAGTGTAGAACTTATCGATAGAACTCTTGACCGTGCCATCGCTATTATATTTAATGTATACGAGGCCCTTGGCACCGATCTGCGGCTTCTTCACGAAGTCGGTCAGCTCGTTGAGCTGCTTGCGGCTATAATCAGCGCAGCCAGGCACCACGATGCCACCGATATATTTTGCTTCATTGAACACGGAGAAGGAACCGGTGCCCTTGAGGTCGTCCATGAGTTCAACGAACTCCATGCCGAATCTGAGATCCGGCTTGTCCGAACCGAAGCGCTTCATGGCCTCTGCCCATGTCATCTGCTGCAAAGGCTCGGGAAGGTCTACGCCACGGATCTCTTTGAACAACATGCGGCACATGCCTTCGAAGAGGTTGATGACATCGTCCTGATCGACGAAGCTCATCTCACAGTCGACCTGTGTGAACTCCGGCTGGCGGTCAGCACGCAGATCCTCGTCGCGGAAGCACTTCACGATCTGGAAGTAACGGTCCATGCCTGCGACCATCAGCAGCTGTTTCAAAGTCTGCGGGCTCTGAGGCAGAGCATAGAACTGTCCGGGATTCATGCGGGAAGGCACGACGAAGTCGCGGGCACCCTCCGGTGTTGAACCGATGAGCATAGGAGTCTCAATCTCCATGAACTGACGAGCGTCGAGGAAGTTACGGATAAGGATCGTCATACGGTGGCGAAGCTCGAGGTTCTTGCGGACGCAAGCACGGCGCAGGTCGAGATAACGGTATTTCATGCGGAGGTCATCACCACCGTCGGTGTTGTCTTCGATGGTAAAAGGAGGCGTGAGCGAGGGACTGAGCACGGTCAGCTTGCTGACGATGATCTCGATGTCGCCCGTATCCATCTTGTCGTTCTTGCTCTGACGTTCCGAGACGGTGCCTACAGCCTGAATGCAGTATTCGCGGCCGAGCTTGTTAGCCTGTTCCCAGAGAGCCTTGTCGGAAGCCTCGTTAAAGACGAGCTGTGTGATGCCATAGCGATCACGCAGGTCTACAAATGTCATTCCTCCCATCTTGCGGGTGCGCTGCACCCATCCCGCGAGCGTCACTTCACGCCCAGCGTCGGAGAGACGCAGCTCTCCGCATGTGTTGGTTCTATACATAATATTAAGTATGTCTTTCTTGACCGCAAAATTACAACAAATTATTTGAAAAGCACAAAAAGAAGCCGAATAGCAGTGAAAATAATGTTAATTAACGTCTTTCCAATGGTATGCAAAGAAACTTTTCTTATTTTTGCAACGTCTAAAATTGTAAAAGCATTTATTGCAGTAAGATTCAAAAGCGTTAATACATAGAACAAATAGAATAACAAATAGAATTATGAAGAGATTACTTTTCACGGTCCTTCTGTTTGTCGCAGGACTGACAATGACATTCGCTCAAGCGAAGATATCTTTCGATAAGCTGACAAACAACTTCGGGACGTTCTCTGAGAACAATCCCGTGCAGCAGTGCACCTTCACGTTTACCAATACCGGTGACAAGCCGCTGATCATCAACCAGGCTGTGGCAAGTTGCGGATGCACGGTGCCTAAGTACACCAAGACTCCGATCAAGCCGGGCGAGAAGGGTGCGATCACAGTCACCTACAATGGCAAGGGTAAGTTCCCCGGTCACTTCAAGAAGACGATCACCATTCGCACAAACGGTGTGCCGGAGATGACGCGCCTGTATATTGAGGGTGTGATGACGGAAGCTAATGCTGCTAAGTAGTCATCTTATGGCGGAAGCCTGAAAGGGCTTCCCCCACCCCATTTACAAGGTTACGATCTTTGAACCACTTTTAACGCGAACTTACAAACTTTAAACTCATAAACTCACAAACTCATAAACTCACGAACTTAAAACTTATAGCTTATGCAAGAAACAGTCAAAAATGTCCTGACCGGACATTTCAACAAGAAGAAGGCTTTCTGGTTCTTCCTAACAGCCTTGGTAACGATTATTGTATGGAATCTCCCGTCAGGAGTTTTTGGCATTGATGGTCTAACAGTTGTCCAACAACGTGTCATCGCTATTTTCGTCATGGCTGTAATGCTCTGGCTCACAGAGGCTATACCGGCATGGGCCACGTCGGTGACCATCATCTTCGTCTTACTGTTCTTCGTCAGTAACTCCTCCTTTAAATTTATGCAAGGAACGGAGGGCGAATATGGACAACTTCTCGATTCCGTGGGTATCATGGCTTGCTTTGCCGACCCGACGATCATCTTGTTCTTAGGTGGTTTCATCCTCGCCATCGCCGCTACAAAGTCGGGTCTCGACGTGTGGATGGCCAAGACGATGATCAGACCTTTCGGCAAGAAGAGTGAGAATGTGCTCTTGGGCTTCATGCTCATCACGGGTATCTTCTCGATGTTCATCTCCAACACCGCTACGGCAGCTATGATGCTGACGTTTCTCACCCCTGTCTTCAAGGCGCTTCCGGCGAATGGCAAAGGACGTATCGCACTGACGATGGCTATTCCTATAGGTGCTAACCTCGGTGGTATGGGAACGCCTATCGGCACGCCGCCTAACGCCTTCGCCTACAAGGTGCTCAACGACCCGGCAGGCATGAACATGGATATCAGTTTTGGTCAATGGATGGCCGTCATGGCACCGTTAGTCATTGTGTTGCTTATCATTGCCTGGTTCCTGCTTCGTAAGTTGTTCCCATTCTCTCAGAAGACCATCGAACTGAAGATTGAGGGTGATATGCACCGCAACTGGCGTACGGTGGTTGTGGCTGTCACATTCCTGCTCACGATCGTTCTCTGGATTGTCGGTAAGCAGGTGGGTATCAATGCCAATACTGTTGCCATGCTTCCTATCGCTGTCTTCGCTTTCACAGGCGTCATTACGGCGAAGGATCTGCAGGAAATCGACTGGGGTGTCATCTGGATGGTTGCCGGTGGTTTCGCATTGGGCCTGGCTATGAACGGCACGGGACTTGCCAAGGCGGCAGTGGAGTCCATTCCTTTCGGCGAGTGGAGCCCGATCGTCATCCTGATCATTGCAGGATTGGTCTGCTACTTCCTCTCCAACTTCATCAGCAATACGGCTACGGCAGCCTTGCTAATTCCTATCCTTACGGTTGTGTGCGAGGGTATGGGTAACAAGTTGAATGTCATTGGTGGCAGTTCAACGATTATCATCGGCATCGCTGTGGCAGCATCAGCAGCTATGACGCTTCCAATCTCCACACCTCCTAACGCCATTGCTTATTCTACAGGACTTATCCAGCAGAAAGACATGGCGAAGGCAGGCATCTTCGTGGGTATTATCACCCTCGTCTTAGGCTTCAGCCTACTGATCCTCGTCGGAAAGGCGGGAGTGCTATAGAGATTCGTAATCGTTGCCCTATTATAAGGTTCTTCCGGTTTTCGGATTAAAGGTCCCCGGAGGGGGCCAATTAGGTTAGCCAGGTGAGAAGCAGCACCTCGGAGAGGTGCCACTTGATTAGCCCCAGGTGAGGAGCGCAGCGACGTAACCTGGGGTTTGTATCGGGCGGGTATACCTGACCTGTCGGCCTCGAAGAGGGCGAACCTATAAAACCAGCACCCAGCCAAGGTTTGCCCTCTTCGAGGACACCTTTCAACGAAAACGCCTCACACCTAAACCCCAGGTTGCGTCGCTGCGCTCCTCACCTGGGGCTAACCATGTTCAACCTCTTCGAGGTTGTTCTCCTAACAACCCGAAAAACAGAAGAACCTTTAATAAGTCTGTTGATTGTTCATCAAAAGTCTACTGATTGTTCACAATAAGTCTATTGATTATTAGGCGTAAGTCTATTGACTTGTTGGACAGAAGTAGAATAATAGAATATAATTGTTGACATAACAGAAACCTTCTTTGAAATTGTTGTCTCAAACATTCCTTTTTGTCTTTGTTTATTAGTAACTTTGCACAAAGGATAGTAGAGAAAAAGAGAAGGAATTGTTATGAAGGACTTTTATAGAATAGGTCTTGATGTAGGGTCAACAACTGCGAAAGTTGCCGTCCTCGACCCCGACGACAAGCTCGTTTACTCTCGTTATGAACGCCATAACGCCAAGGTAAAAGAGCTTGTCGGTTCTTATTTAAATGAGATCAACCAGAAGTTTCCAGGTGCACGTGTAGGAATCTGTGTCACGGGCTCTGTCGGTATGTCTACAGCTGAGCAGCTCGGGGCTGAGTTTGTACAAGAGGTTGTAGCTGCCACGGTGTTTGCCCGCACCCGTTATCCGGAGGCCAAGGCGCTTATTGATATTGGCGGTGAGGATGCCAAAGTGGTGTTCTTCAACGGTAAGGCAACGGAACTACGAATGAACGGTAACTGTGCCGGTGGTACAGGTGCGTTCATTGATCAGATATCTGTGCTTATGGGTTGTGACAATCAGAAGATGAACGACCTCGCTTTGCAGTCGACACACCTCTACCCCATGGCTGCGCGCTGTGGTGTGTTCGCCAAGACCGATATTCAGAACCTCATGTCGCGCAATCTTCCGGAGACGGATATTGCGGCCAGTATCTTCCATAGCATTGCCGTACAGACGGTCACAACACTGAGTCATGGCTGCGACTTCTCTGCCCCTATCCTTCTCTGCGGTGGCCCTCTCACGTTCCTTCCCGCTCTAAGAAAAGCCTTCTCCGATTATCTCAATATGCCTCTCTCCGACTTCATCGTCCTCAAAGAGAGTAACCTTATCCCGGCACTTGGTTGCGCTTATCGCGTGACGGGTGATAAAGTGTTGAGTGTTAATGATTTGTTGGAAGCACTTTTAGCAGACAAACATTCCATTACTACTCAGCACTCAGCAACTACTGCCTCAAAGGGTATTGCTGATCATATCTCTCCCTCCCCTGGATGGGGGAGGGATAAGGGTGGGGCCAACACCTCTATTCCCCCTCTCTTCTCAACAGAAGAGGAGCATACGGCGTGGCTGAAAGACAAGGAGCAATATGCCACGAAGATCTATCCGATGCATGCAGGCAAAGAGCAGGTCGTTATCGGTATCGACTCCGGCTCCACAACGACAAAGATTATTGCTGTGCGTGCCTTCGGAGATGAAGCCGGACAGATCATCTTCAAGGATTATTCCATGAACCTCGGCAACCCGATCAAGGCCGTGAAGGATGGCTTCATGAGATTGAAGACGAAAGCTGAAGAGACGGGTACTGAACTGCAGATCGTCGGTTCTTGTTCGACGGGTTATGGCGAGGAGCTCATCAAGGCTGCATTCAACCTCGACAGTGGAATCATCGAGACCATGGCGCATTATCGTGCCGCGGCTCACCTCATGCCCGATGTGAGCTTTATCCTCGATATCGGTGGTCAGGACATGAAAGCCATCTTTGTGGAGAACGGAGCCGTGACGCGCATGGAGCTCAATGAGGCATGCTCCTCCGGTTGTGGCACATTCATCCAGACCTTCGCCAAAGGCTTGGGCTATCAGGTGGAAGACTTTGCGCAGCTTGCTTGCCGTGCCGACAAGCCTTGTGACTTAGGTACGCGCTGCACCGTCTTCATGAACTCGAAGGTCAAGCAGGTGATGCGCGAGGGCGCCACTGTAGAGGATATAGCTGCAGGACTGAGCTATTCGGTCGTGCGCAACTGCTTGTACAAGGTGCTGAAGCTCCGTGGCAATGATGATCTTGGAGCACATATCGTTGTGCAGGGTGGCACGATGAAGAACGACTCTGTCGTTCGGGCGTTTGAACTGCTTACCGGCAGAAAGGTGGCGCGCAGCAACATGCCGGAGATGATGGGCGCCTATGGCTGCGCATTGCACGCAATCGCGCAGATAAAAAAATACAACGCACGGTCGATCAACGACTTGCTCGACATGGCATCGTATGAGACAAAACTACTCAACTGCAAAGGCTGTGAGAACCATTGCTTCGTGACGATGTATAAGTTTGCCGGTGGGCGCAAGTTCTACTCAGGCAACAAATGTGAGCGAGTGTTCAATAATAAGGGCAAGAACGATGTCAAAGGTGAGAACATCTACACCTATAAATATCATCAGCTCTTTGACCGTTGTAAGGTCGTAGCTTCTTCTAAAGAAGTCGTAGCTTCTTCTAAAGAGCCCATTGATACGAGCAAGCCTATTGTTGCCATTCCGCGAATCCTCAACATGTACGAGGACTTTCCCTTCTGGTACACGCTCTTTACGGAGGCTGGCTTCGAAGTGATGCTCAGTTCTGAGAGTAACTTCAAGCGTTATGAGGGCGCGCTGAACACGGTGATGAGCGACAACATCTGCTTCCCCGCAAAACTCGTGCACTCACATGTCAAGGAACTCGACGAGCGCCTCACAGAGATGCCCGACAGTGTGCAGAAGTTCATCTTCATGCCGTATGTCGTATTTGAACATCAGGACGATGACCGAAACATCAACAGTTACAACTGTCCTATTGTCTCGGCTTACTCCGATGTCATTCGCTCGGCGATGAACCTGAAGAATGAGGTTGTATCTCCTGTTATCAATTTCAAGGACGAGAAACTCCTTACTAAGCAGATAGACAGTTTCCTGAAAGGTTATGGCGTTAAAGCGAAGACCCGCAAGGAAGCTTATGAGGCAGCTAAGGACGCGCAGCAGGAATATGTCACTGATATCCATCAGAAGGCGGTAGATATTCTTGAAGACAGCAGGAAGGAGCACAGTCTGACGATCCTGCTTGCCGGTCGTCCTTACCACACCGATCCACTCATCCAGCATAAGCTCTCAGAGATGATTGCAGCCTTGGGCGTGAATGTCATCTCCGATGATATCGTGCGCGGCGATATGAAGACGGGCACGGGCGACACGTACCTTGTGCGCCAGTGGGCTTATATGAACCGAATCATCAAGTCGGGTCAGTGGTGTGCTGAGCAGCCTAACGATGTTCACTTCGTACAGATGACGTCCTTCGGTTGTGGCCCTGACTCGTTTATTCAGGATGAGATACGTGATATCATGAAGCATCACGGCAAGCCTTACACACTGTTGAAGATCGACGACGTCAGCAATGTCGGTTCCCTGAAGCTCCGCGTGCGCTCGCTGATAGAGAGCTTGAGCGGGAATGTGCAACATGATGCTGCAACGACGCTTGATACGAAGCAAAATGGCAAAGACGCTTGCGCTACGGGTATCAAGCCACAGCGCAGAAAGATCCTTGCGCCCTACTTCACCGAATATCTCACGCCGCTTCTCCCACCGCTTTGTAAACTCATCGGCTGGGATGTCGAGGTACTGCCCCCAAGTGATGTGACGAGTGCGGAGCTCGGCCTCAAATATGCCAACAATGAGATTTGCTATCCTGCAACATTGATTGTGGGTGACTTTGTGAAAGCTTTGCAGTCGGGCAAGTATGATCCGACCAAGATATCTGCTGTCATGTCGCAGACGGGTGGACAATGCCGCGCTACTAATTACGCTGCACTCATCCGCCGTGCCATGAACGCCAACGGCTTTGAGAACGTACCCTTGATAACATTGGGTGTATCGACAAGTGCCCAGGACGATGACGAGCAGGACGGCGAGTTGGATGTGCCATGGATGAAGATGGCTCCGATCATCGTCACGACCTTCCTCTATGGCGATACTATATCGAAGTTGTATCATGGTTCTGTGAGTCGACTGAAGAAAGACGCTTATCTCGTCGGCGAGCAATGGAGCAACAAAGCAGAGATGCTGCGCGATAAATATCTCAAGGATGCAGCCAAGCCAATCCTCGACAATGATCCGAAGGGTTTGATGAAACTCATCTCCGAGGCGGCAAAAGATTTTGATGCTATCACGGAGGATAAAGATATCCCCGCCGTTGGTATCGTGGGTGAGATCTTCCTGAAGTTTAATCCTTTCGCTCATCAGTTCCTCGCCCGCCGTATCATTGAGAAAGGGTGTGAGGTCGTGCCGCCACTGCTCTCACCGTTCTTCTTGCAGGAGTTTGTCAATGCTATTGTGCAGAAACACATGGGACTGAAATGCAGTCATGTGCCCGACTTCCTTGTCAAGAGCATCTACAGTCTTATCTGGAGACGGGAGAAGAAGATCAATGGGCTTGCCTCACGGTTCCGCTATTTCCGTCCCTTCACGAATATCTTTGACGATGCCAAGGAGGTGAACGGCGTTGTGTCGCTTGCTGCGCAGTTTGGTGAGGGCTGGCTCTTGCCAAGCGATATCATCAGTATGGTCAAGCAAGGAGTGAACAATGTGGCAAGTCTTCAGCCTTTCGGTTGCATCGCCAACCACGTGGTGTCAAAAGGTATAGAAAAGAAATTGAAGAAGATGTATCCACAGTTGAACCTCGTCTCCCTTGATTTCGACAGCGGTGTGTCGAGCGTCAATGTCACCAACCGCCTGCTGCTCTTCCTCGACAGCATCGCGTGACGCATTCGCTAAATACTGACGCATTCGCTAAAGAATAAAGAAAAAAGAATACAGACGCATTCGCTAAAGAATAAAGAAAAAAGAAGAAAGAATACATTTGTGAGTAAGAGATGCTCACTGTATTCTTTCTTCTTTTTTCTTTATTCTTTAGCATCGCGCTTAAGCGTGATGCGTCTTACTCCTCTGCGGGCTTGAGGTTGGTGTAGACGTTCTGGACGTCGTCGAAGTCCTCAAGCTTCTCAACCATCTTATCGATCGTCTCACGCTGGTCAGCGGGGATATCAGTGAGGTCGTTGGGGATATAAGTGAACTCGGCAGAAGTGATCTCATAACCATTGTCCTCAAGATACTTCTGGATATCACCGAAGCTTGTCGGTGCACCATAGATCGTGATCTCACCCGTCTCTTCATCAGTGTCGTACTCATCCTCCACTCCGTAGTCGATGAGCTCGAGGATCAGGTCGTCCATCTCTGTGTCAGCCTTCGGCTTGAAGGTGAAGACAGCCTTATGGTCGAAGAGGAACGACAGTGAACCTGTTGTACCGAGGTTACCGCTGAACTTGTTGAAAACCGAACGGACATCAGCCACGGTACGGGTGGTGTTATCTGTCAGTGTATCGACGAGGATAGCCACTCCGTGAGGACCGTATCCCTCGTATGTCACCTCCTTATAGTCGCTCTGGTCTTTACCCATAGCGTTCTTGATGGCACGTGTGATGTTATCCTTCGGCATGTTCTCGCGCTTGCAGGTAGCGATGATAGCACGCAGACGCGGGTTGTTCTCGGGCTCCGGGCCACCAGCTTTCACAGCGATGGCAATCTCCTTGCCGAGTTTCGTAAATGTGCGGGCCATGTGACCCCATCTCTTCAGCTTTGTAGCCTTGCGGTATTCAAATGCTCTTCCCATTGGATTATATCTATTATATTATTTATTTTAAATCGAAATTATTGAGTAGGACGGCCACGAGGGCCGCCCCTACGGTAAGCCTGTCACTTTATCGCAGCTCAGCACCCAGCTGTTTCTTCAGACTTGCGATGAGCTTCTGCATCATGGCGTCGATCTGCTTCTCAGAGAGCGTCTTCTCAACATCTTCAAAGACGAAGTTGACAGCATAGCTCTTCTTGCCGGCAGGAAGGTTCTTGCCCTGATAGACATCGAAGAGCGTGACACTCTTCAAGAGTTTCTTCTCAGCCTTACGAGCGATCTGCTCAATCTGTGCAAACTCTACATTGTCATCGACAAGCAGGGCGAGGTCACGGCTGACAGAAGGATACTTAGAGAGTTCCTTGAACTCAATCTTGTTCTTCTTCGTTGCCTTGACGATAGCGCTCCAGTTGAGCTCTGCATAATAGACATCCTTGTCTACGCCACACTCATGAGCCACTTTCTTAGCAAGCTTGCCGTATTCAGCGAACACCACACCCTGGCGACTCTTCAGTGTCAAGCCATAAGCGAAGAGGTTGTTCTCTGTCTTCGACTCCACGGCAAGGCCCTGAGCAAGACCGGCACGGCGGAGGATATTCTCCACATAAGCCTTCAACTCATAGAAGGAAGTCTCCTCGTCGGGATGAGCCCAAGAGCCTTCCACACGCTTGCCTGTGAGCCACAAAGCGAGGTGATACTGCTGTGAGTAAGCAGAGATCGGTGCATCGTGGTCATCCTTCTCCGGTGCATAGTGGTAGACATTGCCCACTTCGAAGAAACGGAGGTTCTCACGTTTACGGTTGATGTTGCGGGCGAGCGACTCCAGTCCACCGAAGACCAGCGTCTGGCGCATCACACCTAAGTCAACAGACAGCGGGTTCATGATCTTCACCGTGTTGGCCCAGGGATAAGCGTTCAGCTCATCCTTATTATAATAGCTCTCCTTCGTGAGGGAGTTGTTCAGAATCTCATTGAAGCCACAGCCCACAAGCTGCTCAGAGACGATGTTCTCAAGCTTGTGCTCCTTGTCCTCTTCATTCTCTACCGTGAGAGAAGACTTGAGCTGTGTAGGGATCTCCACATTATTATATCCGTAGATACGGAGGATATCCTCGACAACATCACAAGGACGCTTCACATCCACACGGTAAGCAGGCACTGTGAGGTCGAGACCCTCAGCATCCTCCTTGTTGATCTTCATCTCAAGGCTTGTAACGATGTTCTTGATAGTGTCGACACCAAGCTTCTTACCAATCAAGCGGTCGCAATACTCATAGTTGAGACGCACGTCAAAGTTGGGCAGCGGGTTAGGATAGACATCCTTGATCTGCATGGACACCTTACCGCCGGCAAGCTCCTGACAAAGAATAGCTGCCTGCTTCAATGCATAGATCGTGCCATTGGGATCCACGCCACGCTCAAAACGGAAGCTGGCATCGGTAGACAGTCCATGATGACGGGCACTCTTACGGATCCATGTCGGATGGAAATAAGCCGACTCAAGGACAACGTTCTTCGTTGTCTCGTAGGTACCCGAGCCCTTGCCACCGAAGATACCGGCGATACACATCGGCTCCTCAGCATTGCAGATGCTCAGATCGTGCTCACCAAGGGTATGCTCTACACCGTCGAGGGTCACGAACTTCGTGCCTTCAGGCTGCGTGCGCACCACAATCTTGTGGCCGATGACCTTGTCAGCATCGAAGCAGTGCATCGGCTGACCGTAAGCCATCATGATATAGTTGGTGATATCCACGATATTGTTGATCGGACGCAGACCGATAGCCGTGAGCTTCTCCTGCATCCACTTCGGACTCTCCTTGACGTCGCAGTCGGTGATGCTCAGGCAAGCATAGCGCTTGCAGGCCTCTGTGTTCTCAATCTCCACATCGATAGGCATCGACTCGTTGTCCACATGGAACTTCGAGCAGTCGGGACGGTGCAGGCTGGTCTTGTAGCCACGCTGCACAAGCCAAGCGTAGAGGTCACGTGCCACGCCATAGTGAGAGAGGGCGTCGGCACGGTTGGCGGTGATATCAATGTCAATCACCCAGTCGCTGTCCAAATGATAATACTCAGCTGCGGGAGTGCCGACGACGGCATCTTCCGGCAAAACGATGATGCCACTGTGGTCGTTGCCCACGCCGATCTCATCCTCAGCACAGATCATGCCGTAAGAATCGATGCCACGCAGACGGCTCTTCTTGATAACAAACTCCTTGTCACCATCGTAGAGCTTGCAGCCCAAGTCGGCCACAATCACTTTCTGTCCGGCAGCCACATTGGGAGCACCACAGACGATCTGCTGCGGCTCACCTTTGCCTAAGTCAACGGTCGTAACGTGGAGGTGATCACTGTTGGGGTGCATCTCACAAGTAAGAACCTTGCCTACATAGAGGCCTTTCAGTCCGCCCTTGATAGCTTCCACCTCATCGAGCGCATCTACCTCAAGGCCCGTAGAGGTCAGTGCATCAGCTGTTTCCTGTGGCGTAAGGTCAAAATCAACATATTCCTTAAGCCACTTATATGAAATCTTCATTGGTTTGAGTTATATTTCTGTGTATATTTTGTGCAAAATTACTAATAATCCGCGAGGTAAGCAAAGCTCTCGCGGATTTTCTATTTGGCAAGGCACAAAAATAATTTGGCAAGGCACAAAAATATTGTTTTATCCTTTTCCATCCGGTCCTTCATCACTCTTCAGCACGGGTAAGGAGATATGATATTTCACGGCAAGAATACGGACAATGACGATGAACAGAAAGACGATGACCACCGTGACGGCGACATTAGCCCTCAAGGCGTCGAGTATCCAATAGAGTATTCCGCCAACGATGCTCGCACTGGCGTAAATCTCTTTCCGCAGCACGACGGGGGTCTTATTGAGCAGCACATCGCGGATCAGTCCTCCTGCACAACCGGTGATACAACCCATGATAATGGCCACCCAGAAAGGATAACCGCACTCCAAGGTCTTCTGGATACCCGTTATTGTGAAGGACGCCAGACCTAAGGTGTCAAAGAAGAACCACGCGTTGTCGAGCGGGCGAAGCAGTTTGGAGCACGAGATGACAAACACCTGTGCCACAATGGTGCAGATGATATACAACGGTGAGGTCATCCAGAACGGCGGCAGCCCGAGCATGACATCACGGATGGTACCACCCCCGATAGCCACGGCAAAGCCACAGACGAAGCCACCGAACCAGTCGAGTTGCTTGGCTGCGGCATGCCGGATACCGGAGATAGCGAAAGCTAACGTACCGAGGATCTCAATGATTGTCTGAACTGTCCTTACGAACTGTGGGTCGGCAAGTTGTAAAGCTTCCACGATAAAAGATTATACTTCGTTGATTGGCTTGCCACTCACGAAGGCAGCCACATTGTTGACACAGATATCCATCAGTCGCTTACGCGCCTCCAAGGTTGCCCATGCCACATGCGGCGTGAGATAAGCGTGAGGCTGGCTGAGCAGTGGGTTGTCTGCTTTAGGCGGTTCTTGTGCCATCACGTCGGCACCATAGCCGGCGAGTCTCCCCGCTGCTAAGGCATCGGCAACGGCCTGTTCGTCGACAAGCGCACCACGCGCCGTATTGATGAGGATAGCCCCTTGTTTCATCTTGGCAATGTTCTCGGCATTGAAGAAGTGGAGGTTGTCTTTGGTGAGCGGGCAATGAAGGGTCACGATGTCCGAGGCATGGAGCAGACCGTCGAGCGTCGCTTTGTTGATGCCGTCGGGAAGGTCGGCTTTATGCTTCGAGGTATAGGCGTAGACATGGAGGCCGAAAGCCAGTGCCACTTGAGCCACGCGCATACCGATATGGCCAAGCCCGATGATACCGATCGTTTTGCCGACGAGTTCCGGCAGGGGCGTGTCCCAATAACAGAAGTCCGGATTCTTTGACCAGCGGAGACCTTTGTCCGGATGTTTCGACACGCGGTTCTGATGGGCATAATGACCAATCTGATTCGTGATGTTCAGGATATGCGCGAAGGTCATCTGCACTACACTCTCTGTCGAATAAGACGGGATGTTGCAGACCACCACGCCATGTTTATGGGCCGACTCGGTGTCAATATTGTTATAGCCTGTAGCCAAGATGCCGATATATTTGAGTTTCGGCAGACTGCTGATGACCTCGTCGGTCATGTTGATCTTGTTGATGAGCAGTATCTCTGCGTCTTTAGCCCGCTCAATGACGTCCTCCGGCTTTGTGCGGTCATAGACGGTCAGTGTTCCAAACTCTTTCAGCGGTTCCCATGAAAGGTCACCGGGATTGGCGGAATATCCGTCGAGTACAACGATGTTTTTCATATGGTATGTTTTTTAATTTATATTTTAATCGGTCGGAAAAACCTTATTGCGACGTGCGACGTGCGACAATGCGACGCATTAACTCCTAACTCCTATCTCCTAACTCCTAACTCCTAACTCCTATCTCCTAACTCCTAACTTTTGTATCGCTCTCCCCAACAGTTGAGCATGCGTTGATAGAGTTTCTCTTCTGCGGGCGAGTGCTGGGCATGCCAGAAGCGTTTGTCCTTGAGCGCATCGGGGAGATACTGCTGGGGCGTGAAGTTGCCGGGATAATCGTGGGGATATTTGTAGCCATCATGATAGCCCAACTGCTCCATGAGCTTTGTCGGGGCATTGCGGATGGGCAGTGGCACCGGCTGGTTACCACTCTGCTTCACCTCCTCGATGGCCGTGTTGATACCCATATATGCCGAGTTGCTCTTCGGACTCGTGGCGAGGTAGACCACGGCCTCGGCAAGTGGGATGCGTCCTTCGGGCCAACCGATCTTCATCACTGCATCGAACGCAGCATTGGCGAGGAGCAGCGCATTGGGGTTAGCAAGGCCGATATCCTCTGCGGCAGAGATGACGATACGGCGGGCGATGAACTGTGGGTCTTCACCACCCTCGATCATCCGTGCCATCCAGTAGAGCGCGGCATCAGGGTCAGAGCCACGGATACTCTTGATGAAAGCGGAGATGATATCATAATGCATCTCACCTTTCTTGTCGTAGGCGAGCGGATTGGTCTGCAGTTCCTCCTCCACGCGCTTGTCGGTGATGACGACATCGTCACTGTTGGCCGACTCAACCATGAGCTCGAGGATATTGAGCAGTTTGCGTGCGTCGCCCCCGCTGTAGCGCATCATGGCGTCTGTCTCCTTCAGTTCGATGTGTTTCTTCTGCAGTTCTGTATCCTTCGAGACTGCTCTGTCGAGAATCTTCTGCAAGTCAGCTTTCTCAAGCGATTTCAAGGTATAGACCTGACAACGGGAGAGCAGCGGGCGGATGACCTCAAACGAAGGGTTCTCCGTCGTGGCACCGATAAGCGTCACGATGCCACGCTCCACGGCTCCGAGGAGCGAGTCCTGCTGCGACTTGGAGAAACGGTGGATCTCATCGATGAAGAGGATCGGTGAGGCATTGTTGAAGAATCGGCCACTCTTGGCTTTCTCTATGACCTCACGCACATCCCTCACGCCACTCGTCACGGCGCTGAGGGTATAGAACGGCACCTTCATCTCCGAGGATACGATCTCTGCCAACGTCGTCTTGCCCACTCCCGGTGGTCCCCAGAGGATGAACGACGACACTCGGCCGCTCTCTATCATCCGGCGCACTACCCCACCCGGCCCGACAAGATGTTCCTGTCCGACATAATCGTCGAGGGTGCGCGGACGCATACGTTCTGCTAATGGTTCCATAATAATCTAAATAATTTCAGACTTAATATTACAGTGGTCTTACGATACGTATGCCCAAGGCCGACGTCTGCTTAGAGAGATAAGTACGAAGGAGATTATGGTCCTCCACCACTTTATGATAGAGTGAGGAGGCATTGAGCATGTGCAGTCCGTCCTTATGCCAGGCTGCGATGCCGATATGACTGATCTCCAACCCTTTCTTTGTCGTCACGATGGCGATGATGTCACCGTTGTGGACCGTTCGTCTCAGCAGACTGCTGTTCGTGACGGCAGTCTTGGGGATATAACGCTGCTTCGTACCCGTGATGCTCTTCTCCATCTCAGCAATCTCCTTGATCCACTGCGGCTTGCCTTTCAGCATAGGGTAGCTGCTGAGGTGTGTTGTCATATAATCGGCTTTCACCGTCTGCACACCGGAGAACGGTGGGTTGGGCGACTGGATATTGGCCACGATGCGCTCCCGCGTGTTCTCCTGGATCCAATAGGTGAAATAATGCTGACGCATCGGATAAGCGACCACGCCGTTGCGGTAGCGTATCTGCCGAAGGTTGTTGCAGTAGCCTGCGAAGGTCTGCTGTCCTTTAGTCATACTTCTCGACAGGGCAAGCACCGTCTCGACATACGTGGTGCAGTCGAGCTGCCGCAGATTGACCACAAGCTTCTCTGTAGAGTTTTTCTCCAAGGTCTTAGCCACATAGGGCACACCCCGCAGCTCGCGGCCGAAGAATAACATATAAGAAGCCATCGACTTGTCTTTCAGCATCCGTGCTTTCTTCATCAAAGACACGACCTGCAAAGAGTCGGGCTTAGTATAATCAACCTGCTGAGCCAAGATGTTGACCGTCAGCAAGAGCGAGAATATCGTTATGATCAGTTTTTTCATCGTTTATTATTTTTCTTGCGATAACTGCTTTTTAATCCGAAATTATATCCAACATATATGTATACATTACCAAAGGTCGAGTTGGCGGAGAACTTCGACCGCCGATAAGTATAGGTATGGAAGACGGCACTGGCTCCGGCATACCACCGCATGTTGTTCCACACGATACCGGTCCTTCCTACACCGTCAATCATGATATTCTTAAAGTCAAAATTACGGAAGAAATCCCGCGGAGACTTATTGGCTGTCCCCTTCAACTGCTTGTACCCCAATGCCACCTGCAAAGAGACGTCGAAAAGCCAGTTGCGGGCAAAGACCCAGTTGTAAGCATAGCCGCCACTGAGGGAGAAGTCGGTATAAGCAATATCTGTGGAGTGCATGCTGGTGTCGGCCACCGCCACCGAGGTCCCGGGCCCTACAACATTATCCATGAGCTGATGGAACTTATCCCAGTCGACATCCAAGGAGTGGCGCGAATAGCTCATGCCGGCCAATGCCGAGCCCGCGGAGCGACGCTGAATGGTGCTCTGACTGTAGGCTGCAGGATAAGAGAACTTGTTATGATTGAAAATATAATAGAGGTTGAAGCCTCGTTCCGAGGTCTCGAAGCCATCGAAATAGACCTTCCGCATGGCATTGTTCACCGTCTCGTTGCCAAAGTCCACACCTCTGATGCGATAGTTGTCACCCGACTTCCGATAAAAGAGGTCGACACCGACCTGCGGGGCATAGAGACTGAGCGCCACAGCCTCGCGCGCCTCGTTCTTCAAGTGTTTGAAGTCGATGGTATAACCTAAGAAAATAAAGCGCCAGCCGAAATAAGGCCCCAACTTATAAGACGGCTCCGGGGCAAAGACTACCGAGTGGTCATCCTTCAGTTTCAATGTATAGCCCTCATAGCTCGTCGTGTTCTGGAGCATGACGGTGAAGTTGTATTTCTGCGGCTCGATATAGTTGGTGTCTACTCGCGAGAAATTGCGTACCATCCTCCTGAATGCCGACAGCTTCTTCTTGGGGACAGCGGGTATCGTGTCCGCAGAAGCCACATCCGACAGGGCAGTGAAGAGAAATAATATCAATAAGGATATTGTTCGCATTATTATTAGAGGGTGGCAAGCCACTCCTTCCCTTTCTTTGTGTGTAGCCAAAGTGCAAATAATATAGCTACCGCTGCAGAACAACCTAAAATTATGATAAGTCCCGTTAATGCTCCCATAGTTATTTTCTTAAAATATAGTTACCTAAATATGCAAAAGCAAGAGTAGAGATGACACCCATTGCGAAGAGTTCAAAAATGCCGCCTTGGTCACATTAGAAACAAAGAAAGTGACTATTGTTCCCACAACCATAGCCGTGAAACATGTTTGAGCGAGATTGTAAAAGAACTTACTCAGAGCATCACGTCTGCTTTTCTCTTTTTCTTTGGTTTCTTTTGTTTCAGCCATTCCTTCTCATTAATGATTATTACTTGCAAAGATAAGAAAAAGTTGAATATCGGCAAACAAAGATGGGAAAATAATTTTAGGAGGGAGCAAAAATTGCAAGTATCACCTAAAACTTTCCCAATATCCGGTCCATCACCCAGTTGACAGGCGTGGCACTGACGGATGTGGCGGTGCAGGTGTCGATACCCTGCAGATGGCGGATGACAGAGGTGATGATCGGCAGTTGGACGTAAGGCGGGTTGGGCACAATGATACTGCGCGACCCAGCATTGTTGACGAGCTGGATCGGGTCATAGTTGTACACACTGAATGAGAGAATACCCTTGTCGCCGATGACCGTGATCTGGTCTGCCTTGGCACTCTCATGCCCCACAAAACACCAGGAGGCACTGCCCGAGATGCCACTGTCGAAGATGAAAGCAGCGGAGATGGTGTCCTCAGCATCATAGAGATGCTCGCGGTTCGTGGGATAGCCGTGGGCACGAATGATCGTCCCGAAGAGCTCTTGCAGCAGATCGAGCTGATGGGGTGCGAGGTCATAGAAATAGCCACCACCGGAGATGTCAGGTTGCAGACGCCAGGGCAACGACGACGACGCGTTATAATCGAGCTCGCGCGGCGGCACGGCGAACTGCAACTGCACCGTCAGCACCTTGCCGATGCTGTCGGTGGCAATGAGTTTTCTGACCTTATTGAAATAAGGGAGGTAACGGCGGTAATAGGCCACGAAACAGGGCACTCCCGTCTGCTCACTGATACGGTTGACACGGATGCAGTCCTCATAGTTGGCCGCCAATGGTTTCTCCACATAACACGGCTTTCCCGACCGCATACACATGATAGCGTAAGTGGCGTGGGAGGATGGAGGCGTAGCGATATACACGGCATTGACGTCCGGGTCGTCGACGAGCTCCTGGGCATCGGTGTACCATTTAGGAATGTTGTGCCGTTTGGCATAGGCTTTCACGCGCTCTTCGTTACGGCTCATCACAGCCACGACGCAAGAGCCCTCCACTTCGTTGAAGGCCGGTCCCGATTTCTTCTCCGTGACCTCGCCACAACCAATGAAGCCCCATCTGATTTGTTTCATGATCAATTACAATATTATTAGAAATGTCCCCGAAGGTGGCAAACATGGTTAGCCCCATGTGAGGCGGAGCCGAAACATGGGGTTTTGATTGGAGCCATATCTTTGAACGGTCGTCCTCGAAGAGGGCGAACCTGCCAATATCCAGCATCCTGCCAAGGTTTGCCCTCTTCGAGGACACCTTTCAGCTCAGACGTTACGCTCCTAAACCCCAGGTTGCGTCGCTGCGCTCCTTACCTGGGGCTAACCATGTTAAGCCTCTTCGAGGCTTTATTTCAGTCCGAGGCTCTTCTTGATGGCCTCGATCTTCTCCATGCCCTTCTTGTCGAGAGCTTCATACTCTGAGGCATCGTGCATCACGCCCTTGACCTCAATGTAGAACTTGATCTTAGGCTCTGTGCCCGACGGACGGACGCTGACCTTCGTGTCATCGTCGCAGAACCACTGCAGCACATTGCTTGTCTCAGGCATGACGAGCTTCGTCTTGTTGCCCTTGTCGTCGGTAGCCTCAAGCGTCTTATAGTCTTTCCACAGCACGACCTTAGAGCCACCGAGCTCCTTCGGCGGATTGGCGCGGAAGTCAGCCATCATCTTCTGGATCTCCTCGGCACCAGCCTTGCCCGGACGCTCCACGTTGACCGTGAACTCCTTGGAGAAGCCGTACTCCTTGTAGATATCCATGAGGATGTCATAGAGCGACTTGCCCTTGTCCTTGGCGTATGCGCAGATCTCAGCGAGCAGTGAGCAAGCCGACACAGCGTCCTTATCACGGACGAAATCCTCAGCCAAGAAGCCGTAGCTCTCCTCGCCGCCGCCGATATACTGCTGCTTGCCCTCAGAGAGACGGATCTCACGGGCAATCCACTTGAAGCCCGTGTAGCAGTCACGCATCTCCACGCCCTGCTTGTCAGCAATCTTCTTGATGAGCTCTGTCGTGACGATAGTCTTGACGATGAAATCGGTCGGTTTGAGCAATCCCTTAGCCTTACGGTTGGAGATGATGTACCACAGGAAGATCATGCAGGTCTGGTTGCCGTTGATGAGCACCCACTCGCCCTTGTCATTCTTGCAGGCCATGCCCACGCGGTCAGCGTCAGGGTCGGAAGCCATGAGGATGTCGGCATCGAGCTTCTTGGCATCGCGCAGACCGAGGGTCAGCGCCTCGGCGAACTCCGGGTTCGGGCGGTCCACTGTCGGGAAGTTACCATCCTTGATCATCTGCTCGAAGACGCAGTGCACGTTGTCGAAGCCCCAGTAAGCCAGAGAGCGCGGGATGATGACGCGGCCGGCACCGTGAAGCGGCGTGTACACGATCTTCAGGTCGTGCTGCTTCTTGATGACCTCGGGGTCGATGCTGATGGTACGGATCTTGCGCAGATACGGCTCGTCGATATCCTCACCGATGATCTGGATAAGATCCTTGTTACCCTGGAACCTCACGTCGGCGATTGTGCACTTGTTCACCTCGTCGATGATGTCCTTGTCGTGGGGCGCGAGCACCTGAGCACCGTCCTCCCAGTAAGCCTTGTAACCGTTATATTCGCGGGGGTTATGGCTGGCCGTGATGTTCACGCCGCCCTGAGCCTTGAGGTAACGGATGGCGAAGGAGCACTCCGGTGTCGGACGAAGGTCGTCGAAGAGATAAGCCTTGATGCCATTAGCCGAGAAGATGTTAGCCACGGTCTCAGCATAGAGGCGACTGTTGTTACGGCAGTCATGGCACACAACGACAGAGATTTCCTTGCGATCCTTAAAGTTCTTCTTTAAGTAGTTGGCAAAGCCCTGAGTGGCCATACCCACGGTGTAGATGTTCATGCGGTTGGAGCCTGCGCCCATGATGCCGCGCAGACCGCCTGTGCCGAACTCTAAGTCCTTATAGAAGCTCTCAATGAGATTGGTCTTGTCACTGTCGTCCAGCATCTTCTGTACAGCCTGACGGGTCTCCTCATCAAACGCGGGAGTGAGCCATTGCTTAGCCTTGGCCTCGCATTGAGCGATAAGCTCTTTGTTATTATCCATAACTAATAGGGTTTTAAAAAGTGTTTTACATTATTTTTATGTCGCAAAGATAGCATTTATTTTCCTAATAACGGGTGGTGTGCAAATTAATTTTTGTAAATTTGCAGTTGTAACACAACAACATGATAAAATAGTATGTATTTCTCTGGAATAGCCATCGCCCTGGCCACCTTTTTTATAATAGGCCTCTTCCACCCCATCGTCATCAAGACGGAGTATTATTTCGGCACGCGCCCCTGGTGGGTCTTTCTCTTGGCGGGCATTGTCTGTATCGTCGGCTCACTGTGCATCGAGAGCACGCTCATCTCAGCCATCGTCGGTGTCATCGGTGCGTCGTGCCTGTGGTCCATCGGCGAGCTGTTCGAGCAGAAGAAGCGCGTGGAGAGAGGATGGTTCCCGAAAAACCCGAAAAGAGTTAAATGAGTTAGGAGTTAGGAGATAGGAGTTAGGAGTTGAAAACACCGTAATGTGACGTGCGACGTGTGACAATGTGACAAATAATTTGGCAAATTACGATCAATGCTGTTGGGATTGCCCTATCATAGAACAAATTTTATTCAACTGATAATTAGTGAGTTACGCAACACCTTCATTTAGGTTGTTGCGTAACTTGGTCAACTTATCTAGTTGTTTT
>CADBAG010000013.1 GCA_902792635.1 uncultured Prevotellaceae bacterium | reverse complement strand
CACCGATAGTGGGAATTTTGCTACTTTTGTTTTTCTTGTCATGTTCTTTTACTTCTTATGAAGGTCAGAACGTGACAAGCTAAATCCGTTCAAGACATTGACCTGGGGGGACAGCTGCTATGTGTAAACGACCTTAATGCGACTGCGACTTAATGCGACTGCGACTCTTCACAACGCTTTGTCATATTTTCGATAAATTAATTCGAGTTGTATGGTTGAAATTTGTAATTCTGATAGTGGCATTAGTGAGTAGACAAACAGACGTTGAATGCCCTCGAAGGGGGCAAACATGGTTAGCCCCACGTGAGGCGCAGCCGAAACGTGGGGTTGGAATGATGCAGATGACCTGAATACCGGCCTCGAAGAGGGCGAACCTATAAAACCAGCACCCCGCCAAGGTTCGCCCTCTTCGAGGCCGACAGGTCAGGTTAAACCGCCCGATTTTAACCCCAGGTTACGTCGCTGCGCTCCTTACCTGGGGCTAATCATGTGGCACCTCTCCGAGGTGCTTATTCAACGAGGACGTTAATTTTCAACCGGACAGTTCGAATTAATTTGCACGATTAATTTATTTGACGTACCTTTGCTACCAACTATGCTTCATCATCACGATAATTACACCTATCTCACTTCGGCGCCTATCCATCGGGTCATTCCTTCAATGGCTGTGCCGACGATCATCAGTATGCTCGTCACGAGTCTGTACAATATGGCTGATACATTCTTTGTGGGCCGTATCAACACGCAGGCCACGGCGGCTATTGGTGTAGTGTTCTCGTTGATGTTCTTTGTCCAGGCTTTCGGCTTCTTCTTTGGTCATGGCTCGGGCAACTATATCTCTCGCGAGCTTGGTGCCCGCCGACATGGCAATGCAGAAAAGATGGCGGCTACGGGCTTTGTCTTTTCTTTCTTGATGGGCGTGCTGATCATGCTTGTCGGCTTACTGCTTCTTCGTCCGCTTTCGCTCGCTCTCGGCTCCACGCAGAGTATCCTGCCCTATACGATGGATTATCTCGGCATCGTGCTCTTGGGTGCTCCATTCCTCACCTCTTCGCTGACATTGAACAATCAGCTCCGCCTTCAGGGCAATGCTGCTTACGCCATGGTAGGCATTGTCACGGGAGCCGTTCTCAATGTAGCCCTCCACCCATTGCTCATCTTCGTCTTCAATCTTGGCATCAGTGGAGCTGCTATCGCAACGGTCATTGGACAAGTAGTGAGCTGCATCATCCTCTTTTTCATGACGCGCCATGAGGAGAGCATCGCCATCCGGTTCAAGAACTTCTCTCCTTCCTGGAGGGCTTTTAAGGAGATCTTCTATGGGGGTAGTCCGAGCTTGAACCGACAAGGCATGATGTGTATCTCAGTGATGCTGCTCAACCATGCGGCTGGCACTTATGGGGATGCGGCCATTGCGGGCATGTCCATCGTCAACCGCGTCACGATGATGATCATGGCGTTCGTCATCGGTCTCGGTCAAGGGTTCCAGCCTGTCTGCGGTTTCTGCTATGGTGCCAAGCTCTTTCCCCGGCTGCGCGAGGCCTATTGGTTCACGGTGAAGGTCGGCTTCATCTTTCTCCTTTGCTGTGCAGGTCTCGGCTGGGTTTTCTCTCCGCATATCGTCGGACTTTTCCGCAATGATCCGGAAGTCATTGCCGTGGGAACTGTGGCGCTCCATTGGCAGCTCTGCACCCTACCCCTCAATATCTTCACGATGAGTGGCAACATGCTCACGCAGACCTGCCGCAAGCCTGTAGCAGCAAACATTCTTGCTGCGGCCCGCAACGGTCTGTTCTTCATCCCTTTCATTCTCATCCTCCCTCATTTCTTTGGGCTTCAGGGTGTGGAGATGTGTCAGAGCTGGAGTGACATCTGTGCCTTCTCCCTCTCTATCCCGATGATAAGGCACACGCTGAAGCATCTGTAAACTATTTCTCCCGGTGTATCACCGTGCCATTGGCCTGATGTGTCGCTAAGACGAGGACCTCGGCAATCTGGACATGCTCCGGAGCTGAAGCCGCATAGAAAGCCACATCAGCGATATCAGAACCCGTGAGCGGCGTGATGCCTTTATACACATTATCAGCACGTTGCGTGTCACCATGGAAGCGGATGTTGGAGAAGTTGGTCTCCACGAGTCCCGGCTTGATATTCGTGACCCGCAGTTTAGTATCAGCCACATCAATGCGAAGACCATCGGTGATAGCCTTTACAGCAGCTTTCGTGGCACAGTAGACATTGCCTCCGGCGTAAGCTGCATCGCCCGCCACACTGCCTATATTAATAATGTGTCCGTGATTACGTGCTACCATGCTCGGAACAATGAGGCGTGTCATCGTCAGCAGACCTTTGATATTCGTGTCGATCATCTGATCCCAGTCGTCAAAGTCGCCCTTATACTCCGGTTCCAAACCGCGAGCGAGACCAGCGTTGTTGATGAGCACGTCAATGAACTTCCAATCAGTAGGCAGGCTCTTCAACGCTTCTTCTGCTGCTTTACGATCACGAACATCGAACGCTAAGCTCAGCACTTCAGTTCCTTGCTTCTCAAGTTCAGCTTTGAGTGTCTCGAGCTTCTCCTTGTTTCTTCCCGTGATAATGACATTGTAACCTCCTTCAGCGAAGCGGCGTGCACACCCCTCGCCTATTCCACTGGTGGCACCAGTGACTAATACGATCTTCTTGTTCATAGTTTATCTATATGTCAATAATTTGTTGTTGATTATTTGATAGGTTCGCCCTCTTCGAGGCCGGCCGTTCAGGTCAACGTTCTCCATCCAGCCCCAGGTTACGTCGCTACGCTCCTCACCTGGGGCTAACCATTGTGGCACCTCTCCGAGGTGCTGACCTTCATTTTGTGTTAACCATGTGCAACCTCCCCCGAGGTTGTTAGCTGTCGATTACTATGTTAGCGACCCTAATGTGATTTGTGATTTTGTGATTTTGTGATTGCTTGTCACGGTAATCTGCCCTCCCCCTGGATGGGGGGAGGGAGGGGAGAGGGCCTGTAGTCGTGTTTTTACAGTTTATCCCCGTAGCACAGATCTCCGGCATCACCGAAGCCCGGCACGATATATTTATGCTCATTCATCCCCGGGTCGACGGCAGCACACCATATCGTTGTCTTGTCCTCAGGGAAGATCTGCTTGATGTGGTCAATACCCTCTACTGTAGCGATGACGCAGCACACGTGGATACGTTTCGGCGTACCTTTCGTTAAGAAAGCCTTGTAGCCTAACTCCATGCTGCCTCCCGTGGCAAGCATAGGGTCAGCGATGATGAGCGTCTTCTCGTCGATAGACGGTGTAGCAAGGTACTCCACATGGATGCCAACCTCATGGTGCGCCTCGTCTTTATATTCCCGGTAAGCAGAGACAAAGGCATTGCCGGCATGGTCGAAGACGTCGAGGAAGCCTTCGTGGAAAGGTAGACCCGCACGGAAGATTGTGGCGAGCACTACTTTGTCGGAGGGCACATTGACACGGGCGATGCCCAACGGTGTCACCACGTCTTTCGATTCATAACTCAGACGTTTCGAAACTTCGAAAGCCTCATACCAGCCTACACGGCGGATATTGTTGCGGAAGAGCAACCGGTTCTTCTGATAATCCTTGTCGCGCATCTCAGCGATATACTGGCCTACGATGCTGTTCTCCTTTGAAATGTTGATTACTTCGATCATATTATATTATTGTTTCTTTGGTTTTCTATGTGGTTGGCTAATGCCTGAACTGGTGGTGCCGTTCTCATGTGCAAAGTTACCAAAAATCTTGTGATGCACCACCTAAACCTTGGAAAAGTTATCAACTCTTTGCCAACCGCAAATAGCAAAACGGAACGACGACATTGAGTTTTTTAATTCTTTAACCTAAAAAAGGCTTAGAACCGAAGAAATAATGCACGTCCCCCTTTGCCGTGCAATGGCTTTTTGCTACCTTTGCCCTCGCAAACGAAATAGTTCATTTGTAGTAAAAAAGAGTACATTTACATTCACAACTAATACATTTTTACAAAATGGCAAAGTTTGATAAATCAGTTTTAGCAAGCTACGGAATCCAGACAGGTACTGCTGAGGTTCTGTACAATCCTTCTTACGAGGTGCTGTTCAACGAGGAGACTAAAGAAGGTCTTGAGGGCTACGACAAGTGCGTAGAGACTAAGTTAGGTGCAGTGAACTGCATGACCGGTATCTACACAGGTCGTTCTCCTAAGGATAAGTTCATCGTTGACGATGCTACTTCTCACGACACCGTATGGTGGGATTCTGAGGAGTATCACAACGATAACCACCGTGCTTCTCAGGAGGCTTGGAACGCAGTGAAGGAGATTGCTAAGAAAGAGCTGTCTAACAAGAAGCTGTATGTTGTTGATGGTTACTGCGGCACACACCGCGACACTCGTATGAAGGTCCGCTTCATCGTCGAGGTTGCTTGGCAGGCTCACTTCGTGACCAACATGTTCATCCGTCCGAAGACTGAGGCTGACTTCGAGCAGGAGCCTGACTTCATCGTTTACAACGCATCTAAGGCTAAGGTGACGAACTGGAAAGAGCTCGGCCTGCACTCTGAGACTTGCGTCATGTTCAACGTTACCACTAAGGAGCAGGTGATCGTCAACACATGGTACGGTGGTGAGATGAAGAAGGGTATGTTCTCTATGCAGAACTACTTCCTCCCGCTTCGTGGCATCGCTTCTATGCACTGCTCTGCTAACACAGATATGAACGGTGAGAACACCGCTATCTTCTTCGGTCTCTCTGGTACAGGTAAGACCACGCTGTCTACCGATCCTAAGCGTAAGCTGATCGGTGATGATGAGCACGGATGGGACGACAAGGGTATCTTCAACCTCGAGGGTGGCTGCTATGCTAAGGTCATCAACCTCGATAAGGAAGCTGAGCCTGACATCTACGGCGCTATCACACGTGACGCTCTGCTTGAGAACGTTACCGTTGACGCTGAGGGCAATGTAGACTTCGCTGATAAGAGCGTTACGGAGAACACCCGTGTTTCTTATCCTATCTACCACATCAAGAACATCCAGCGTCCTGAGAGCCAGGGTCCCGCTGCAAAGCAGGTTATCTTCCTGAGTGCTGATGCTTTCGGTGTCCTGCCTCCTGTTTCTATCCTGAACGCTGAGCAGACGAAGTACTACTTCCTCTCTGGTTTCACAGCTAAGTTAGCTGGTACAGAGCGTGGTATCACAGAGCCTACTCCTACATTCTCTGCTTGCTTCGGCCAGGCATTCCTGGAGCTGCATCCTACAAAGTATGCTGAGGAGCTCGTTCGCCACATGGAGAAGAGCGGTGCTAAGGCTTACCTCGTCAACACTGGTTGGAACGGTACTGGCAAGCGTATCTCTATCCGCGATACACGTGGTATCATCGACCGTATCCTGGATCACGAGATCGACAAGGCTCCTACGAAGACCATTCCTTACTTCAACTTCGTCGTTCCTACAGAGCTCGAGGGTGTGAACAAGGATATCCTTGATCCTCGCGACACTTACAAGGACGCTTCTGAGTGGGATGCTAAGGCAAAGGATCTGGCTGCACGCTTCATCAAGAACTTCAAGAAGTATGAAGGCAACGAGGCTGGTAAGGCTCTCGTAGCTGCTGGTCCTCAGCTCTAAACTCTCAGAGTTTAGCATTTATGATATCCATGTAAAGGCAGGAGAACATTGTTTCTCCTGCCTTTCTTTTTCCCATGGATCGTTTGTCACCGTACAGGCCTCCGGGGATAAGAATGGAAATGCAAACATAACAATTGATGATGGCGACAATAAACAATTTATCCATTTATCAGGCTTCAGTCAAAGACATCCCGGTCATTCAGGCCTTGTCCAAGCAGACTTTTCCTGCGACCTACCGCAACATCATTACTCCGGAACAGAGCGACTACATGATGGACATGATGTATTCCACCGCAAGTCTTACCAAGCAGATGGAAGAAGAGCATCATACCTATCTCATCGCCTGTTTAGACGGTGAGCCTGTCGGTTATGTGTCTGTCCAGCCTTTAGCCGAGAAGGAGGAGGGAATGGACGTCGTGGAACTGCAGAAAATTTATGTCCTGCCCACGTTTCAAGGGCAGCATATCGGACGGTTCCTCTTTGACGAAGCTGAGAAGCTGATCAAGACGATCCATCCCGCTCCCTGTATGATGGAGCTGCATGTCAACCGATACAATAAAGCCTTGGGATTCTATGAACGTCAAGGCATGCGGAAACTGCGACAGGGCGACTACCCCATCGGTCACGACTTCTTCATGAACGATTATATCATGGGGAAGGAGCTGAGAAACAATAAGTAATGAAACGTTTGCTTCAGCCTCGGAGAGGCTGAATTCTTCATAACCCCAGTCTAAGCGAGCGCAGCGAGTGCAGACTGGGGATTTTTGATCGAAAGGAGACTTCCTGATGCCGTGCCTCGGAGAGGCACAATGTGCGAAGCGCGCAACTCTATATTCATATTGTCGCTGCACTGCGATGATCGCTTACCTTATTGTTACGCATCGAAGATGCATTCAGCCTCTCCGAGGCTGATTGTCAGTATGTTGAGCTGCATCAACAACCCCAGTCTGCGTGAGCTGCGCTCACTTAGACTGGGGTTATGAAAAATTCAGCCTCTCCGAGGCTGTGACACAGATAGTTATTACGTCTCCGAGGCTGTTCTGCTATTTCACCTTCGTTGCTTTAATGAAATAGCAGATCAGGCAGACGTAAGCCAACAAGGAGGCTACCTCCGAGAGCGGATTGCTCCACCACTGGTCAGCAATAGAAAGCTCGATGCCGCCAAACTTCAACAGCGCTGAGACAACGCCCATCAAAGCACCACCGGCAATAAATCCACTCGCGATGAGTGTACCCTTCTCTCCCCGAGCCTTGTTGACTTCTGCATCCTTAGAGCGCGTCGTGACAAACCAGTTGATGGCGCCACCCACGACAAGCGGTACGTTGAGCTCCAGCGGGATGAACATACCGAGGGCGAAAGCGAGAGCAGGAATGTGACAGCGGTCGAGGACGATAGCAATCACGGCTCCGATAGCGTAGAGGATCCACGGTGCCCCTACTCCATTCATCAACGGATCGATGACAGCAGCCATAGCGTTGGCTTGCGGCGCAGCGAGCTGGCCACTCGCGAAGCCATAGGTCTTGTTGAGCACGATCATCACACCTACGACAGTAGCTGCACTGACGATGGTTCCCAAGAACTTCCACGTCTCCTGCTTGGCCGGAGTGGTACCGAGCCAGTAACCGATCTTCAGGTCAGTGATGAAACTTCCCGCCATAGACAGCGCCGTGCAGACGACACCACCCATGATGAGTGCAGCGAGCATGCCCGAGGGACCTTTCAAGCCCACGGCCACCATGACGACGGAGGCAAGGATCAGCGTCATGAGCGTCATTCCCGAGACGGGGTTGCTGCCTACGATGGCGATGGCATTGGCTGCCACCGTGGTGAAGAGGAAGGCGATGATCGTCACCAAGAGGATGCCGACAACGGCGAAGAGCAGATTGCCCTGCATCACGCCTAACCAGAAGAAGACGAAAGTGATGAGCAGCGTCACGATAGAGCCGATGGCGATGATCTTGAACGGGATGTCGCGCTGCGTACGTTTTACGGCAGCTGCTGCGTTGCTCTTGCCTTTGAGCTCTTTCGAAGCGAGACTGACGGCACCCTTGATGATACCCCAGCTCTTGATGATACCGATGACACCGGCCATGGCAATACCGCCGATGCCGATAGAGCGAGCGTAAGCCTTGAAAATGTCCTCAGGCGACATGGCACCAACAGTAGCGGTGATTGTCGGGTCCCACATGTTCAGTACCTGGTCGTGGAAGATGATCGACATGCCCGGCACGATGAGCCACCATACGGCAAGCGAGCCGAGGGTGATGTAGAGGGCATACTTCAGTCCGACGATATAGCCGAGACCGAGCACGGCTGCACCGGTGTTGACCTTGAAGACAAGTTTCGCTTTGTCGGCGAGCTCCTGACCGAGACCGATGACACGTGAGGTGAAGTTCTCATTCCACCAGCCGAAGGTCGAGACGATGAAGTCGTAGAGACCACCGATGATTCCTGCGAAGAGCAGCGGCTTGGCCTGGTCGCCACCTTTCTCTCCCGAGACGAGCACCTGCGTCGTTGCCGTAGCTTCCGGGAAAGGATACTTACCGTGCATGTCGCTCACGAAATATTTGCGGAAAGGAATGAGGAACAGGATGCCGAGCACGCCTCCTAAGGCTGATGCGAAGAACATCTTCATGAACGACGAGGTCATCTCCGGATATTTAGCCTGGAGGATGTAGATGGCGGGGAGCGTGAAGATGGCTCCGGCCACGACAGCACCTGAGCAGGCGCCGATGCTCTGGATAATGACGTTCTCACCCAAGGCCTTGTTGCGCTTGGCGGCTGTGCTCACACCTACGGCGATGATAGCGATTGGGATAGCTGCTTCGAACACCTGACCGACCTTCAGTCCAAGGTAGGCTGCGGCGGCGGAGAAGAGCATAGCCATGACGATACCCCACGTCACTGACCATGCGTTGACCTCCGGATAGACCTTGTCGGGACGCATGATAGGCGTGTACTCCTCGCCTGGCTTCAGTTCGCGGAACGCGTTGTCGGGCAGTTGTACTGTTTCTTTTTCTTTGTCTTGCATATTGTTAGTTTATTGATTATTTAACCTTGATGATATCCGACCATCTGGTGGTGTAGCATGGGCTTTTGAGGTCCCGCTTGATGGCATCAGCGAAATGGCCGGCTTTCCCCTTGCCGCCTTTCTTCGTGTATTGTTGTGACCCGAGCACGACCGTCTCCTTGCCCTGAATGCGGTTGATCTTGTCGATGGCTTCGTCCACCTTCCGCATCTTCGCGTAGTTGGCGGCATGGAAGTCGATGAGGTTCGTCTGAATGGCGTTGTCTGGACAGAGATCCATGACGAGCACGCCGGCGCGTTTGTATTGATAGCCACCGATAAACGCCCGTTTAAGGCAGTCGATAGCCGCGTCGACGATGGTCTGCGTACTGTTCGAGGGTGTGAGCAGCCGCTTCGTCTGATACATGCCGTATTGCGGCAGATCCTCACGGAAACGGTTCGTGTCAATGAACACGCTCACGTAGCCTGCCACACTGTGCTGCTGACGGAGCTTAGCGGCGCAACGCGCGGCATAGTTGGCCACATGCGTGCGGATATCGTTCATCTCTGTGAGCATGTTCGGAAAGGAGCGCGAGGTGCACACGCTTTTCTTCGTCACGTGCTCCATGTCATCAATGGGGATACAGTCTTGGCCGTTGAGCTCCATCCACGTGCGCTCGGCAAAGACATTGAACGTGGAGCGGACGAACGAGCGGCTCATCTTCGCAAAGTCGAGCGCGGTATGTACCTGATATTGCTGGAGCTTATACTCCCATCGCCTCCCGATGCCCCATACGTCGCCTATAGGAAAGAGACTGAGCGCCTTGAGCCGTTTCTCGTCCGTGTCGATCATGCAGCAGTGATGATAGCCCGGAAAGCGCTTGGCAAACTTGCTCGCCATCTTCGCGAGCGTCTTCGTGCGGGCGATGCCGATGCTCACAGGCATACCCAAGCCTCGGAGTATAGTCTTGTGAAGGTTCTCGCCCCATGTCTTGAGATCCATGTGATCCATGCCGTCGAGCACGCAGAAGCCCTCGTCGATGGAGTAACGATGAAACTCCGGACAGTTGTTGCGCACGATGTTCATCAGTCGGCGCGTCATGTCTCCGTAGAGCTCATAGTTGGACGAGAAAGCGTAGATCTCCTTGCCGGGGAAGAGTTGGGCCAACTGGAAGTAAGGCGTGCCCTCCTTGATGCCGAGCTTCTTCGCCTCATTGCTCCTCGCCACGACACAGCCATCGTTATTGGACAAGACGACCACCACCTTCCCGTTCAGATCCGGACGGAAAGAGCGCTCGCAACTGACGTAGCAGTTGTCTACATCAACCAATGCCCAATATCTACCCTCCATGTATGATTCGTGGTTATTTATGCCAGTTCTTAATTGTGTATTGTACGACGCCCCACAGATTGAATTGGTCGTTTTCCGTGACCTTGATGTGCGGGTACTTCTTGTTGGCTGGAACAAGTTCCACATATCCGTCAGCCTTATGTGAGTCGTCAAAATATTTAATCGTGAAATCACCATTGATGAACCCCACGACGATATCGCCTTTGCGAGGCTCCAATGAGCGGTCCACAACCACGATATCGTCTTCATTGATGCCTGCATCGATCATGGAGTCACCGATGACACGTGCATAGAAGGTCGTATCGGGATGCGTGACGAGATCTTTGTTGAAGTCGATAGGCTCCGTCTCATATTGCTCCGCGGGCGAGGGAAAGCCTGCTCTCAATCCTAAGGCCATCGGCAGAGGAAGCCTTGCATCGAAAGCGCTCGGAAGGATCACAAGCTCAGGCTTGCGCAAGGACTTATGGTTGCGATGTTGGCCTACCATGTAGTTGACCTTGCGGTCTTTTCCCTTCATATCATTGGTCTTCAAATCTTTGGACTTCATACGCAGCGATTATTTCACGGTGATATGCCAGCAGCCTTGATTGACCTCATATTTGATCAGACAGCGGTTTCTCTCTCGCATGTCGCGCATGACCTCAGCAAGCACCCATTTGAGCGTGTCGTTTCTCACCTCGCGCCGATGCTCTCTCGGGGCCTCCACGGTCTTGTAGCGGTTGTAAGCCACATCGAATGTGGTGCCGAAGAGATGGCAACTGTTCTGCTTGGCGTTGGCGTTCTTCTTCTGAAGTTTGGCCACGTCGGCTTTCGTTCGCAGTACACTCGTCACGATGATCTTATGTAGCGGAATGCGCTTGACAATCAGTGAGTCGTAGAAGTTGCGGCCGATATCTTGAAGAAGCACAGCGGCACGCGGTACGAGGAACGGCGAACTGTCGCGAAGACGGTCCACATAGAAGTAAGGATTGGAACCGATATAGACGAGTGAGGACAGGTGGCGCGAGGCATCGGCACTGTCGGCCACGGGTTTCACGCCCCACTTCTGAGCAGCGAGGAGCTGCACATCGTTTTGATCGGGGAAGGACACCTCGAAGCCCGGCACACTGTAGATGCGACTGCTTACAGCCTTGCCGTTCTTATCCTTGAACAGCGTGTACATATCCCCCTTCTCCAAGGGCACAGGAGCCGCAGCAGCGATCTTGCGTGTACTCTTGTCGGTGATCGTCTCATCGTCTTTCTTCACTTCTGTCGCCTGTCCATTGGTGGCTATTGAAGGGAATATCAGTCGGATAAGTGCAAGAAAAGCTGTCGTCGCAAAGAAATATAGTATGAATCGTCTCTTGGTAATCTTCATTTTAGCAAAATTATTACGCAAAGTTACAGATTTCTATCAAGAATAAGGAAGAAACGACTGGAAAATCACAAATCACATTAAGGTCGTTCCTGCACTCCTACACTCCGGATGGCCATCCACCGTAGGGGCGGCCATGGTGGCCGCCCGCACCTCGAAGAGGTGCTACATGGTTAGCCCCAGGTAAGGAGCGCAGCGACGCAACCTGGGGTTTAAGGGCGGGCGATTAAACCTGAATTTCGGCCTCGAAGAGGGCGAACATGGGCGGGGTACTGGTTTTGCCGTGTTCGCCCTCTTCGAGGCCGGTATTCAGGTTATCCGTCTCCATCCTACCCCACGTTTCGGCTGCGCCTCACGTGGGGCTAACCATGTGGCACCTCTCCGAGGTGCTTACTCGGCAAGGCTAACCATGCGGCACCTTTCCGAGGTGCTTACACAGCGGAAATAAATCCAGAAGAACACGAATCATCAACCATCAGATGTATTGCATCAATATATCCCACACGGCAATGATATGGCACACGCTGCCGAGGAGCACGAAGAAATGGAAGACGGTGTGCATATACTTGCGCTTGTGGAGCGAATAGAATAACGCACCTGTGATGTAAGCCACGCCCTCGGCAATGATCCATATCACGGCACCGGCTGAAACGCAGTCAATCAATGGCTTGAAAGCAACGAGAACACTGAGCCCCATGCCGATATAAGCCAAGGTCTCGATGTTACTGTGCCCTTCGAGATGGCGGAAAGAGTTGATCGTTCCCACGATGGCGCAGAGCCACACAAAGACGAACAGTCCCCACCCCCACAAGCCTTGCTGGCGCAGGGCGATGAGCGTGATCGGCGAATAAGATCCGGCGATGTGCCAGTAGATAGCAGCATGATCCCATTTCCGCAGTCGCTCCTTCCATACGGAGCGGGCAGAGAGCGCATGGTAGACAGTGGAGGCGACATAGCTCGAGAGCATGCCGAAGAGATAGAGGATGATGCCAGCCGTGGCCCAACCGTTGTGATAGCGAAAGCACCAGACAAGGAAGATAACCCCAAAGACCACACCTAAGGCGATGCCTCCGGCGTGGCTCCATGAGTTCCATAGCTCTTCCTTATGTGAAAAGAATATCTTCTTGTGCATCTTCAGTTGGTTTCAGTGCAGTGGCCGGTCTTGTACCGGCCACCCGCAGCATTTGGGTATTTTACAAAGTTACTATTAAAAACGAAAAACCGCAAAGGAAACCGCAGATTTTTTATCTGCAATCTCCTTTGCGGTCTATCTTTCTTATCACCTACGGTAGTAACCCTTCTCCCTCCCTACGGGGGAGGGCTGGGGAGAGGCTTTAGTTCTTGAACACGAGCCCCTTGTCGTTGGCATCGATGATGATCGGCTTGTCGCGAAGCACCTGCTCAGCAAGGATCTTCTTGGAGAGGTCATTGAGGACATAGTCCTGGATGGCGCGCTTCACAGGACGGGCACCGAACTCCGGGTCGTAGCCCACGTTAGCAAGCCAGTCGATAGCATCGGGTGTCCACTTCAATGTGAAGCCCTGCGGCTCCAGCATCTTGGCGACACGGTTCATCTGCAACGTTACGACCTTGGCGATCTGATCCTTCGTCAACGGGAGGAACATGATGATGTCGTCGATACGGTTGAGGAACTCCGGACGGATGGTCTTCTTCAACATCTCCATCACATGGCTGCGTGTATTCTTGATCACAGAGTCGCGGTTGTATTCGTTGAGGTCTGCGAAACGCGACTGTATGTACTGTGAGCCGAGGTTAGACGTCATGATGATGATCGTGTTCTTGAAGTTCACCGTACGGCCTTTGTTATCCGTCAGACGACCGTCGTCGAGCACCTGCAAGAGGATGTTGAACACATCGGGGTGTGCCTTCTCGATCTCATCGAAGAGTACGACACTGTATGGTTTACGGCGCACAGCCTCAGTGAGCTGACCACCCTCATCGTAACCAACGTACCCCGGAGGTGCACCGATGAGTCTTGACACCGAGAACTTCTCCTGATACTCACTCATATCGATACGTGTCATCATGTTCTCATCGTTGAAGAGGTATTCAGCGAGTGCCTTGGCAAGTTCTGTCTTACCGGTACCGGTCGTACCGAGGAAGATGAACGAAGCGATAGGACGCTTCGGATCCTGCAAGCCTGCACGAGAGCGGCGCACGGCATCGGCCACAGCCTTGATAGCCTCATCCTGGCCTACGACACGCTTGTGGAGCTCCTCCTCCAAGTGGAGCAGTTTCTCGCGCTCGCTCTGCATCATTCTCGTCACAGGTATACCTGTCCAGCGACTCACGACTTCAGCGATATCATCGGCTGTCACCTCCTCACGCACGAGAGCGTCACCGCCTTGTGTGGCATGGAGCTGCAATTGGATGTTCTTGATGTCGTCTTCCAAACCTTTCAGTTTGCCGTAGCGGATCTCTGCAACCTTGGCGTAGTCACCCTCACGCTCAGCTTTCTCAGCCTCGAACTTCAGGTTCTCAATGGTCTGCTTGTCCTGCTGAATCTTGTTCACTAAGCCTTTCTCAGCTTCCCATTTAGCCTTATAGGAGTGCTCTTTCTCTTGCAGCTCAGCAATATCCTTGTCGAGTTGTTTGATCTTATCCTGATCACCCTCACGCTTGATGGCCTCACGCTCAATCTCAAGTTGTTTGAGTTTTCGCTCGATTTCATCGAGCTCTTCCGGCTCAGAGTCGCGCTCCATACGAAGCTTGGCGGCTGCCTCATCCATGAGGTCGATGGCCTTATCGGGGAGGAAACGGTCAGAGATGTAACGCTCTGAGAGTTTCACGGCTGCGATACATGCATCATCGGTGATACGGACTTTGTGGTGGTTCTCGTATTTCTCTTTCAAGCCACGGAGGATACTGATGGCATCAGCCTCGTCCGGCTCATCGACCATGACGGTCTGGAACCGACGCTCAAGTGCCTTATCTTTCTCGAAGTATTTCTGATACTCGTTGAGTGTCGTGGCACCGATAGCCCTCAGCTCACCACGTGCGAGTGCAGGTTTGAGGATGTTGGCTGCATCCATGGCACCCTCACCGCCACCGGCTCCTACGAGGGTGTGAATCTCATCGATGAAGAGGATGATGTTGCCATTGGCGTTCGTCACCTCTTTGATGACGCTCTTCAGGCGCTCCTCAAACTCACCTTTGTATTTTGCACCGGCGATGAGCGCACCCATGTCGAGCGAATAGAGCTGCTTGTTCTTCAGGTTCTCCGGCACGTCACCGCGCACGATACGCTCGGCGAGGCCTTCCACGATAGCGGTCTTACCGGTACCTGGCTCACCTATCAGGATAGGATTGTTCTTGGTACGGCGAGAGAGAATCTGAAGCACGCGGCGGATCTCCTCATCACGTCCGATGACCGGGTCGAGCTTTCCTTTGCGGGCTTCGTCTACGAGGTTACGGGCATATTTAGAGAGCGCCTGGTAGTTGTCGTCAGCACTCTGACTCTGTACTTTCTGTCCCTGGCGCAGTTCCTGGATTGCTTTCATCATCTCCTGCTCCGTGCAGCCGGCATCTTTGAGAATACGGCTGACGGTAGTGTTGACCTGAAGCAAAGCAAGAAGGATTGGTTCAACAGAAACAAACTCGTCACCCATCTTCTGAGAGTCTTCCACAGCTTTCTCCAACACGGTGTTGGAGTCGTTGGAGAAGTAAGGCTGACCGCCTTCCACGCGCGGCAGGTGCTTGAGCTCCTGCTGTACGAGGTTCTCAATCTGCATGGCATTGACGCCAAGTTTCTGGAACACAAAGTTCGTCACGTCGCGCCCCTTCTGCATGATACCTTGCAGGAGGTGCACCGGCTCGATAGCCTGCTGGTGAGCCATCTGGGCTGTATTGACAGCCTCTTGGATGGCTTCCTGAGCTTTGATTGTAAATTTGTCGAATGTCATATCTTATCTTCCTTTCTTATTTTCTTGTTCTTAAATGTTTACGCCCTTGCAACATCAAAGCATGTACCCGAAAGATATATTGTGCCATATTGGCAGAATTACTGACAAGGTGACGTCTTTTCGTTGGCGTTGTGTATGCCGTTACATCGTAACGGCCCACCCATTGATCATCCCCCTCTTCCCATAAAAGCAGACGTACTTTAAAAAAGGTTTGCTCTATGTTTTGCAATTAGCGATAAAAAGGGTACTTTTGCACGGTAAAAGCAAAAAGATGACTAAGAGACGTTCAAATACCAAGCCTAAATCTTTTGGAGAGGCGGTAGGCATAAGGAACAGATTTGAGAATGACACGGTCAATTTCTTCATTGGCCTTGTCCTTTTGGCGGTGTCGGTATACCTGATTATCGCCATGTCAAGCTATTTGGCTACGGGAGCTGCAGACCAGAGCATCTTGGAGACCTTGAAGCCGGCTGACTTTCTCAATACAACCCACGAGTTCAACAATGTGTGCAGCTCGTTGGGAGCTATTGTGGCTTATTATCTCATCACTGTCAATTTTGGACTTCCAGCTTTCTTTATCCCGGCCTTCTTCATCCTTGCGGCTTTGAAGCTGATGCGTGTCTATTCGGTGAACCTGCTGAAGTGGTTCTTCTGCATGGCGTTTGCCATGATATGGTTCTCCGTCTGCCTGGCGAAGTTCTTAGCTCCGTTCATGGGTGATCAGGTCTATAACCCCGGTGGCATGCATGGCTTGTTCTGTGTGCAGCGCCTCGAGGATGTTATCGGAGCACCCGGACTCATCGCACTGCTTATCATCACAGCCATTGCTTTCCTTACCTATCTCAGTCATGAGACAATAGAGGTCGTCCGTAAGATTCTTAACCCTGTCAAATATTTCAACGACAAGGTAAAGGTCACGGTCAACAATCACACGGTAACAAATGACGAAGATCTGTCTGAGGCTGTCAGTGCCCAGGATGAAAGCAGTGAGGCTGATACGACGGATAATAATAATGTGGAGGAACCAACCGATGATGAGGTTTCTGAGGAAGGTCAGCCGAATAATGTCGTGGACCTCACCGATTTCTCCCAGTTTGATAAAGCCAAGAAGCCTGAAGCTGCTCCGGGTGAGATAGCAACGACAGCTTCTGCGGGTAAGGGTGAGCAATTGGCTGAGACCGTCGCCAAGCCAAAGATGGAGGCTGTGGCTACGAAAGATGTCGCAGCGCAGGCTGTTGACCTTGACACGCCTATCAATCCGTGGGAGCCGTTCACCAAGTATAAGTTCCCGGGCTTTGATCTGCTGAAGAAATACGACAGCACGCCGGTCATTGATATGGACGAGATTAAGTCGAACAACGCCCGTATCGTGGAGGTGCTGAAGAGCTTTGGCGTCTCCATCAGTAAGATAAATGCTACGGTGGGTCCTACAGTGACGCTCTATGAGATCACGCCGGCCGAGGGTGTGCGAATCAGTAAGATACGCGGCCTTGAGGCGGATATCGCTCTGAGTCTTGCTGCCTTGGGTATCCGTATCATCGCGCCTATCCCCGGTAAGGGAACGATAGGTATTGAGGTGCCAAACAAGAAGCCGCAGATCGTCTCCATGGAGAGCGTGCTCAACACGAAGAAGTTCCAGACAACGAAGATGGCGCTCCCGATGGCACTCGGTAAGACAATCACGAACGAGGTGTTCATGGTCGACCTCGCCAAGCTCCCCCACCTCTTGGTGGCCGGTGCTACGGGTCAAGGTAAATCAGTGGGTCTGAATGCGATCATCACATCTTTATTATATAAGAAGCATCCTAACGAGCTGAAGTTTGTGCTCGTGGACCCGAAGAAGGTGGAATTCAGTATCTACAACAAGATTGCTCCTCACTATATGGCCTGTCTCCCGGAGAATGAGGATGAGCCAATCATCACCGATGTACAGAAGGTTGTGCGTACGCTCAACTCGCTCTGTAAGCTGATGGATCATCGCTACGACCTGCTGAAGATGGCAAATGTGAAGAAGATTGATGAGTACAACGATAAGTTCATTCATCATAAGCTCCGCCTCACGGATGGGCATGAGTATATGCCTTATATTGTGGTGGTTATCGATGAGTTCGGTGACCTTATCATGACGGCGGGCAAGGAGATCGAGCTCCCTATCGCACGTATCGCTCAGTTGGCGCGTGCCGTGGGAATCCACATGATCATCGCTACGCAGCGTCCTACGACGAAGATTATCACAGGTAACATCAAGGCTAACTTCCCTGGTCGTATGGCGTTCCGTGTGGCGTCGCAGATCGACTCACGTACGATCCTCGACCGTACGGGTGCCGAGCAGTTGGTCGGTCGTGGTGACATGCTTTTCTTAGGCGGCGGTGAGCCCGTGCGTGTGCAGTGTGCATTTATCGATACTCCGGAGATCGAGGCTGTCAACGAGTTCGTTGCTGCACAGCCCGGTCCTGTCGATCCCTTGGAGCTTCCCGAACCGGATGATCCCAATGAGGGTGGCATGAATGGAGCCATTGAAGGTGGAGCAGCGAACCTCGATCCTTATTTCGATGAGGCGGCGCACGCGATCGTCATCTCTCAGCAGGGTTCGACAAGCATGATCCAACGCCGGTTCTCCATCGGGTACAACCGTGCTGGACGACTCATGGACCAGTTGGAGAAAGCTGGTATCGTGGGACCGGCGCAAGGCTCCAAGCCGCGTGACGTGATGATACAGGATGAGAACAGTCTCAACACGATGTTAGCCAAAATTCATGGTGCGTAATATTATAGGATAACTAAATAGGGTTATGATGAAAAAGACTTTGTTATTAAATGTGCTGCTGCTGTGCTGCATGGCGCTCTTTGCCCAGAACAGTCAGCAGGCAATGAGAGTATTGAACAAAACGGCAGCCGTAGTAGGTCGTAAAGGCGGGGCACAAGCCGACTTCACGGTCTCCGGCAAGAAGACGGGCACGCAGTCGGGAACAATCGCTATCAAAGGAAATATGTTTCAGGCGCGCACAAAGAAAGCCATTATCTGGTACAATGGCAAGACGCAGTGGAGTTACCTTAAAATGACGAATGAGGTGAACATCTCTACTCCGAACGAGGCTAAGCGTATGAGCATGAACCCTTACACGTTCATCTCGATGTATAAGAACGGTTATAACCTCTCGATGACAACGAAGGGTGGCAATTATGTGGTTCACATGGTGGCGCAGAACAAGAAACGTAGCGTCCCCGAGGCTTATATCACAATCAGTAAGTCGTACAAGCCTTCTGTCGTGCGTATGCGTCAGGGCAACGACTGGACAACCATCTATGTGAATAATTTCGTAGCTAAGAATCAGCCTAACAGTAAGTTCTCATTCAATGCCAAGGACTTCCCGAAGGCGGATGTGATTGACTTGAGATAATTTAGTTAGGAGTTAGGAGATAGGAGTTAGGAGTTGAAGCGCAAAATAACTCCTAACTCCTATCTCCTAACTCCTAACTATTTTAAAGGGTTCCACCCCTGTGCCGTAATATCAAACTCCTTGCCGTCACCCCGAGAGATGAGACGGCAACCTAATTCCTCCTTCGTGATATAACCGATCTGCTTGATACCTTTGCTTTCAAGCGCATCGAGCTTATCGTGGTCACCTATCGGACAAGTGAAGAGCAGTTCGTAGTCTTCACCACCATTCATGGCACAGGTTGTGACGTTCATGTTGAACTCCTCCGCGGTCACCGCCGTCTGATAATCGATCGGGATATTCTTCTCATAGATGCGGCAACCACAATGACTCTGGTGACAGATATGCAGCAACTCAGACGAGAGACCATCAGAGATATCCATCATGGCTGTAGGATGGATGTTGTTCTCACGCAACAACTCGATGATGTCACCGCGAGCCTCAGGTTTCAACTGCCGCTGCAAGAGATACTCGCGTCCGGCAAAATCGGGCTGGAAATCGATAATCTTCATACCTTCTTCCTGCAAGTGCTTGACGAGAGCAACGTTGCCTTCCTTCTGTGCTTTCCTTATCTTTTCGTTGAGCTCGTCTATCTGCTTGTAATAGACAGTCTTCTCGCGCTCTAACAGTTGGAGACCCATATAAGCAGCACCTAAGTCTCCGGTGACACACACGAGATCGGTCTCGTTTGCTCCATTGCGATAGACGATGTCTTCCTTGGCTGCTTCACCGATACATGTGATGCTGATAGCGAGACCGGTCAATGACGAGCAAGTGTCGCCACCGACGATGTCCACATTCCACTTATCGCAAGCCTCATGCAAGCCGGCGTAGAAGTCGTCGAGATCCTCTACCTTGAAGCGCTTGCCCAAGGCAATGCTGACGAGCAACTGCCGTGGGGTGCCGTTCATTGCGAAGACATCGCTGAGGTTGACCATCGCACTCTTATAGCCGAGCTGTGCCATGCTGTTGTAGGTAAGGTCGAAGTGAACGCCCTCCATGAGCATGTCTGTCGTAACGAGCACCTCTTTATCAGGATAAGAGAGAACCGTGCAGTCATCCCCCACCCCTTTCAAGGTCGATGCGTTCTTTGGCTGAATATCTTTCGTGAGTCGGCGTATTAAGCCGAACTCACCCAATTCCTTAATCTCCATATTTATCTAATTCTTAGTCTCAATGTCTTGAATCGTCTCAATCACATCGTCTGATCATCTCGCGGAAGATCTCTGCCATGTGAGGCTGTGAGGCGTTGGCGGCTTCCTGGACCTCCTCATGGCTGACCTCCACAGGCTTGTCGAATCCTCCAAGGTCTGTAATGACACTGATACCAAAGACTTTCATGCCACAGTGACGGGCTACGATGACCTCTGGCACGGTACTCATTCCCACAGCGCTGCCCCCCAAGAGGCGATACATACGGTACTCGGCAGGCGTCTCAAAGGTCGGACCCTGAACCCCTACATAAACGCCGTGGACTAAACGAATGCCCTTCTCCTTGCCTATCTCATCGGCAAGGTCACGAAGTGCTTTGTCGTAAGCCTCATGCATATCCGGGAAACGGGGACCAGTGGGGAAATTCTTACCGCGCAGCGGATGCTCAGGAAAGAGGTTGATATGGTCGTCGATCACCATGAGGTCACCGATCTTAAACGATGGATCCATGCCTCCTGCTGCATTGCTGACAAAGAGCGTCTTGATGCCTAACTCGTACATCACACGCTCAGGGAACGTCACTTCCTTCATCGTGTAGCCCTCATAGAAATGGAAACGGCCATCCATCGCCATGATGTCCTTGCCTCCAAGCTTTCCGAAGATCAGTTTCCCGGCATGACCCTCAACGGTTGATACGGGGAAGTTAGGGATATCTTTGTATGCAAACTCAGTGGTGTCAGTTATCTCTGAAGCTAATTGTCCCAGGCCTGTTCCCAGTATGATTGCTGTTGTGGGATGGGCGGGCATCCTTTCTCTTAGCCAGGATGCTGTTTCTTGAATTCTTTCGTACATAGCTTATTATCTTATTATTGAATAATTCTTCTTGTTCCTGCATGAACTTCACCTCAATGGGCTGAACGTAGAGCGCTTTCTTCACATCCTCGCTTAAGCCTTCCGTCTGCAGCAGTCGTGTAGAGTCTTTCTCTGTGGTGATGATGACTTTAGGCGCCTCCATGCTTGCAAACGTCTCATTGATATTCTCCACATCCTTCGGAGTAAAGGCGTGGTGGTCACCAAAGGTCAACGACTGCAAGGAACGACACTTGTCTTGTAGGTCGTGCTGCATCTCTTCTGGGGAAGCTATCCCCGTGAGTAGCAGTACATTCAATCCTTTCAGTTCTTGCAAAGCTTTAGCCTCTTGCTGTGCATAAAGCGGATAGCAGTCGCCATACTTCATCATCGTGAAGAACAGTTCCTGATATGGATAGAGGTTCATGGCTTTCGTCAGCACGCGGATGTCCATCGGCTTTAGATCAGCAGGACATTTCGTGATAATGACAAAGTCGGCTCTCCGCTTCCCCGACAGAGGCTCACGCAATCGGCCTGCGGGGAGAAGCTTATCATAGATGATGAGCCGGTGATAATCGACAAGCAGAATGTTGATACCCGGCTTCACATAACGGTGCTGGAAAGCATCGTCAAGGAGGATGACATCCACGTCCTTGGTCTCATTGTCGTGCGTCAGTCGGTCGATACCCTCCCGGCGCTTGGCATCCACGGCAACATAGATATCGTTGAACTTCTGCTTCATCTGAAACGGCTCATCCCCGATATCCGCTACCGTTGAATCTTTCTCAGCCATGACATAGCCATGGCTCTTGCGCTTATATCCTCTTGAAAGCACTGCTACCTTAGCAACGTTCTTCAAGAGACGAATGAGATACTCTACATGTGGCGTCTTTCCCGTGCCTCCCACCGTTATGTTTCCCACTGAGATAACAGGGATGTCGTAAGTCTGCTGATGCAGCAGACCTACGTTGAACAGCCAGTTGCGCAGACGTACTCCTGCGCCATAGAGCCAGCTCAAAGGCAAGAGCCAGTCGTGAATCTTTATCAGGTCACCCTCCATAGGCAATTATTATTTCTTTTTCGTTATGATATAAGGCAGACGGGCTTGAACCGGTCCCATAGCCTCTACATTTTGCAGGAGCATGAACGGTGCATAGTAGATGCCAAGGATCGACTGGAGCTTCTCGTCCAATAATGTGCCCTTCGACTTGTCCGTCTGATCCATCAGCTGTTCGATGAAACTCTTCGGAGCAGGATAGTCCTGAGCATAATATTTCTTCAGTTTAGCAAGCTGAGCGGCCTTAGCCACGGCTTTATCTAAGCCACCAAGCTCATCAACAAGCTTGAGCTTCAATGCATCAGCACCTACAAACACATGTCCCTGAGCACGCTCTTCCACGGCAGCCATCGATAGTTTACGGCCTTGAGCGACGCGAGATTTGAAGAGCATATAACCCTGGTCGATATATGTCTGCAGTTTCTGACTCTGCTCAGCAGTGAATGGACTCAGCATGGCCAATCCCATCAAGTCAGGGGTACCCGCAGTGGCATTCTTATTGGTTACTACAGCGTCATACTTGATTCCAAGTTTTTTCTGTAGTTCTGCACTGGTAGGTATCGCTCCGAAAATTCCTATTGATCCTGTGATCGTAGTGGGCTCAGCAAAAATATAATTGGCTCCACTGCTGATATAATAACCACCGGAAGCGGCATATCCACTCATAGAGACGACAACGGGCTTGCCAGCTTTCTTCAGCATCTCTACGGCATGCCAAATCTGCTCAGAAGAGTATCCACTGCCACCGGGGGAGTTGACACGCAATACAACAGCTTTTACTTTGTCATCTTTTGCCAAATCATTTAAATCCTTGCAGACATCATCGCCTACGATATATTGTTGTTGCATAAAGGCGTTCTGTTGTGGCACCTCGTCTACGATTGTTCCTGAAGCATAATAAACAGCGACTTTATCGCCTTCTGTACTGTTGTCAATCGTCTGCATGTCTGCTACTGTTGCCTGAGGAATGTCCGTATCCTTATCAATACCTAATTTCTTCTTGATGACATTCTTTATCTCATCATTATAAAGTAGTCCATCGACTAACTTGTATTTTTCGTACAACTTTGCACCATCGAATGTAATAAGATTATCTGCGTATGTGTTCAAATCCCTTGCGCTGACCTTACGACTCTTCGACACGGCATCCACGATGGTGTTCCATTCATAGCTGACATAGCGCTGAGCTTGCTCACGACTGGGGCCACTCATCTTATCCTCTGTGTAGGTCTCTGTAGCACTCTTGTATTTTCCACATTTGAACACTTGGAATTTGATACCGAATTTATTATACAAGTCTTTCAAGAAAATTGGAGTTGTTCCCAAGCCTTGCCATTCTATCATTCCCATAGGGTTCAAATAGACCTTGTCAGCTGAAGAAGCAATATAATACGCAAGTGTGCCATACTGTTTACCATAGGCGATGACCCATTTTCCTGATTTTTTAAAGTCGACGATAGCATCGCGCAGCTCTTGGGCCTGTGACATATCCATGCCCATATCATTCGACTCGATGTAGAGGCCTTTTATCTTGTCAGAGCTCTTTGCCTTTTGGATAGCGGAGAGCATATCCGTCAGTCCGGGGTTGCCTTCGCCGTTACCTTGGATCATGTCCATCGGTGTAGCATCCGAGGCTTGCTCCTGCAAGGTTCCTTGAAGGTTAAGAACGAGCACACTGCCATCCTGTACTCCTGCGGAGGAACCGGATGATGCCATTGTTCCTACGATGCCCATCAGACCGATGCATGTGGCTACGGCACTGAAGATCACCAATCCTACGATAACGACGAAGACGTCTCTTAGAAAATGTTTCATGTATTTAAAGATTAATGGATTATTATTAAGTTATTCATAATCATCAACTACACTATTCACGAAGTCCATCATGGGCTTGGCCACTTTGCAGATGGTTGCGGCTTTCTTGGTCCAGTCCTTTTGTTCAAAGAACTTGTCGTCGAGCCTATTCCATACGCAATAGTCTTTCATCTTCAGATAATCGAGGAACTCGTAATCCTTCGGGAAGTCCTTTGGTGCCTTTTTCAAGCAGCTGATGCCAAATCCCTTGCCACTTGTCGGGAACTCTCCCTCCCACGTTGTCTCATTCGGATAGCCGAAGTAGTGGATGAACTTACCGTCTTCTACACAGCGGCGCCACTCGTCGATGTTTCCCATGATCTCATTGCGCATGGCGGTGAGGATATTCGTCGGAAGCCAATAGGAGCCGATAGCGATGAGGCAGTGACCGGGCTGGATATGGAGATAATAACCTCCACGCAGCGACTTCTTGCCGTGTGCACAAATATATGCCCCGAAGTGACGCTTGTAAGGTGATTTGTCGGGAGAGAATCGGATATCGCGATAGAAGCGATAGCAACAGTCCTTTGGCGTGAGATGAGAGATCTCCGGGTCAAAGGTCGAGAGTTCTTTGATGAAGGCTTCTACCCCACCTTCAAACTCTTTCTTCGCCCGCTCGTATTCAGCCTTATGCTCTTGGAACCAAGGACGGTTGTTGTTGGCTGCTACCTCAGTAAGAAAATTCTCTATCAGCTTAATATCCATGTATTTAATATCTTCTTGTTAAATGAATTATTCAAGTTTACTACCCTTCATCAGCTTAGGGCAAATCTTATCAAATGGGCACTTGTCGCACTTGGGTTTAGCACTCTGACAAACGTAGCGCCCATGCAGTAAGAGCCAATGGTGAGCCCGTGGTATGTCTTCTTCGGGAATGCTCTTCTCAAGATACTCCTCTACTTTCAAAGGGGTGTTTGCTGTTGATGGAACAAGTCCTAAGCGATGGGCTACGCGATAGACATGGGTGTCAACGGCCATCACTGCTTTGCCGAACCAAACGGCTTGAAGCACGTTGGCTGTCTTGCGCCCTACTCCCGGAAGCTTCGTAAGATCTTCTGTATTATCAGGCACAACCCCGTTGAAGTCGCTCACAAGTTTCCGCGCCATGTCCACGAGATGCCGAGCCTTGGCATTGGGATAGCTCACGCTGTGGATGAACTCGAGCAGGTCTTCGGGCTCCGCTTGCGCCATAAGCTCAGGGGTGGGATAACGCTTGAAAAGCGCGGGTGTCACCTCATTGATGCGTTTATCGGTACACTGGGCGGAAAGAAGGGTGGCAACCAATAACTGGAAAGCAGAGCCAAACTCTAATTGTGTGGTAACAACCGGTTGGTTCTCCTTAAAATAATCAATAATATATTTGTATCGCTCTTTCCGTGTCATATCTGTCTTTGGTATTGTTTGCGGGGTGCGGCCCACAATATATAATTACCCGCAAAGATAAGAAAATAAAACGGCACGACAAAGAATTGTCTTATCTTTCTCTTTGCCGTGCCGAAAATATAACATTTATGTAATCAACCAATCAATTCGTGATTAATAGAAGTCTTATCCAATCAGCTCCACGCTTCTCTTGAGGAACTTGTCGAGGGCCTCACCTTTCAGCATACCGTTCTGAAGGAGTGCGAGGTCGATGAGCTGATGCACGATCTTGTTGTCCTTGGCGTAGTCGTCAAGAATCTTGTTCTTCTTGCTGCGCTCATCGTTGATGACCTTCTCAGTGTTTTGCAGGTCGTCTTTCTCTTCCTTCGTGATCTCCTCCGGTTTCTTATTAGCCTGACTCTGATGCAAGGCAGCGAGACGGGCCTCCTGACCTTTGAGATCGCTTTCTATCGGCTTGAGTTCAGCCTCCACGCTCTTCTTCGTATCGTCGAGCACCTCTTTCACGAGCTTGTGGTCAGAGTTGAGCACGACCATGTAAGAGTCGGGCATCTGACTGTAGAAGCTCATGCCGGGCTGGAACTTGCTCATCTCCTTCATACGACGCATATACTCGCTCTGCGTGATGACGACCGGAGCCGTGGTCTCACCGAGTGCCTGTACATCGACAGCATAGTTAGCCGTCTGCCCTTGTGGCATCTGAGAGCGGAAGACCTCTGTCAATTTGTCACGGTCATCCTTCTCCATCTCCTCTTTCTTGGCATCAGCCTTGACGATGAGGCGATCGATGATATCGGCGTCGACACGGGAGAAGCGGCTCTTCTCGAACTTCTGCTCAAGCATGCTCACCATAGGCACATCGAGCTGGCCGTCAAGCAGCAGCACGCTGTAGCCCTTGTCCTGCGCAGCCTTGATATAGGTGTACTGCTCCTCTTTGTTTGTCGCATAGAGGTAGACGAGGTTGCCGTCTTTATCCGTCTGGTTATCTTTGATGAGCGTCTTGTACTCATCGAAGGTGAAGTACTTGCCGTCGACATCCTTGAAGAGGGCGAAGTCCTTGGCACGGTCGTAGAAATCTTCCTGCGACAGCATGCCGTAGTTGATGAAGAGTTTCAGATCATCCCATTTCTTCTCATAATCCTTGCGGTCGTCCTTGAATGTCTGCTGCAGGCGGTCAGCGACTTTCTTCGTAATATACGTGGAGATCTTCTTCACGTTGGCATCACTCTGCAGGTAAGAGCGGCTCACGTTCAATGGGATATCCGGTGAGTCGATGACACCATGGAGCAGTGTGAGGAAGTCAGGAACGATACCCTCCACCTGATCGGTGACGAACACCTGGTTGCAATAGAGCTGAATCTTGTTGCGTTGCAGGTCGATATTCGTGTGGACGCGCGGGAAGTAGAGAATACCCGTGAGATGGAACGGATAGTCGACATTCAGATGAATCCAGAACATCGGCTCATCCTGCATCGGATAAAGCTCACGGTAGAACTTCTTGTAGTCCTCGTCCTTCAATGTTGAAGGAGCCTTGGTCCACAGTGGCTCGATATTGTTGATGATATTGTCTTCGCTCGTCTCAACCTCCTTGCCGTCTTTCCACTCAGTCTTCTTACCGAAGGCGATAGGCACCGGCATGAAGCGACAATACTTATTCAGCAGCTCCGTGATCTTAACCTTGTCAAGGTACTCCTTGCAGTCGTCGGAGATGTGCAGGATGATATCTGTACCACGGTCAGCCTTCTCCGTATCCTCAAGGGTGAACTCAGGAGAACCGTCGCAGGTCCAATGCTGAGCTACAGCACCATCCTTATAGCTCTTCGTGATGATCTCCACCTTGTCGGAAACCATGAAGGCAGAATAGAAGCCGAGGCCGAAGTGACCGATAATAGCGTTAGCCTCATCCTTATATTTAGCGAGGAAGTCGGTGACGCCTGAGAAAGCGATCTGGTTGATGTATTTATCGATCTCCTCAGCGGTCATACCGATACCGCGGTCGCTGATGGTCAGTGTCTTCGCATCCTTGTCCAAAGAGATATGGACCGTGAGGTCACCGGCATCGCCTTTAAAGTCACCCTGTTGCTGAAGCGTCTTCAGCTTCTGCGTGGCATCAACAGCGTTGGACACCATCTCGCGGAGGAAAATCTCATGATCTGAATAGAGAAACTTTTTGATAACGGGGAAAATGTTCTCGGTTGTAACCCCAATATTGCCTTTTTTCATTGCAATCTACGTTTTTTCTTGTTATTACTGCCTCGAACATTACAATAAGTATGCCAAACAAGCATATGAAACCGTTAATAAGGCAAAAATGTAAAGGGAAATGAGTATTTTCAACTTATTGCGCAAAAATACCGATTAATTGACAACTTATTCAAATAAAAATGTTATCTTTGGGTCGTTAATTCATTTCAATAGGTTTAGGTTAGTTTTTAAAAGGTTAAAAGGTGCCCCATTCCGAGTCGCGAGATCGTGGAATGGGGATTTTTCGTTATTTGCTGGCACGTGTCGAACAATTCTTCTTTTTTATTTGGTTGGAATCATGAATCTACATAACTTTGCACAGCGATTTAATACATCTTATTATGAAAAGAACATTCATTCTTATGGCTGCAGCTGTAGCAATGCTTACAGCCTGCAACGGTAACAAGAGCGCTAAGACGGCTCCTGTACAGGACTCAACTGCTACGACTACGGACTCAACTGCTACGACGGCTCAGGTTGCCGGTGACTCGCTCGTGTATGAGGGCATGACGCCTGCTGCTGACTGCGAGGGCATCCGTTATCGCATTGCCATGGATGCGCAGAAGAAGAACTTCACCGCGAAGGAAGATTATATGGAGACGGAGACTGAGGTCAAGAACACGTTCTATGAGAAGGGAACCATCGCTCCTTACACCAAGAATGGTAAGAAGGGTCTGAAGTTCTCTACCGGCAAGGACGATGCTCTCTATTTCGTAGCCGTCGGCGACAGCACCCTGCGTATGGTTAATGACGAGCTCGAAGAGGCTGTGTCGGGAAACTATGACTTGAAGTTGAAGTAATGGTATCTTTCGAAAGTGATTACAACAACGGTGCAGTCCCCGAGATACTGCACCGCTTGATTGAGACTAATGATGAGAAGAGCTCGGGATATGGTTTCGATAAATACACGCAGTCGGCAAAAGAGAAGATCCGTAAGCTTTGTGGAATGCCTGAGGCAGAAGTTTATTTTCTTGTTGGCGGATCACAGACGAATACGACGGTCATCGATTCTCTCCTTCAAGGTTGTGAGGGCGTAATCTGTACTGAAACAGGTCATATCAATGTACATGAGTCAGGAGCCGTAGAGGCTTTCGGACACAAGGTATTGGCTCTTCCAAGTAAAGACAGTAAACTGCATGCTAAGCAGTTGGAAGATTATCTTAAAGCTTTCTATGAAGATGAGACCTATCCTCATATGGTGCAACCGGGCATGGTTTATATCACCTTCCCGACAGAGTTAGGCGCACTCTATTCACGCCAGGAACTGAGCGACCTCTATGATGTCTGCAAGAAATATCATCTCTATCTCTTCGTCGACGGAGCGCGTTTAGGCTACGGCATGATGTCGAAGGAGAACGATATAGACATGAAGTTCCTCGCCTCCCACTGCGACGTGTTCTATATTGGCGGCACAAAAGTAGGAGCTTTTTTCGGTGAGGCTGTGGTTTATACGAACACACGTGCACCGAAGTATATCTTCACAATCATCAAGCGCCATGGAGCGCTGCTTGCCAAAGGTCGTATCGCAGGTTTGCAGTTTGACACCCTCTTTACGGATAATCTCTATTTCCGCATCTCTCAGCATGCCATTGACAAAGCGATGCAACTGAAGCAGCTTTTCATGGATCATGGCTTCAAGATGGCGTATGACTCACCTACCAATCAGCAGTTTGTTGTCCTTCCTAAGAAAGTGAAGGAAGCGCTGATGAAGAAGGTGCTGTTTGAGGTGTGGGCACCAATTGATGATGATAACCTCATTTGCCGGTTCGTAACCAGTTGGGCAACGACGGATGAAGACATCAAAGTGCTTAAAGAGGCGTTGGGTTAGCTCGTAGGGGCGGCCCTTGTGGCCGTCCTACCCTATAATAGCATCAATCAGCATCTTAGGACGGCTACAAGGGCCGCCCCTACGTTAAAACTCCTTTAGCGCTTCGTACACGCGTTCGACAGGCAACCCCATGACATTGTAGAAGCTGCCTTCGATGCGCGTTACTCCGATATATCCTATCCATTCCTGAACACCATAGGCCCCGGCTTTGTCGAAAGGCTTATAGTGTTCAATGTAATAATCAATCTCGTTATCCGTAAGTTCTCGGAAGGTCACGGCTGTCGTATCAGAGAAAGATACTTGTTTCTCAAGCGTTGTTATGCTTACTCCTGTGACGACCTGGTGCGTATGTCCATTGAGTTTTCGCAGCATCTCATGGGCTTCAGCCGCATCCTTGGGCTTGCCCATGATCTCTCCGTTGAGGATGACAACCGTATCTGCTGTGAGCAGTGTCTCGTTCTCCTGGATGTCATAAGCCGCTGCTTTCTCTTTTGAAATATATTCCGGTACTTTCTCAGCCGGGAGATTCTCGGGGTACTTCTCTCCCACTCCTTTCTTTACTCTGACCTCAAAGTCGAGGTCGAGACCTTTGAGCAACTCATGCCTGCGTGGTGAGTTGCTGGCTAATATCAGTTTGTTCATTTATTCTGTTTTTACCATCCGAATGCCTTGGCGGAACTGAGCCACAGCTGTTGTGCCTTCATGATTTGCTCCAGTACATCGCGGGCACAGCCTTCGCCACCTTTATAAGGTGAGACATAAACGGATATTTTCTTAATCTCCTCACAGGCATCCTCGGGGCAGCAAGGACATCCTACGCGCTTCATGATCTCATAGTCGGGGATGTCATCACCCATGTAGACTATCTCATCGTCGTGGAGACCATATTTCTCCAAGAACTTATTGTAAGTCTCTATCTTAACAGCACACTTCATGAAGATATCCTTCATGCCGAGATACTCATAGCGTTTGCGGATCATCGGTGAGTCTCCGCCTGTCATGATGGCACAGCGGAGCCCTAACTTTGCAGCTAACTGGATAGCGTATCCGTCTTTGATATTGAGTGTTCGCAATGGAAGTCCGTTCTCATCCATCGGCACGGTGCACTTTGACAGTACACCGTCGACATCAAAGATGATGGCTTTTATCTTTGTAAGGTCATATTCAATCATAGTGTTTGCTTTATTTGATTGCAAAGGTAATAAAATTCAACCAATTGCTTCTATCAACAGCCAGATATTTAGCACCGTCACGAGCGTGGCCAATCCATAGAGGAAAGCACTGTTCCATGGCTTGTTCGCATACTTGCCCATGACACGCTTCGACGAGGTGAGACTCACCTGAAGAAATACGGTGAACGGCAACTGGATAGAGAGAAACATCTGCGAATAGAGCAGCCCTTGGAAGGGATTGCCGATGACGAAGATGAGAAGCAGAGCGATACCTAAGGACAGCAAGATGCCGACTACCGAGTGGGTATCTTTCACGTTATACGACTCATGGAAAAGACCAGAGAAGATACTACCTGCAGCCATACCACTTGTGATCGTACTCGACAAGCCCGCAAGCAACAAGGCGATAGCGAAGATGTTGGCAGCATTGTTACCAAGGAGCGGCTGAAGCATAGCCTGTGCCTGAGAGAGTTCTTCTACATGTGTGCCGTGCTCATAGAATGTTGAGGCCGCAAGGATGATCATCGCAGAGTTGATAGCCCAGCCAACGAGCATGGAGAAGAGCGTATCGAACAGCTCGTATTTAAGCATGTGCTGAATGCGCTCATCGCCTTCGAGGTTGATCTCACGGCTCTGCACAATCTCGGAGTGGAGGAAGAGGTTGTGAGGCATGACGACAGCTCCAAGGACACTCATGATAACGAGCAGTGAGCCTTGTGGAACAGAAGGCACAAAGGCGCTGAAGGCTGCTGACTTCCAGTCGACATGCACCAAGAAAAGTTCGTAGATAAACGACAGGCCGATGATCGATACGAACCCGATGACGGCTCGCTCGATACGCTTATAGCCATTGGTGAAGAGCATGATGAGCACGGCGGCTGTCGTCAGAATAGCTCCCATGGGGATGCTCATCCCGAAGAGCATCTGCAAGGCGATGGCTCCACCGAGGATCTCAGCAAGTGAGGTTGAGATGGAGGCTAAGAAAGCCGTCACGACGATTGGTCTGCCGACCCACTTCGGTGCATACTTGACAGCCGCCTCACTCAGACACAGACCTGTAACGATACCTAAGTGAGCTACATTGTGCTGCAAGGCAATGAGCATGATGGTGGAGAGTGTTACGACCCAGAGAAGCGTGTAGCCATATTCTGATCCTGCTGCGAAGTTCGTAGCCCAGTTTCCCGGATCAATGAAGCCTACTGTTACCAATAAGCCCGGACCGATATATTTGAATATGTCTAAGGCGCCAAGGACATGGGGGTGGTCCTTACGCTCCAATTCTTTAATGAGATTCCACATATCTATTATTATAATAATGTATATTCATTTGCAAAGATACGATAATTCAAACAATATTCCCGAAAAATATTGGAATAATTGTGGTTATAATCTGATAGATTGGTATTGCAATTTGAAAAATATTTCTTCAAAACGCTTGCAGATTAATAATAAATGCGTAACTTTGCTTACTGAAACGATAAATAGAAAACAATTAGATAAATTATTTTATGAGTCATTTAATCAAGCCCATCGGCTACAAGACGCTCTTGGACCGTCAACAGACGGAACATGGCATCAAGATGATCAAGGAGTTCTTCCAGCAGAACCTCTCTACAGAACTTCGCCTGAGTCGTGCTACGGCACCGCTCTTTGTGCTTAAAGGATTGGGTATCAACGACGACCTGAACGGAGTTGAACGCCCAGTAACCTTTCCCATCAAGGACATGAACGAGGCAAAGGCAGAGGTCGTGCACTCCTTGGCTAAGTGGAAACGTCTTACCCTCGCTAAGTTCGGCGTACAGCCTGGCTATGGTATCTACACGGATATGAACGCTATCCGTGCTGACGAGGAGTTGGATAACCTTCACTCACTCTATGTAGACCAGTGGGACTGGGAAGCTGTTATCAATCGTGAGGACCGCACCATTGCTTTCTTGGAGGATGTAGTGCGCCGTATCTACAGTGCTATTCTTCGTACAGAGTTCCTCGCTTGTGAGAACTTCCCGCAGCTCAAGCCTTTCCTTCCCCGTGAGATTCATTTCGTTCACTCTCAGGATCTGCTTGATATGTATCCCGATAAGACGCCGCATGAGCGTGAGGATGCTATCTGCGAGAAATACGGAGCCGTGTTCGTAGAGGGCATCGGTGGCAAACTCTCTGACGGTAAGAAGCACGATGGACGTGCCCCCGACTATGATGACTGGTCAACGATCGCAGAGAACGGCAAGGCAGGTCTCAATGGTGATATCCTTATCTGGTATCCTGTTCTCGGTCGTTCCTTTGAGCTCAGTTCAATGGGTATCCGTGTGGACAAAGAGAGCTTGCTGCGCCAGTTGAAGATTGAGCATCAGGAAGAGCGCGAGAAGCTTTACTTCCACCAGCAGTTGCTCAACGACAAGCTTCCGCTCAGCATTGGTGGTGGTATCGGTCAGAGTCGTCTCTGCATGGTGATGCTTCACAAGGCACATATCGGCGAGATCCAGGCAAGTATCTGGCCTGAGGATATGCGTAAGGAATGTGCAGAGCTCGGTATGCCGCTGATCTAATTTACTTTACGCTTCGCTAAAGAATAAAGAAGAAAGAATAAAGAAAACAGTGAGCGAGGATTTGATTCCCGCTCACTGTTTTTTTATGCTTTATTGATTTTCATTGTTTACATCAGTGGCTAATCACAAAAATATTGTTGATTAACTTTTGTGGTTAACTTAGTTCGAGTCCAAGCCCCACTCTCAGTTTTTCGATGGCGGGGTTCTTTTTTCTCAATGCATCAAAGACCTCGAGCTTGGTCAGTGCACGTTGGTTCTCATCCTGTTTGGCGAGGCGTGGCGTAAATTCGATGAGGGTGTTGTGCAGCTTCATGCGCATCGTGGCGCGGATGTTGCGGCTGATGGCATTGATCTGATCAAGCAAGAGCTTGTTGTCCACAACCACTTCGATATTCGGATACTCGGTGATAGCTGGCACAAGATTCTTCAGTCGAGCTGCCAAGCCTACGAACTTTTGCGGCATACGGTTGCACATGGCCGTCCATTCGCGGATGAGGTCATCGTCCGTAAACTGAGCTTCGGGTTTGCTCTCTGCTACCTTTTGTGCTTCCGCTTCATCTACCTTGACAGCCTCCGTCATGTCATTGGCTTTCGGCTTTCGTCTGAGATCGTCGAAGGTCATGCCAATGTTCTTCAAGTGGAAAGTAACTCCGCTTTTCAGAGTTCCTACTGATGCAGTCTGAGGCTTAAAACTTCCTGATACTGACTTATTTACATTCTTAGGCTCTTCTTTTTGTTCAGCCTTAACAGGAGCTGCTTTTGTTGTCTTGTGCGTAGCAAGGGTCCGTGCAGTCCCGGTCACCTGCATAGCCGGTTTAGGCTGCACCACATTGTTTTTCTTAAACAGGGATTTCAATCGCATAGGGCTACGCCCACCAGCCGGCACATCAGCATCCTCCGGTTGCGTGATCTGCGCCACACGAATAAGCGTAAGCTCCACCAAGAGCCGTTTATTACTGCTCTGGCGATACTGAACATCACACTCGTTGAGGATTCTCAGTGCCTTATAAAGGAATGGAAGCGGACATTTCTGTGCCTGTTCTTTGTATTTCTGACGTTGCCCTTCGCTGACTTCCAAAAGGGGAAGGGTCTGCTCATCCTTAGCCATCATCACATTGCGGACATGGGAGGCCAGTCCGTTGACTACATTGCTTCCATCGAAACCATGCTGGATGATATTGTCGAGCAATACCATGATATCAGCTGCTTTGTTCTCAAGGGAAAGATCTATGATCTTGAAGTAGTTGTCAGTATCCAGAACGTTGAGATCCTGAAGCACTTTGTCATACGTGATATGTCCTTGGCAAAAGCTCGAGACCTGGTCGAAGATAGATAGAGCATCGCGCATACCGCCATCGGCTTTCTCTGCAATGACGTTAAGTGCTTCATCCTCATAAGTGATGCCTTCCTTTCCTGCGACCATTTCAAGATGATGGATGATCTCAGGCACGGTCATGCGCTCAAAGTCATAGATCTGACAACGTGAGAGAATAGTCGGGAGGATCTTGTTCTTCTCCGTAGTAGCAAGGATAAAGATCACGTGTGCTGGCGGTTCCTCCAACGTTTTGAGGAAAGCATTGAAAGCAGCCTGCGAGAGCATGTGGACCTCATCGATGATAAAGACCTTATATTTGCCTGTCTGTGGAGGAATGAGAGTCTGCTCCATGAGTGTCTTGATATTCTCCACGGAGTTGTTGCTCGCGGCATCGAGCTCGAAAATATTCATCGAGCGTCCTTCGTTGAAAGCACGGCAACTCTCACACTCGTTGCAGGCCTCACCGTCTTGGGTAGGGTTTTCACAGTTAATGGCCTTGGCAAAAATACGGGCACAAGTCGTCTTTCCCACACCACGAGGACCGCAGAAAAGATAGGCATGCGCCAATTTCCCCGATTTCACCGCATTTTTCAGTGTCGTGGTCAGAGAATCTTGGCCAACCACCGAAGAGAAAGTCATTGGCCTGTATTTCCTTGCGGAAACAATATAATTGTCCATAGAATAGCTTATATGAATTCGATTATATGAATAGCGATTGCAAACTTACACAAAAATATTGAGAAACGGGATTAATAGAAGAAAAATCTTAGAAATAAAAAAGGCGTTGCCTTCTATTGAAAGCAACGCCCTGTGAAATTTTAATCTCAACTGTTGACTTATGCCTCTGCGGGAGCCTCAGTAGCCTCTGCAGCAGGTGCCTCAGCAGCCTTCTCTGCTTCAGCAGCTTCAGCAGCCTTTGCAGCCTCGGCCTCAGCCTTAGCAGCAGCCTCTGCAGCCTTCTTGTCAGCCACCTTCTTAGCGATAGCCTCGTTGACCTTCTTCTCGGCATCGAGAGCCTTAGCAGCAGCCTCCTGACGGCTCTTGCTCTGAGCGTCCTTAGCAGCTGTGAGCTTCTGCTCCTTAGCGGTCTTCCAAGCGTCGAACTTCTGCTGGCAAGCAGCCTCGTCGAATGCGCCCTTCTTCACGCCGCCGCGAAGATGCTTCATCATGTACACACCCTCACCCTTCAGGATGGTGCGGACAGTGTCTGTAGGCTGTGCGCCTGTCTCTACCCAGTAGAGGGCACGGTCGAAATTCAAATCTACGGTAGCAGGATTGGTGTTGGGATTGAATGTACCAATCTTCTCGATAAACTTACCATCACGTGGTGCTCTCACGTCAGCGATCACAATTCTGTAAACTGCGTAGCCCTTGTGGCCGCCGCGCTGCAATCTGATTTTTGTTGCCATTTTTTGTTATAAAACTAATTAAAGGTTTGAATTTTATGCTGCCATCTCGTGACAGCGGGTGCAAAGTTACTGCTTTTTCCTTTATCCACAAAGAGTTACGCCATTAATTTTTCATTTTTTCATTCTTTCCATTTTTCAATATTTCATTCTTTCCATTTTTCAACATGAAAAGTGGGCCCACGACATCACGTCGGAAGCCCACACAACACAAACACAAAATTGCGGGAATGACCCGCGGTATTATTTTATTGTAAGAGAGATTATACTTTACATCACTCCGTCTTCGCGAAGCTTCAACTGCCACTTCCATGCGGAGCGCATCACATCGTCGAGCGGAGTCTCAGCCTTCCAGCCCAGTTCCTTATTGGCCTTTGTGCAGTCGCCCCAGATCTTTTCGATATCGCCCTCACGACGGGGTCCATACTTCCAGTTGAGTTTTACGCCTGTAGCTTTCTCGAAGGTCTCGACAATCTCTAAGGTAGAGTTGCCATGACCTGTACCGATGTTAAAGTAGTCGATGACAGGGCTGTCCTCATCATCAAGTACGCGGCGCATAGCAGCCACATGAGCCTTGGCAAGGTCTACGACATAGATATAGTCGCGGATACAGGTGCCATCAGGAGTGTTGTAATCGTTACCGAAGATGGTCAACTGCTTACGGATACCGATAGCTGTCTGTGTGACGTAAGGGATAAGGTTGTTAGGCACACCATTAGGAAGTTCTCCGATGAGAGCGGATGGGTGTGCACCAATGGGGTTGAAATATCTGAGGATGATACTCTTGATAGGAGCACCGCTGTGAATATAGTCGTGAATGATCTGCTCATTGATCTCCTTTGTGTTACCATAAGGAGATGTAGCCTTCTGGTGAGGAGCAGTCTCAGTCACAGGAAGATTCTCGGGTTTGGGCTGACCATAGACCGTGCAACTCGATGAGAAGATGATACCCTTCACATTATATTTTGGCATCAGTTCCAGGAGATTGATGAGCGACGTGATGTTATTGCGATAGTAGAGCAACGGCTTCTGCACGCTCTCTCCTACTGCTTTGCTGGCAGCAAAATGGATGATACCTTCAATGTCGGGGTATTTCTTGAATACATTCTCCGTGGCTTCCTTGTCACGCAAGTCAACCTTCTCGAATGCGGGGCGTACGCCTGTTATCTTTTCAATACCGTCAAGAACTTCAATCTTGGAATTGGACAAGTCGTCAACGATCACCACTTTATAGCCTGCCTCAATGAGTTCTACAGATGTGTGAGAGCCGATAAAGCCCGTACCTCCGGTAACAAGGATGGTTTGTTTCATCACATTATTATATTTATGTTGTTATATTTAAGAATTAAAAGTTTTCCTTTATTTCGCCCACAAAGATACTTAATTTTCTTCTATCAACAAGCATTTGGCGGAAAAAATTACTAACTTTGCACAAAAATTGCAGCGACGGTGAAAATCGGCGGAGCAATACAACAGTAGTTCATAACAATAAAAGAAATTAATATAAGCAATTATGAGCATTCAAACTGAGAAAATCAAGGAGCTTGTAGCCAAGCGTGAGCAAGCCCGTCTTGGTGGTGGACAGAAGGCTATCGACAAGCAGCATGCCCGTGGCAAGTACACAGCCCGCGAGCGTATCGAGATGCTTGTTGACAAGGACTCTTTCGAGGAGTACGATATGTTCAAGCTCCACCGTTGTCACAACTTCGGTATGGAGAAGAAACAGTTCCTCGGCGATGGTGTCGTAGCAGGTTCTGCTACGATCGACGGTCGTCTCGTTTATGTCTATGCCCAGGACTTCACGGTCAACGGTGGCTCTCTCTCTGAGACCATGGCACAGAAGATCTGCAAGGTCATGGATATGGCTATGCAGAACGGCGCTCCTGTCATCTGCATGAACGACAGTGGTGGCGCACGTATCCAGGAAGGTATCTCTGCACTTGCCGGCTATGGTGAGATCTTCGAGCGTAACATCCTTGCTTCGGGTGTCATTCCTCAGATCTCAATGATCCTTGGTCCTTGCGCAGGTGGTGCAGTCTACTCCCCTGCCCTCACCGACTTCATTCTGATGACTGAAGGCACGAGTTATATGTTCCTTACCGGTCCGAAGGTTGTGAAGACTGTTACCGGCGAGGACATCGACTCTGAGCATCTTGGCGGTGCCAGTGTTCATGCCAGCAAGAGTGGTGTGACAAGCTTCACGGCTAAGACCGAAGAGGATGCCATGAAGATGATCAAGAAGCTGCTCAGCTATATTCCTTCTAACAACACAGAGGAGGCTCCGCGCGTGGAGTGCACCGATCCGGTGGACCGCAAGGAAGATCTGCTCAACGAGATTCTGCCCGATGATCCCAATAAGGCTTACGATATGTATAAGGTCATCACGGCTATCACAGATAACGGTGAGTTCTTCGAGGTGCAGCCTAAGTTCGCTAAGAATATTATTACCGGTTTCGCTCGTTTCAATGGTCAGAGCGTAGGTATCGTTGCTAACCAGCCTTCAGCTTATGCTGGTGTCCTCGATGTGAACGCTTCTCGTAAGGGCGCTCGTTTCGTTCGTTTCTGCGACGCTTTCAATATTCCTATCGTATCTCTCGTTGATGTTCCTGGATTCCTTCCCGGTACAGGTCAGGAATACAATGCCGTCATCCTGCATGGTGCCCAGTTGCTCTATGCTTATGGTGAGGCTACGGTTCCAAAGATCACGATCACCCTGAGAAAAAGCTATGGTGGCAGCCATATCGTGATGGGTTGCAAGCAGCTTCGTGCTGACCTCAACTTTGCTTGGCCTACCGCAGAGATCGCTGTGATGGGTGCAAGTGGTGCTGTGGCTATTCTTTGTGGTAAAGAGGCCAAGAAGGTCAAGGAAGAAGGCGGCGATGTCAAGTCGTTCCTCGCTGAGAAGGAAGATGAGTACACGAAGACCTTCGCCAATCCTTATCAGGCTGCTCAGTTCGGTTACATCGATGATGTCATCGAGCCTCGCAACACTCGTTTCCGCATCTGCCGTGGTTTGGCACAGTTAGCTCACAAGCGTCAGTCGCTGCCTGCCAAGAAACATGGTTGCATGCCTATGTAACATTGAAAAATGGGAAAAATGAAAAAATGAAATATTCATGATTTGAAAAACATAGTATTCGGTAGATCTGAATTTTTCATTTTTTTCATTCTTTCAATCTTTAAATATTAATAATGGATAAGAACATATATGCGGCTATTGCCATGGCAATCTTCGAGTTCCAGGGCAATAATGTACACGACAAAGAGCCGGGCATCATCACAATCAAGCCTAAGCAGACCCTGTGGGATGCCAAGCAGCTTTCATTCACCGCAAAACCATAACAAGCTTAACATTAAGAAGATGAAGCAGTTTAAATATACTATAGACGGCAAGGACTATCAGGTTGAGATCGTTGACATCAACGAGGAGACCAATGTCGCCAATGTGAAAGTAAACGGAGAAGAGTTCGAGGTGGGCATGGAGAAGCCTGCTGAGGAAGAGAAGCCAAAAGTAACGCTTGGCAAGCCTGTTGCTGAAGACAATGAGGAGGCTGCTCCCGCAGCCAACGTCAACACAGCCAACGCTGTCAAGGCTCCGCTGCCTGGCACCATCACTTCTATCAACGTGAAGGTCGGCGACGAGGTGAAGGCTGGTGACACCCTGCTCGTGCTTGAGGCTATGAAGATGGCCAACAACATTGAGGCTGAGAAAGACGGTAAGGTAACGGCTGTTTGCGTTAAGGAAGGCCAGAGCGTCATGGAAGATGACGCGCTCGTCGTTGTAGAGTAATTATTCTCACAGTAATATTCTCACAATAATATTCCCAATAATAAACAAAAATGCCCGATTTTGTGTGAAATCATGCAAAATCGGGCGTTTTGTCGTATTTTATTAGTACCTTTGCACACAAACACATTTAGAATAAAATCATAATGGCCAAAAAGAGAATTTTATTCATCAATCAGGAGATTGTACCTTATGTTCCAACGTCAGAGATGGCTGTGTTGGGTCGTGATCTGCCTCAGAAGATGCAGGCAGGTGGTTTTGACGTGCGTACGTTCATGCCCAAGTGGGGTAATATCAACGAGCGCCGCGGTCAGCTTCACGAGGTTATCCGACTGTCAGGACTGAACATCGTCATCGACGATACCGATCACCCCCTTATCATTAAGGTGGCAAGTGTTCCCGTATCAAGACTCCAGGTATATTTCATTGATAATGAGGATTATTTCATCAAGCGTCGTACGATGACGGAGGATGAGAACGGTGATGAATATACAGATAACGGCGAGCGTGCTATCTTCTTTGCACGTGGCGTGTTGGAGACTGTAAAGAAGCTTCGTTGGAATCCTGATATTATTCACTGTCAGGGATGGATGGCAGGCGTCATCCCTCTCTATGTCAAGACGGCTTATCACGATGATCCTACGTTTGCCAATTCCAAAGTGGTGTTCTCGCTCTTCTCTAAGCAGTTCAAGTCTAACTTCGGCACCAAGTTCAAAGATTGTGTTGACTTCGGTTCAGCGAAGGCAAGTCTGCTTGATAAATATTCAGAGCACTTCGATTTTACAGACTTAGCAAAGCTTGCCATTGACTACAGTGACGGTGTGATTGAAGCAACTCAGGAAGTCAATGACCAGCTGATGGCTTACGCTGAGGCTTCCAAACTTCCTATCCTTAAATATCCTGGCGAGAACTATGCTCCTGCTTATAAGGAGTTTTACAACAAGCTGTTAGGATAACTTCTTCAAGCGATAAAATCAACATGTTTACAAGCATGAAATTAAACATAGCGCTCATCTTACTCTCAGGCCTTGCCTTGGCCTCGTGTTCTGATTCAACAGATGAAATCGGATCATCGCTGAATTCTAACACGAATGCCGTGAATGTGGAGACCGCTTCTTATGATGTGGCAAGCGAGTCTTTGCTTGCCGACTCTGTGTTGTCAAGAAACACAACGGGCTACATCGGTAAAGTGAAGGACCCCGAGACAGGAAACTATATCACGGGTAACTTCATGGCGCAGTTCAATAATCTCGAGAACTACAAGTTCCCGGCTAAGTCGGCTATGGCTGGCATTGATTCTAAAGGCGACACGATAAGAGGTCTCATTAAAGCAGATTCCTGTGAGATCCGTCTTTTCTATTCAAAGCATTACGGCGACAGCACGCGCACGATGAAGATGACAGCCTACGAGATGAGCAAGCCGATGACGGAGGATCGCAACTACTACAGTAACTTCGATCCTGAGGCCAATGGCTACATCCGCAAGGGTGGCATCGCTCAGAATAAAGTTTATACGCTCACCGACTATATGGTAGCAAAGTCTTTGCGTGACACTTCTACCTATGAGCCGTATTTCACGATAAAGCTCAATGGAAAGTACACCGATGCCAATGGCAAGACTTATAGCAACTATGGCACGTATATTCTTGAGAAATACTATGAGAATCCGAGCTATTTCAAGAATGCTTATACTTTCATGCAGAATGTTGTTCCGGGCTTCTATTTCAAACACCAGTCGGGCTTAGGCAACATGGCGTATATCGATGCCTCGCAGCTCACCTTATATTATAAATATGTGGACAACGACAGCGTGCTGAACGGTATCACGGTGTTCTGGGGAACTGAGGAAGTGCTGCAGACTACAAATATCACCAACGATAAGAGCAGACTTGCTGAACTTGCTAAGGATCAGAGTTGCACATACTTGAAGACGCCGGCAGGTATCTTCACAGAGTTGACGCTTCCTGTTGAGAAAATCGTTTCCGGACACGAGAATGACAAGATAGCTGGTGCATCCTTGTCGATCCCGAGAATCAACAGTAATGCCGGAAATACTGAGTATGCATTCGATATTCCGCAGAATGTGCTGATGATCCCGAAGGATTCGCTTTATAGCTTCTTCGAGAATGAGGAGATGTATAACAACCGTAACTCCTATGTTGCGTCTTACTCTGGAAAGTCGTCTACAAATGCCTACACATTTAATAATATCTCAGGCATGATTACTACGATGGCTGCTATTGATAAAAGCAAGCGTACTGCCAACTGGAATAAAGTAGTTCTCATCCCTGTTACATTGACGACGACATCGTCTTCGACAACAAACAGTTCCAGCTATTATTATTACTATTACGGTTCCTCATCCTCTACAAGCACGACGGTGACGAAGGTGTCTCACGACATGTCTCTCACGAGTACGAAGCTTGTCAAGGGTACGGAGTCTAATAGTCCTCTACAGCTGCAGGTTATCTACAGTCATTTTAAGTAATACACTCTAAAAGTTTTATACGCTAATGGCAGATAATTTTCTCGAGCGACACCGCCGTGACTATGAGGAGCGGAAAGAAGCATGGCTGAGAAACAAGAAACACATGCCGAAGATTAAGCGGAAGCTTCAGAAGCCAGAAGACGAAAGTCTGTAGTTGGCGCAGAGAGTTAATATTGAATTCAAGACAGAAATAAAGCGAGGACCATGGGTATTTTCGGATTATTCAGCAAAAAAAATAAAGAGACCTTAGACCAAGGACTTGAGAAGACCAAGCAGAGTGTGTTCTCTAAGATTACACGCGCTATAGCCGGTAAGTCCAAAGTGGACGATGATGTGCTCGACAACCTTGAGGAGGTGCTCATCACCTCTGATGTGGGTGTTGATACAACGGTCAAGATCATTCATCGTATCGAAGAGCGTGTAGCGCGTGACAAGTATGTCTCTACATCGGAACTGAATAAGATTCTGAAGGAGGAGATAGCTGCGCTGCTCACGGAGAATAACACGCAGGACAACTCCAACTGGGATCTTCCCACAGACCACAAGCCTTATGTCATTCTTGTAGTGGGTGTGAACGGTGTTGGTAAGACAACAACCATTGGTAAGCTCGCTTATCAGTTTAAGAAAGCCGGTAAGAAGGTTTATTTAGGAGCTGCTGATACTTTCCGCGCAGCGGCAGTTGAGCAGATACAGATCTGGGGTGACCGTGTAGGCGTGCCTGTCATCAAACAGCAGATGGGCTCTGATCCCGCAAGTGTGGCATTTGACACGTTGCAGAGTGCCAAGGCTAACGATGCTGACGTGGTACTCATAGATACAGCCGGACGACTTCATAACAAGGTAGGCTTGATGAACGAGTTGAAGAAGATTAAGGATGTGATGAAGAAAGTTGTTCCAACGGCCCCTGACGAAGTACTGCTTGTTCTCGACGGAAGTACAGGTCAGAACGCTTTCGAGCAGGCCAAGCAGTTCTCTGCGGTCACGAACATCACATCGCTCGCTATCACAAAGCTCGATGGTACTGCGAAAGGAGGCGTGGTGATAGGAATATCCGACCAGTTGAAAGTACCGGTCAAATACATTGGTCTTGGTGAGAAGATGGAAGATCTTCAGCTATTCAACAAAAAGGAATTTGTCGACTCGTTATTCTGACATTTATGAAGAAAAACCAGATAGACTTTATCACCATGGGCTGTTCAAAGAATCTCGTCGATTCAGAGCAGCTCATGCGTCGTTTTGAGAATATGGGTTACCATTGTGTCCACGACTCGAAGCGACCACAGGGTGAGATAGCCGTAATCAATACATGCGGCTTCATTGAGAGTGCCAAGGAGGAGAGCATCAATACGATCTTGGAGTTTGTCAACGCCAAGAACGAAGGTCGTCTGCACAAGCTCTATGTTATGGGCTGTCTTTCGCAGCGTTATCAGAAAGAACTCGAAGAGAATATCCCAGAAGTAGACAAGTTCTATGGTAAGTTCAATTATTCGCAGTTGTTGAAAGATCTTGGGCCTGCTGATACAACAACATCTGATGCTGATGGCAAGGCATTCTCTGAGCGTCGCGTGGCAGCAAACAGTCGCCGAATGCTTACTACCCCATCCCACTATGCTTACATCAAGATTGCCGAGGGATGTGACCGTCATTGTGCCTACTGTGCCATTCCGCTCATCACTGGGAAGCATGTGAGCCGCCCCATGGAGGATATTCTTCAGGAGGTGAAGGAACTCGTAGACGAAGGTGTTACAGAATTCCAAGTCATTGAGCAGGAACTTACCTATTATGGCGTAGACCTCTATGGCAAGACACGGATTGCTGAGCTCATCGACAAGATGGCGAACATTAAGGGCGTGAAATGGATTCGACTGCATTATGCTTATCCGAATCAGTTTCCCTTGGAGCTCCTTGATGTGATGCGTGAGCACGATAACGTCTGTAAGTATTTGGATATTGCCTTGCAGCATATTTCTGATCATATGCTCACTCGTATGCATCGTCATGTCACGAAGCAAGAGACGCTCGACCTCATTCATACCATCCGTGAACGGGTGTCGGGAATCACGATTCGCACAACGTTGATGGTCGGCTTCCCGGGTGAGACAGAAGAAGACTTTAATGAACTTGTCGACTTCGTCAAGCAGGAGAAGTTTGAGCGTATGGGTGCTTTTGCTTACTCTGAGGAAGAAGGGACCTACTCTGCCGAGCATTATAAAGACGATGTGCCCGCTGATGTGAAGCAGGCACGCCTTGATAAGTTGATGGATGTTCAGGAACAGATCAGCTCTGAGATTGAGGCAGAGAAAGTCGGTAAGGTTTTCAAGGTTATTATTGATCGTAAGGAAGGCGACTACTATGTGGGTCGTACAGAGGCCTGTTCACCGGAGGTTGACCCCGAGGTGCTTATCCCTGTGGCTGACCGTCGTCTGCGCACGGGACATTATTATAATGTGTTGATGACCGATAGCGATGAGTTTGACCTTTACGGCAAGGTGCAATAGGCTATAATCTATCATGTATTATGAACAATAAGGAGTTTATAGCACAATTAGCGTCTAAGACCGGGTACACGCAAGCCGATACCCAGCAGATGGTGCGTACGGTTGTTGCAGAGATGGGGGCCCACTTAGAGGAAGGAGACACGCTACAGATAAACAACTTCGGTACCTTCGAGGTGAAGAAGCGATTGGAGCGTATCGTGGTTAACCCGGGTACGCAGCAGCGCATGCTTGTTCCCCCGAAGTTGATTCTCAACTTCAAGCCTGTTGCAGCCATCAAGGAGAATTTGAAAAAATCACAAAACGAACAATAGCAACGAACTATAACAATAAGCAATGAGTAAGTTAGGCAATAAGGAACTATCTTCTTCTCTTTCGGACAAGCATGGTCTTAATAAGACTGATGCCGAGAAGTTCGTTGCGGCTCTTTTCGATGTCATCAGCGAGGGCCTTGAGTCGGACAAGCTCGTAAAGGTCAAAGGGTTGGGAACATTCAAGATTATCGGTGTTGCTGCTCGCAAGAGTGTAGATGTCAACACGGGTGAGCCTATTGTTATTGAGGGCCGTGATAAGATAAGTTTCACGCCTGATGCAACCCTTCGTGATGAAGTCAACAAGCCTTTCTCACAGTTCGATACCGTTGTACTCAATGATGGTATCGACTTTTCTACTATTGATAAAGAATTCGAGGAAGATCCTGAGGCTGCCGTGCTCAAAGCTATTGGAGAAACTACTGCGCCCGAGGCTTCCGTATTAGAACCCTCTAATGAGAAGATCGCTGAAGAGAGGGTTGCTGAAGAGAAAGTTACTGAGGAAGAAACTACTGAAACGAAGACGGCGCCGACTGTAGAAGATAATCCGGTTGTTGCTGAAACTTCCAGAATCGAAGAAGATACTCCTCTTATGGAATCTCCTTCAGAAGATTCTTCGATAGATAAGAAACCGGTTGTTACCGAGCAACACGAAGAGGTTGAAGAAAAGAAAGTAGAGGATGAACCAGCCTTAGAACAACCTCAGTATGACGAAGAGATTGTTGAGGAGCATCAAAATAATGCCCTTAAGATTCTTATTGTAGCTGCAGCAGTAATAGTAATCGGCTGTATTGGTGGTGGTTATTATCTCTTTAAGCAGATAGAAAAGCGTGACAGTCACATTGAACTTTTGGAGAAGCAGATGAAGATTGTAGCGCAGAATCAAAAGAAGCACACCATTGCTCACCCTCAGCATCATGCTATTCCAAAATCTGTTGATACTTTAAATACATCTACTGCCTCTCGACTAAAGGCAGCAGAAACAGCCAAGGATGAGAGCGAAGAGGAGTCTCAAGAGAAAGCTTTGCAAGTTAAATATAACCGTGATCCTCGAATCCGTACAGGTGCTTATATCATTACGGGCATCAAGAAGACTGTTACCGTGCGTGCTGGTCAAACGATGAACGGTATCAGTCGCACTGCGCTCGGTCCAGGCATGGAATGCTATGTGGAAGCCGTAAATGGAGGTCAGCGAGAACTTAAAGAGGGAGAGAAGATTAATATTCCAAGTTTAAAGCTTAAGAAAAGGCTAAAGTAGGTCATAACTCTATTATTTTTTATAGGAAACTCATTTGAGTCTCATTGCCACTCCTATTCTCTTAGCGGCCACTTTTTTCTCTAATGCATGCTCCATGTCGAGCCCTGCATTGATATCTATCACTTTCTCGAATCCTGCATCGAGCAGTTGCTGTTTGTCTTTGATACGGCCGGCAACAAGAACGACAGGAACATGCTGCACTTGGCAGTGTTTGAGGATGACACTCGGCAGTTTACCCATGAGTGTCTGAGCATCTGCACTCCCCTCTCCTGTTATCACGATCGAAGGCTTTGTGGTTGACAACAACTCATCATCAAAGCCTGAGGATTGGAGGACTATTTCAGCCCCACTCTCAACTTTCGCATCCATGAACTCCATGAACGCATAGCCTAAACCTCCTGCTGCTCCGGCTCCCGGCGCATTGGCACAGTCTCTCCCTTGATGCTTGGCTGCCATCTCAGCAAAGGTTTTGGCACGACGATCGAGTTTCTCTACCATCTCCGCGTCTGCACCTTTTTGTGGAGCAAAGACATGAGCGGCACCATTGGAGCCATACAAGGGGTTCTTTACATCTGTAGCTAATGTCACCTTGATATCTTTTAGCCAAGAAGTATCAAACGGATCATACCACATCTTATGAGTTTGTGTCTGCCACTCATGCTTCAAAGCTTTCAGCATTCCGAGACCGCAATCACTTGTGGCAACACCTCCGAGACCTATAATAAACTCTCGGCAGCCCCGTCTCAGGGCATGAACCATCAGTTCCCCCACTCCATAGCTTGTGGCTACTAATGGGTTGCGGTTCTCCGGTTCAACCATTGTCAGTCCTACGGCTTTGGCAACCTCAATGATAGCCTTTCCGTTTTTGATGCCAAAAGCAGAGTCGCACCAACGCATCACGGCATCGTGGACATGGCAGTTAACGATCTCGTCGGGCTGCATAGCTTCGAGGAAGCCTTCACCTCCATCGCTTACAGTAAAGCATTTTACCTCTGCATCAGGGAATGTTTCTTTCAAACCTTGTGCGGCTGCCTCATTGGCTTCAGATGAAGTGAGGCAACCTTTAAAACTATCTATCGCTGTGATTATCTTCATTCTGATTTCATAATATTATTTGAACTTTTATTGCCATAGCATCTTAGGACGGCCACAAGGGCCGCCCCTACGTGTGATAGAGCCTTCACCCTGCACTATGGAATTTCTCGTATTCTTATAAAATAATAACGGATAAAAAACGTTATTTCTTACATGAAGAGACTCTTTTTTTTCATCATAGCAATCATTGCACCGATTTGTTTGTTTGCTCAGACCTTTACGTTGAAAGGTCGTGTCATCGATGAAGAAGGCAAGCCCGTTGAGTTTGCCTCTGTTTCGTGTGTGTCTCAGGGCAAGGCAACAGTGACCTCATTGAAAGGTGAGTACCGTCTGACGCTGCATTCCGCCGATTCTGTTGTCATCCGATACTCTATGTTAGGCTATCATACGAAGAAACGGGTGCTTATTAAGCCGCATGGCACTCAGACCCTGCAAGTAGTGATGTATGCGAGTGCGAACACGCTTGATGAGGTCAATGTCGAGGGACAGAAGATACAGTCGGGACAGATGGAAGATCTGAAGACAAAGCCCCTGAAGAACATGCCTTCTACGACAGGCAATGCTGTTGAGGAATTGCTTCAGAGTCAGGCTGGTGTCAGCACCCATTCTGAACTCTCCTCGCAATACAATGTACGCGGCGGTTCCTTTGATGAGAACTCTGTCTATATCAATAATGTGGAAGTATTCCGCCCATTCCTTGTGCGTAGTGGACAACAGGAGGGCCTCTCTATTATCAATCCCGATATGGTAGGTAACATCGGCTTTTCCACCGGCGGTTATGCTGCTCGCTATGGCGACAAGATGTCGTCAGCCCTCGACATCACCTATCGTCGCCCCAAGCGTTTTGAGGCTGCTGTGGATGCTTCTTTGTTGGGTGCAGGAGCCTACATCGGTTTCTCCAATAAGAAGTTTGCATGGTCTAACGGAATTCGCTATAAGACGAACCGTTATCTCCTCGGTACCTTTGATACCAATGGTGAGTATGATCCTAATTTCCTCGATTATCAGACTTATCTCAATTGGCGGCCAAATAGTCGTTGGAGTTTCGACATCATTGGCGATATCTCGGACAACCACTACAACTTTACGCCTAAGGACCGTGAGACTAAGTTCGGTACCTTAGAGAATGTGAAGTCATTCAGAGTATATTTCGATGGTAAGGAAAAGGATCTGTTCCGTACTTTCTTTGGATCATTGAATATTACACGTCACTATAGCGACTCTACTTCCGTTTCACTTATAGCATCAGCTTTCAAGACGGACGAAAAAGAGAGGTACGACATAGAGGGACAGTATTGGCTCAATCAGACGGAGACGTCTGAGAACCTTGGCGTGGGAACCTATTTCCAGCATGCACGCAATTATCTCAAGGGAAATGTTGAGAGCATCAAGTTGATGGCGCGCCATACGGCAAAGCAGCATGACATTGAGGGAGCCTTGACCTATAAGATGGAGCATGTGGAGGAGCAATCGGGCGAGTATGAGATGCGAGACTCGGCAGGCTACATCGTACCCCACACCGGTAAGGACCTTTATATGGTTTATAGTCTCAGGGCGAACAATACGCTGAACAGTAACCGTTTTGAGATGTATGTACAAGATACATGGAGGTTCAAATCAGGAGGCAGTAACGACAATGATAGTACGGAGCAAGATAATCCTACGCTCTATACGCTCAACTATGGTGTTCGCTTCTCGCATTGGAACTACACGCGCGAATCCATTCTTTCGCCGCGTATATCCCTGAGCATCATTCCATCATTCAATCAGAATCTGAGTTTTCGTTTCGCTACCGGCTTGTATTATCAGGCACCCTTTTATAAAGAGCTCCGTGATACGACGACGATCAATGGCGTGACCTATGCCTTGCTCAACAACAAGATCAAGAGTCAGCGTTCTATCCATTTCATTGGAGGCATGGAATATCGCTTCAAAATCAATAATCGGCCGTTCAAGTTCACAACCGAACTGTATTACAAGTTGTTGAGCAACCTCATTCCCTACTCTGTCAACAACATGAAGGTGACTTATTATGGCGATAATAAGGCGAGCGGACATGCTGCAGGTCTCGACATGAAACTCTATGGTGAGTTTGTACCCGGCACTGATTCGTGGCTGACGTTCTCTTTGATGAATACCAAGATGAACTTCAATGGTCATTCGATGCCGTTGCCTACCGACCAGCGCTATGCCCTCCATCTTTTCTATACCGATTATTTTCCAGGAACCGACCGTTGGCTGATGACGCTACGGCTTACCTATGCCGATGGTCTTCCCTTCTCAGCTCCGCACCGTGAGTTAGAGCGTAATGAGTTCAGAGCACCTGCTTATCGCCGTGCGGACATCGGTATGACCTATCGCCTGCTGAACAATGAAGATCATCACAGCAAGAGCATCTTCAAGAACATTTGGCTCGGTGTTGACTGTCTCAATCTCTTTGATATCAGCAACGTTAACTCTTACTATTGGATTACGGATGTCACCAACCAGATGTATGCCGTGCCCAACTATTTAACAAGAAGGCAGATCAACGCAAAAGTGAGGTTCGAGTTCTAAAGACATATAAAAAGGCGCACCGAAACTCGGTGCGCCTTTAATATTGTGTTTATAGAAGTAGTTTACTTCTTCAGCATGCCCTCAAGCTCCTTGGTGCGAGAATCGTTGGCACCATAGAGTGTGTAGTAGCACTGATAGAGAGGATAAGCCCAATTGCTCTGCTGACGGTTAGGATCAACGTCTCTTGCCTTCTCTAAATAGCCCATGGACTCTGTATACAGATCCTTCTTTGAAGCGGGGTTACCGTTGATGGCAGAAGCCTTGGCGTTGAGCGCAAAGCCGAGATAAGTCAGAACAACAGAGTTGTCTGATTTGATGGCGAGCGCTTTCTTGAAGCAGTTGATGCTCTCATCATAGTTGGGGTTCTGCGACTTCGACTCTTTTCCAACAAGGTTCTGACCCTTCATAGCCCAAGCTGTGAAGTTGTTAGGATTGGTTGCAATAGCCTTATCGAGCACAGCATTCAACTCTGTGTCCATGCCCAGACCACTGTACATATTGCAGAGCAGACCGAAGACTGTCTCATTGTTGGGTTCAGCGTCGTAAGCAACCTTCATCTTGTTGGCGAAAGCCAGAGAGTCAGCATGTGTCTTGAGGTTCATCTGAGCCATAGCATATTTGAAGGTCTCAGCCTGCTTACGCATAGCTGTGTCCTTCATAGCGATGTCAGCATACTTCTCTGCGCGGTCGTACTGCTTAGCCTGATTAGCGTAGAGAGCTGTGTAGTAAGCTACCTGACCGAGATACTGCTTCTCGCTATCGTGATTCTTGGCGAACAAAGGATTGTCATCTGTGTCGAGGAATGTGCCCCAATACTTCAGAATGTTATTCTGATCGTTGCGCTGTGCATAGTAGTTACCGGCGGTCACAAGCTGCAGGCGAGCGTTGCCGGCTGTAGTAGCGAGCGCATCGGTGTACTTAGGCTTCACCTTTCCCTTCTCGTTAGGCTGAGCATCGTACTTAGCGCACTCCACAGCATTCACCGTTGCATCGTAGGCAGCCTGATAGAAAGCGAGCGTGTCGTACGGAGTTGTCTTCTGCTTGAGCATCTTAGCCTGGATGTTCTGAGCCTCGATGGCGTTCTGAGCATCGAAAGTCTTCAGTGCAAGGCTCGTCACGTGGTTGTAAGCCTTTGCCTTCTCCTGTGCGTTAGCCATTTGATTGAGGTTCTGCTTCAAGAGCTGTGAAGCCTGCGTGAAGTCCTTAGCTGCAAGCACGGCCTTCAGTGGCTCACTGTCTCCAGCAAAAGCAGCTGATGTGCCAAGCATCATCAGAGCTGCAATCATTAGTTTTTTCATAAGCTGTTATTAAAGCTATAATTAAAAGATGTGATTATTAATTTTCTCCATTAGAGTCATCCGTCTCAGTAGGAATCTCATCCGTTTGCTCCTGTGCCGGTGTCTCTGAAGAGTTGATGTCCTGAGAAATCTTCTCATTGGTCTCGTTCCACTTCTGACGGCTTTCTTCTTCAACGGTAGCCTCAAGTTCCGAGCTCATCACCTTACAGACGCTGGCGATGGTATCGTTCTTCTTGGCGAGGTTGATGAGGCGCACGCCCTGAGTAGCGCGACCCATGACGCGGACGTCGGCCACAGCCATGCGGATGACGATGCCACTCTTGTTGATGATCATGAGGTCATTCTCATCAGTGACATTCTTGATAGCCACAAGCTTGCCTGTCTTCTCCGTGATAGCGATCGTCTTGACGCCTTTCTTGGCACGGCTTGTCTTGCGGTATTCCTCAATCTCGGAGCGCTTACCGTATCCGTTTTCAGATACGACCATGGCAGTCTCCTTCTGGGGATCATTAACAACAATCATGCCAACAACAGCATCATCACCGCCATCGAGCACCATACCATGCACACCCATGGATGCACGGCCTGAAGGACGGATCTGATCCTCATCGAAGCGAACGGCACGACCGTTGCGGTCAGCGAGTATAAGTTCGTTCTTGCCATTGGTCAGGCGAACATCTACGACCTCGTCGCCGTCCTGAATGATAAGTGCTTTCACACCATTGGCGCGTGGACGGGAGTATTCCTTCAGACAGGTCTTCTTCACGATACCGTTCTTCGTAGCAAAGACGACATAGTGAGAGTTTGTGAACTCCTCATCACCGAGGCCGCCGCTGCGCAGACGCAGGAATGCATTCACAGTATCGCCCGTCTCAAGGTTGAGCAGGTTCTGGATAGCACGGCCCTTCGATGTCTTGTCGCCCTCAGGGATGTCATAGCAATGGAGCCAGTAGCAGCGTCCGAGACGTGTGAAGATGAGCATCGTCTGGTGCATCGTTGCCGGATAGATAAACTCGGTGAAGTCTTTCTCGCGTGTATGTGCGCCTTTGGAGCCAACACCACCGCGGGCCTGCTCACGGAACTCCTTCAGCGGCGTGCGCTTGATATAGCCTAAATGGCTGACAGTGATCACTACAGGATCATTCGGATAGAAGTCCTCGGCATTGAACTCATGCTCGTCGGGGATGATCTGCGTACGGCGCTCGTCACCATATTTCTGCTTCACCTCAATGAGGTCGTCTTTCATCACTTTCTTGCAAAGCTCAGGATCATCGAGAATCTGCTGGAGGTAAGTGATTCGCTTCTCCAACTCGTCGTATTCAGCGTGGAGATCGTCGAGACGCAGCTTCGTGAGCTGCGACAGACGCATGTCCACGATAGCCTTCGACTGAAGCTCATCCAGATTGAAGCGCTTTTCCAAGTTGCGCTGTGCATCCGACGGGCTCTCAGAGCCACGGATGATATGAACCACCTCATCAATATTATCGCTGGCGATGATCAGTCCTTCGAGGATATGAGCGCGCTCCTTAGCCTTGTTCAGATCGAACTTCGTGCGGCGGATGGTCACCTCATGACGGTGCTCAATGAAGTAAGCGATGCACTCCTTCAGAGAGAGGAGCTTCGGGCGAAGCTGTGAGTGGTCGTGCTTGTTAGGCACCAGTGCAATACAGTTGACAGAGAAACTGCTCTGCAGCGCCGTCATCTTAAAGAGCTTGTTGAGGATGACCTTGGCGTTGGCATCTTTCTTCACGTCGACAACGATACGCATGCCCTGTCGGCCGGTCTCATCGTTGACATTGCTGATACCCTCAAGCTTGCCTTCCTTCACGAGGTCGGCGATATACTCGATAAGCTGCTGCTTGTTGACACCATAAGGAATCTCAGTCACCACGATGCGGTCGTGGTTCTCATCGCTCTCGATCTCAGCCTTAGCGCGGATGACCACGCGGCCACGACCTGTGCGGTAAGCCTCCTTCACACCCTGCAAGCCATAGATATAAGCGCCTGTGGGGAAGTCGGGAGCAGGAATGTATTGCATCAGACCATCGACATCAATGTCCGGATTGTCGATATAAGCGCAGCAGCCATCGATGACCTCACCGAGGTTGTGGGTAGGAATGTTCGTAGCCATACCCACGGCGATACCGTTGCCACCATTGACGAGCAGGTTCGGAATCTTCGTAGGCATCACTGTAGGCTCCTTCAAGGTGTCATCGAAGTTGTTGACCATATCGACTGTATCCTTGTCGATATCGTCCATGATATGCTCACCCATCTTCGAGAGGCGGCACTCTGTATAACGCATGGCAGCCGGAGAGTCACCGTCTACACTACCGAAGTTACCTTGTCCATCCACGAGCTTGTATCGCATGTTCCACTCCTGGCCCATACGGACAAGGGCACCGTAGACGGAACTGTCGCCGTGAGGGTGATACTTACCAAGCACCTCACCTACGACACGTGCACATTTCTTATAAGGTTTGTCACTCGTGTTGCCCAAGCCCAACATACCGTAAAGGATACGACGATGCACCGGCTTGAAGCCATCCCTGACGTCAGGAAGGGCACGGGCCACGATAACCGACATCGAGTAATCGATGTAAGAGGTTTTCATCTCTTCCTCGATGTTAATCTTCATGATCCGGTCCTGATCAATGGTCAGATTCTCATCCATTATTCTTTAATTCTTTATTTGTGTTAATTTTCGATCTAAGGGCATTTAAACGCAAGATTTCGACTTGCATGCCTATTTCAAAGTGTAAAATTACTCATTTTTCATGAGATAACAACGAATAGTTGGCGAAATTTTTCCTAAACATGCATTTTATCCTTAATTTTGCATAGTATAATAAAAGACGTATATAATAAGAGGCTCATGATCCACTTTATAAGCATCTTCTTGCTGACAATCCTTGCCAGTTTCATCCAACGGACGACAGGCTTTGGTTTTGGCATCTTTATCATGACGGTGCTCCCCTATCTCTTGCCGTCCTACGGTGAGGCAACGACACTCTCCGGAATGCTCGCCATGACGACATCCGCAGTGGTGAGCTATCGCATGCGCCGCTATCTCAACTGGCACCATCTCATCCCCATTCTCCTGACGTTCATTGCTGTATCCACGGTTGCCATCTTCTGCTTGAAGCGGATGGACGACGTGATCTTGCGTCGTGTTCTCGGTGTGGTGCTCATCCTTACGAGTGCTTATTTTTGCTTGCTGAGCAACCGAATCAAGTTAGGCACCAAACTCCCTACGCAGATTGGAGCAGGTGCTATCAGTGGACTCATGGGAGGTTTCTTCGGTATGCAAGGCCCTCCGGCCGTGCTCTATTTCATTCAGACGACGAAAGACAAGAACGAATACATGGCCTTGGCTCAGACCTACTTTTTCTTGGGAAACGTCATGATGCTCTGTGTGCGAGCCTACAATGGCTTCCTCACGCTGCCTGTATGCCGCAGTTATCTCTATGGCATCGGCGGAGTGGTCATCGGCATGGCCATAGGCGGCTATGTCTTCCGTCATCTTCCTCAGCAAACTTTCAAATATGTCGTATATGCATATATCGGAATTAGTGGAATCATTATATTATTGACCGCTTAAGATTGAAAGAATGAAAAAATGAAAGAATGAAAAAATGAAATAATGAAAAATAAGTTGTTGTGAAGAAATCAATTAAATACATCCTTTCTCTGACGCCCGTCGTCTTCCTTATTCTGTTCCTTGCCATCGTCATCCGTATCTATGGCATTGACGCCTTGTCGGGACCAAGTCAGTTAGTGCTCATTGCTTCTACGGGTATAGCTGTACTTGTCGCCATGCTCTATTTCCATCAGCCCTGGAAGACGTTGGAAGAAGAGATCAACCATTCTATCGGAAGCATCGGCTCGCCGATCTGTATCCTTCTGCTTATCGGACTGCTCTCGGGTACCTGGATGGTGAGCGGTGTGGTTCCGATGCTCATCTATTACGGCATGCAGATCATCAGTCCTCATGTCTTCCTTGTCTCGGCTTGCGCCATCAGCGCTATCGTCTCGGTGATGACCGGCAGCTCGTGGACAACAGTCGCCACGATTGGTGTGGCACTCATGGGTATTGGCAAAGCCGAAGGCTTCAGCGACGGATGGACGGCAGGAGCTATTCTCTCAGGCGCTTATTTTGGCGATAAGATGTCGCCACTCTCCGACACCACTGTGCTTGCCTCCTCCCTCTGTCATGTGCCGCTCTTCTCACATATTAAATATATGACGATCACCACGGTGCCCTCGTTCACCATCTCCCTCGTCATCTTCCTTGTCGCCGGCTTCTTCGTTCCTGCAACAGCAAACATCGACACGACTGCATTTACAAGTGCTTTGGCATCGAAGTTCAACTTGAGTTTGTGGCTTTTGTTGGTCCCCCTCTTCACGGGCTGGATGATCTATAAGAAGCTGCCGGCAATCATCGTCTTGTTTGCCTCTTCCGTTATCGCCATCATCTTTGCCGTTATCTTCCAACCGCATATCCTTGTCGAGATCAGCGGCATGCAAGATGTTTCTGCCGAGGCTTTGCTCAAAGGTGCCTTGCAGAGCGGATTCGGAAAGACAGCGGTTGACAGTGGGTTTGTTCCGGTCAATGAACTGCTTGCAACGCGGGGCATGGCGGGAATGCTCAATTCTGTTTGGATCATTCTCTGCGCCATCTGTTTCGGAGGTGTGCTCAAAGCCAGTGGTATGTTGGCAAACATCGTCGAACTGATTGTCCCTCTGACGAAGACGCGCGTGGGCCTCGTTGCTTCCACGGTCTTCTCCGGTATCTTCTTCAATGCTACTGCCGCCGATCAGTTCCTCTCTATCATGCTCAATGCCAGTATGTTCGGGGAGATCTATGAAGAAGAAGGCTATGAGAGCCGACTGCTGAGCCGAAGCATTGAGGACTCAAGCACCGTCACCTCTGTGCTCATACCTTGGAGCACGTGCGGTATGACGCAGTCGACGGTGCTCAATGTTCCGACCCTCACTTACCTTCCCTACTGCTTCTTCAATATCCTGGCGCCATTGACGAGTATCGTCATAGCAGCCACGGGATTTAAGATTTATAGAACGATAAAACATTAATGCACAATTCAACATTCATCTAAATATGGTTCATTTAGTTTTCGGATCGATCACAGCAGACAGCCTCGGAGAGGCTGAATTTTACATAACCCCAGTCTAAGGAGCGCAGCGACGCAGACTGGGGTGGTTCATGCTGAAGCTTGGTTGACTGACCTCCTGCCTCGGAGAGGCAGACTGCACGATAGTGCGTAATGTCTTTGATAGACATTGCGCGCCAAGGCGCATTCAGCCTCTCCGAGGCTGGTTTTCAGGTTATCCATACTCGGCCTAAATCCCCAGACTGCGGTCGCTACGCTCCCTTAGTCTGGGGTTATGAAGGATTGTGCCTCTCCGAGTAGGGATGTAAGCTATTTCCAAAGCAGTCAATAGAACAAATTAATGCGGTAACTTCAAAACCTTTGCTAAAGATTTGTCAGT
>CADBAG010000012.1 GCA_902792635.1 uncultured Prevotellaceae bacterium | reverse complement strand
TCAAAACAAGGCAAATATCGGTCAAAACAGTGATTTTGTTCACAAAGTTTAAGAGTCCAGCCGGGCGTATGAGCTAAAAGCTGCAAGTTGGGTTAAGGATCCAAGAGATATCAATGGGCCAATAAAGACGCTTCGTGGATTCCAGCGTGTTGAGCTTAAGGCTGGTGAACGTAAAACCATTGCTATCCCTATGCCGCGTGAGCGCTTTGCCCTTTGGGATACGGAGAGCAACACCATGAGAGTAAAAGGTGGAGAATATCAAATTATGGTAGGAAGCAGTAGTAGAGACTGTGACTTGCAGACGATAAATGTTACCCTGTAAACTATCATCTAATAGAACAAGTAAGGGCGACCATGTTGGCCGCCCTTACTTGTATTATTTAACTACGAACTTCTTACCACCTTGAATATATATTCCAGCGGGAAGACTTTGAAGGCTTGTGCCGAGATAACGACCTTGTAGGTCGTAAACGGCATTGCTTATCTTTTTATTCTCTGAGGAAACGATATGGATAGCGGTAGCTGCAGAAGTATAAAGAATAATATCTGCTGCAATCTGCTTCGTCTTCACAGTGAAGGTCAGCGAGTTCTCGACCGGTGCATAGAATGTGAAAGTATAATCTTTCGCACTCTTGTCTGTTGGGAACGCGTAGACGGTCGGATCATATAATGTACCGGCAACTTCAGAGATGCCAGCGTCTTTATCGGTATAGTTGTTGCGACCCTTAATCTCCATCTTTGTAATCTTCAGACCTGTGGGGATAGCGATAGTGTGCTGCATAGCACTATACTTGATGTAGCCATCGGGCGTCTTGTCGTAAGTTTTGTTCTTCACGTTCGTTACCGTAAAGCCATTGCTGAAAATTCCACTGCCTGCTGTCGTTGAACTGAGAGTTGAAGGATCAAGTGTGTAAGTACCTTCATCGGTCACCGTCGAGGAGGACGAAGAAGTAGCGTTGCACTCATCAAAGTAAGTTGTGGCATAGTTCTTCACCCAGATGTTACCGCTTGAGACAGAAATCTTACTCTCATTCTTGAAGACGAGACTATCAACGAAAGCTGCATAGATACCTTTTGCTGCGCTGATTTGCACATTGTCGAGCGTCACGTTCTTGATATGACTCTCGGGACGACCATAGAGGAAGATGGCATAACCACTACTTTTATCCGTTGTCTTGACATTACGAAGTACAATGTTGCGGAAGTTAGGTGTCGTTGATGTAGAGTCGGCAGCATTTTTAGCATCATTCTCCGGCGTCGTGTAATCGCCGTCATAATAGCAATCCATAGAGAACGGATTAGCCACCTTCGTCATCGTGATATTCGAGAACACAAAGTCTTTCTCATTGCCTCCACGATCACTATTCGACTTCAGGCGAATACCGGAAGTAGTGCCATTGAACGTAATGGAATCAAAAAGAATGTGCTGGGCAGAGCCTGTATAGGAGCCCACAGAAGCGCCATGTCCTGTACCGAACTGACAATTCCATACGTGGACATGTTGTCCGTTGGCATCAATAACGACATTATCATCACCGTTACTGATATCACAGTTATAGATATTCACGTAACTGGACCAAACAGGAATACCATCGGTGTTATGACTTGGGTACTGATTCTTCGAAGGGTTATACTTGATCTCCGAAGCCGGCTCACGGATGATGACGTCATGAATCGTGACATTCGTACCACGCCCACTCTGTCCTACAGTGATATTCGTACCCGGAGCATTCTGAATCTTCAGGTTACGGACGAGGAAACGGGAGCCGTTGTTGAAACGGATGATGCCACCACGCTTGATATAATTGAAGATCTTTTTCGTGGAGTCGTTCTTATCACGCAGCTCCCACCAGTCTTGTCCCTGACCATCGATGACAGATGTTGCTGAGTCCTCACCTTCAATGATGAGATCGGTAACAGTTTTGTCCTTAGGAGTAATGAAATCCCTCAAGGATACAGAGGATGTGATTGCCCCCGTTGTACCCGGATAGGTACCGAACGGCAGGAGCTTCAGTGTTGCACCTTTGGCGAGATGAAGTACCGTCTTAGCCTTCATCGTCAAAGGACCGCATAGCCATGTGCCAGCTGGGATAACGACCATACCACCCGTAGAAGGCACAGCATTCAGCGCAGTTTGTATGGCTGTTGTGTTATCGCTCGATGAAGTCGATGCACCATAATCAGTGATGGTAAAAGTGTTGGTCGTCGTGATTGCGGGGATGACAGGCAGGCTTACTGCTGTCCATCCCGAAGGCGTATTCTGTGCAGCCTTCTCTGCCGTGACATCATTGTCGGCCAAAGATGGCATCGGCAACATGAGCGCAGAGGCAAGGAGTGCGCAAGGCAAAAAATATTTTGTATTCATAGTAGTTTATTAAACAATAGGGCGGCCACTAGGGCCGCCCCTACGTTAGGTTATTGAACTACCCACCTTGGATCGCCCAGGCTTGCATACTTGCTCTGGAGGAGATCCTGGATAGTGAAGTCACCATTTGAAGGATCCTTCCACAGTTCCGTGCTTGAGTAGCTGATTTGGTCACCGGCCTCGTAGCCACTGTTCCAACCCATATCTGTTGTGATATAAGTGTTGGAGGCTGTTGCCTGGCCCTTCATGCTGCATGACTTCACGGTTGCACCATCTGCATAACCATTGATGTAGCCGATGAGGCAGGAGTTGAAGGCCACAGTAATATCGGTCAGCTTGTTGACATCGACGATAGACTTACCAGCCATGATGATGTTGTAGATTGTGCAATGGTCGAAGGTCACTGCGCAACCAGCCTGTTGCGTGTTCAGCACAGCGCTCTGAGCGGCAGCGACATTATTCAGTGTACAGTCGGTGATGTTGATCTTGCTCGTAGACAGGTTCTTCTGTCCCTTGGCATTGAAGATGCCATAGCTACCGATGTTTGTGAAGACATCGTTAGTATAGTCGATCTCGTTCACTGTACAAGCAGCGGGGAGAGACTGGAAACGAATGACACCACGGGTGTTGCTGACATTACACTTCTCAATCTGCAGCTGGTTGATATTAGCCGCATTGGAGATGTTCATGATGTAGTTGCCTGAAGGACCATCGTTGACGAGGTTGAGGTTATAGAAGCGTACGACATCATAGTTGCCTGCCTCGATGTTCATACCTACGGCGTGGAACGTCGGCTTCGTGTCACCTGCGGCACCCCAGAACACAACACTCTTGATGTTTGCGGGGATGAGCGGAGTCTTCGGATTACCTTCCTCATTGTCCGGCATGACATAGTTCATACCCTGCGGGAAGACGATGACAACCTTATCAGATGTAGCGTTAGCGAGAACAGTGTTCAGATCATCACCACTCTGGAGCGTGATAACACTGTATCCATCAGGATAAGCCTCTGTAGTCTTGAACTTATACGATCCACGTACCTTTTCACCATTCCACAGTTTCAGCGTATAGCTGCTGTTCGGATTGAGGTTCTTCAGCGTCAGAGCACCTGCTGCTATCTCCTCCTGCGTGATGTCCTGCACGATGGAGTCACCATCCTTATAGACACGAGCTTGCGTGAGGGTCTTGCCTTTGGTGAAGGTCACGTCAGCTGTGCGAGAATAAGGAGTTACGCTTGTGATGATCTGCTCAGCTTTCGTCGTGAAACTATAGTCATCAAGATATTTCCATGTAGAGCCCTTGCCTTCATTGTTGCGACTCTTGATACGGATCCAGTATTTGGTACTGCCCTCAAGGTTATAGATCGTATCTGGAGTAGAGGTGAACGACGAGTCTACGACACTGTGCGCTGTTCCACCCATGGGGATGTCATCGTACAGAGAATCGGTGGAATATTCTACGACATAGAAGTCGGTGTTTGGCATCTTCGTGAAGCTGATGGCTGCGCGGTCATCGAGCGGGCTCACAGCGAAGCTTGTGGAATGGAACAGACGGTCATACTGCTCATCCACCGTCCAGTCGTTGGCGTCGGTACAAGCACCGAGGCTCATCAGAGCCAGGGCACCCATACCAAGCATTCCTATAATATTTTTAATGCTTTTCATGTTCGTGATTATTAGTCTTTGTATCCGTAAGAGTTATGCAGATGTCCGTTAGAAGCGGAGATCGTAGTGGAAGCGATAGGCATGATGTAACGGTTCTTCACAGTTACATTCGGAGTCTCAGAAGGGCTGAGGGCTGTACCCACCAAACCACTTGAAATAGACGGCAGTTCAGTGAAGACGTGCTTATCGGTTCCATCGCTGTACTTAGATCCACCGAAAGAAGTAATGCTTCCTGCATAATCAGCAGCTGTCTTGCCCTCAGGCAGACCATACCATGTGATAGAACTCTCATCGATGAAGTGATGGTCTTTGTCGATGAAGTTGTAATATACGGTCTTCTGGAAACGAGGAGACGTTGTCTTGTTGGTCTGAGCCTCTTCTGCTTCCTTCACCTCATCAATGTATGTCTGTTTCATCTCCAATGTCTTCTCTGTGAGGAGGTTCCAACGGATGAGATCCCATTTGCGGACACCTTCACCGGCAAGCTCCCAGCCTTCCTCATTGACGATGGCATTGAACATAGCCTCCTTGCTGCTGCCGATATCGTTGATATAAGCCTTTGCCTCACTCTGATTAGCACTGCTAAAAGCACGCTCATGGACGATAGCGAGAGCCTGACGAGCTGTCAGACCAGCATCACCACTGTAGTTTCCATCAGGACCGGCGAGCTCATTCATCACCTCTGCATACATGAGCAGAACCTGGCTATAACGCATCTTCACACAGTTAATACCAGTGAGCTGCTTGGCTGATGCCGCCTTGTTGGCTGTATACCAGTCACCGGAAGGCGACTTCGTCATGTCGAGGGCTGTCTTGCTGTCATTGACCATGCCACTCTCCATACGGGGATCCCACTTACCTACGTAGATACCGAACGGTGTGTTGCCGAGCATCTGCATGTCTGTCGACTTGTTGTCGTTCTCCTTGAACTGGATATTCGAGCAAGTGATGTCACGACGCTGGTCGTTCTTATCAAAGCTGTAGAAGAAAGGAGCCGTCAACTTCACCTTACCAGATGAGTTGCCATAGCCGAAGAGTGATGTGACACCATTCATACGCACACCGATGGTATAGCCGAACTCAGAACCTGTGCTCAGACCCATAGGCACCTCAAAGAGGTTCTCACGATATTGTGTGTCGAGGGTACGCTGGTTGATGAGGTACCACTCATTGAAGAACGAGGGGTTCAAGCTATGCTTGCCACTCTCAATGATAGCAGAGAGATGCTTCAGCGCACGCTCATAGAGAGCCTTGCGCTCAGCAGCACCGGGGCGCTGTGTCGGATAAGTAGCGTCACTGTAGCTTGCTGTCTCATAGCCATCCTTGGCACTTTCGCGGATTGCATAACCTGCACGGGTCAGCGCGATCTGTGCTAAGAGCGCATGTGCATAACCCTTTGTAGCATGCTCTGTGGTATAACTGTCTTCACCAGCCCAAGGCAAATATTCAATGGCCTTGTCGAGGTCATCCATCATCTTGTCGAGGATAGAGTCACGGTCGGTCTTGGTGAGGTAAGCATTGCTCAGGTCACTCTTTGATGTCTCAAGCTTCAAAGGAATATCTCCGAAATAACGCACGAGATCGAGGTAGACCATGGCACGGAGTGTCAGCGCCTCACCCTCGTAGCGGCGCATCGTAGCGATGTCGCTCTTGGAGCCACTTGAGAGCATGGAAGAGTTCTCGATACCCTCTACAACATCATTGGCATCCTCAATGGTTCCGTAGGCGCGGTCCCAGAGCTTGGCGATCTTCGACCAGCCCGGATCCTGATTGTAGTTCATGTTACCACGCTCACTGGAGGTGTTCGTGGCATCCGATCCGAGACCATCGACGAGCTCAATATCACTGTTGGTGTTCCATACGATGCCCATATACTGCGAATAGGTCTCATCGTAGGTCAGGTCTCCGTAGATCTTGTTCAGACGAAGACCAGTATAATAGACAGACTTATAGACACTCTCATTGTTCTGCTCCGAAGGACTCTGCTGGTCCAGGAAATCAGAGCAGGACGAAAGCGTTGCCAGTCCGGCTGCAAGCGCAAAAACTGATAATATCTTTTTCATTGATTTTCTTATTTGAAATAGTTATGGAATGATCTCCTCCTATTATTATTTTAGAATGAGATGTTCACACCAGCCGTGAAGGATCGGCTCTTCGGATAAGCGGCATAGTCGATACCCGGTGTCATAGCGTTCTTCTTGCTGCTTGTATCAACCTCAGGATCGTAGCCATCGTAGCCCGTGATGCAAGCGAGGTTGTAAGCCGTGAAGTAGACACGAAGGTTGGTCAGATAAAGTTTCTTGACCAGCTTCTTCGGGAATGTGTAACCGAGGGTCAGCGTGTTCAGACGCAGGAACGAAGCATCCTCCACAGCCCAGTCGTTGATATACATCGTGCTGACGGCTGCCGGGTTATAGATATGTGCTCCCGTGTTGATCTCACACAGACGATGTGCAATACCATCAGCACCACCATACTGTGCCAATGTAGCAGCATCGGGCTTAGCGAGGTTGGCACCTGTCTGAGGATCAATCCATGTATAACGGTTGGCGAGGTTGAAGTCGGCTACGAGGTTGTAACCTTTCGCACTGCCTGCATAGAAGCTGTTAGCGAGCTTCGTACCATTGACAATCTGATTGCCAAGAGAGTAGTCGAAGAAGATGTTGAAATCGAATCCCTTCCACGTAGCGTTCAGACCGAAGCCACCTGTCACAGTAGGAATCGTGTTACCAAGCTTCTGCTTGATAGGATCGCCATTCTCATCGACCTCATATTTCAAGCCACCGGGATAATACTGTCCACCGGTGAGCGAAGCACTGTTATCCTTGATGCCATCGCGGAGCTGCCATTTACCTTTCTGATAGATGAGCTCACCGTTGGGGTTCAGTTCTGCATCATAAGCTGTGAAGAAACCGTTGGTCTTATAGCCCCATACCTCACCGAGGCGTCCACCTTCAGCTACAGCGAAGTCCTCATACTTAGAGATCGTGCTACCTGCGAAGTTACTGCTCTGCCAGGGGTTATCGGTATTCAACTCATCAATCTTGTTCTTGTTCCAAGAGATATTGAAGGTACCATTGAGGGTGAAGTCCTTCTTGTCGACCATTACACCATTGAGGGTGAACTCAATACCCTTATTGGAAGTCTTACCGAAGTTCTGATACTGATAGTTGTAACCTGTGTTCGAAGGGATCTCTGCACGCATGAGCAGGTCCTTCGTTGTGTTCCAGTACAGATCCAAGGTACCATTGATACGGCCACCGAGGAAGCCATAATCGATACCGAAGTTACGGGTCACGGTAGTCTCCCATTTCAGATCGGGATTATAGAGGTAGGTGCCACGCTCAAGCTGTGAGCCACGGCTCTCATCGAAGAACGGAGCCTTGGAGCTGTTGCTTGCCATGGAGTAAGTGGTATACAACTGACCTGCGGGAATACGGTTGTTACCTGCTGTACCGAAACTCAGACGTGCCTTGAGGTTGCTGAGCCACTTGACATTCTTCAGCCATTTCTCCTCACTCATACGCCATGCAAGAGCCAAGGATGGGAAATAGCCCCAACGATGGCCTTCACCGAACTTAGAGGAACCATCGGCACGGAGCGTGAAAGTAGCGAGGTACTTATCAGCCATCGTGTAGTTGATACGGGTGAAGAATGACAGGAGGTTGTCATCAGCAGCAATCGTTGTCAGATAAGGAAGTGCTGTTCCTGCAGATGTATTACTGCGGATTTCTTCAAAGTTCATCGAAGACGGGAAGGCAACGACAGTGTTCTCATGCGTTGTCTCCTTTGTGCTGCTCCACTCATGACCCAAGAGGAAGTTAATATGGTCGCGGCCTCCGAAGAGTTTGTTGTTATCGTAAGTGAACGTATTTGCATTGCGCCAGTTCTGATACTCCGTGTGCTCATAGTCGAGCTGCGGCTGACCATTGTAGCCATACTTGGAGTTCTGTGTAGCATCAGAGAGCCAGATAGTATTGTCATCCTCATAACGCCAGCCGTAGCCGAACTCAGAGCGGAAGGTGACATGCTTCCAAGGCTTCCAGTTCAAGCCGGCGTTATAATCCTGACGGAAACGCTTCTGCACACGGTTAGTGGCATTCAAACGGACGAACGGATCTTTCAATGTTGAAGAGCTGTTTTCCTCATCGTCATCTCCATTGGACAAAGGAGAGACAGGACGGAAACGGATAGTATTTGCCACAATAGAGTTGGCGGCATTGCTCTGGTTGCTCTCGGCACCACCACTCAGACCGTCGATCTTTGTATAAGCCAAACGCGCATTGAAGTCGAGGCTCAACCACTTGTTCAACTTAGCATTGAGCTTGGTACCGATATTATCTTTCTTGTAACCGGAGCTGCGCATGATGCTGTTCTCATCATTGTGAGCATAGCTGACATTGTACTTGATGTCCTTTGAGCCACCACTGATATTAGCGTTATACTGCTGCTGGAAACCAGTGCGGCCAAAGAGCTCATCCTGCCAGTCGTTGCCCTCGACACTCTTCCAGATGTCCATATCACTATAGTCACCGTAATCTGTTGAACCGAGCTCCTGCTGATAAGCGACATAGTTGTAGGGATCCATGACCTTGATCTCCTTGGTCAGTTTCTTCCAGGAGAGGGCTCCGTTGAAGTTGACCTGTGTCTTGCCTTCCTTACCGCTCTTTGTCGTGATGATAATGACACCATTGGCACCACGGGCACCATAGATAGCTGTGGAGGAAGCATCCTTCAAGACATCGATGGTCTCAATCTCTGACGGAGCGATATCGCTGATCGTGCTCACGGGGAAACCATCGACGATATACAATGGGGAGTTGTCCTGCGACAGTGAGCCACCGCCACGGACACGAATCTTCACATCAGCATCAGGAGAACCCTCAGTCGTAGTGATGTTAACACCGGCAAGTTTACCCTGCATGGCCTCACCGACATTACTCACTGGGATATCAGCAAGTTTCTTGGAGTCGATGGAAGCCACTGAACCTGTAAGGTCCTTCTTACGTACGGTACCATAACCGATGACGACAACGTCGTTGAGGTTGTTGGCATCGTCTTCCATCTTGATGGAGACCTGCGTCTTGTCGCCGACCTTAACGGTCTTCGGCTTCATGCCCACATACGTGACTTTAATGGTCTTCTTTGAACCCTTCAGATTAAGCGTAAAGTTACCGTCGATATCTGTCACGGTACCATTACCGGATGTCCCGTCTTCCATAATCGTGGCACCGATGACCGGTTCACCAGATGTATCCGTGACATTACCCTTGACGACCTGCGCTGAGAGTGAGGTGACACTGAGCATCATTCCCCCAAGAAGCGCAATGCGCATCTTCTTCGAATAATCAGTCATATTTTACTTTTTAGATTTAAATTTATTCTGTAGTGCAAAGGTATAGGTGTTTGTGCGAATCAACGGGAGAAGATTGTACGCAAAGGGGGAGAGATTTATTCAATAAACCTCTCCCCCACTTTAAGTGACGATTTTTCTTTCATTTTCTACCTATCTTCCTTTTCAATAAAAAAGTAGACGTATTAAGAAATATATTTTGCCATCCAGAAGTTAGGACGCCCACAAGGGGTGCCCTTACGGTAAGGTTGCCCCACATTCATCACTGATGGTAGCATCATACTTGGAAAGCCATAGATCACCTTTGGTGACCGTGATCTTACTTCCGTTGATGAATCTCAGATTATCGACAAACTGCACGCTGATACCTTTCTTTGCAGAAATCTGGACGTTGTCGAGCGTGATGTTTTTGATATGACTCTCCGGACGTCCATAGAGGAAGATTGCATTGTTCTTACACACGTCCGTCGTTTTGATGTTCTTCAGCAGAATGCCATTGTAGGTCGGTGTCGTACTGTCGAGTGGACGCGCATTGGCCTTGTCCTGCTCTGGCGTGGTGTATTTTTTGTCATAGTAGCAGTCAATGGAGAACGGATTCTTCACGTTCGTCATCGTGATGTTGGAGAAGACAAAATCCTCCTCGCCTCCGCCACGGAGCGTTCCATCCGAGTTGATACCAGTCTTGAGTCGCACTCCCGACGCCGTGCCGTTCATCGTGATGTTATCGAAGATGATGTGCTTCACGTTCTGCGTGTAACTACCCACTGATGCACCATGACCCGTACCGAACTTGCAGTTCCACACGTGGACATACTGTCCGTTCTTATCGATAACGACATTGTCATCGCCATTGCTGATGTCACAGTTGTAGATGTTCACGTGCGATGCCCATACAGGGATGCCATCGGTGTTGTGGGATGGGTTCATGCCCTCGGGGTTGCTCTCACTGTATTGCAGTTCCGATGCCGGCTCACGGATGATGACATCATGGATCGTGCAGTCGGTACCTTTTCCACCTAATCCGCAGGTGATGTTTGTACCGGGAGCATTCTGTACCGTGAGGTTACGGACGAGGAAACGGCTGCCCCTGTCGAAGCGCACGATGGCCCCGCGCTTGATGTTCCCAAACACTTTCTTGAAGTCGCCGCCTTTGTCGCGCAGCGCCCACCAGGGAGAGCACCCTGCCCGTCGATGACGGATGTCTCCTTATCCTCTCCTTCAATGATCAGATCCGATGTGTTCTTATCTTTGAGATTGATGAAGTCCTCGAACTTAACCTTCTTAGAAACATACTGCATATAGTTCTCCGTTCCAGGATATTGTCCGAGCGGCAATAGCTTGAGCGTTGCACCTTTCGCAAGATGAAGCACGGTCTTGGCCTTGATCATGATAGGACCACAGAGCCAGATGCCCTTCGGAACGACGACCATTCCTCCTTCTGCAGGCACGGCATCGAGCGCCTTCTGGATAGCAGCCGTGTTATCAGAAGATGACGTGGAGGCGCCAAAATCCGTGATCATCACGGTGTTGGCCTTCGTAATAGCCGGAATCTGCGGGAGAGAGACGTTGGTCCAACCGCTCGGCGTGTTCTGAGCCTTCTGCTCAGCTGTCACATCGCTGTCTGCAAAAGCCATGCTTGAATAAGCAAGGCTTGCGGCAAGGAATGTAGAGAAAATAAAAAGTCTATTCATAGTAGCTTATTTCTTTGTTGTATATTGTTTTATTAGTGCTCTTGGATCCCAATCTTTGAACATCTTCTCATAGGCGAAGGATTGAGCCTGCGTTGCTGAGAGGATGGTCTCATGGGCTCCTTCGTAGGAGTGGATGATGTTCGATGCAGGGGTGATGTCCTTACCCTTTTCATCGACAGTAGCATATTCGCCAATGAGTTTCGGGTCGGTGTGGTTCATACCTTTCTCCAACCATCGGCTCATGGAGAGAGTCTTGGCACTGTTATCATCCAAGGTGGTGTTGATCCAGACGCAGATCGGCTGGTTCCTCCACATACGTCCATAGATCCAGGAGCCTTCTCCGTTGGCGAGGTCCACAACACGGCAATGGTCGAAGACATAGCCGTAAGCCGTTGTGGATGAGGGTGCTGTGATGACACGTCCTCCCTTGTTTGAGGTCAACTCACGGGGCTCCAAAGATATTGTCGTATTGTAGAACATCACGTCTCCTCCACCGCAGATAAAGTCGGTTTTGCCGTGAATGTCACAGTCCTCAAAGTAGCTCTGCATGTTGTTGTTCTCACTGAAGTAAGTGTCCTGATAGGACAGCATCCGCACATTCTTATAGACCGTACGTGTGCCACAGTCGTGCATCACGGCTGCGCGCCCTCCATGCCCATAATGATCGAGCGCATTCTTCAGCGTGAGGTTCTGGAAATAAACGTTTTTATGCGTATTGTAGAAGAAATCGGCTATGCCTAACCGTTCCTTGTAAGCTTCGGGCCTCGTAATGAGAATCGTGGAGTCCATGCTCTGTCCAATGATTGATACATTGTCGCAAGGCAACAGGATCTGAGTGCGGTTCGCGAAATGATAGGTACCATTGGGAAGAAAGATATTGTAGCGCTTCGAAATATGACGCTTTGAATCCTTGGCAATAGCCTTAAAGATAGCAAGCACGCTCTCCGCACTCCCAGCCTGGGCAACATAATAATAGCCCCGCTTGCTGAATCCTGCTTCCTTAGTAGATGCTGGAACCAAGATAGGATAGAGATCCGTGTTTGCTTCGATGCGTGCGGAAGCGTTCAACGGCTTGTTACTGTTGATACTCTTGCTCCAGCCTCTGAAAATCAGACCTTGAGGAATCATGACGGCTTTACTGCTTAGCAGCGTTCCAAGACCGCTCCCCAGTTTAACCCTGCGTGATGAGATCTTATCCCCGTCCAAGTTATGGTACACTACCGTGGCGCTGTCATGCGAAGCCAAAGACTTTTCAATCTTCCCGAATATTCGTAGAAACGAGAGCGTTGAGCTATAACCCTTGCATGCGTTCGTGAAGCGAAGCTCGCAGTTTCTGCGATTGACGTTGACGTTGATCTCCGTTGTCTTCTTGTTCCGCGAATTGACGGGATAAGTGCCGAGAGTCACCCAGGCAGTGTCTCCATCGCTTTTCGCTTCCACCTTGAATCCCCCACCCGACTGTCTGAAACTGACACGCGCGAGACTCTTGATTGTAGAGACGAGAATCATGGCATCAGAAGCAGCAGCGGTCTTCATGTAATTAGGCGCGGTCTTAGATGAACGGTCCCAGGCAACAATCTGCGTATCAACAACTTTCACCGTTACTTTCTCATTGGTGTATAGCGCTGTCTTATTGATGTTTATCGGACAGTTGTTATTCGCATAGAGGTTGGGAAAATCGGAGAAGTCAGTTGCGAAAAGCAGCCTCTCCAGTTGCGGGGAGGCTGTTGATTGGCAAAACGCAGCAACCGTTGTGGATGCTGCTATAAGTAATGTAGCTATGATTCTGGTTTTCCTCATATTATTTCTCCATTTCCAAGCTTGCCCAAAGGAACGGACCGATGCCTTTCGCATCATTGTCACGGATAGGCTCACTCATGTAATAAGCGAAGCTGCCGTCACGCTTGTAGTTAGGCTTCTTGACGTAAGGGCCAGGACCGGGGCCAAGACCACTTACCGAGCAACAGCGCGTCAGAGAGATCGTCTTATCACTGTTGACGCGGATGAAGTTCTTGAGGATGCCTGCGTATGCCTTCTGTCCTGCCTCTTTGAAGTTGATAGTCTTGCCATCAACGGTCTGCTTCTCAGGAAGATAACCTTTGCGTACACCTTTGAGCAGTACGTATGCAAACATGCTGGAAGCCGTAGCTTCGAGATAGTTCTTTGAATCCTTGACATCCATCACATCGTACCATACATTACTTTTCTTGTCCTGGTATTTCACGACAGCCGCCATAGCCTTCTGCAGCAGTTGCTCCACCTCGGCACGGCGCGCATAGTCCTGAGGCAGTACATCGAGCACTTCTGTCATTGCCATGACATACCATCCGAGGGCGCGAGCCCAGGTATGCTGACTCTGCCCTGTCGTCTTGTCTGCCCAGAACTGCGAATGGGTCTCATCCCACGCGTGTTTCCACAGTCCAGTCTTAGCATCATAGGTGCGCTTGTCAGTTGTGATGATCTGATTGACAGCATCGTCGTAAATCTTCTCGGCTTTCTTCGGCTTCAGATACTGCGAGGCATACTGGCAATAGAACGGCAGACCCATGAAGATGCCGTCGAGCCACACTTGATGGGCATAGATAGCCTTGTGCCAGTAGACACCATCCTCGGTGCGCGGTTGCTTCTGAAGCTGCTTGAAGAAGGTCTTCATAGCCTTCACGTTGCCTTCGCGCGGAGCTATCTGCTGCATACGGCAGATGAACTTTGCCGTGCGGATATTGTCGAGGTTGAAGTCTTCATATTTGTATCCCGTGACCTCGCCTTTGTCAGAGATCATCTTCTGAGGATAGCTCTCCACATATTTTAATATACTGTCATTGTGATAGCGCAGATAGGTGTCGAGCATGCCTTCGAGCTCAATACCCATGACATAGCTCCACTTTGGCTTCTTGGAAAAGTCGAGGAGCCACGACTGCGGGTTACGTTTCATCTCCGACCAGGTCATCCACTCCGAGAGGTTTTTGAAAGGCTTGTCAGCCTCGTTGAGCACGAGGGAGCCATTGATGAAGAGGTTGTTGAAATGGATATCGTGGGTCTTGCCAGTGATCTTCACCGGATCTTTTTCTACACCGTCAAAACGGCAGTTGTTTACGTTGATATCATAGATATTGTCGGCATCGTTCATTCCGATCATGAGCACGCCATACTCGCTCTTCTTGCAGGTCACGTTGTCCATCGTGACGTTGCGTACGATAGGCTGATGGCCACGGTAGCAATCCTCCTTCGACTCATAGTCGAGATTGATCTTCAGCACAGCCTCACCGCACTGACCCACGCGAACGTTGCGCATATTGATGTTCTCGATGACGCCACCGCGACAGTTATTCGTCTTGATGCGCAGCACGCGGTCGAGATCCGGAGAGTCCATCTCACAATCTTCGGCATAGACGTTACGGCAGCCGCCGGAGATCTCGGAGCCGATGACCACACCTCCGTGACCATCCTCCATCTTGCAGTTACGGATGATGATGTTCTCTGAGGGCTGGTTCCACAGGCGACCGTCATTGTTGCGTCCACTCTTGATAGCGATACAGTCATCGCCGGTGTGGAAGAGACAGTTCTTGATGATGACATCGGAGCAAGCCTCAGGGTCGCAACCGTCACCGTTAGGACCATTATTGTATACTTTCACGCCATCCACGGTGATGCTCTTTGAGCGCAGCGGATGGATGACCCAGAAGGGCGAGTTGACGAGCATCACGTCTTTGACGAGGATACGCTCGCACTCCACAAAGTTGACAAGCTGTGGACGGAGACCATAGCCCATGCCGAACTTTCGCTCGTCTTCTGGCACGCCATCCTCAGCATATTTCTGCAGTTTGGCGCGTGAACCCAAGCGCTGCGACTCTTTCGTTACACCTTCTTTATATCCGAAACGTGGATTACCGTTCCAGGGCCACCATGTATCGTTGCTTCCGTTTCCATCGACGGTACCTGTACCGGTCAGCGCCACGTCTGTAGCGCGATAGGCGTAGATGCATGGACTGTAATTCCAGCAGCCCATACCTTCCCAAGAGGTCTTGACGAGGGGATAGAGCTTCGGGTCGAAGGCAAACTTCAGCGTAGCGCCATCACTGATGACGAGGTTGACATGGCTCTGCAGGCGGATAGCGCCCGTGTTCCATGTACCTTTCGGTACGATGACCTCACCGCCACCTTTCTTTGAGGCTGTTGCAATGGCACGGTTGATAGCATCCTGGTTCACCTTTGCCGATGCCGAAGTCTTGGCACCAAAGGCGGTGATGACAAACTTTTGTGCTTTGATAGTTGGTAACTGGATGCGTTGCTCTATTTGCTTCACTTCGTTGTCGTTCCATGCCGCTGAAGCGTGGAGCGAGAAGAAAGCAAACAGGACAAGTCCAAGGTTTCTTAATATATGCATATTATCAGCGTTATTATTTTATGATTACTTGTTTCATACATTTTTATGTAATCGCAAAGTTAATGATAATATGTATACATTGTGTCTCCTTGTTTTCTAAAAGGGTAGATTTTCTTTCAGATGAACAATCATCCCCCCGATTGCGGATGATTGTTACACCCTACTCAGATACTACCTCGGCAGATGGAAAGCCTCGGTCATCTCCTTCATCTGCGCATCGCTCATGCCTTCGGGCTCAAAACCCATGGCGCGGGAGTCGATGTAGATCTTGGCACTCTTAGAGAGCACGTCGACCTGGTCGAAGGCATCCATGATATCCTTGCCTTTGGCGAAGACACCATGCTTCTCCCACATCACGACGTCGTAGTCTTCAAGTTCCTTAAGCGTAGCTTGAGCAAGTTTGACACTTCCCGGGAGCTCATAAGGTACAATGCCGAGACCTAATGGGCAGAAAGCTTTCGTCTCAGGGATCATGCTCCAGAGGAGCTTTGTCAGGACGTCCTTGCCCAAGAACTGGCGGTTGTGGCTCATGGCAACGAGCTCGATGGGATGCGTGTGGAGCGTGGCCTTGTAACCACTGCCTGTAGCGACCTGACGGTCGTGTACGAGGAGGTGCGAGGGGAGCTCACTCGTAGGCAGCACGGGGTTGTCGGCGATGATGACGTAATGCTCGCAGTCGTCGAGGATACGGATGACACTGCCGTTCTCCATGGGCCATCGTGCGAGGTCACGCATGCGTTTGCCGGTGCCTTTGCAGAAGAAATAGGCGCCTTTGAGGTGTGGCAGCTTCTCCCCTATTGCGATGGGCTCGCTGATAGCGGGCGTGTTACAGATCTCGTCGTCGACGAGGTCGGTGATGTTCACCGTGATGTTACCGCCGTTGCGCTCAGCCCATCCGTTTTGCCACAGATAGCCGGCGACCTCCGCGATCTTGTCGATCTCTTTTTTCAATGCGGGGCGGTTAGATAAAATGCTTGTCATATTATGCTAATGATATTGTTGTTATCTTTTCTCACACGGATCTTAAAGATTTAAAAGATGGCTACGCTATTCGCTACGCGGTGATACGTCGGTATGTGTAGCCGCAAAGCGGCGTAACGATCTTAAAGATCTTTAAAATCCGTGTGAAAAATAATCGTTGTGAAAAATTGGTTATTGGCCTATCCCAGGAACTGCGGGAGGAAGCAGGAGAGAATGAGGACGGCGATACCTAAGATGAGCACGCCGATGGTCTTGCTGTTGCAACCTTTCCACTCCTTGAGGATGATGCCCCAGACGTTGCTGAAGACGATGTTGAGCGACATAAGGATGCAGAACGAAAGAGTCATGAGCGTCGGCGAGTCTTTAAGGAAGCCTTTGCCGAGTGAGAGGCCGAAGAACTGACTGTACCACAGGGCACCAGCGAGGAAGCAGAAGACGAGGTTGTTGCCCCATACGGCTCCCTTGCTGTAGTCGGCCCACGTGTGGTTGTGCTGGTTCTGCCAGAGGCAGTAGACGGCGTTCGTGATGAATCCTCCGAAGGTGACGAGCATCGTGGCAGGGAGGGTCTTGTACATGTCCGGCGTGAGGTCACCGAAGTTGATGTCCTTGCCGAACTCCAGTCCCACATTGAAGCAGCCGCTCATGAAACCCGCGAGCAGTGCGATGGCGATGCCTTTGGGGAAGTTGAACTCCTTCACGGCAGCTTCACGCACCTCCTTAGGTTGTGAGTCACTCTTCATCTTGCCGGCATAACCTATGATGGCGATGCCGAGGAGGGTGACGACGACTCCCGCGATGACCGAGCACGTGAGCTGACTCAGGGCATTGGCCTCGGGGAAGAAGATGTTGGTGAGCACAGGCGCCATGATAGTACCCAAGCCCGCACATGTGCCTAAGGCTATCGACTGGCCGAGCGCCACACCGAGATAGCGCATGGAGAGGCCGAAGGTCAAGCCACCCACACCCCAGAGCAGACCGAAGAGCATCGTCATCGAGATGTTGAAACTGTTGCTCTCCGTGAACAGCTCGCAGAGGGAGTGACCTTCAGGCACGGCAAGCAAGGCACCGAAGAAAGGCAGCACCAGCCATGCAAAGACACCCTGCACCAGCCAGTAGCTCTCCCAGCTCCACGCCTTGATCTTGTTGATGGGCACGTAGCAGCTCGACTGGCAGAACGCACCCACCGCAATAATCAGTAGTCCTATTATTATGTCCATAATAGAATGTTAGGAATCTAAAATGTTTATACTTTATGTCTCTTCTGCTTTCGGGTTGATAAGATCCTCGAAGGGGGGAGTCAGCCAGGTTAGCCCTACGTAAGCACCTCGGAGAGGTGCCACACGGTTAGCCCCAGGTAAGGAGCGCAGCGACGCAACCTGGGGTTGTGATTGGCGCTGATAACCTGCAATCCGGCCTCGAAGAGGGCGAACATGGTTTAAACACCCATCACTTGTAACCAGCACCCCGCCCTTGTTCGCCCTCTTCGAGGCCGACAGGTCAGGTGAGATCGCTTGATCCCAAACCCCACGTTTCGGCTATGCCTCACGTGGGGCTAACCATGTGGCACCTCTCCGAGGTGCTTACGTAGGGCTAACCCGGGAACTGGAAGAACCTTTAATTACGCTTGCTCAGCACGTCTTTCTCGTACTGTTCCACATCCTTGAGATAATCCTCAGCCACAGGAACATTGTTCGTGAAGTTGAAGTAATCGTAGACGGCACCGAGGGGCAGCGTCTTCTCTTCCTCTAACAGGGCGAGGCGCTCGAAGTATTTGCCCTCATCCTCGTACTGGCGGAGGGTCTTGAGCGGCTCAAGCAGGGCAGCGAGGAGGCTCTTCTGCGCAGCGCGAACACCGATGATATAAGCGCCGATACGGTTGATGCTTGCATCGAAATAGTCGAGACCGATATGTGCGCGGTCGAGGGCATTGGCGCGAACGAGCTCAGCGAAGAGGTTGCGCGTGTTGTCGTCGAAGAGTGTCACGTGGTCACTGTCCCAGTGCATCGGACGGCTCACGTGGAGCATGAGCTCAGGCACGAAGAGCAGCAGTGAGGACACGGCGTCGGATACGTTCTCCGTGGGCTCGTAGTGACCGGTGTCGAGGGTGTAGATGACGTTGTTCTTAGCGCAGTAGCCGGCATAGAAGTCGTGGCTGCCTGTGGTGAAAGCTTCCAGTCCGATACCGAAGAGTTTGGCTTCGAGGCAGTCCTTCATGTCAGGCAGCTTCTCGGAGAGGATGTCATCGAGACTCTCCTTGAGGATCTGACGATAACGGTATTTCTCTACGGTGAGGTCCTTGCTTCCGTCGTGGATCCAGATGTTCATGATACAGGGATCGCCCTGAGCCTTACCCATGGCGTCTGCGATGCGACGGCAACGCTTGGTGTGCTCGATCCAGAAGTCGCGGATCTCCTTGTCGGGGTTGGAGAGCGTGAGGTTGCCGCTCTTAGGATGAGAGAAGGATGTAGAGTTGAAGTCGAGACTCATGTGGCGTTCCTTGGCCCACTGCATCCAACCCTCGAAATATTTAGGCTCTACCTGATCGCGGTCGACGAACTTGCCGCCGAACTCACCGTAGGTCTCGTGGAGGTTGAAACGGAACTTACCACCGAGGAGTGAGAGCACCTCGTCGATATCCTGACGGAGCTCATCGATGTTGCGTGCACGGCCGGGATAGTTACCCGTAGCCTGGATACCGCCTGAAGCAGCCTCACCGCGCTCGAAGCCTACCACGTCGTCGGCCTGCCAGCAATGGAGGCTGATAGGAGTAGACTGAAGGGTCTTCAGCGCTGCGTCGGTGTCTATGCCAAGGGCAGCATAACGTTCTTTTGCAATCTCGTAGTTCTTTTTGATCTGTTCTGAATTCATGGTTATTTGTTTTTATGTTTACGTTATTTATTGGGTGTATATTCTTTCAGTTCGATGCTGTTGGCGATGACCTTTCGCATTTCCCAGCGGTCTTTGACGACGCCATTGGCTTTGGCTTGCAGCATGATGTTGCCGAGGGCTGTGGCTTCCTGTGGCCCAGCGAGGACACGGATGCCGAGAGCATCGGCCGTGAGCTGGTCGAGGACGGCATTGACGCTGCCTCCGCCAATGATGTGGAGCGTGTCGATACGGAACGGAGCGAACTCCTGGAGCCACGTGCAGATGGTCTTATAGCGCTGGGCGAGCGAGTCGAAGATGCAACGGCAGAACTGTGCGGGAGTCTCCGGGACGGGCTGGTTGTGAGCCTCGCAGTAGGTGCGGATGGCGGCAAGCATCGACTTCGGTGCAGCGAAGCACGGGTCATCGGGATTGATGATGGAGCGCATCGGAGCCTCCTTCATGGCATTGTCCTGAAGCGTCTTGTGCTCAAGCCCCGTGAGACCCTGCTCCTTCCACTCACGACGACAGCATTCGTAGATCCACATGCCGCAGATGTTCTTCAGGAAGCGTGTTGTACCCTCGATGCCTCCCTCGTTGGTGAAGTTACGCTCTAAGCTCTTGTCGTTGATGATGGCGTGCGGGGTCTCGATACCCATGAGGCTCCACGTGCCGCTGCTCAGATAAGCGAAGTGCTCGTCTTTGGCAGGAACAGCAGCTACAGCGCTTGCCGTGTCGTGACCTGCCACGGTGATGACGGGGATAGCGCCAAGGCCCGTGAGCTCCTGAATCTCAGAGGTGAGGGTGCCAAGGGTCGTCCCCGGTTCTGTCATCTTTCCGAACTTTTCGCGAGGAATGTTTAAGACTTTCAGCAGATCCTCATCGAGGTCACCTGTCATGGGGTTGAGCAACTGCGCCGTGGAAGCGACAGAGTATTCGCATACTGCCTTGCCTGTGAGCAGATAGCCCAGGGCATCGGGGATGAAGAGAATCTTCTCAGATGCTTTCAGGGCTGCATCCTTATGCTCTTCCATGGCATAGAGCTGAAATATGCTGTTGAAGTTCATAAACTGGATACCTGTGCGCTTATACACCTCTTCCTTCGGCATCTTCTTCTCGAAGAAGTCCTCCATCATACCCACGGTGTGCGGATCGCGGTAAGCCAACGGATTGCGGAGCAAGGCTCCATCCGAGCCGACGAGCGCGAAGTCGCAGCCCCAGGTGTCGATACCGATACTCTCAATGGCGATGTGGCGCTGAGCCACGACCTTCAAGGCATTGATGATCTCACGGTAGAGCGCATAGAGATCCCAGTAGAGATGTCCGCTCATGGGGATGAGTGGATTGTCGAAACGCGTGAGCTCCTCAAGGCTCACATGCCCGTTGTCGAGTGTTCCGATGATAGTGCGACCAGAGGTAGCACCTAAGTCTATAGCTAAGTATTGCTTCATAATATGGTTTGTTTTCAATCTTTCATTATTTCATTTTTTCAATTTTTCAATTTCTTCCTGTAGGCCGCGGGTGTGATGCGATTCTTCTTTTTGAAAGCCGTGGAGAAGTAATCGGCATTGTCGTAACCCACCTCATCAGCGATCTCCGTGAGGGAGAGGTTTGTACTGAGCAGCAGTTCCTTGCTTCGTTGCAGTCGCAGTTCCTGAATATATTGGAGTGGTGCATAGCCCGTGTACTCCTTGAAGAGACGCCGAAACTTCGAGTAACCCATGTTGATGTTATCCGCTACATCCGTGGGACTGATGCCTTGACCAAAGCGCTCCATCATGATGACCTTGGCTTTCTGAATTTGCTGAGCCGCCTCCTGGTCCTCGAAGGTGTTGTGGCGGTGAAGGGCATAGGCAAAGCCCTGGATGACATTGGCGATGCCTGCGAGCATCTGCTGATAGCCGATGCGCTGCTCCCGGGCAATGGTGATGGCGTGGCGGTACATGCGCACGATCTCCTCATTGAGCCCCACATGGAAGACAGGCTCTGAAGGGATGAAGAAGCCGTTGGTCACGCGGTTGTCGATGTTTAGTCCTTTAAAACCTATCCAGTATTCGTCCCACCCTGTCTTCTCATCGGGATGATAGCTGTGCCACTCACCGGGGAAGAGGAGAAACATATCTCCGGCTTTGATCTCGGTCTCACCCAGACTCTTTGACGTGAAGACACCCTTACCGCGCGTGATATAGACAAACTGATATTCCTCAAGCACACGACCTTTGCTGGCGAGGAACGAGTACCCGGCCGGATGTTCTTTCGGTGGATATGGCTCACCCGGGTCGATGTGCTGATAACCGACGGTGTTGATGGTCAGTCCCCAGCGCATGTCCTGATCGTTGTCGATGAGGTATTTGGATGTGACGCTTTGAGTCATTGAGTTTTGAACGTTTGTTTTTGAACCCTCAATTATTGATTATGATTCGGTTGCAAAGGTAATAGCAAAATATGAGACTTTAGATGATTATTTGATATAAAACACGTGATTTTTGATTAATTGTATTGAGATATTGAAGATTGGCATTGTTTACACAGTTCACAATTCACAGTTCACAATAACAAGAGCGACACCCCGTTAAATACAGTTCTTTTTCGGATTGATTTTGAGAAACAACCTCGGAGAGGTTGCACATGGTTAGCCCAGGTGAGGAGCGCAGCGACGAAACCTGGGGTCGGATGGGAGCCGATAACCTGAATACCGGCCTCGAAGAGGGCGAACATGGATTATCCCTAACGACAATCACTCTAGACCATGTTCGCCCTCTTCGAGGCCGGATTGCAAAGAAACCGCACTGGACTTAAACCCCATGCTGCGTCGCTGCGCTCCTTACATGGGGCTAACCATGTGGCACCTCTTCGAGGTGCGGGCGGTCCTAACTCACTCAACGGCTCCTTTATTATTCCCATTTGTTCTCTGGCAGGCTTTTGCTGATATCAGTCCGAAACAGAAAAAACTATTTATTCGCCCGTTAAATATTATTGTATTTAGGTTAGTTTTGCAGTTGACCTGCATCAAATCGCTCAAAATTGAGTACATTTGCACCAATCACATAATTATAATGAATAAACTGCTCTTTTTTGCTATGTTGGCAGTGGTTTCTCTATGCTCTGCCAACGCCCTTGCACCCGATACGCACTTCCCCATAGAAGAGGAGACGAGTTTCGCGCTGAAGGCCGACTCCGCTGTCTTTGGTAAGGATTCTATCTTTACCCTTGCACTTGACAGCATTCAGCCCAATCAATATTCGTTGCCATTGCACCGTGGCTCACTGGCTCACCTCAAGGATGGCTCCATGCAGGTTTGCTCCCGCTATGATAAATATGTACGTTCGGTGTTCAGCGGCACCATAACGATGGTAGACCGAAAAAACAAGGAAAAGCAGACGATCGTCATCAATCATGACAATGGCTTGCAGACTGTCTACCATGAACTGCGGCAGCCTCAAGTGCATGCCGGAGAGCATGTGCGTGCTGGACAGGTTATTGCACTTGCCGATAATAAAGATAAGAAGTATTTTTCCACCCGGGTGGAGTTTTACGTAGGTAATGAGCCTATGAAATCGGCCCATGTCTTCAATGCTACGACAGGTAAGCTTCAACCCGAGAAACTTTATTGTAAACTTCATCGGGGAAGATTCATCTCTACAACGGCTAATTTCAATGCCTATTCAAAGGCTCTGGCTCGCATACGTCAGTTGATGGTCACCTCACTGAGTCCCTTTGAACGCATGCCCAATGTGAGCAGTATGAACCTCTTCGACCTCTCACCGATGCATTGGAGCTATCCCCTTGTGAACAGTTACGTTACAAGCCCTTATAATGTGCTTCGTCAGAAAGACGATTCTACGACTTATCATCACACGGGCGTAGACATCAAGACACATATCAACCACGACAGTATCCATGCCGCTTTCGATGGCGTGGTAGAGTCAGCCTCTGTGCGGTCGGGTTATGGTAACTGTGTCATCATCCGCCACGCCATGGGCTTGGAGACGCTGTATGGTCACATGACGTGCTTCTTTATCAAGAGTGGCGACAAGGTGAAAGCCGGTCAAGTAATAGGACTAACAGGAGCTACCGGACATGCGACTGGTGATCATCTTCATTTTGAAGTCCTCTACCATGGCCAGCGCCAGGATCCCGCGCTTTTCTTCAACCACAAAACTCACTGGTTACAACCGGCGAAGGTTTTGCTTGGCACACAGCTCAGGAGTGTCGCAGTAAAGCATGGCTCACTCTATCCACTGTTTGTGGATTACAAGAACCATAGGTGGAGGAATGGGTGATGCAACGAGTTAAACTGTTATTCCTTTTAGTCTTTACTGTGGTAGTAGCCCATGCCAATCCTGTAGATGATCTCATTGAAAGGATTGCACCGGGGTGTTCCAAGAAGTTTAAGACCGTGAAGGTGGAGAGCCCGAAGGACTTCTTCGAATTGTCGCAGGAAGGCAACAAGGTGTGTATTAAAGGCAATACGTGGGTCAATATCGCAACGGGACTTAACTGGTATCTGAAATATTATTGTGGACAACATCTGTCGTGGAATAATATGCAGGCCCGGCTCCCTGCTTCCTTGCCGAAGGTGAGCAAGACGGAACGGCATGAGACGGATCTCAAACTGCGCTACGATTTCAATTATTGTACTTTCTCTTATTCGATGGCTTTCTGGGACTGGGCACGGTGGCAGAAAGAGATCGACTGGATGGCGCTGCATGGCATCAACATGCCGTTGGCTGTCGTCGGTGAAGAGTGCGTGTGGCGGAATATGCTCCTGAAACTGGGCTATTCGAAAGAAGAGATAGTGCGGTTCATTGCCGGGCCCGCTTTCTTGGCCTGGTGGGCGATGAATAATCTCGAAGGCTGGGGCGGACCTTTGCCGGAGAGTTGGTACACGCAGCATGAGCGTCTTCAGAAACAGATCCTCGCACGGATGCGGGCTCTCGGCATGCATCCCGTACTCCCGGGCTACTGTGGAATGCTGCCTCATGATGCGAAAGAGAAGTTAGGACTCAATGCAACACCGGGTGGATCATGGAACGGGTATGTGAGACCGGCGAACCTCTCCCCTACCGATGCTCACTTCGACCGGATCGCTGACCTTTACTATCAGGAGCTGACGAAGCTCTTCGGCAAGGCCGATTACTATTCGATGGATCCGTTTCATGAGACAGCGGATGCAGATATCGACTATGCGCTCGCAGGACGAAAACTCATGGCGGCCATGAAGCGTACCAATCCCAAGAGTGTGTGGGTCGTGCAGGGCTGGACAGAGAACCCCCGACCGCAGATGATTGACAGTTTGAAGCAAGGTGACCTCCTTGTGCTCGACCTCTTCTCAGAGTGTCGTCCGATGTTCGGGGCACCGAGTGTGTGGCGCAGAACGGAGGGCTATGGCCAGCACGACTGGGCGTTCTGTATGTTAGAGAACTTCGGAGCGAATGTGGGGCTCCATGGACGAATGGATCAACTGCTGCACAACTGGGAACTGGCACATCAGCTGCCTGCTGCCCAGACGCTGAAAGGTATCGGCTTGACGATGGAGGGCTTGGAGAATAATCCGATCATGTTTGAATTGATGACGGAGCTTCCGTGGCGCTCGCATATAGACAAGGCATCGTGGGTCAAGGATTATGTCAAGGCGCGTTATGGAAAAGACAATGCGCAGGTGCAGAAGGCGTGGACTATTCTTTCTAATACCATTTATAACTGTCCAGCAGGCAATAATCAGCAAGGGCCTTCGGAGAGTATCTTTGACGGTAGGCCCTCGCCCAATAACTTCCAGGTGAAGAGCTGGAGCAAGATGCGCAACTATTATTCTCCGGCTTCTACCCTTGAGGCTGCGCGGCTGATGAACAGTGTGGCTGAGGAGTTCCGGGGAAACAACAACTTCGAATACGACCTTGTGGATATCACGCGACAGGCGATGGACGACCAGGCACGACTCCAGTATCTGCATACGATCGCGGATTATAACGGCATGGACTTCGCTGCTTTCTCGCGAGACAGTGCGCGGTTCCTCAATATGCTGTTGCTTCAGGATTCGCTGCTCGGTACCCGGTGCGAGTTCCGTTTGGGACATTGGATTGAGGCTGCTCGATCTTTGGGGAAGACGACGGCTGAGAAAGACCTCTACGAATGGAACGCGCGTGTGCAGATCACAACGTGGGGCAACCGAGTGTGCGCGGATCAAGGAGGCTTGCGCGACTATGCCCATAAGGAGTGGCAAGGACTGCTGAAGGACTTCTATTTTAAGCGTTGGAGCCTGTATCTCGATGCCTTGTCCAAGCAGATGCATGCGCAGCTCAAGCCTAATCCCGATGCGCTTGGCGGGGGACCGAACGCGAACAAGACTTCGAGTGAACTCTTTGCCATGGCATTGCCGCATGGACCTGTCATCGACTGGTATGCAGTGGAAGAGCCGTGGACAAAGCTTCATAACTCTTATTCGGCAGAGCCTGTTGGAGACCCGATAACGATGGCGGCACGTGTCATGAAATTCTTGGAGAAATAATCTTTTGTAATGAATACTTCCAAACGTCTCGTCAGCATCGATCTGCTTCGTGGATTGACTGTGATGCTGATGATATTTGTCAACAACGGAGCGGGAGACCATATCTATGCTACGTTGCAGCATTCTAAATGGAATGGGATGACACTGGCTGATGTTGTCTTCCCTTCTTTCCTCTTTATCATGGGAATGAGCACCTACCTGAGCCTGCGGAAGTTCGATTTCCATTGGTCAAAAGTCGTCGCAAGGAAAGTTTTTAAGCGTACTGTACTTCTTTTCCTGATAGGTTTGGGGCTCAACTGGCTCGACATGATCTTTGATGGACGTCCGCTGGACTTTGCTCATCTGAGGATCTGGGGTGTGATGCAACGGTTGGGCATCTGTTATCTCTTGACGGCTGTCTTAGCGCTGAGTATTCATCGACCTGTAAATAAACGGGGAATAGACGTTGGCTTCGTGAGCATTATCATTGTAGGGCTTGTGGCTTATTCTGCGATTCTGTTATTAGGCCATGGATATGATTATAACGCACAAACGAATGTCCTTGCTCGCGTAGACAACGGTCTTTTTGGCTGGAACCATCTCTATCATAAGAGTCCTGTGGACCCGGAAGGTCTCGTTAGCACGCTCTCTGCTACGCTTCATTGCATGATAGGTTTTGTGGTGATGGAGGCTTTAGCTGCGTTGTCCAAGGAAATGCAGAAGATGAAATTCTGCTTGATGCTTGCTTTTGCCTTCTTGGTTGTTGGATGTATACTTAGCCAGTGGTTGCCGCTCAACAAACGCGTGTGGAGCACGAGCTATGTCTTCATGTCTATTGGGTGTGTCCTTGCATTATTAGGCTTGCTGATTTATTTCGTAGATATGCACGGTGATGCTTCTGCGACGAAGCGCTATCCTTTGCTGAAGTCGTTTGGCATGAATCCTTTGGCATTATATGTCGGTAGCGAGGTGCTGAGCATTGTCTTTGGAGCTTTAGGCATTAAGGATGGTGCTTTCCATCTCATCAATTCAGTTGTTACCAATGCCTCGTGGGCTGGATTTAATTATGCTTTCTTCTTTACAGCCATCTTTGCGGTGATGGGATTGGTAATGTACAGAAAGCGGATATTTATTAAGTTGTAGGTTTGCGGATGATATAATCAAAAAGGCGGTCACATTGTAACCGCCTTTTTGAAATTGTAAATATTGTTCTTTTATTCCTCGTCAGGGATGATGAGTTTGTAGCCCTGACCATGAATGTTGATGATCTCAACCTGGTCATCGTCCTTGAGGTGCTTACGCAGCTTCGTGATGTACACGTCCATAGAACGGGCGTTGAAGTAGTTGTCATCGATCCAGATGGTGCGAAGCGCATCATTACGCTTCAGAATCTCGTTGGCGTGAGAGCAGAGCAGTGAGAGCAGCTCATTCTCCTTCGTAGTGAGTTTTGTCTGCTTGTCACCGATAGTGAGCAACTGCTTCTGAGTATCGAACATGTACTTACCGATCTTGTACTTCGTGCTCTCGCGGTTCTTCTTGCCCTTGACACGGCGCAGGATAGCCTCAACACGCTTCACAAGCTCCTCCATAGAGAAAGGCTTTGTGATATAGTCGTCGGCACCCTTGTCGAAGCCCTCGAGCACGTCTTCCTTCTGTACACGAGCTGTGAGGAAGATGATAGGCACCTGAGAGTTGATCTGACGAATCTCGCCTGCAAGCGTGAAACCATCCTTCTTAGGCATCATCACATCGAGGATGCAGATGTCATATTTATCTTTCTGGAACTCACGGAAACCAACCTCGCCATCGGGGCAGAGCACAGCGTCAAAGCCCTTGGCAATGAGATATTCGCACAACAGTGTTCCGAGGTTCTCGTCGTCCTCGCAAAGCAGGATCTTTGTTTTCTCTTCCATAATATTTTTCTTTTTAATGATTTGAATTATTCTGATTGATTTAATTATTCGTCTTTGATCACAGGCAACTTGATGGTGAACGTTGAACCTTTACCATACTCACTGTCAACCTTAATCTCGCCATCGTGCAGGTCCACAACCTTCTTCACATAAGCCAAGCCCAAGCCGAAGCCCTTGACATCGTGTACATTGCCAGTACCTACCCGGTAGAACTTCTCAAAGATCTTCTTCAGGTCTTCCTTCTTGATGCCCTTGCCTGTATCGCGGACACTGAGATACAACCACTTGTCGTCGTTCCACGTCTTGAGGAAGATGCTGACTGGCTCGTCAGGCTTACGGTATTTCACAGCGTTATCCATGAGGTTGAAGATTACGTTCTGGAAGTTGACCTCATCAACGTATATTGTAGAGTCGACTGCCTCAATATCTACATTGATCTTACCACCGGTATGCTCCACGCGGAGGGAGAAACTGTTGGCGATGGTCTCTACCATCTCGTTGAGGTCGAGGTGCTTCTTCTTGAACGATGACTTCTTACGGTCGAACATCGACATCTGCAGCACTTTTTCTACGAGGAAGCGCAAGCGTTTGGTCTCATCCGTGATGACTCCCACAAGATGCTTGATCATCTTCTCGTTCTTCGTGATACTGTCATCATTGAGCATCTGCGTAGCGAGCGAGATACTGGCGATAGGAGTCTTGAGCTCGTGCGTCATGTTGTTGACGAAGTCGTTCTTGATCTCATTGTAGCGTTTCTGTCTGAATACAATTACCAGAGTGATGATGAATGTCACCAACAAGATGAGCGTGAAGAAGACACTCGGAATCATGAACTTGACGCTGGAGTAGATGTAACTGTTGATATCGGGGAAGTGCACTCTCACTACGCCCATCTTTGACGACGGATCATTGCGGAACAACACTTGTGTGTATGTGAACTCAGAACCTTCATCTGTGTAGTCGGGGCAACGGTAAACCTCGCGTCCGTCCTGCGTTGTCACGGTGAAGTGATAAGGAATATTGATGCCATTGTTGATGAGCTCAGCCTTGATATCCTGGTCAAGAATCTTGAAGTTGACGCGCTCTTTCAGTGGCTTGTCAGAAGCTGAATAGAGCATGTTCATCACGACCTCATCGAGAAGGGCCTTTTGATATACATATCTGTTCTTGACAATCTCTTGCAGAGAACGACTGGCCTCATTGTTGGAATTCTGGTCATTGATAAGAATCATCGCCTTCGGCATCTTCACCGGATTAGAGATCTTCGTCTTCATCCGGAAGGTAGGATAGTTTGCCGTATTGCTAAACGGAGTGGTATTCTTCTTCCCCGATTTCTTCTCTTTCTCCTGCACATCTTTTTCAAGATATCGCAGTGTCTCGTTCAACTCAAGGTTTCGCGAGGCTTGATAGAGGGCGCGGTTCACACTTTCGTCGAACTGTTCCTTCTTCATATTTGCCATCTCACGGATGTAGGTGAGTTGCAATAACAGCAGCATTATGAAGGACAGCCCCATAATAACTGCGATGGACCATATCGTTCTCTTTTTCATGCTGCAAAGATAGCCATTAACTTAATTGCTTAACACTTCAATGTTAATATTTTCCGCATGATTATATGAAATTAACAAATAAGAAAATATTAGTTATTTATTCAAACATAAAAGGCCTCTCCAAGCCCCTCCTAAAGGAGGGGATGTTGATTACTTAAAGAGCAATAAGTAGTTCCAATAAGTAGTTTCAATAAAAATGCCCGGCCAACGTTTGACCGAGCATTAATATATTTTTTTTGGATAGCCACAAGGGCCACACATACAGTTCCTACGGTGGTAATCAACATCCCTCCCTTTAGGGAGGGCTTGGGTAGGCCCGAGGGTTTGGGTAGGCCTCAGGAGCTTTTTACTCCTCCTCCTTCACCTCTTCCTCATGCTGAGCAATGAGCTTCGACTGGAGATCGTTCGGCACAAGCTCATAGCTTGCGAACTTAGCGTTGAACGAAGCACGACCACCCGTGAGTGAACTGAGAGCCACACTGTAGTTGGACAGTTCCTTAAGAGGAATCTTCGCTGTGAGCTTCTGATATCCAGCCTCAGCATCCATGCCCATGATGATAGCGCGACGACCTTGCAGGTCACTCATCACGTCACCCATATAGTCGGCCGGCACATAGACCTCGAGGTCATAGATAGGCTCAAGGATCTTCGGGCCTGCATTTTTGAAGGCATCAGAGAATGCGTGGCGGGCTGCGAGGGTGAACGAGAGCTCATTGGAGTCGACAGGATGCATCTTACCGTCGTAGACCACGACGCGTACATCGCGTGCATAACTACCGGTCAGCGGGCCGCGCTCCATGCAGTCCATGACACCCTTGAGTATAGCGGGCATGAAACGGAGGTCGATGGCACCACCGACCACAGAGTTGATAAACTGCAGCTTGCCGCCCCATGGAAGGTCTTTTTCTTCCTTTGACTTGATGTTCATCTTGAACTCCTGACCATTGAACTTATAGCTCACGGGATCGGGCATACCTTCTGCGTAAGGTTCAATGATGAGTGCTACCTCACCGAACTGTCCGGCGCCACCACTCTGTTTCTTGTGGCGGTAAGTAGCCTGGGCCTTCTTCGTGATGGTCTCACGATAAGGGATACGCGGCTCTTCGTATTCGATATCAAGTTTTTCGTTGTTCTCCAAGCGCCATTTCAGTACGCGGAGGTGGAACTCGCCCTGTCCGTGCACGATGGTCTGGCGAAGCTCCTTGCTCTGCTCCACGACCCATGTCGGATCCTCCTGGCGCATCTTCAGCAGAGCAGCCATGACCTTCTCGAGGTCCTGAGGGTTCTTCGCCTTGATGGCACGTGAATATTTAGGACGCGGATATTTCACGAAGTCGAACTTCACATCCTCGTGATCTTTACCATCGAGGGTGTTGCCTGTCTTCACATCCTTCAGCTTCACGGTACAACCGATGTCTCCGGCCTCCAACTCGTCAACAGGTATACGGTTGCTTCCTGCGCAAGCATAGATCTGTCCGAGACGCTCCTTAGAGCCTCGATCAGCATTCGTGAGGTCATCACCGGCTTTCACCTTACCGCTCATCACCTTGAAGTAGCTTACCTCACCGATATGCGGCTCCATACCTGTCTTGAAGAAGTAAAGGCTCTCAAATGCATTGCTATCAGCAGGCACCTCTTCACCGCGCGTGTTGCGGTAAGCTGGCATGTCGCTGACGAAAGGAACTACGTTGCCAAGGAACTCCATCAGGCGCTGTACGCCCATGTCCTTATGGGCATCGACACAGAAGATGGGGAAGATGTCGCGATTGATAAGACCTTTGCGGATGCCGAGGCGGAGCTCGTCCTCAGAGAGTGAGTTCTCGTCTTCGAAGAACTTCTCCATGAGGGTGTCGTCATTCTCAGCCGCAGCCTCAACGAGGGCACGATGGAGCTCGTCGGCTTTGTCCTTCTCTTCAGCAGGAATCTCTTCGCGCTTAGGCTCACCGCCGTCTGGACCCCAAGAGAGTTTCTTCATGATGAGCACGTCGATAAGACTGTGGAAGTTGGGGCCTGTCTCAAGCGGATATTGAATCTGAACGCATTTAGTGCCATAGATGTCCTGCATCTGGGCGATGACATTGTCATAGTCGCATTTCTCCGAGTCGAGCTGGTTGACGAGGAAGATAACCGGCTTCTTCAGCTTCTCGGTATAGCGGAAGTTGTTCTGTGTGCCTACCTCGGGGCCATACTGACCATTGATGAGGATGACAGCCTGATCGGTGACATTGAGGGCCGTAATAGCACCACCTACGAAGTCGTCTGATCCCGGGCAGTCGATGATATTGAGCTTCTTGTTGTTCCACTCTGTATGGAAGACAGTGGGGAACACGGAATATCCAAGGTTCAGTTCTACTGGCATGAAGTCTGAGACTGTGTTCTTTCCCTCCACAGTACCACGACGCTTGATGACTCCAGCTTCGAACAACATACTCTCGGCAAGCGTGGTCTTGCCGCTACCTTTGGCGCCGATGAGCGCAATGTTTTTAATCTCGTTGGTTTGATAAACTCTCATATCAAAGCATTTTAAAGTTAGTTCATTTCCCAATAAGGGGTTTATGTCTTAAACCACCCTAAAGTTAAGAAGAAAAACAACAAGTTCAAAGAAATCATCGGGAAATGTGCAATAATTTAAAAGTATTTAGTAATTTCGTGGGCATAATGCTGATTACTCAATATTTTTATGTCTGAAAAAGCGGGTCTTTATATACACATTCCTTTCTGTGCCTCTCGGTGCATCTACTGTGGATTCTACTCCACTACTTCCTTGTCTTTGCGCGAGCGTTATGTCGGTGCCTTGTGCAAGGAGATGGAACTGTTGCCTTACAAACCGGAGATCGGCACTATCTATTTGGGAGGAGGCACACCAAGCCAACTCTCGAATCAATGCTTGGAGAAGCTATTTACACATATATATAATGTGTATGACGTAGATGGCGATGCAGAAGTGACGATGGAGTGCAACCCGGATGATATTGTCGAGGGGATTTTCAGAGACTTACCCGTGAACCGCGTATCCATGGGGGCACAGACTTTTTCTGATGAGCGATTGCATTTTCTCCATCGTCGCCATTCGGCAGCAGAGGTTGACAAAGCCATGAATATTCTTCGGCAAGATGGTATTGCGAATATCAGTCTTGACCTGATGTTCGGTTTTCCTGACGAGACCATGGACGATTGGAAAGCAGATATCCGCCATGCGCTTTCTCTGCATCCGGAACATCTCTCAGCCTATGGACTGATGTATGAGGAGGGTACACCACTCTACCATATGTTAGAGCATGGACAAGTGAAAGAGATCGATGAAGAACTGAGCTTAAACATGTATTCAGAACTCATTGATTCTCTCTCTGCTTCCGGCTTTGAGCATTATGAGATCAGTAACTTTGCACGGCTTGATGAACAGGCAGTCAGCCCTTGGCGCAGCAAGCATAACTCAAGCTATTGGCATGACGTGCCATACATTGGATTGGGTGCCGGCGCCCATTCGTATTATCAGCGTACGCGCCATTGGAATCCTGACAATATAATAAGGTATATGGAGAGCATCGGGAATGGCATTCTACCCTATGAAGAAGAAGAGATTGATGATGATACTCACTATGATGATATCGTCACAACAGCTCTGCGTACGCGGGAGGGCATTGACCTGTCTTTGCTCGACGAGAAGCATCGCAGCTACCTTCTGAAGAATGCACAGGATTATCTGAAGCGAGGCTTGATGGCTCTTGACAATGATCACCTTCATCTCACGCGAGAAGGGATCAATATCAGCAACCGCATCATGAGCGATTTAATGGATGTGTGATTATACTTAAGGCTGAAGCTCTTTCAGCCCTTTGATCCCCTCTTTCTGATAAACCACATAGAAGTAGTCTTTGATGTCGGCGTCGATATCCACGATGTTGCGCTTGCCGGTGACATAAGGTTTGATGTAAACGGCGAAGACGAAGCAAGCAATACCGATGAGCATAGCCACAAGGAAGCGGACAAGTTCGCCCTTAATGAAGTCGGTATTCATGAAGCCGACCATCGCCATGATGGGAATGATGAACAACAGCCAGTCGCCTGCCGTGTTCATCTTACCGTTGTTGGCCCGCTCCTCCCTCAGAACTTTCGGTGCTACGCGCATGAGTGCAGCCTCGTGGTTCTTCCAATAATCCTCGAACTCCTTGGTGTATTTGCTTTCAGTAGACATCTCTTTCAGTGTATTTTTTCAGTTTAATGCAGCAAAGATAGCAAAAAAATAAGTAACTTTGCCAACTGAAAGAAGAAAATATCATGCAAAATCAGTTTTCACGCACACAATTGTTGTTGGGCAAGCCTGCTATCGACACGCTCAACGGTTCCCGCGTTGCCGTCTTTGGCGTGGGAGGCGTTGGAGGATATGTCGTTGAGGTATTAGCTCGCAGCGGTGTGGGCGCCCTCGATATCATAGATGATGACCGTGTTTGTCTGACGAATGTCAACCGACAGATCCTTGCAACAATCTCCAGTGTGGGCCGGCATAAGGTGGATGTGGCCGAAGATCGTATCCACGACATCAATCCGCGTTGTCATGTGCGGAAATATCAGACGTTCTATCTCCCGTCCAATGCGGATGAGTTTGACTTTTCTCACTACGATTATGTTGTGGATTGTATCGACACGGTCACGGCAAAGCTCGACCTCATCAAGCGTTGCCATGAACTCAATATCCCCATCATCTCCTGTATGGGAGCGGCTTATAAGATGGATGCCACACAACTTCAGGTCACGGATATCTGGAAGACCATCAATGATCCATTGGCAAAAGTCATCCGCAAGAAACTGCGTAAGACCAATATCAAGCATCTCAAGGTCGTTTATTCTCCTGAACTTCCGATAGAGAGTATCGACCAGCCCGATATCAGTTGCCGCTACCATTGCATCTGTCCGGCAAAGGACATGCGTGCTTGCACCGAGCGTCATACCATCCCGAGTTCCAATGCCTGGGTGCCGGCTGCTGCAGGACTGATCTGTGGTGGTGAGGTCGTGAAGGATCTTGTCAACAACGCGCATACCATGCGCATCGACTTGGAAAAAGACCCTGACAATGAGTATGCTAAGGTCGCAGCCAAAAAGAAAGAGGCTTATCTTGAAGATTACAAGCAGCGCATCGCTGCGCGGAGGAAAGCTAAACAGACTGGGGTAGACGTACTGCCTTCTGAAGGAAAAGTGATTGAGACAGAAGGTGGACGCGAAGCACTGAGAGCTGCAGGAGCCTAATTGAGTTAGGAGTTAGGAGATAGGAGTTAGGAGTTTTATTGAGTTAGGAGTTAGGAGATAGGAGTTAGGAGTTAAAATCAAGATTTATACTTAAGAATATCGATGAACAAAGAAGATTTATTCAAGAAGCTTCGTGCCAATACGCATGAGCAATACGATATGCCGGATATGCACATCGACGCTATCCAATACCCCGACACCTTCATGCAGTTCGTGGAGATGACGGAGAAGGTCGGTGGCAAAATCGTGGAAGTAAAGAAAGATGATGATCTCGATGCCGTCATTAAGAAACAGTATCCGGAGGCAAAGACTTTTGCAAGCAATCTTCCTTATATCCACATTGCACAGAAGAATCCCGATACCGTTGCTGAGGCTAAGGATCTCGATGGTACCGATGTAGGCATCGTTGAAGGAAAGATTGGTGTAGCAGAGAATGGCTGTATCTGGATACCACAGACGATGAAAGAGAAGGCAGTGTGCTTCATCTCTGAGTATCTTGTCATTATCCTCGATAAGAAGAATATTGTCAACAACATGCACGAGGCTTACAAACGCATCGAGTTTGATCCTAAGTATCAGTTCGGTACCTTCATCAGCGGTCCTTCGAAGACGGCTGACATCGAGCAGGCACTTGTCATGGGAGCACAAGCTGCAAGAGGTGTGACAGTGATTATCGTGGACTGAATATTGTCGGTGAATAATAATAAACTTTAGTTTGTTGCGTTATCTGATAGATGGAACACGAAAACCGCGATAACGCATTCAAGCATATTCTGAAATATACAGGTCTTTTTGGTGGCGTGCAGGGGCTCAGTATCTTAGTAGCTCTTGTACGCAACAAGATTGTTGCCCTGCTCTTAGGCCCAATGGGTATGGGCCTGATGTCGCTTTTCAATTCCACCGTCAGCTTTGTAAGTAGTGCTACAAACCTTGGATTAGGAACAAGCGCTGTAAAAGATATCTCAGAAGCTTACGCCATTGAAAATGCTCGGGCGCTTCGTCATTCGGTACAAGTTATCCGTGCATGGAGCTTCGTCACGGCATTGTTAGGCTTGTTGGTCTGTGCTGTGTTTAGTCCGCTTCTGAGCCGTTATACCTTCGGTTGGGGTAAGCATACACTACATTTCCTTCTTTTGTCGCCTGTCGTAGCCATGACTGCTATCACCGGAGGTGAGTTGGCTATTCTCAAAGGCACCCGTCATCTGAAAGGCATGGCAAGTATTTCGATCATCAATGTTGTCCTTGCTCTGGTCTTATCCGTTCCTCTCTTTATCGTGTGGAGGGTCAAAGCCATCGTACCCTCAATGGTGATTGTTGCACTGTCGCAGATGATCGTGACAATGGCTTACTCCTATCATTACTGTCCGCTGCATTGGGCATTCAATAAGCCTATCTTGATGCGGGGATGGGGAATGGTCAAGCTCGGTATTGCTTTTCTTTTAGCTGCTATGTTTGGAAGTGGCGCCGACTTCCTTATCCGCTCTTTCGTCAATAACACAGGCTCACCGGATATGCTCGGCCTCTATAATGCAGGCTACATGATCACCGTGACCTATGGCGGCATGGTCTTCTCTGCTATGGAAACGGATTATTATCCGCGATTGTCTTCGATTGTGAACACAGGCGAAATCCTTAATGATACGGTAAATAAACAAATTGAGGTTTCACTGCTCATTATCTCTCCTATGCTCGTAGCGCTCATTATTGGCTTACCTTTCATCATTCCCCTACTCTATTCGCGTGCCTTTGCTCCGGTGGTTGCCATGGCACAGCTGTCAGCCTTAGCATTGTATCTTCGTGCAGCGAAGCTCCCTATTGCCTATCTGCCGTTGGCTCGCAGCGACTCTAAAGCCTATCTGCTAATGGAAGGTATCTATGCGGTGGTTTACATCTTGCTTTCCTTCGTTTGCTTCCGTGCCATAGGACTTCTTGGATTAGGATTGGCACTGGTTCTTGTCGCTATCTTTGATTTCGTGATGCTCAATATTTACATGCAGTATCGTTACGGCTATCGCTTCTCGAAGTCCTGCTGGAACTTATTGGTCCAGCAGCTGCCTATCGGAATCGTTGCCTACGCGCTCACATGGATGGACCACAACTGGGTCTATTGGGTTGTGGGTGTACTCTTGACGGGAGTAAGTTTGGCGCTGTCGGTGAAGAAACTGAGGAGAAGGACAAAATAATTCAGGTTTAGCTTTTCGGGTTGATAAGTGCCTCGGAGAGGCACACTCTGCATAACCCCAGGCAAGGAGCGAAGCGACGCAACCTGGGGGGGGCAGGTCGCATGTGGAACACCTGAATGCCAGCCTCGGAGAGGCTGACTGCGCTTTGGCGCGCAATGTTTCGTATGATACGATCTATTAAAGACATAGCGCACTACGTGCAGCCTGCCTCTTCGAGGCAGAAGGGCAACTGTCACAACTCTATCCTAACATACCCCAGGCTACGTCGCTGCGCTCCTTGCCTGGGGTTATGCAAAGTCAGCCTCTCCCAGGCTGTACCACACTACCAATCCGAAAACCGGAACCAAAATGATTCAGTAAACATTCATTGCGTCTATCACTTTTTCCACTTCTTCATCCGTCATGCATTGGTTGCAAGGAATGCTCAACTCTTCGCGATGTATCTTCTCGGTAATTGGCAGCGAGAGGTCATTCCATTCCTTGTAGCATGCTTGCTTGTGCGGAGGAATAGGGTAATGAATCATCGTACCAATGCCTTTCTCTGACAGGTATTTCTGTAAGGCGTCCCTTGTCTCACACAGCACTGGGAAGATATGGAAGACATTGTCTGAAACATTGTCTACATCATCATTCTTCATGGGGAGTGTTATCAGAGGATTGTCAATCCCTTCAAAATACTTTTTGGCTATCTCTTTCCTTCGCTGATTTTCTTCATCCAAATATTTGAGTTTGACGTCTAAGACAGCAGCTTGAATCTCATCGATCCTACTGTTGCGTCCTTTGTAGGGGAATACGTATTTGCGAGAGGAGCCATAGTTGCCCAAGGCACGGCAGACCTCAGCAAGGTCTTTATCGAAAGTCGTGATGGCTCCAGCATCGCCCAAGGCGCCGAGGTTCTTACCCGGATAGAAACTATGCGCAGCAGCATCGCCCAAGGCACCCGTATGCAGTCCTTTATAGGTGCAGCCGTGTGCTTGCGCGTTATCCTCTACCAACAGCAGCTGATGCTCACGACAGATAGAGGCAATGCGCTCCGTCATGGCGCAGCGGCCATAGAGATGAACGAGGAGGATAGCTTTCGTCTTGGGTGTTATAGCGCGCTCTATCAGCGTATCGTCAATCTCAAGCGTATGGATATTCGGCTCAATCAATATTGGCTTGAGGTTGTTCTCTGTGATGGAAAGGATAGAAGCAATATAGGTATTAGCAGGAACAATGACTTCATCTCCTTCTTTTAGCTTTCCTAATTCTTTACAAGCGCGAAAGATGAGCGTCAGTGCATCGAGCCCGTTACCACAACCGATACAATTACAAAGAGGCCTCTCCCCAACCCTCCCCCGTAGGGAGGGAGCTGCGGTACCATTGCGGCACCCCTTGTGGCCGTCCGCCGTTGAACTTATGTATCTCGCATAGTCATTCTCGAACCGCTTTGTTGCTTCACCTTGGAGATACCATCCGCTCTCTACGACTTGCTTAATGGCACTCTCAATCTCTGCGAGATGGAGGTTCGTGATATCTTTTAATGACAAATACATAGCCTAATTATTAATCGTTATTTCATACCAGTCATAGCACACGGCTCTACCTCCGAATCCTTCCTTCTGATAAATCAGGCCTTCGTTGAGATAACGTCCACGGTCCTCATTGGATGTACCAAAGTCGAAGTATTTGCATGTTCGATAGTCTTCCGTAAGGATCTTATGGAAGATGGCATCAATGGCATGTAGGTGTTTGCCTTCCTCTGTGGCTGAGATATATTGCGTGTGTACGACTTGGGGCGTGATATAGAGCAATACGCCTCCGATCACCACATTATTATATCGAGCGACGTAAATCTTAATGTTATTGGGAAAAGCCGCATAAAGTCTTCGTATTTCAGCAAGGGTATGAACAGGCTTGGCATGATAAGTATGGGATAGGTTCTCCTCCAACACCTTCCAGAACTCAGTGTAAGCTGAATCATCTTGTTTGACTATGATCCCCTCTTTCGCAGCTTTATTGGCTCCGAAAGCTCTGATGCGGCGCCATTCAAGGGCATGCTTCTGCACGATCACCGATGAGACATTACGTACATAGAGCTGTGCATGGCAGTGGTTGAAGATCGCATAGAGATCTTCCTCTGCCGGCAGCTGTTGATAGATCCATGGTATCGGTTTGTAGATCATCTTCTTAATCCCCAATTCTTTCAGGACAAGCATCAGTTCATCAAAGAGCGTACAGATCTCTGCTGTGGTACCATGCTCACTGGTAATGAGCCCTCCATAGGTCAGACCTTGGTGAGACCAAAGGACGTCGCCATCAATATTAGCTGGGAGCAAAGCATACAACTTTCCGTTCTTATAAAACATGAAAGAGCAATCTTTGAACCTGTCCTTATGATAGTCCATATAGTTTCGGTCGAAGAGGAACGTGCCCTGTCTCGACTTCTTCACAAAATCATTCCACGCTGCACTGTCGCTATCCGTATAACGCCTTATTTCGAACATCCTTTATAGTCTAAGTAATCGTTATAATCATAGATATAATCGTCCTCGTCGAAAGGGTCCTCAGCGAGAACAAGGCATACGGCACCGGAAGAGAAATTCTCTAAAGTCCGCCAGATACCCGTGTCAACGAACAGTGCCTTATAAGGCAGGTTAAGCATATAACTTTGCTTTTCCCTGCCATCGTCGAGTGTCACGGTGAAGGAGCCGGACACAGCGATGATCACCTCGCGGCAGTGCTTGTGCGCATGTCCACCACGATGTGCACCGCCCGGAATATCATAGGTCCAATAGACACGACTGATATTGAACGGCACTTCCTTCATTTGCTCTGCCACTGTGAGATTGCCGCGTGGATCAGCAATCTTAGGTAGTTCAATCCATTGTCCAAGTTGATGTTTCATATTATTAAAACGCAAAACCCGAGGAAATATTATATTTCTTCGGGTTGGCTGTCAAATATCAGCAGTTCGGTCGGCACGTGTCAGCAAGTTGGTCGACACGTGTCAGCAAATTGGTCGGCACGTGTCAGCAAGTTGGTCGGCACGTGTCAGCAAGTTGGTCGACACGTGTCAGCAAATAACGTAATATAGTATCAATTACTTCTTCATGTAAGGATCAGTGCCAAGAACCGTCTTAGCGAGCCGTTTAGTCTTATCGCGAAGCGCGTTCATATCGCAGCCTACCTTGTCGTAGCAGACAACGACACCCATACGGCGGCCCTTGTGAGCGATAGGCTTACCGAAGATACGCACACGAGCATGATCCTCACTGCACACATCGTAGAGGTTGTAGTCGAGCGGCTTGTCGCTCTCTACCGGTGACAATACGACAGCAGAGGCACCACTGTGCTCGAGATGAATGGCAGGGATAGGCAGACCCATGATAGCGCGGAAATGCAGTTCAAACTCAGAGAGATTCGTGCAGTGGCTCAGTGTCACCATACCTGTGTCGTGCGGACGGGGACTGAGTTCAGAGAAGATGACCTCGCCTTTCTTCGTGAGAAAGAACTCCACGCCCCAGATGCCGTAGCCTGTGAGTGCCTTTGTCACCTCGTCAGCCATGTGCTGGGCTTGCTTCAGGGCTTCGTCGCTGATGTGGTAAGGCATCCAGCTCTCGCGATAGTCGCCACCTTTCTGCACGTGCCCGATAGGGGGACAGAAAATAGTCGGCGCATTCTTCTGGGTAACGGTGAGAAGCGTGAACTCAGAGTCAAAATCGATAAACTCCTCAATGATGACCTCCTTCACGTCGCCGCGTCCTTCCTCCATAGCATCGCGGAAAGCCTCCTGAAGCTCATCGTCGTTGTGGACATAGCTCTGGCCATGACCGGACGAAGACATCAGCGGCTTGACGACACATGGGAACCCGATCTCGTCAGCTGCTTTCTTAAACTCATCGAAGGTCTTGGCATAGAAATATTTAGCTGTGCGCAGGCCCAGTTCCTTGGCAGCGAGGTCACGGATAGCACGACGGTTCATCGTGTAGTTGACGGCACGAGCCGACGGCACTACCTGAATGCCTTCCTTCTCAAAGTCGAAGAGACGCTCGGTACGGATGGCCTCAATCTCCGGTACGATGAGGTCAGGTTTGTGCTTCTCAACGACAGCCGTGAGTGCATCACCGTCGAGCATCGAGAAGACCTCGCGCTCATCAGCAACCTGCATGGCTGGTGCATTGTCGTACTTGTCACAAGCAATGACGTATTGCCCCGCACGCTTGGCGGCGATTATGAATTCCTTGCCCAGTTCGCCTGAGCCCAAAAGCAGTATTTTCTTCATGTTTTGGTAAAATATTTTTAGAAGCTTGTTTCTTACAATAAAAGCCTATTCTTTATTATACCCTATCCTCTTTTGTACGATAGGTTTAAGTTGCCGCATCATCATCTGCCACTCGGGTGTGATGGAGAGACGATGGAGATCCTTGCTGATGATCTCATAGATAGCCGACTGCGGCACACGATACTTCAACGCCAACTGCTCCACGGGCTTGACGGGCTCCCCGAAGAGTCCGTAGAAGGCGTCGAAGATATCTTTGTCGATAGCTCCGAGCATCGTCAGCAAGATATTGAGGTTAGCCTTGTCGCCTTCGCTCACAAGCAAGGCTGAGCTGTGAGCGAGGCGTAGGTATTTGTCGAGTTGCGACGAGAACCTGTCAAGGGAGAGATTATCCAATGACTTGTCCATGGCGCTCCTTGCCGTACATGATATCGTAATACTTCTGATAGTCACCACTTGTCACCTCCTGGATCCACTGCTGATTGTCGAGGTTCCATTTGATGGTCTTGATGATACCGTCAGCGAACTTCGTCTCCGGATACCATCCGAGCTCAGTCTTGATCTTTGTCGGATCGATGGCGTAGCGCGCGTCGTGGCCGAGGCGGTCAGCAACATGCTCAATGAGTGAGTCGTTGATCCAGGAGATATCGATGTCGCCGTTGGCATCGCGAACCTGCTTCTTCAGTACGTGGCGCAGCTCCTTGTCTTTCTCCATCATGTCGTGGATCGTCTTGATCGTCAGCTTCACGATGTCGATATTGCGCATCTCGTTGTGTCCACCTACATTATAAACCTCACCGGCACGACCCTCACGCACGACAAGGTCGATAGCCTTGCAGTGGTCTTCTACGTAGAGCCAGTCGCGTACGTTCAGTCCTTCACCATAGACAGGGAGCTTCTTGCCCTCGAGAATGTTGTTAATGATCAATGGAATCAGCTTCTCGGGGAAGTGATAAGGACCATAGTTATTGGAGCAGCGGGTGATAGAGACCGGCATGTGGTATGTATCGCGGTAAGCCTGCACGAAGAAGTCGGCGCTGGCCTTACTTGCAGAGTAGGGGCTGTGAGGACAGAGCGGTGTGGTCTCCGTAAAGTAACCCGTTGCACCGAGTGCACCATAGACCTCGTCGGTAGAAACCTGATGATAGCGCTTGCCGGCTTTCCAAGTGGGGTAACCCTTTTCATCCTTACCTGTCACCCAAGCCTTGCGTGCAGCATCCATGAGGTTCTGTGTGCCGAGGATGTTCACACTGAGGAAGAGCTGCGGATCCTCGATGGAACGGTCTACATGGCTCTCAGCGGCGAAGTTAACGACATAGTCGATGTCGTTCTCAGCGAAGAGCTTGTCTACGAGCTGACGGTCGCGGATATCGCCTTTGACGAAGAAGCAGCGCTTGTTGTCGATGTCATCCTTGATCGTACCGAGGTTGCCTGCATACGTAAGGGCGTCGAGGATGATGACCTTGATATCCTCGTTCACATATTTCTTATGCAAGAGATACTTGATAAAGTTTGAACCAATGAAGCCTGCGGCTCCAGTAACGAGATATGTTTTCATACGAAATAAATTAAAGATTCACGATTTATTATTATAGATAAGATGGATTTATAGATTAAAACGTTTCCTTATAAACTGCGCGATGAAGAGCTCGGTCTCTTCCAAGCCTAATAAGCTCGAATTGATACAGAGGTCGTAGCTCTCAGAGTGTCCCCACGTCTTGCCTGTATAATAATTGTAGTAAGACGCACGGTCTTCCTCCCGCGAGTGAATATATTTGCGGGCTGCTGAGCGGTCCATATTATATCGCTTGCAGACACGCTGGATACGCTGGTCGATATTCGCAGTGATGAAGATACTGATTGTGTTCTTGAAGTCGCGCAAAACGTAGTCGGCTGTTCGTCCTACAAAAACGCAGTTACCTTCCTCTGCAGCCTTACGGATGGCGTCGCTCTGAAACTGATAGAGCGAGTCTTGCGAAAAGTTGTTCTTATAGAAGTTGTTCTCACCCATCAATGGCACATGAACATGGAAGAGCGACTTGAGGAAGCCTTTCTGCTCATCGTTCTGCTCGAAGAACTTCTCACTGAACCCACTCTCCTTGGCGGCGAGATTCAACAACTCCTTGTCATAGAACTTGCAACCGAAGGTGTCGGCAAGCATCTTGGCAATGATTCTGCCGCCAGAGCCTATCTGTCGGCCCACATTGATGATAATCTTTTTATCTGTATCCATCGTTATATTATCCATTCTGTGCTTGTTTTAATTGCTTCTTGAATTTTCGCATATATGTCAGCATCATGACGTTGGCTACATTAGCCGCGATGAAGTCGGAGATAGGGAGTGAGTACCACACACCATTGACACCAAAGAAGAGCGGGAGCGTGTAGAGCAACGGCAAGAGGAAAAGCAGCTGTCGGGAGAGTGAGAGGAAGATACTGACCTTCACCTTGCCGATACATTGGAAGAAGTTGGTCACCACCATCTGCATACCGACGACTGGTGTCACAAGCATATCCACACGGATGGCAAAGACTGACAGCTTAATCAACTTCTCGTCACTTGTGAAGATACGTGCTAAGTATTCGGGGAATAGCATAGATATGAGCCAGCCGATTGTCCAAAAGACTGTAGCTGACATGATAGCGAGCTTCAGCACACGCATCACTCGATCCAACTTCTGTGCGCCATAGTTGTATCCGGCTATGGGCTGCATGCCTTGGTTGAGCCCCATGACGATCATGACAAACATCGTAGAGATGGCTGAAGCTATGCCATAGGAGCCCACCGAGAGGTCACCGCCATATCTGACAAGCTGATTGTTGATAAAGATGATGACGAGGCAAGCGCAGAGGTTCATCAAAAATGGAGAGATACCTACGCTGATGATATTCTTCACGAGGCGGCCCTTCAGCTTATAGATGCCTCGTTTGAAATGAAGCAGCTCCTTCTTGTTGGAAAAGAGTTTCAACTGATAGATAAGCGCCATGGTCTGAGAAAGGACCGTGGCTGTGGCTGCTCCGCGGATACCCCAATGAAGGACGAGGATGAAGAGAACGTCGAGCGCGATGTTCATCAGCACTGTGAAGATCGTAGCCGCCATGGCTTGCCGGGGCTTGCTCGCTGCACGCAGCACAGCGTTCATGCCGAAGTACATGTGGGTGACGACGTTGCCGAGCAGAATGATCTGCATGAAGCTGCGCGCATAAGGAATGGTGTCTTTACTGGCTCCGAAGAAATAAAGAATGGGGTCGAGGAAGATAAAACAGATAACGGCAAAACTAAAACCGATGATAAGGTTCAGCGTCACTGTGTTGCCAAGAATCTCTTCAGCCGTCAGATAATCTTTCTGTCCTAACTTCAGGGAGATAGCCGTAGCCGAACCCACACCCACGGCAGCACCGAAGGCACCCGAGAGGTTCATGAACGGGAAGGTGATGGCAAGACCTGAGATAGCAATAGGCCCCACAACCTGGCCGATGAAGGCCCGGTCGATGATGTTGTACATCGACGATGCCACCATAGCGATGATAGCAGGCAGGGCATATTGGAAAAGGAGCTTGCCTACAGGCTGCGTTCCTAATGCTAATGTTGCTTTCTTGTTGTCTGATTCTCTTGACATAATGCAAAAGTATGGTGCAAAAGTAACGAAAATATTTGGGCTTTCGCATTTTTCGCGCTACTTTTGCAAAAAATAATACTATGAAGCAACATGCCCTTACTCTTTTTGAGCTTAATTCGCTTGTTGGCGAAGTGATAGACGCAGCTTTCGACCATGCTTATTGGGTCGAGGCCGAGCTCTCTGAGGCTCGTGAGGTAAGGGGCCACTGCTACATGGAGCTCGTTCAGAAAGATATCTTCTCGGCTACACCCGTGGCACGTGCTTCAGCCAAATGCTGGAAGACGACATGGATGCGGCTGAAGCCAAAGTTTGAGCATACCACAGGTCAACAGCTGCATGCCGGCATGAAAGTGTTGCTTCTCGTCACCGCCAACTTTCATGCAGCTTATGGCTTCTCATGGATCGTGCAGGACATCGACCCGACCTATACCCTCGGCGACATGGCTCGCAAGCGCATGGAGATCATCAAGCAACTCAAGGAAGAGGGCGTCTTCGATCTTCAGAAAGAACTTGTCATCCCGATGTTCGCCCAGCGTGTGGCGGTCATCTCCAGTGAGAATGCAGCAGGATACGGCGACTTCTGTCATCAGTTGCTTGATAATGAATATGGCTTTGCCTTTCAGATCCAGCTCTTCCCCGCTATCATGCAAGGCGACCAGGTGGAGAGCTCCGTCATCAATGCACTGAACGCTATCTACGATGAAGTGGACAACTATGATGTCGTCGTCATTATCCGCGGAGGAGGAGCCACGGCGGACATGAGTGGCTTCGACACCTTGGCTTTGGCGGAGAACGTCGCCAACTTCCCCTTGCCTATCATCACGGGAATAGGACACGACCGCGACGAGAGCATCCTCGACATGGTGTCGAACACACGCGTGAAGACACCGACTGCTGCCGCTGCTTTCCTTGTGGAGAACCTCGTGAATGTCTGGAGCCATATCGATGGCATGCGGGAGCGCATCGTCGGCTACGTCCAGCAGCGTATGGAGAGTGAGAAGAACCGCTTGACGCGCGTCTCTGAGCGCATACCGATCCTCTTCTCGCTTGTCAAAGAACGACAGGAGGCGAAGCTTGACAGGATGCTGAATGAGATCGTATCATCAGTCAAGGAGCAACTCTCTCAAGCCCAGCATCATGTCGCTATCCTGAGTAATAATATCGAGCCTTTGGTTGAGCGGAAATTACTGAAAGAGCAGAACCGATTGGAGCAATTGAGATTACGCACCGCCGCCCTTGACCCACAATTATTACTGAGACGTGGCTACAGCATTACATTATTTAATGGGAAAGCAGTACATGATCCTTCGACGCTTCACGAAGGCGACAGGATAGAGACAAGAGTAGAGAAAGGTACGTTTGAATCGATTATCTATAAAGCAAAATAATATAAAGCACAATAATATGGCAAAGACTGAGAAAGAAGAACTGAAATATGAGGAGGCTGTCCATCAGTTGGAGGCTATCGTTGAGAAGTTAGAGAACAACGAGTTCGGCATCGATGAGTTGTCTACAGAGTTGAAGAAGGCGCAACAACTCATCCAACTTTGCAAGGACAAGCTTACAAAAACGGATGCTGAGATAAAGAAAATATTGGATAAAGAATAAAAATTCAATAAACATTATCAGTTTATCATTATTATTGCTAATTTTGCATTGAATTCATAGCGAAGAGTTTTAAACATAGATATTATGAAAGATTTAGATTGGGGGAATTTGACTTTCGGTTATCGCAAGACCGACTACAACGTTCGTTGTTACTATCGTGATGGCAAGTGGGGAGAGATCGAGGTCTGTTCCGACGAGTACATCAACATGCACATGGCAGCTACATGCCTTCACTATGGTCAGGAGGCTTTCGAAGGCCTGAAAGCTTATCGTTGTCCTGATGGCAAGGTGCGTATCTTCCGTGTGAAGGATAACGCAGAGCGCCTGCAGTCTACATGCGATGGTATCGTCATGCCGAAGGTTCCCACAGAGATGTTCGAAGAGATGGTGAAGAAAGTGGTACGTCTCAACCAGGATTACATTCCTACTTATGAGAGCGGTGCTACACTGTATATCCGTCCACTGCTCATCGGTATCAGCCCGCAGGTCGGCGTGCATCCGTCTAAGGACTATCTGTTCCTCATCTTCGTCACTCCGGTAGGCCCTTACTTCAAGGGTGGCTTCGCTTGCAACAAGTACGCTATCGTACGCGACTACGACCGTGCTGCTCCTTTAGGTACAGGCCGCTACAAGGTTGGTGGCAACTACGCTGCTTCCCTCCGTGCTCACATGTTCGCAGCCAGCAAAGGCTATGGCTCTGAGTTCTATCTCGATGCCAAGGAGAAGAAATATGTCGATGAGTGCGGTGCAGCTAACTTCTTCGGCATCAAGAACAACACATACGTTACTCCGAAGAGCACATCCATCCTTCCCTCAATCACAAACAAGAGTCTGATGCAGATCGCTGAGGATCTCGGTCTGAAGGTCGAGCGTCGTCCTGTACCTGAGGAAGAGCTTCCTACCTTCGAGGAGGCCGGCGCCTGCGGTACAGCAGCCGTCATCTCACCTATCTCTGAGCTCGACGACTTAGCTACAGGCAAGAAATACTCTTTCGGCGACAAGCCGGGTCCATGGTCCACAAAGCTCTATGAGACTCTCCGCGGCATCCAGTATGGTACCGTTGAGGACAAGCACGGGTGGACAACTGTGGTGATTGAGTAATCATGATCAGAACGGTTTGAATTGAACCTTATTAAGAGAGTGCCTCGGAGAGGCACAATTATCGATAACCCCAGACTAAAGGAGCGATAGCGACTGCAGTCTGGGGTTTGTTGTGTGTGCTTGTCTCACTGATCTCCTGCCTCGAAGAGGCAGACTGCACGACAGTGCGCAATGTCTTTATAGGAATGGGTTAAAGCTAACATAGCGCGCCAAGGCGCATTCAGCCTCTCCGAGGCTGGTACTCAGGAAGTCCACACACAACCTAAAAACCCCAGTCTGCGTCGCTACGCTCCTTAGACTGGGGTTATGTAAAATTCAGCCTCTCCGAGGCTGTTTAGTGATATTAGTCCAAAAATGTAAGGATCGATTTTTATTTGTATTCTGGAAACACGCGCTTTGCATTTTCATTCGTGATCCTTGCCACTTCTTCAGGTGTGGTGTCGTAACAACGGGCAAGGTTCTCAAGCACAAGGCGGACGAAGGCACTCTCATTGCGCTGACCACGGTTAGGCACCGGAGCCATATAAGGACTGTCAGTCTCGAGGACAATGCGAGACAAGGGTACGGCAGCGGGAAGGTCCTCACGCAGATGACTGCTCTTGAATGTCGAGACACCCCCTACCCCAAGCACGAACTTATCGAAGCGGAGATACTCCTCTGCTTCTTTCTGATTACCAGTGAAACAATGGAAGACGCCACCGGGGAGTTCCTTCTCGTAAGGTTTCATGATATGAAGCAGTTCGTTCTGCGCCTTACGACAATGGATCATCAGAGGTAACTGCGTCTCCACAGACCACTTCACTTGTTCCTCAAACGCCGCCAACTGCTCTTTCTCATATTCGCGGCTCCAGTAGAAATCGAGGCCACACTCGCCGATAGCGATGTACGACGGTTCGTTATCCAAAGCATTAACATCTGAAGAGTTCTTGTCTTGATGAAGATTCGCATCGAGCTTATCTTTCATCATCTTCAAGACCTCTTTCCAGTCACCGCGCACCTCTTCCGGCTGCAAGCCGATCATCGGATAGCAATAGTCTGGATAATTGCGGCAGACGCGCATCACGCTCTCAACGGAGGCTGCGTTGATGCCGGGGATGAAGATAGCACCTACCCCAGCATCTTTAGCCCGCTCTATCACCTGCGGCAGGTCGTCTCTGAACTCTTCGCCGTCGAGGTGTGCGTGGGTATCGATGAAATGATATGGCATATCAATACTTTCTTACCATCATTTTTTCTGCATAGTGGCGTAGCTCCGCCTTCTTCTCGTCGGAGACCTTCACAGCATTGAGATATTTCTTGCTCTGCTCGAAATAATAAGCGATCTTCTGCTGAGCAAGCTTGTCGATACCGATCTCGTTGTAAAGCTTCGTCACGGCAGCCACCTTCTCCTGACGATCAAACTCCTTGGCGGTGATCCACTTTGTCAGTTCCTTGCGCTGGGCGTCGTTAGCTTTGTTGAAAGCATTGATGAGCATGTATGTCTTCTTGTTCGACGTGATATCGCCACCAATGGCCTTGCCAAAGACCTTGGAGTCGCCATAGACATCGAGATAATCGTCCTGCAGCTGGAAGGCGAGGCCTATCTGCTCACCGAACTTATAAAGATTATCAAGGTCATCCTCGGGAGCATCAGCTAAGATGCCACCAATCTTCAGAGCGCAAGCCAAGAGGACACTTGTCTTGAGGCGGATCATCTCAATATATTCCTCCTCACTGACATCGGTGCGGTTCTCAAAGTCAATGTCATACTGCTGACCCTCGCCAATCTCCAAGGCTGTCTCCGTGAAGACAGAGAGCACGCTTGCGAGTTTCTCCTTCGGGCATGTTGCCATGCGCTGATAAGCTAAGACAAGCATGGAGTCGCCCGAGAGAATAGCCTGATTAGCATTCCATTTCTTATGCACTGTCTCATGCCCACGACGGAGATCTGCGTTGTCCATGAGATCGTCGTGCAGCAATGTATAGTTGTGATACGTCTCCAAGGCCACAGCTTGCATAAGGATCGACTCCGGGTCGTCCTTGTAGAGCTGATAAGCGAGCAGCATCAGCGTGGGGCGGATACGCTTGCCTCCCATGGAGAGCACGTAGCGGATAGGATCGTAGAGATTAGATGGTTTGCGGTCATAGGGAAGGTCAGCCAAGAACTTGTTGACCTTAGATAAAAGTTCTTCAGAGGTATACATATTATTATAGCTTATTTTTCAGGTTATTATAAAACGAAATTGATAGGGATGGCGAACATCGTGCGGCACGGTTTGCCGTCCTCGATACCCGGTTTCCACCGTGGCATCATCTTGATGACACGCATCGCCTCGCGGTCAAGCAACGGGTCCACCGACTGTACGATGGTAGGCGACGAGATGGAGCCATCCTTGTTGATAATGAACGAGACCACGACCTTTCCCTGGATCTTCTGCTGTTGCGCCTGCGGAGGATAATGGAGGTTGTGGGTGATCCATTTCATGAACTGCACGATGCCACCGGGGAACTCTGGAATCTGCTCCACCGTCTGCAGGATAGTAGAATCTTTGTCGGCCGTGACCTGCGGGAGCGCTTCCGTGACGTCGGCATCTTTCTGCACTGCCTGTCCGGTGCCGATGACGAGCTTACTCGTGATCGGTGCTATCTTATCAGAGTTGTCCACATGATCCACCTCATGCACGTTCTGCGTGATCGCTTTTGAGGCGGGAGCGGCAATGGCTGAGACCATGTCCTTCGTATCTTGCGGTGCTGATTTCATCGTGAGGTCCTCAGCGAGATCGTCGAGCATCGAGTCATCCTCATCGTAGCTCTGTGGGCGGGTGGTATATTCGAAAGCAGCGAAAAGCAGAGCTAATGCAAGGATGAGACCGAGCAGAAACCCTGTCGAACGATGGTTGTCCAAATTTGCTTTATCGCTTTTCTTTATATCCATTCAATGAATGCTTTAACACGTATTAAATTTACTGTCTTCACAATTTATTGCTAAGCAAGACGTTATATAGTCAAAGACAATATTACATCAAACTTCATTTGCAAAATTACTGCTATTCTTCAAGAAAAGCAGTACTTTTGCGGAATAATTTGGAAAAAATAAATGAAAAAGGCTCTCTTCGTCATCCTTACGGCCTTCGCCTTCCTTTCGAAGGCAACGGCTCAGAACGACAGTCAGACAGGTTACAACTTCCTCCGTCTGCCCGTCTCCGCCCATGCTGCAGCACTTGGCGGGGATAATATCTCCGTGATCGATGACGACGAGGCGCTTATCTTCAACAACCCGGCCCTACTGTCCTCCGTAACGGATAAGTCACTGAATCTCAACTATATGACTTATATGGAAGGGGCAAAGACAGCGAGTGCTTCTTTCAATCGTGTCGTCGGCAAGCGTGCCTCATGGGCTGTGTCGGGGCAATATCTCGATTACGGCAGCATGAAGGAGACGGATGAGAACAATGTAGAGCTTGGCGAGTTCTCAGCGAAGGACATCTCCTTAGCCGGCTACTTCTCTTATCTGTTGACCGATAGGGTCTCGGGAGGTATCACGGCAAAGTTCATCTCGTCTTATATCGCCGATTATAACAGTATCGCTGTGGGTGTGGACCTCGGTCTCAACTATTATGACCCGGACCGTGAATGGTCGCTCTCCTTCGTTCTGAAGAATCTTGGCGGCGAACTGAAGGCTTACGACGAGGATTATAACCGCATGCCGTTCGACATGCAGATAGGTGTCTCGAAGCAGTTTGCGAACATGCCCCTGCGTCTTCACGCCACCCTCGTAGACCTCAACCACCCTCATTACAAGTTTATCAACCATGCCGTCATCGGTGCCGACGCGCTCCTCTCCGACAACTTCTGGATCGGACTGGGCTATAATTTCCGTCGGGCCAACGAGATGAAGATTGCGAGTTCTGACGGGAAGTCAAGCAGTCATGGCGCAGGACTAAGCCTTGGCGCGGGTCTCACGCTCAACCGTTTCAAGGCTGCTGTGAGCTGGGGTAAATATCATGTGTCGAGTTCCAGCGTCGTCATCAGTATCGCGTATTCGATGTAAACAATAATATCAAAAATAATCATGAAGAAAATAACAATTGCCATCGATGGCTATTCCTCTTGCGGAAAGAGCACGATGGCAAAAGCATTAGCCAAGAAACTTGGCTATGTCTATGTGGACACGGGCGCGATGTATCGCTCCGTGACGTTGTTTGCGCTCCGTCATCAGCTCTTCAATGCTGACGGGAGTGTAAAGACAAAAGAACTGAAGGCGCTCATGCCGGAGATACATATCTCTTTCAAACTGAACAAAGAGACGGGTCTCCCCGAGACTTACCTCAATGGTGAGCTTGTGGAGCGCGAGATCCGTGGCATGGAGGTCAGCTCACACGTCAGTCCCATCGCCGCCATTCCTTTTGTCCGCGAGGCCCTTGTCAAACAACAGCAGGCCATGGGGCGCGAGAAAGGTGTCGTGATGGACGGACGAGACATCGGCACCGTGGTATTCCCCGATGCCGAGCTGAAGATCTTTGTCACTGCTTCACCCGAGGTGCGTGCGCAGCGTCGCTACGACGAGCTTCAGGCTAAAGGCCAGCCTGCTGACTATGCCGATATCCTCAAGAACGTGCAGCAGCGCGATTATATCGATACGCACCGCGAGACCTCACCCCTCCGTCAGGCTCCCGATGCCCTGGTCTTGGACAACAGTCACATGACGATTGCGGAGCAGGATGAGTGGCTCCTGAGTAAAGTTAGGAGTTAGGAGATAGGAGTTAGGAGTTAAGAGCAGTCGTCGCTTGCAACTCCTAACTCCTATCTCCTAACTCCTAACTAAAGAAAAACTCCTATCTCCTAACTGCTAACTCTCAACTGCTGCCTGTGCTGCTGCGAGGCGGGCGATAGGCACGCGGAACGGAGAGCAGCTCACGTAGTCGAGGCCGACACGGTGGCAGAACTTCACGGATGAAGGCTCACCGCCGTGCTCACCACAGATACCGCACTTCAGTGTCGGGTTCGTGGAGCGGCCTTTCTTCACACCCATCTCAACAAGCTGACCAACACCCTTCTGGTCGAGCACCTGGAACGGGTCAACCTTCAGAATCTTCTTGTCGAGGTAAACAGGCAGGAACGAAGCAATGTCGTCACGGCTGTAACCGAAGGTCATCTGAGTCAGGTCGTTGGTACCGAACGAGAAGTACTGAGCCTCAGTAGCAATGCGGTCGGCAGTCAGGGCAGCACGAGGAATCTCAATCATCGTACCAATCTCAAACTCTACCTCGATGCCATACTCGGCGAATACTTCCTTGGCAGCCTCCAGAATGACTTCCTTCTGCTGCTTCAACTCATAGAGTGTACCAATCAGTGGAACCATGATCTCTGGCATAGGATTCTTGCCTTCCTTCTTCAGCTCGCAGGCTGCACCGAGGATGGCACGGGTCTGCATAGCGGTGATTTCAGGGAAGGTGATGCCCAGACGGCACCCACGGTGACCCAGCATGGGGTTGTTCTCAGCCAATGAGTCAACACGACGCTTGATGTCCTCAACACTGACACCCATCTCTTTAGCCATCGTCTCCTGACCAGCCAAATCGTGGGGAACGAACTCGTGCAATGGGGGATCCAACTGGCGGATGTTGACAGGCAGACCGTCCATAGCCTCGAGAATACCCTTGAAGTCAGCCTTCTGATAAGGCAGCAGCTTGGCCAGAGCCTTCTCACGACCAGCAGCATTATCAGCCAAAATCATCTCGCGCATAGCGATAATCTTCTTATCCTCGAAGAACATGTGCTCGGTACGTGTCAGACCGATACCCTTGGCACCGAAGTTGCGAGCAACCTGCGCGTCGTGTGGAGTATCAGCATTGGTGCGAACCTGCAGCTTGGTGTACTTGTCACAGAGATCCATCAGTTCCTTGAAGTCGCCAGAAAGCTCGGCAGCCTTGGTAGGAACTTCACCGGCATAAACCTGACCAGTGGTACCATTCAGAGAGATATAGTCACCCTCCTTATATACTATGCCGTCAATCTCAACGGTCTTGTCCTTATAGCTAACATTCAGCGAACCAACACCAGACACGCAGCACTTACCCATACCACGAGCCACCACAGCTGCATGAGAGGTCATACCACCACGAGCAGTCAGAATACCCTCTGCGGCAGACATACCGGCGAGGTCCTCAGGAGATGTCTCGATACGAACGAGCACAACCTTGTGACCATCCTTGTGCCACTCCTGAGCATCGTCAGCGTGGAATACAATCTGCCCACAGGCAGCACCAGGAGATGCGGGCAGACCCTGAGCAATCACCTTGGCCTGGGTCAGTGCCTTCTTTCGAATACGGGATGCAACAGCTCGTCGAGCTTCTGAGGCTCGCAACGCTGGATGGCAGTCTTCTCGTCAATCTTACCCTCGTGGAGCAGGTCGATGGCAATCTTCACCATAGCGGCACCAGTACGCTTACCGTTACGTGTCTGCAGGAACCACAGCTTGCCCTCCTGAACGGTGAACTCCATATCCTGCATATCACGATAGTGTTCCTCGAGCTTCTCCTGGATACCATTCAACTGCTGATAAATCTCAGGCATAGCCTCCTCCATAGAAGGATACTTGGCTACGCGCTCTTCCTCAGAGATACCGGCACGCTCAGCCCAGCGCTGAGAACCCAGCTTGGTAATCTGCTGGGGAGTACGGATACCGGCTACGACATCCTCACCCTGAGCATTGACCAGATACTCACCGTTGAACACGTTCTCACCATTGGCAGCATCGCGGCTGAAGCATACACCGGTAGCAGAGGTATCGCCCATGTTACCGAATACCATAGCCATCACGCTGACAGCGGTACCCCACTCGTCGGGGATGCCTTCCATCTTGCGATAGAGGATGGCGCGCTCGTTCATCCAAGAACGGAACACGGCGCAGATGGCCCCCCAGAGCTGCTCGATGGGGTCGTTGGGGAAGTCCTTGCCGGTGCGCTCCTTGATGGCAGCCTTGAAGAGCTGTACGAGTTTCTTCAGCTCGTCGACGCTCAGGTCCTTGTCCAGCTTCACACCACGCTCGGCCTTCACCTTCTCAATAATCTCCTCAAACGGGTCGATGTCTTCCTTGTTGACGGGCTTCATCTCCAGCACCACGTCACCGTACATCTGTACGAAACGACGGTAGGAGTCGTAAACAAAGTGGGGATTGTTGGTCTTCTTCACCATACCCTCTGCCACCTCGTCGTTCAAGCCCAGGTTCAGAATGGTATCCATCATACCCGGCATAGAGGCGCGAGCACCCGAACGTACAGAGACAAGCAGGGGATTCTCCTTGTCGCCGAACTTCGAGTTCATCAGACCCTCAATATGCTTGACGGCAGCCATCACGTCGTCGTTCAGGAGCTCCATAATCTTCTCCTGTCCGACCTGATAGTACTCGTTGCAGCAGTCTGTAGTGATGGTGAAACCTGGAGGAACGGGAACACCAATCAGGTTCATCTCGGCAAGGTTAGCACCTTTGCCGCCAAGTTCCTCACGCATTTGTGCATTACCCTCGGCTTTGCCGTTACCGAAAAGGTAAACTCTTTTCTGACTCATACTTTTGATTTTATTAATCGTTTATAATAAAGATTTTTTCAATTGTGCAAAGATAATGTTTTTTTATTCCACAAAATATTTCTATGTTTTTTTTATTCGGAGCCGATATACAGGAAAATCATACCCAGCAAAACAAGTATCAAGTCGAGTGTCTTTGCCTTAAGATTCTTCTCATGAAAGAACGCCGCACCGAAAAGGAAACTGACCACAACGCTACTACGGCGTACCATTGATACAATGCTGATCATAGCATCTGGTATTGATAACGAATAGAAATACACAAAATCGGCAGCACTTGGGAAAAGACTTACTCCGACAATAAACCAGTTCCAATGAAAAGGTGTGGTTTTCTTATGTGTAGGCCACCATAGCACGATTAGCACCACACCCATCATGATGCACTGGTAGAATGTGTACCAGCTTTGAACTATCATTTTGTCAAGACCTGCCCCACCCTCGTTCACAGGAGCCATTAGATAACGGTCATAGAGACCGCTGACTGCTCCCAAAAATGCAGAACCGACAACCATGTATATCCAATGGTCGTGCTTGAAGTCGATTCCTTCTTTCTTGCTGCTGTTACTAAGCATGAAAAATGACGCAACGGCAAGGAACCACACCAATCCACTGCCAGCCGTTCAGCCGTCAATATGATACTCATTAATCCAGTATTTCACACTCTCTATCATGAACTGCCTCATCATCGGTTTCTCACTTGCTGTCTCGTTACCGCAGCCGCTACCGTCTGAATATATTCCGTCGGCGTTCTTGCGGAAGAAGTAGTCGGGATAGGTTTTCTGGAAATTAGAGTTCGCGATGTCGAAGGTGTGGTTATACACCACATCGAGGATTACGCGTATGCCTGCATTATGAAGTGAATGGACCATCTGTTTAAATTCACTGATGCGTGTCAAGGGACAAAGGGCATTGGTGCTGTAGCTACCCTCCGGCACGTTGTAGTTAAGAGGGTCGTAACCCCAGTTATATTGTGGCTTGTTTGGTTTCATTTTATGCCGCTACCTGCTCTCCCACGGGGAGTGGGCGAAGAGGGCCTTCAGAGGAAAGACTGAATGTCTTTCCGTGCCCGATGAGGGGAGCCATACCTTCTATGGCGACGGAGGAGTCCTTCAAATTTCAATATTTATTCTTAGGAGTTACCGCTTCGCTCAGGAGTTATCGGCCTTACGGCCTAGGAGTTACCTGACTTTCAGCCCTCCGAAGTTACCGCTTCGCTCCGACGATTGTTCTACACACGTTCGTTTTCGTTTTCGTCGCTAACCGCTAACCGCTATCCGATTTAAGTTTTCGTCTTTCGTTTTTCGTTGATGTTTTCGTTAAATCTCAACTATCGTCTTTAACTCCTGTCCGAATGGACGAGCGAAGCGATAACTCCTATAACTCCTATAAGTAATTCTCAATTCACCTGGTTAGCGGCCTGCTCTCTTATTCATTCTTCTTGCCAATTTTCACCTTTGCATCACCTGTCACTTCGGCGTTGTTACCGCCGCCATAGACATCACCTCGGATGTCAGCGCCCAGGACGTCCTGCTTCTCGTAGTAGGTGGTTCCATCTGCGGCAGTGCCTTCGGCATCCGTGTAGATAAACGGACTTTCTGTTGTTCCTGCACCGCTGCGGGTGTAGCAGCCAGCTGGCAAAGCTTCACCTGCGGTCACCTCTTCCCATCACCTTGGCAGCATTACCACCACCAAAGACAGTATGGATAGCACCCATCTTTCCCTTGGCATGTGACGGGATGGGATAGTGATTGGGCGTTTCCTCATCCTCACCGACAACCGACGTATTGTCGTTATACCATTTGCCATAGACCTCATTGACGTTCACCGTCGGATTGCCCACCATCGTAGCACCGCTACCAAAGCCACCGCCAAAGACTTTACCGATACTGGTAAATGACATCACGTTGACCTGTGGATCATCGTAGAGCTTCGTGCCAGTCTCTTTCGGTGTGTCATCATCGTTGTAGCCATAAACAGAGTAACCTGCCTGGTTACCACCACCATAGAGTTCACCAATCTTGATAGGACGACAGCCAACCTCCTGAATGTTCACGGTGATGGAACCATCGATTGTACCACTGAGGTTATTACCACCAAACACACGGTCGAAGGTACCATTGGTGATATTCAACGTGACATTACCCTTAATAGCAGCAGCCTCAGCACCGCCATAGGCAGCCTGCAGTCCTGGAATACAAGCCATGTGCAACTTAGCCTCAGCATCCATCGGTGCACTCTTACCACCTCCGTAGGCTTCGTCCACGCAGAATGAACATCCGCTGTTTTCATCCAGCAGGGTGACAGCTGTCTGACGCACATTACCCTTAGTGTTAGAGCCGCCAAAGACACGGTGAACTGTACCACCGAAGACATTCACGGAAGCCTGACCAGTACCATAGGTAATGGCACTGGTTCCTGCAGTTCGTTTTTCTTTCGTGTCATAAGCAGGGTCATCCTTGGCTACCCAGTTGTCCCCGTCTTCCTCATAAATGGTATAGTTTTTATAACCTACGTTGGCTCCAGGGTTAGGTCTTCCATCAGGCAACTTGTCAAAACCATTACCACCTCCGAAGAGTTCTAGGATTTCGTAGGTGCCATTGACTGTCACATTGGTAGCTGGTGTTGAAGCAGCATTACCACCACCATACACCTGTTTGATACTCGTCAGTCCGCAACCGTCGATGATGACCTTGGTAGATTTCGTGGTATTCTTACCGCCTTCAGGCTCATAAGCAGCCAGATTGCCACCGCCATAGACTGTTTCTACGTCATAATTATTGGTTTTCCTATCGTATTTGGTACTGATGTTGACTTTGTCTGCATTCTGTGTCGCGTAGACGTGTACCGTGACATCGCCCTTGGGCGAACCGTTCATATCGTTGCAACCGAATACCTGATGCACGATAGCACCCTTCGCATCGTCGCTCGATGCTGGACCTTCATTCAATTTCACCAGTACGTCGCCTCCTGTCGTTCCGGCCTCGCTGATGGGAATCTGTTCTGCTTCCGGAGTAGTGCTAGGATAAGTGATGTTATCTACGCTACCCTTACCGCCACCGAACACGCTACCGAAATAGTAATACTTATTAGCATCTTCCGAATCTACGACCTTCGTACCTACAGTACCACCATTGACATTCACCGTTGCATTCTGGGCTACAGCACCTATCTCACCACCGCCATAGATACTGCTCTTCACCGTACCGCCAGTCATGTTTAATGTGGTCTGCTTACACTTGCCCAGCTTTGGCCATAATGGAAGTAATGTTGTATTATCCAGGGCATAGAGTCGTCCCATACCGCCCGTGAACACATTACCACCCTTAGTGTATTGCAGATGGTTCTGATAGTCGAAAGTGGTGTTTGGTATCGCTGCCTTCTGCTCATCAGTCGGATTGTAGATGTATTCATAGTCGTTACCAATGGTACCGCCACTAATGTTGATGGTGATATAGCCACGACCTTTATCGTAATAAGCAGAAGCATCTTGCGTACTTGGGTTCGGATAAGAGCCGTCGTACTTGTCGTTTGGACGCAAGATACCGTAGGGCTTGATTGTCTGTTCATCTTCCGTAATCTCTTCATCCACCAGATAGAGACCATATCCTACCGATCCAAGACGACCACCGCCATAGACGGAGCCCAGTATCTTACCGCTCTTGATGTTCAGTTCGATAGAGCCACCGATATTACCAGCTGTCAGTGCCTCACCACCGAAGCCACGGCCACCACCGAATACATTACCATCTACGTATGAGGTACCCCATGTACCAATCGTTGGACCTTCCGTATCAGCCTTACCGATGTTTACAATCGCATTCTGGAATACGTGACCATCCTCACCTCCGCCAAAGATGGAACCATAGACTCTGCCGCCCTCGATGTTGACAAGAGTACGGTCCACATTCGTTTCCTTGTTGAAGAAGATACGCTGGTCACCCTTACCTGCACCAAAGATATAGCCTGTATTCGGATGTGCCATGATTTGAGCAACGGTACGTGGCACACCTACGGTACCACCTGTCATCGTGATGGTAGCAGAGCCCTTCACGTTGGTAGCCTCACAACCACCATAGACATTCGTGATGATGTGTCCGCCAGAGATATTAATAGTGGTCTTACCCTCAACGCTACCTGCTGTGCTCAGATATTTACTGATGCCTTCGGTTGTATCGAAGTAAGGGATACAACCCGAACCGCCACCAAACACATTACCATAGTAGGTGTGACCGTCGGAAGCCTCCAATCTTCCGCCATCCGTTGATTTGCCGTTAAGATACTTGTCCAAGTCGCCCGTTGCATTAGCGAATGGGTCGTATGGTGCGAATGGTGATTCAAATGGCCAGCTGGCGCAATCCATATTATCTCCTGTTGGGGTATAGTCATCAGCCCATACTGCATCATTAAATGGCCCCGATGAATCTTTACCACAGCCAATCTGTCCGCCAGCGATGTTGACTTCGGTATCACCCAGCACGTGTCCACTCTCACTACCACCATAAACAGAACCAGTCAGGAAGGCAGTACCACTGATATTCAATATCGTCTTGTTAAAGAATGCACAAGTCTCCACATTAGGATAGAGGTTAGGATCATGCATCTCACCACGACCAGCGCCAAACACATGACCGTAGTCATCTGGACCGCCCTTGCCATATCCTGCCATCTTGGCACCAGTAACACCAATCTGACCGCCGCTAACAGTCACAGTACAAGTGCCGGTTCCATCTGCACAAAAAATCGGTTTGCCATTAACATCAAAAGTATATGTACCCACCGAGCCCATAGCACCACCGCCATAGACGTTGTGTACCACATGGCCACCTTTAATATCTACAGTCGTATTGCCACGCACGATACCGGCATTGAAGTCAAAATAAGTCTTACTATTAGCTGTATAGGTATCCGTACCGCAGCCAGAACCATAGACATTACCACGATTAGGAAAGCGGGCACCTGTATAAGAAATATCATCGGAAGTATCGTCTGGTGTACCTCTATCATCTATAATCTCAGCTCCCTCAAGAATACCGATAGTACCGCTATGCACAGTCACCTTGGCATCGTGGAAGTTATGACCATTCTCACCACCACCATAGACAGAGCCCTTAATCCAAGGAGTAGCATTCGATTGTGCATTCTGGATTCCGATAGTAACATCCGTATCATACACCCAAGCCATTTTATCGACATTAGGAATTGACGGGTCGCCTTCCAAGCCACGTGACGAACCGAACACCATACCATTATTATCACCTGTAGTACCGATGGTACCGCCAGTGATGGACACTGTACACTTACCTTTATCATCTGTAGTATTCCAACCAGTTGGGAATCCTGTCGTCGCATCGTATGAGAACGTTCCCACCGAACCATAGGCACCACCGCCATAGACATTGTGCAGAATGGTAGGCGAGCCACTGATACTAACAGTAGTGCTGCCCTTCACGATACCAGCAGTCACATCATCAGCCTTACCCTTACCGCCGCCATAGACGTTACCATACTCGGCACCGCCAAGATTTGGAGTGCCAATCGTACCGCCAGTGACGGTCACTTCGGTATTGCCAGCTACACCAGATTCCTCACCGCCGCCGTAGACGCTATGGGCAACGGTGGTTGTGCCATTAATGGTGAGAACTGATTTCGCAACCTCACCAAGGCCTGTTAGTACGGTGTTAGTATATAATATATGGTTTGATAAATCGCTACCAGACTGCCCGTTGGTTAAGGTTTTACCTGCTGCTGCAGCATTCTGCCAAGTGAATGTTGTCGTACCAGATAATTCGGCAGGTTCAAACATACCAGATTGCTTATTATAATTAGGATTATTTACAAAGCCTCCGTCTCTCACTTCGACAGTAGGAAGTGACGCAGAGTATCCAGCACCATATACGCTACCATTTACAGTGCAATCTTCAAGCACAGAAGTGGCAGTACCTACAACTTTTCCTAAGTTGCCACCACCATAGAAGTTGGTTTTTACGGTACATTTCTTCAGTGTAGATGACACATCGTTACACTGTGCCAAAGAGAATGTAGCATACTTGACAAAGAATCGACCACCAGTATTTCCAGGACTCCATACGAAGAATTCATAGTCCATATCGGTTGCTACACCAGGACCCTTCTTTCCATATTTTGAATCTCCAGGTGCATTCGTGGTACTACCATCAAAATATTTACCACGGTCATCGACATACTTTCCTGCCCAACCAGGCCAGTCCGTTGTTGTAGTATCATAATATTTCTTTCTTGACAAAGAGGTTCCGCCGTATCCAGCACCAAAGTATTTGCCAAAGATACATCCTTCGGCATTAGTTGTCACCTTCTTGTCAGCCTGCATATTGCCGAACTTAGGACCACCGCAGAAAAGTCCAACGTTACTGTTGTAAATATCTGTAGTGATGTCACCCTTGATTGGTTTCGCATCGTTGGTACCTCCACCAAAGAACTCGTCAATATCGGCATTATAGATTTGCCAATGCACGCTACCATTGATTTGCTCTAAAGATGCACCTGCGGCCTCTACAATGTGTCCACCACTGATGTAACACTCTGCATTGTCTGTTCTTACGGCTGCACCTGCATTGTAGGTTCCTGTAAGATAAAGACCCTCATATTCACCACCTGTTACAGAAACTGGAACATGGGGTGTGGACTGACTGCCGTCACTGTGGGTACCTAATCCGAAAGAGTTAATCCATACATTGCCACCCACGTGGATATATATAGTATGCCCATCTACTTTTGATGACTGAGTAGAAACAAATTGGTCAATAACACCACCAAGAAGAATAAGTGGAGCATCTGTTTTTGTTACGTCAGCCAGGTTCTCATACTCTAACTGCGAGGTATAGAAAGACGAAGTATTGGTAACTTCAAACCAACCCTTTGTCTTGAAGATGGTGAAGTTGCATATAAGACTTGCACCATTAGGCTTCTGTGCCTGAGCTGTGCCAGGAATGTTCAGGAAGTCAAAACGGATAGGACAAATTGCTGTACGATTCTTGTGGTGATAAATCAGACTGTAATCTGGCTCATGGTCATTGTCCATGTCCACTGACATCATGGTGAAAGGAACAGTACCTCCAGATGGTACACCATCCAAGTGGAAATTGCCTACCAAGACTACCGCATTGTCGTAAACCGTAGTTCCAGAACCAAGACCAGTAATACTGGTTCTGACCTTTTGGCCATTGAATTCGGTCGTGTTATCAACCGCCTGTGTACCTACCTGGCTTACACCTTGTTTTCCTGTATAGTCATTCTTATATACTACATCATAATACTGGTCAGCGACATATACAGCGGTACCCCAATATGGCTCAATAGTAATGCTGGTTACACCGTAAGGCACATCAAAGTATGCTCCCTGAGAGAAGACGCGCTTGCTGACGCTATAGAGATCTTTGTTGGAACTCTTGCGGTCAGCATAATTATGATTAGGGAAGTCTGTTATACCTGTGGTTGGATAGTTTGCGGAGGTGTATGGGTCACCCTCTACGGCTGTAATGGCTGTAATCTTCCAGCCAGTCACCACTTTGTAATCTGTATAGTTACCTGTGCCTACATCATTGTAATAGGGTAATTGTACCTTGTCGTAGTTAAAGTTGAATCGGTCAAAGTCCTTGTCAGTGCGGGTTAGAGTAAGGCTACCTGTAGTGATGCTCGCATCAGTAGGAGCACCACTACCGAGATTAATTGTCACCGACAACGTTTTGTCGCCTAACTTTCCACCATGATTGCGTCCTACTGATGCGCTATCTGGCGCGTGTTCTATATCTGGGTTGACAATAGAAGGATAGTATCCTTGAGCTTTCAAAACAGGGTAAGGTTTAGGATTGTCGATTGTTCTATCAGCCGTTTCCAATACCCATTTTGCCATCTTGTCGCCATTTTCAGCAGAGCCTGTTGCATAGTATGCTGCAAGCTTCTTATTGCTATTCAACAACAGACGGTAGAACTCAAAACGGTTTAGGTATTTATCCTCTACTGCGAGCGCACAATTGTACTGATTGTCAGTAACACCGCCTGTCAGTTTTTCATAACTGTAGTAGTTGAAAGTATTGAGACCGCCTTGGTTATTGTTGATATTCTTACCACCATATACAGGTGACTTTGTATCGCCACCAGTAATATTGCCATAGAACATACAGTTCATCACCATAGTCTTAAGGTTTGTGGCAGTAGTAGCTACATTATTATATCCCACGATGCCACCAACTGTTGTACCTCCAGTGATGTCAGCATAACTATCAACACAAGGTTCTTTACCGTTCCTGTAAGGGTGGTGAATAATGGTGCTGATACACTGCTAATCTTGTGCATATTACCATCCAGGAAGCCTGAGAATTCGGTAACACCTGGAGCGTCAGAAACATCTGCTGTCAGGCGATAGTAGCCATCAGAACTTGTAATCTCTGACAAAGAGGAGATATCTGTATATGAAGGCTCACCATACAGATTGAATTCTAACTCTTTCCATCCTGAATATTTTGTACCTCCTTTAGCTTGTACTCGAACCTTTCCATAACGTATACCTGAAGGTAATGAATTGACAGTGACAACCTGTGTTCCTTTACCACTTGACACAGTAGGCGTTTGCACTGTAATATAACCATCAAGCCCATTAACCTGCCAAGTAAAAGTTAAATCAGCAACACTATAGGAACCTTTAATTTCAAGATCTTGTACATTACTTGGTGAACCAATTATGTTCCTTGAAGAATAAGACTGCGTTGTGTTAAAGACATAGTCTCCCGTTGCTAATGCACTGGAAGGTCCTGAAAGTGTGAAATTACCATAGACACGATTCTCTGCCTCATAAGCAAATATGCAGTACTTCGAGTCATCGTTTGCTTTATTCAAACTGATGACTTTTGGAGTTGTATAGACACTAAGGGCTACTGATGCATTAGCAGCCACACCATCTGACTTAAAGACGGCATATTGCTTGCTATATGGAAGAATACAATATGTAGGGGCAGTATTGGTGTTTTTATAAGTGCCTGATTTGTATAAACGGAATTTGTATTCGT
>CADBAG010000011.1:91731-106361 GCA_902792635.1 uncultured Prevotellaceae bacterium | reverse complement strand
ATCGTGCAGTCTGCCTCTCCGAGGCAGGAGATCAGTCAAATACGCTCTCACAACAGACCCCAGTCTGCGGTCGCTTTCGCTCCCTTAGACTGGGGTTATCAAAAATTCAGTCTCTCCGAGACTGTAAACATTCAAAAAGTGCAAATGTCAACCGTACAGGTCGAATTATTTTTGCTGTGAGTGGCCGGCACTATGGCACGGCCACTGAAAGCAAGGAGTCGGAACTCTCAACTCCTAACTCCTATCTCCTAACTCCTAACTCAAAAAGATCTCCTAACTCGAAAAGATCTCCTAACTCAATTAAATCTCTTTCAGATCCACCATATCGTGGTGCTTCTCGTGGCGCTCTTTGACGAGCTTGAGGAGTTTCTCCTTGCGCTTCGGCTGAATGAGGCGGCGGACAAAGATGTTCGGGATAGCCACACCAAGAGCAATGAAGAGGATGACAAGCGAAGCCTTGATAGCCCAGTTGAAAGCGAAGGTGAGCTCACCGATGACACCATCCATCTGAATGAATCCGAAGAGGGCACGATACATCATCACACCGGGAATCATCGGGATGACCGAAGGGATGGCGATGACCTGATGAGGAATGTGGTGGATATGCTGCGACTTCGTAGCGATCAGACTGGCTACTGCCGAGCCCACAAACGAACCGATGATGATACCCTGGTCGAGACCGATGTTACCATTGGACGGGCCAAGGTTGACAAAGTTACGTGTGCAGACAGCGATGATACCTGTCAGAGCGAGCACCGGCATGATACGCTTCGGTGTGTTGTAGATCGTAGCGAAGCCCATGGAGGACACGGCTGCTGCAATGGCATAGTCGAGGAACGTGTTGTGCGGCGTCATCGAAAGGTCTTTGACGAAGTTGTCGATACCGCAGATCTGAATGGCAAACACGATACCAAACGACATGGCGATGATGATCATCAACGTGATCATGGCGCGCGTTATTCCCACCTGAACATGGTTCGACACCATATCAGTGACGAAGTTGATCAGAGGCACACCCGGCACAATGAACAGTGTGCAGGCCATCAATGGATGGTAAGGCGTATCAGAATGGAGGAACGAAGGCAGGGCTGCAGCTATCGTCGGATCAAGACTGATGAATGTCGTGAGCCAACAGATGAGTGTAGCGACGAACGCACTGATGGCGATGCCTACATAGCCGTTCCAATGGAGCTGGCTGAGGTACATCTTCAGACGGAAGCCGAGGATAGCGGGGATGGAAGCGTAGAAGAAGGCAGGCCAGTCGCAGCCGAACTGCACACAGAAGCCTCCGCACGCAAAGCCGGCACAGACAGCAATCATCCACGGCGAATACTGCTTGTGGACATGCTTCAGTGCCTCAAGCTCCTGCTCGTACCGGTCAAGGTCCCAGTCCTCGCGGATAGCCGTCCAGAGCATCTTACTGATCTTAGAGATGACCGTGAACTCGATGCAATGACTGTCTACGCGCTGATATTTAGAGAAAGAGTGAGTCTCATCGGAGAGATTCACCATGATGATATCGAAGTTGAGGTTGATGTGGATGTACTCCTCAGGCAGTCCGAGGTAAGCCTCACAGCGCTTCATGTTTCGCATAATACGCTCGCAGTCGGCATTGCTCGCCATGAGCATGGCACCCGTGCGCACGAGGAGGTCGAGCTTACGGCGGAGGATCTGCACGGATGTGGCATCCTCATCGCGTTTTGTCTCATGGTCAACCATACGCTCCTCCAGGCTCGTGATGCGCTCTGCGTGCTCGTCCTGAGTTTTCTTATGACCTTTGAAGATTCCGAATATATCTTTTGTATCCATTTATTTTCAACAAGAATGTTTCGACATATTATGACAAGAATATCATCATTAAGATTTGGATGGAGATAATGCGCAGGAGCATAGCAAACGGATAGACCGTAGCGTAACCCACTGACGGCGTGTCGCTTGACGTGCGGTCGTTGGCATAAGCCAAAGCCGGCGGGTTCGTGTTGCCACCTGCAAGCACTCCGATGAGCGTGTAGTAGTTGATGTGGAAGGCGAAGCGGCCGATGATACCACCTAAGAGGATAGGGATCATCGTGATGATGACGCCATAGCCAATCCACTGCAAGCCTTGCTCGTTGATAAGTGTGTGGAAGAAGTCCTGACCGGCTCCCAGACCCACACAGGCGAGGAAGAGGTTGATACCCATCTCACGCAGCATCATGTTGGCTGAGATCGTGTTGTAAGTGACGAGGTGATAGCGTGGACCGAAGTAACCCATGAGAATAGCTACGATGAACGGACCACCGGCAAGGCCGAGACGCACAGGTGTAGGGATACCGGGGATAGGAATCGGAAGGTTGGCGAGCAGACAGCCGAGCACAATACCAAAGAAGATTGGGATGAGGTTCGGGTAGTTCAGACGCTTCATCTGGTTACCGAGCACCTTGTCGACCTTGCTTAGAGCGAGCTCCGAGCCCACCACCGTGAGGCGGTCACCGAGCTGCAGACGCAAATGAGGATGAGCCACGAGGTCCACTCCGTTACGGTTGACACGCGTCACTGTAGCATTGAAGTTACCGTTGATGTCGAGCGACACGAGCGTCTTGCCCTGCAGCTCCGGACGGGTGACGATGATACGGCGCGAGATCAGCTCCTTCTCAAACTGGCTCCAGTCGACCTCAGCAGGCTGACCGATGAGCGCAGTCACGGCATCAATATCCTGCGGTGCCACGACCACGAGAAGCTTGTCGTGGAGATGCAGACGTGTCTGACCATTGACGATGGCGTTATGGTTAGTATCATCATGACTGACGATACGTGAGATCATGAAGTGGCGGCCGATGATATGCTTGACCTCAGCCACAGTGACGTTGTCGATGCGCTCGTTCGTGACCTCCAAAGTGATGGAGCGCACAGCGAGCAGCTCGGGCTGGCCTTCACCGGTCTCAGCGGTCTTCTCCTCCTCAGATGGTTTGATGCGAAGGATGAAGCGAAGCAGGATGAAAGCAAGGATGACACCGATGACACCCATCGGGTAAGCCAGTGCGTAGCCTGTAGCGATGTCGGGACTCTCCACGCCCTTGATGCTGAAGAAAGCCTGCTGAGCAGCACCCATTCCCGGCGTGTTCGTCACGGCACCTGAGAGGATACCGACGATGGCGGTGATAGGTGTGCCTGTAGCATAATAGACGCCGATGGCCGTGAAGATACTGATGAAGATAGTGATGAGCACGAGCATGTTAAGCTGCAGTCCGCCTTTCTTGAACGAGGCGAAGAAGCCCGGACCCACCTGCAGGCCTAACGAATAAACGAAGAGCACGAGACCGAACTCGCGGAGGAAGTGGAGCAGCTCCACATTGAGGTTGAGGTTGAAATAGCCGAAGATGATGCCGACGATGAGCACCCATGTCAGCCCCAAAGAAACGTTCCTGACCTTTATCCGACCCAACAACAAGCCAAGGGTGATGACCAAGGCAAGGATAAAGATGGAGTGAGAAACGCCGCCGCCCCAGTAAGCGTGCGAGCCTTCAAACAATGTCCTGATAAAATCCATTTTATGTATTATTGCAATAATTTCCCTGTATAATGGTACGAAGGCCTTTTAGCGCAGTGCCTCGGTCTATTCCTCGGATTATTAGCGCAGTGCCTCGGAGAGGCACACTTTTTCATAACCCCAGGCTAAGGGAGCGTAGCGACCGCAGCCTGGGGTTTAGGCCGAGAACGGATTAACTGAATGCCAGCCTCGGAGAGGCTGAATGTGCCGAAGGCGCGCTATGTTGACGTATGGTACAGGCCATTAAAGACATTGCGCACTATCGTGCAGTCTGCCTCTCCGAGGCAGAAGATCAGTCGTCGCGGCATCCATCTTACACCCCCAGTCTGCGTCGCTGCGCTCCTTAGACTGGGGTTATGAATAATTCAGCCTCTCCGAGGCTGTCCCCAACCATCGCGTTCAAAAACCACTGCAAAGTTACGACTTTTTTGAGGATTATATATAATTTTGCATCTACAAATACATTAAAACGAAATGAAAAGGCTGTTTTTCCTCCTCTCGCTCCTCTGCTTGCTCTCGCTTCGCGCCTCAGCCATCAACCTCGACTCACTGATGAATATCGAGAAAAAGGAAGCGCACAAGATACCGCGGCAGGTCTTCACTTACTCGTTCAACATCAATACAGCTACCGACGACACATTTTCTCATCAGCTTGATTATCAGTGGTATGCATTGAAATATATGGGCATCGGCTTCGGTATGGAGTTTGATCGCAACGATGTCGCAGCCCAACAGGATAGAGACGACAACAATGGCTATGTCACTTCCTATGATGAAGATGCCGTCCGTCGTCTCAACTTCCTTCCGATGCTCTCCTTCCGCACGCCGACTGTATGGTTCTCTCACGACCGCTCCTGGGGCATGATGCTGCGCTGCGATCCAATGCTCGTTGTGTCGTTGCCGAAGAATGATGTGATGTGGATTACAGCCGAGCCGATTCCCGGCACCCCCTATTATCACGAAGGCGACGTGAAGGTGAAGAACCATGGCGGCAAATGGCTTGCCTGGCGCCTCCGCAACGCCCTCTCGTTCTACAATGAGTTCGGCATGCTCTCCGTCGGTGTCAGTTTCTCCGATTATAACATCTATTCATGCCGCAACCACATGATATACCACGGCAAGCAGATCTTTGACCGCGGTTTCGGCCACACCACCACGGTTTTCGTATCGCTCGGAGCATGCCTGTAGCGTGAGTTGCGATTACGGTTGAATCGCGATACGATTACAGTGAAATCGCGATACGATTATAGTGAAATCGCGATACGATTACGGTGAAATCGCAAGTCAAAATCAATACGCTTCCCGGTATTTGTTTTCATCTTTGTCTTGTAGCATCGAGAGGTAACTGTTGTAGCGGCTCTCGGCAATATAATGTTCCTCCACGGCTTTACGCACAGCACAACCAGGCTCATGCGTATGGGTGCAGTTGGAGAAACGACAGTCCTTGGAGAACTTGAAAATCTCCTTGAAATAGCTTCCTATCTCTTCCGGTTCCATATCAAAGGAGCCAAAGCCTTTGATTCCCGGCGTGTCGATGAGCCATCCTCCCTCGGGGAGCCGCACCATCTCAGAGAAGGTCGTGGTGTGCATGCCGGTGTCGTGAGCGTCACTGATATCCGCCACGCGCGCATCAGCATTAGGCACAAAAAGATTGAGCAGGGTCGACTTCCCCACTCCACTGTTGCCACTGAGCAGCGTCACCTTGTCCTTTAGCAGCGCACGCAGTGGCTCGATGCCTTCGCCCGTCTCAGCTGATATCTGAAAACACTGATAGCCCACCGTCTCATAGAGGTTGACCATCATCTCCTGATAATGGCGCTCATCGGCATCCAAGAGATCGGTCTTATTGAAGACGAGTACGACAGGCACCGAATAAGCCTCCGACGAAGCTAAGAATCGGTCGATGAACGTCGTGGAGGTCTCGGGGTGAGCCACGGTGACGACAAGGAAAGCCTGATCGAGATTGCAGGCGATGATGCTGCTCTGCTTAGAGAGGTTCGTGGCACGGCGGATGATATAGTTCTTACGGTCATCGATAGCCGTGATGAGTCCCTGTCCTTCCTCGTTGATGATGATCTCCACGCCGTCACCTACGGCCACGGGGTTCGTGGAGCGGATGCCTTTGAGCCGGAACTTGCCTTTCACCTTGCTCTCCACCGTCTGCCCCTCATCGGTCAACACCGTGTACCAGAATCCCGTGTTCTTAATTACCAAGCCGTGCATTAAATCGTCATGATTTCTTTCTGCTTCGTAGCAAGCGTAGCATCGATAAGCTTGATGTACTTGTCGTGAACTTTCTGAAGGCTGTCCTCAGCGTCCTTCTCCTGATCCTCCGAGAGACCATCCTTGATGGCTTTCTTCAGTTTGTCCTTGTACTCGCCGCGCACGTTACGAACCTGCACCTTAGCCTGCTCACCGATCTTGTTGCACTGTTTCACAAGCTCCTTACGACGGTCCTCTGTGGGCTGCGGGAAGCGGAGGATAACCATCTCGCCGTTGTTCTCCGGAGTGATGCCGACATCAGAGTCCATGATACCCTTCTCAATGTCCTTGATAGCCTTACGCTCCCACGGACGGATCGTGATTGTGCGGGCATCAGGCACCTGCAAGGCTGCGACCTGGTTCAATGGCACCATCTGTCCGTATGACATCACGCGAACGGAATCAAGAACAGCTATGTTGGCACGTCCTGCACGGATACGTGACAGTTCTCCTTCAAGGAAACTGGCGCTTTTCTTCATTTTATCTTCAGCGCTCTTCAGTGTTTCTTTAACGTCAATCATATGATTATAGGTTTATATTTCTTTATCGGTTACAAATTTAATTACTTTTCTCCAAAGTGAGAAAAAATATCGAATGTTTTTTTCGCTTCGCTAAAGAAGAAAGAATAAAGAATAAGGAATACATAGAGCATCAATACAACAATAAATACCATAATAAATGCACAGTATAAATGCACAATGTACTCAGTTCTGTATTCTTTATTCTTTCTTCTTTATAATTTAGCGAATGCGCCAGAAACCTTATTCGTGAGGCTGACAAAGTCTTCCACCGACAGCTGCTCGGGTCGCTTCGTCATCATCTCATCGGCGAAGAACTCGGGAGACGGCATGTTGTCCTTGCCAAACAATGGCTTGAGCGACACACGCAGCATCTTACGGCGCTGATTGAACACCGTCTTGACGACCCGTTTGAACAGAGCCTCATCGCAGCCGAGGTCAGTGACCTTATTGCGCGTCATGCGGATAACGGCACTCTTGACCTTGGGTGGCGGATTGAATACATCCTCATCGACGGTGAAAAGATACTCCGTGTCGTACCACGCCTGGATCATCACACTGAGGATGCCATACTGCTTCGTGCCCGGCTTGGAGGCGATGCGCAGGGCGACCTCTCGCTGGATCATGCCTGTACAGCATGGGATGAGGTCTTTGTTGTCGAGCATCTTGAAGAAGATCTGCGAGGAGATGTCATAGGGGTAGTTGCCCGTGAGCACAAACGGCTTGCCGTCGAACACTTTCGTGAGGTCCATCCGCAGGAAGTCCTCCCCAAGGATGTTGTCGCGCAACTTCGGGAACTTCTCATAGAGGTAGCGCACGCTCTCTGAGTCGATCTCCACAGCTTTCACCTCCCGTGGTTTCTCCACGAGATACTGTGTCAGCACACCCATGCCCGGGCCTATCTCGAGCACGGGGATGTCGGGGCACGCGTCCACGGTGTCAGCAATGCGCTTGGCGATATTGAGATCCGTGAGGAAGTGCTGGCCAAGATTCTTCTTTGGTCTAACCTGTTTCATATATTATCCTTCTCTGAAGAAATCCAAGCACTGCTTGATCTCCTCGTCGGTTGCTGTCTGGTCAATATGGATGTCACCCACCTCGGAGAGCAGCGTGAAGTTGATCACACCCGCCGTATTCTTCTTGTCGTGGCGCATGAGGTTGATGAGCTCATCGTAGTCGTCGCATGTGATGCCGAGCGCTCCGTAGTTCTCACGGATATACTGCACCGTCTGATGCATCTTCTCCGTAGGGAAGCCAGCCTTGAGCGAGGAGAGATAGAGCTCACAGATGAGTCCGTAAGCCACAGCATAGCCATGCAGGATCGGCGTCTTGCCGCTCTCCTTGCTGTGAAGCAATGAGAAGCTCTCGAAGGCATGACCGAAGGTATGACCGAAATTCAGCGCCTTGCGGATGCCTTTCTCCTTCGGGTCCTTCGTGACGACACGCTCCTTGACAGCCACCGACTTGCCGAGCATCGTAGCGAGATGCTTCAGATCGGGATTGTCGAGATCGAAGTTGAGCAGCTCCGCCCAGTTCTTCACGTTGGAGATGAGTCCGTGCTTCAGCATCTCAGCGTAGCCTGAGCGAATGTTCTGATCATCGAGTGAGCGCAGAAACTCCGTGTCGAGCAATACGAACTTCGCATCGTTGAACACGCCCACCTCGTTCTTCAGACTATCAAGGTTGATACCCGTCTTGCCTCCTACCGAGGCGTCGACCATAGCGAGGAGCGTCGTAGGGATATTGATGAAGTCGATGCCACGCTTGAAGGTCGATGCCGCAAAGCCACCGAGATCCGTCACCATACCGCCACCGAGGTTGATGAGCAGCGAGTGACGCGTAGCCTTGCCACGCTCTAACTCACGCCATACGTAGACCAGCGACTCCACATTCTTATGGATGTCGCCCGGCTCGATGGCAATGACATGGGCATCGCGCAAGCCTATAAAGGTCTCTATCACCGGCCAACAGTTCTTGCGGGTGTTGTCGTCGGTGAGAACAAAAATGTTGTCATGCTCACATTCTGATATCGCCATGGCCAAATCAGTAGCGAGCTGATGGGTGATCATCACTCTCTGTTTCATGATTCGCATACTTAACGTTTACATGCAAATATAATCATAAGAAGCCCATTATTCTAACAATCTGATAATAAATTATTGTTTTTTAAGAATGTTCTTTGCATTATTGCGCAATCATAGGATACAGTGTGCAATATTATGAAAAACAAAATAAATATTGCGATTCGTTAAACAATCTGCAATTATTAAACCATTTGCACACCTGTTACGTTTAATATTCAGTATTAATTCGTTAATTATAGGTAAGGGAATAACAATGAAGAAATTACTATTGCTTGCCATCATGGTGGTGACAACAGTCACTGCCATGGCGCAGAGCCGGGAGATATCGGGTACCATCACCGACAAGCAGAGTAAAGATGCTGTGTCGTTGGTAACGATTCAGCTCTTGAAGAAAGACTCCACATTCGTCATGGGCACGACCTCCGGCGATGATGGTAAGTTTGCTGTCAAGGCTCCGTCCGACGGACAGTTCATCCTGAAGATCTCGAGCATCGGCTACAAGACTATAACACGGCCGATAACGATCAAGGACGATGCCGACGTGAAGCTTGGCACCATCCTCTTTTCTGCCGACGCCATCATGCTGAAAGAAGCAACGGTGACGGCACAGGCGCAGAAGGTCATCCTGAAAGAGGATACGTTCGTCTACAATGCCGCAGCCTACCGCACCCCCGAGGGCTCGACAATCGAGGAGCTCGTGAAACGCCTGCCGGGTGCTCAGGTCAGCGACGACGGTAAGATCACGATCAACGGCAAGGAGGTGAAGAAGATCCTCATCGACGGTAAGGAGTTCATGACCGGCGACACAAAGACGGCCATGAAGAACATCCCTACCTCCATTATTAATAAGGTGAAGGCCTACGACCAGAAGAGTGACCTCGCACGCGTCACGGGTATCGATGATGGCGATGAGCAGACGGTGCTCGACTTCGGTATCAAGCCGGGTATGAACAAAGGATTTATGGCGAATGTTGATGTGGGCGTGGGTACAAAAGACCGCTACAGCAGCCGTGCCTTCGGTGGATACATGAAGAATGATCTGAAGATCTTCGGTATGGGCAACGCCAACAACGTCAACGACATGGGCTTCGGTGGCCGTGGCGGTGGCTTCGGACGAGGGCGCAATGGCCTCAACGCCACGAAGATGGCTGGTGTCAACGTCAACTATGAGAAGAAAGACAAGATCAAGGTCGATGGCAGTGCACGATGGAACCACAGCGACGGTGACGTGCAGAGTAAGACAAGTTCGGAGAACTATGTCAGCACCGTGGGGTCGTTCTCCAACAGTGTGAACCGCAGTTTCTCGCGCAGCAACAGTTTCGATGCGCGGGCACGCGTGGAGTGGACACCCGACTCCATGACGAACATCATGTTCCGACCCACAATGACCCTGAACACAAGCGATGGACTCTCGTCAAGCAGTTCTGCTTCGTTCAACAGTGATCCTTACGCTTTCGTCACGGATCCCTTGGCTCAGCAGGCGCTGCGACAGTTGGCTGCAGACAGTGCCATCGTCAACTCTAATATCTCTAACGGAATCTCTTATTCGAAAAGCAACAGTTTCGGCGCGATGCTGCAACTGAACCGTAAGCTCAACTCCCGCGGACGTAATGTGACGGTCCGGGGCGACGTGAGCTACACCGACTCCAAATCAAATTCACTCTCTACTAACAACGTTCATCTTTATCAGATCCAGAACGCGCTTGGTCAGGACTCTACGTATCAGACCAACCGCTACAACCTCGCGCCGTCAACAAGATGGAACTACACCTTGCAGGCGACGTACAGCGAGCCGTTGTGGAAAGCCACATTCCTGCAACTGCGCTATCGCTTCCAGTACAGCTACAGCAAGAGCGACCGCTCAACGTACGACTTCTCCAACCTCGGTGAGAACTTCTTCTCTACCGTGTCACCGGCCTATCGCAGCTGGGACAATTATCTCAACCTCGTTGAGCAACCGTGGACAAAATATCTTGATACCGATCTGAGCCGCTACTCTTCGTATAAGAACTACACGCACAACATCGAACTGATGTTCCGCATGCTTCGCACGAAGTGGCAACTCAATGCCGGTGTCATGCTCCAGCCGCAGATCTCGCATTACAAGCAGAACTATCTCGGCATCTCAGTGGATACGACGCGCACGGTGACGAACTTCACGCCGACGTTCGACTTCCGTTATCGTTTCAATAAGGTAAGCAACCTGCGCATCAACTACCGCGCCACCACGACGCAGCCTTCCATCACACAGTTGCTCGACATCTATGACGACTCCGACCCGCTGAATATCTCTACAGGTAACCCAGGATTGAAGTCTTCGTTCAATCAGAACTTCCGACTGTTCTACAACACGTATAACCAGAAGACGAAGCAGTCGCTGATGACGTTCATCGACTACAACAACACGCAGAACAGCATCAGCAACAAGGTGACCTACGATGAGAAGACCGGCGGACGCCTGACGCGTCCGGAGAACATCAACGGTAACTGGAATGTGAACTCTGCTTTCATGTTCAACACGCCGCTCGACTCAGCAGGCTACTGGAACATCAATACGTTCGCCAACTTCAACTATGCCAACAATGTGGGTTACATCTCGCTCTCACACAACGCAAGCTCGCTGAAGAACACGACACGCGATATGACTATCAGCGACCGCCTCGCTGGGAGCTATCGCAACGACTGGCTCGAGGTGGAGCTCAACGGTGCCTTCAGCTACCGCCACTCTAACAACAAGCTGCAGCCGGCTTCCAACTCAAACATCTGGCAGTACAGCTACGGCGGCAGCATCAATCTCACGGCTCCTTGGGGCACATCTCTGTCGACAGATCTTAACATGAACTCTCGCCGTGGCTACTCCGACAACTCGCTCAACACGAACGAGCTCGTATGGAACGTACAGCTCTCGCAGAGTTTCCTCAAGGGCAAGCCCCTCACCGTCATGCTCCAGTTCTACGACCTGCTCCATCAGCAGAGCAACCTCAGTCGTACGATCACAGCTTCGATGCGTTCGGATACGGAGTACAACTCCATCAACAGCTATGTCATGCTGCATGTCAACTTCCGCATCAATGCCTTCGGTGGCAAACACAAAGGACAAGGCGATGGTCCCGGTGATGGTCCCGGCTTCCGTGGAGGCCGAGGCGGTCGTCCACCGATGGGTGGTCCTGGTGGTGGCCGTCCCCCGCGTGGCGGAGGCTTCGGAGGATTCTAAAAATGACCTTCACTGACTATCTACAAACCCAACCGGTGCTGCGCGTGGCCGTGGCATTGATGATAGGCATCGTTGCGGGTGACGGCATCATGAGGTGGTTCCCTACTTTGCCGTCGTGGTCGGTATGGGTCTGGCTCGCCCTCACGCTACTCCTCCTCTTGCTTGAACTTCTTTTCAAGCGGAAACCATACGCGCAGAACATCCTACTTTCTACGGCTATATTCTGCGCTGGGGTCACGATGATAGTGCAGGGGCGGGCCACAGGGGACCGCCCCTGCACCATATGTTACGAGGCTGTCGTGATCTCCGAGCCACAGGTCCGTGGCAAGACGCTGCGCTGCGACCTTACCCTCACTTCCATCAACGGAAAACCCTTGACGAAGACCATCAACGTCAAGGCTGCGATCCTCCGCGACACAATAACAAACGACTGGAAAACGATTGGCTTAGGCACGGGTCTTGTTGCACAGTCGATCATGCAACCGTTGCGCAATTATCGCTCAGGTAACTTCGATTATGTCCGTTGGTTGCATATCCACGGCTTTCAGGCCTCCACATTTATTTATTATTCCGACTGGCAACCGGCGCGTGTCAGTCTGAAACCGATGTCAACCTTTGCCCGCATGCGCCTCTATGCCATGATGGAACGGGAGAAGCTTGTGAGCCGGTTGCGGTTATCGCAGAGCGAAGACCAGCAGTCTGCTATCATCGCCGCCATGGTCTTGGGTGACAAGCATGGCATCTCTCAAGAGACAAAAGACGCCTACTCCGTCTCCGGTGCCTCACATATCCTCGCACTCTCGGGTCTGCATCTCAGCATCATCTATGCCGTACTGCTGTTGTTGTTCGGCAGAGGGTTCAAGCGTCGGTGGCTGTCGCAAGCCGTCATCCTTCTGACGATCTGGGGATATGTGTTCTTGGTAGGCATGGGATCGAGTGTCGTGCGCTCAGCAGTGATGCTGACGATCTATTCGCTTTGCATCGTCAGCGGTCGCGACAATGCCTCCATCAATGCGCTCAGTCTTGCCGCCGTCTTTCTGTTGGTCGCCAACCCCTTGTGTTTGTGGGACATCGGCTTTGAAATGTCGTTCATGGCAGTATTGGGGATCTTAGTTTTTTACAAGCATGTGTACCGGTTAGTAATTCCTAAGACGAAGGTTGAGAAAGGAACGATTATGGGAGGACATCATCGTTTGGGAGGACGGTGCCAAGGGCCGCCCCTACGGAGAATCGCGGAGATCCTATGGGGAATGGTCAGTGTGTCAGTATCGGCACAGATCACGACGGCACCGTTGGTGGCTTATTATTTCGGTCGTTTCTCGTGCTATTTCCTCTTGACAAACTTCATTGTGATACCATGTGCAACAATCATTATCTATTTAGCATTGGCGATATTGATAACATCGGCTATCCATCCTGTCAATGCCTTGCTCCTTTCATGCATTGGTTATGTCTCCAATTTCATGAATTATGCCGTAAAAGCAATAGCCTCCCTACCCTATGCGAGCATTGAGAACATCCACGTGAATGCTATCGAGGTCGTGTGTATTTATATCCTCATCACCCTCGCCTGTATTATTTATTCGTACGTAAGGAAGTTAAAGGGGTTGATTAACAGAGGTGATTAGGTATTAATGGTTTCACCGTAGGGGCGGCCCTGGTGGCCGCCCTAAGATGCTGATTGATACGCAATAGGACGGCCCTCCACAGCCAAACCCCGCCCCTACAGTGAAACTATCGTTTAACAAAGTAATCAACATCCTTCCCTTTAGGGAAGGCTTGGTTAGGCCTCTTATACCAGCGTCGCCACTACTTCTTCCCTTGTCCCCGGCAGCAAGTCGATGACAGGGATCTCAGGCATCGTGTAGCATCCGGGCTGCAGACGCATGGAGGCACGAGCCACGTCGACAAGGACCTGACCGGTGAGTGCCGGGTTGTTGATACTCATGTCGAAGGAGATACGCTGGTTCTGCGTCTTGCCACTGACACCCTTACGTGTCATGTGAACGCCATGACCCATATCCTTCACCTCGTCGATGCTCTTCACAGCGAAGACATGGAGCTCATCGTGTGCAAAGTAGTCGTCAGCCTTCAGCTCGTGTGTCACCTCCTCAAGACTTGCGCCGTCCTCAAGCTCTACATAGACCATACGACGATGGATACCCTCACCGAGAGGAATCGTCATTGAAAGGGCGTTCTTCACACCTTTCTTTGAACGGGCTACGACAGAGTGGCCCATCGACATACCCGGACCGAAGTTGGTATAGCTCAGACCCTTCGGAGCGAGTGCCTGCATGAGGACACGCACGACAGAGTCACTTCCCGGATCCCATCCAGCGGAGATGACACTCACCGTACCCGTCTTCTTGTTGTTCTCCATCTGCTTTGTGCGGTAGTCGAGGATCGACGTGTGGATATCGAAGCTGTCGACGGTGTTGATGCCGAGCTTCGTGATCTTCTCTGCATACTCCGGGCACGAGCGTGTCGGTGTGCAGAGGATAGCGACATCCACATCCTTGAGTTTCTCGATGTCATCGACGACCTCATAAGGAGTCAACTCCAAAGGTTTGTCCTTGTCGCCCTGACGACGTACGACGCCAGCGATCTCAAAGTCGGGTGCTGCCTCAAGGGCCTCAATGGTGAAATGTCCGATGTTGCCGTATCCTACTACGGCTGCTCTAATCTTCTTCATGTGTTATTGGTTGTTTAATGCGTTATATTATCACAAAATTAAACGATTTATTTGTAATTTCGTGCTTTTCCCGATGATTTTATGAATTCGTAACATAATACGGTAATGCTTCCTCAACTCACAGATAGATTTTTCTCACACGGATTTTAAAGATCTTAAAGATAGCTACGCTATTCGCTACGCGGTGATGCTAATGAATGTGTAGCCGCAAAGCGGCGTTACCATCTTTAAAATCGGTTCTTCCGGTTTTCGGGTTGGTAGGAGAACAACCTCGAAGAGGTTGAACATGGTTAGCCCCACGTGAGGCGCAGCCGAAACGTGGGGGTAGGAA
>CADBAG010000011.1:0-91682 GCA_902792635.1 uncultured Prevotellaceae bacterium | reverse complement strand
CGAACCCCAGGTTGCGTCGCTGCGCTCCTTACCTGGGGTTACTCAAGTATAACCTCTTCGAGGTTATCTGCAGTATCAACCCGAAAACCGGAAGAGCCTTAAAATCTTTAGGATCCGTGTGAAATAATAATCTTCGGAAAGATAAAACAATAAACAAGACAGAATAGCGTTTATAGAAAGGATAATAATGCAATATCATGATTGAATACATCAAAGGAGCGTTGACAGACCTCACACCGGCCCTTGCCGTCGTGGAGGCTGCGGGTGTGGGCTATGCCCTCAACATCTCACTCTCAACCTATACCAAGATACAAGGACAGAAAGAGGTGAAACTCTATGTCCATGAACAATTGACCACCGGTGGCCGCGACGACAGTTTCACGCTCTATGGCTTCGCCTCGAAGCAGGAGCGTGCACTCTACCGCATGCTCATCACCGTCTCGGGCATCGGTGCCAACACGGCGCGCATGATGCTCTCGAGTCTTACACCGACAGAGCTCTGCAACGCCATCGCTAACGGGGACACGAAGCTCATCAAGGGTGTCAAAGGCATCGGACTGAAGACGGCGCAGCGTGTCATCCTTGATCTGAAAGATAAGATCGTATCGACAGGCATCGCCGACGAACTCCATGTATCGGAGTCGCACAACGCCGGGCCACAGGTCAACACCGCCGTGAAGGACGAAGCCGTCTCTGCCCTCACGATGCTCGGCTTCTCCCCTGCTCCATCAGCCAAGGTCGTTGTCGAGATCCTCACGGAGAAGCCCGACATGCAAGTGGAGATGGTGGTAAAAGAGGCGCTGAAGAGAATAAAATAGCGCATGATTAGGAAGGCATTCATACTTTTTTTGCTGTTGCTCGTCACATCCGTGGCGAGCTGGGCTGCTATGCCTTCCGACAGCCTGCATACGCGGTGGAAGATACAACGGACGACACCGATCACCTACGACGACCTCGACCAGAGTGCCATGGACCTGCAACGGCCCGATGGCATCAAATATGATGTTGTCTACAACGACACTATCAACCGGTATATCATCGGCACCCGCCTCGGCGACACCTATCTCGCTGCGCCTATCATGATGACGCCCGAGGAATATATGGAGTGGAGTGGCAAGCACTGGCGCGATGCTTTCTTCCGCGGCAAGAACAGTGAGATATTCAAGCAGAAAGGCAAGGAGAAGTTCGACTTCTCCGACATGCATTTCGACCTCGGACCGGCAGAGAAGATCTTCGGCCCCGGCGGCGTGCGCATCCGCACCCAGGGAACGGCAGAACTGAAGTTCGGTGGCACCTATAAGAACATCGACAACCCATCGCTCCCCGTACGCTCCCGTAAGAAGACATCGCTCGACTTCGATGAGAAGATCAACTTTAACATGAACGGACGCGTCGGTGACAAGGTCAATATGAACCTCAACTACAACACCGATGCTACCTTCGACTTCGATGCGCAGAACATGAAGTTAAAATACGATGGCAAGGAGGATGAGATCGTGAAACTCGTCGAGGGCGGCAATGTATCGTTTCCTTCCAATTCATCACTGATCCAGGGAGCTTCGTCACTTTTTGGCTTGCATACTGACCTGCAGTTCGGCAAACTGAAGTTGCAGCTTGTCGCCTCACAGAAGAAGAGTACGTCGAAGAGCGTGTCGTCGCAGGGCGGCAAGCAGTTGACATCCTTTGAGATGGACGCTGCCGACTATGAAGAGAACCGCCACTTCTTCCTCTCTCAGTATTTCCACGACCATTACGATGCCGGCATGAAGACATTGCCGAACCTCACCACGGGCGTGACCATCAACCGTGTGGAGATCTGGGTGACAAACAAGACCGGAACGACGACAAACACCCGAAACATCATCGCCCTCACTGACCTCGGTGAGAACAGTAAGGTGAGCAACAGTCGGTGGACCACGACAGGCTCCACCGTGCCGTCCAATGCCGCCAACACGGAGTATGAGACGATGACGAACACCTACAGTGCTGCCCGCGACATCGACCAAACGTCGACGGTCCTCGACGGTGCCGGAATGAAGGGTGGCACCGACTATGAGAAACTGCAGAGCGCACGCCTGCTCTCCTCTTCCGAATACACGGTGAACAACGCCCTCGGCTATGTCTCCCTGAAGACATCTCTGCAGACCGACCAGGTGCTTGCCGTGGCGTATGAATATACCTATGGTGGCCGCACTTATCAGGTCGGTGAGTTCGCCAGTGACATCACTGATACCAAACAGGCTTTGTTCGTAAAGTCGTTGAAGAACACGAGCAACAACCCGTCACAGGGCAACTGGCCGTTGATGATGAAAAACGTCTACTACCTCGCCTCCACGGTGGAGAAGGAGAAGTTCCGGCTCGATGTCAAATATCAGAGCGACACCACCGGCGTCTACCTCAGTTATATCCCCGAGCAGCAGGTCAAGGGCACGACGCTTATCAAGCTTCTCGGTGCCGACCGACTCGACAACAACAACAAAGCTCATAGCAATGGCTATTTCGATTATGTCGAGGGCTACACCGTGAGCAACGGCCGCGTGTTCTTCCCCGTCGCCGAGCCGTTCGGCAGTTACATGTACAACTACCTCGTGCAGCATGGTGTGGCAGCTGATGTGGCGAAGAAATATGCCTTCACTGAACTCTACGACTCCACGAAGACCATCGCCAAGCAGATAGCAGAGAAAGACAAATATCTCTTCCAAGGCCAGTACCGTGGCACACAAGCCAATGTCATCTCCCTCGGTGCTTACAATGTGCCGCAGGGCTCTGTTGTCGTGACCGCCGGCGGCGTGACTCTCACCGAGGGTACCGACTACTCCGTCGACTACTCCGCCGGTGAGGTGACGATCCTCAACCAGAGCATCATCGATGCAGGAACGACAGTCAACGTATCGTTGGAGAGTCAGAGCGACTACTCGCAGATGCGCAAGACGATGTTCGGTATGAACTGGGAGTATGACTTCTCGAAGAACTTCCAGCTCTCGGGTACCGTCCAGCACCTCAGTGAGCAAGCCCTCACGACGAAGGTTGCCATGGGCTCAGAGCCTGTGAACAACACCATCGTAGGTTTCAACATCAACTGGAAGCACGAGAGTCAGTGGCTCACAAACGCTCTCGACAAGATCCCGTTCCTCCACCTCACCCAGCCCTCACAGATCTCGTTCACGGGAGAGTTTGCCAAACTCTTTGCAGGTCAAGCGAGTGGCGTGCAGGACAATGCCTCTTATATCGATGACTTTGAGGCCTCAACCGATAAGATCTCCGTATTGGACCCGACGGCATGGATTCTCTCCTCCGTCCCGACGATGTTCGCTGAGAGCACCGACAAGACGACACTGCGCTCAGGCTACAACCGTTCGCAGATGGCATGGTACACCATCGACCCGCTCTTCACGCGCCGTTCCTCATCTCTCACCCCATCTTATATCAAGAGCGACCTGACGATGCTCTCCGACCCTTACATGCGTGAGGTCTATGTGCGCGAGCTCTATCCGAATAGAGACCAGAGCAGTTACAATGGCGCCACCTCCACGCTTTCCGTGATGAACATCGCTTATTATCCTAACGAGCGTGGCCCGTACAATTTCAATCCGGACCTCAACTACGACGGCACGCTCAACAACCCCACGCAGCACTGGGGGGGTATGATGCGACGCCTCGACACCAACGACTTCCAGCAGGCCAACATCGAGTATGTAGAGTTCTGGATGCTCGACCCGTTCATCCACGAGGAGCAGAAAGGTGAGACGGCGAGCGGCGGCGACTTCTATATCAACCTCGGTGAGGTGTCGGAGGATGTGCTCAAGGACGGTAAGAAGTTCTATGAGAGCGGTCTTCCCGTGGACGGCTCCTCCTCGTTCACTTATACGCAGTGGGGTAAGATTCCGACACAGACGACGCAAACCTATGCCTTCGCCACGTCGAAAGGTGCCCGTGCCTTGCAGGATGTCGGCTTCAACGGACTCACCGATGCCGAGGAGCAGACTTTCGACAGCTACCAGGATTTCCTCAAGCAAATCCAGGGCAAGGTGTCGCAGGCTGTCTTCGACTCTATCTGGGCCGACCCCGCACACGATGACTATCATTATTTTCGCGGCACCGACTACGACAATGCACGCTTCGACATCCTCCGTCGATACAAATATATCAATAACCCACAGGGCAACTCCCCCGACTCCGACAACCGTACGGAGACCTACGACACATCTTATAAGAGTGGGCCTGACGTGGAGGATATCAACCAAGACTACACCCTCAACGAATACGAGAAGTACTATCAGTATCATGTCTCTATCCGCCCCGAGGATCTTCAGGTTGGTAAGAACTTCATCGTGGACAAGCGCGACGCTGCATCGAGCACGCGTCAGGGTGTGAAGACCTTCACCTGGTACCTCTTCCGCATTCCCGTGGACGAGTATGAGAAACGTGTGGGCGGCATCAGCGACTTCTCCAGTATCCGTTTCATGCGTATGTTCCTCACAGGCTTCTCCAAGCCCGTGGTGCTGCGCTTTGCCTCACTCGACCTCGTGCGTGGCACGTGGCGTGTCTATACGCAGAACCTCGACAATGCCGCCTCACAGACAGGTTCCCTCACGACAGCCTCCGTCAGTATCGAGGAGAACAACGACAAGCTGCCAGTCAACTACGTGCTGCCACCGGGTATCCAGCGTGAGCAGGACCCGACGCAGCCTCAACTTGTGGAGAGTGACGAGCAGTCGCTCCAGCTCAACGCCGATAACCTCTCCCCGGGTGAGGCGAAGTGCGTATATAAGAACACGACGCTCGACGTACGTAAGTACAAGCGCCTGCAGATGTTCGTGCATGCCAACGCCGAAGAGACGAACACGACGAACCTCCAAGACAATGAACTTGCCATCTTTATCCGCCTCGGATCCGACTATAAGAGCAACTATTATGAGTATCAGATTCCACTGAAACTCACAGAGCCCAGTAATAAATACAGTCGTTACAATATCACCGACATCAAGAAAGTATGGCCTGAGGACAACATGCTCGACATTCCGCTCTCGCTCTTCACCAACGTGAAGCGCGAGCGTAACCGTGCACGTGCGCTTGGCACGGCGTCCTTCACGCGTGCCTATGAGGCTTACGATGCTGATCACCCGAACAATAAAGTGACGGTGATGGGAAATCCTACGCTCGGCGAGATCAAGACGATGATCATCGGTATCCGCAACCTCTCCTCAGGACAGAAGAGCGGTGAGGTGTGGGTCGATGAACTACGACTGAAGGAATACAATAATACCGGTGGCTGGGCTGCAGACGGTAACCTTAATGTGCAGTTGTCCGACATGGGCTCGGTCAACGTGCAGGGCAAGTATGTGTCGGAAGGCTTCGGCGGATTGGAGGATGGTGTCAGCTCCCGCTCACAGGACAGTCAGTCGAACCTCCAGGTCACGACGAGCTTAGAGCTCGGTAAGTTCTTCCCCGACAAGGCGAAGGTCTCTATCCCCGTCTATTACAGTGTCTCCAAGCAGAAGACAACCCCGAAGTACAACCCGCTCGACACGGATATGGAGCTTAAGGATGCCCTCGATGCTGCTGCCTCAAAACAGGAGCGCGACTCCATTGAGAACATCGCCGTGACGAAGCAGGTCAATACCAACTTCTCCATCTCCAACGCTCGTGTTGGCATCCAGACGAAGCGGCACCCGATGCCCTATGATCCCGCCAACTTCTCGTTTACCTATTCTCACTCGCATCAGCACACGCAGGGCGAGACCACGGTCTATGAGAATGAGGACAACTGGGAGGGCTCGCTCAACTATGCGTGGTCACCGGTCTACAAGACCTGGGAGCCATTCAAGAAGATCAAGAACCGCAGTAAGTGGCTCGACCTCGCGCGTAGTCTCGGCTTCAACTATCTGCCGCAGAGCGTAGGCTTCAACTCGCAGATGACACGTTCCTACTATGAACTGCAGGAGCGCGACATGGAGTCGACGGAGAACTCTGAGCTACCTCTGACTTTCTCGGAGCAGTTCCTCTGGAACCGCGAGTTCTCCATGCGCTGGGATCTGACAAAGAACCTCCACATGAACTTCCAGAGTGCTACGAATGCAGAGATTGAAGAGCCTTACACCCCCGTGAACAAAGACCTCTACCCCGACCGATACCAGGCTTGGAAAGACTCGGTGTGGACGAGTATCCGCCATTTCGGTACCCCACTCGACTATCAGCAGACGTTCACCGCCAGCTATCAGCTGCCACTGAACCTCATCCCGGTCTTCTCGTGGGTGCGTACAGATGCCACCTACAACGCTACCTACACCTGGCAGCGAGGCACGGAGCTCGAGGACGGCACAAACCTCGGCAACACCATCGCCAACAACCGTCAGCTGCAGATCAACGGTAACTTCGACTTCACGAAGCTCTATAACCTCATGCCATTCCTCAAGAAAGCCAACGAGCGTTTCGACAAGACAACCTACCGCAAGACAGATGCTCAGCGCCAGCAGGAGAAGAAAAAGAAAGAGACTGAGAAGAAGAGACAAGCCGACGAGATCAAGAAGATCCGTGAACAGGCGGTGAAAGACGGCAAGGATGCCGACAAGGCAGTGGCTGACTGGCAGAAAAAGCAGAAAGAGGAAGCTGCCAAGAAGAAGATCCTGCCGAAGAACCGCAATGCCTTCGTGAAAGAGATAACGCTGCTTCCCGACACCACCCTCACTGTGGCTCACAACAAGAAGACAAAGCGCATCGTGGTCTCTGCACGTACGATGGATGGCAAACTTTATAAGTTGAAGTTCCGCAAGGTCGGCGACAACAAGATACGCATCAAGAACAAGGTCGACTCTGCGCTGAAACTGAAGCTCTCCGTTGTCACCCTGCCGCCATTGGAGGAGAAAGGCTGGTACAAGACCGCACAGACCCTCGCGCGCTTAGCGATGATGGTTCGGTCAGCAAGCATCAGTTACAGTAACCAGTACGCCATGTCACTCCCCGGCTTCATGCCAACTATCGGCAAGGCCTTCGGTCAGACACGTGGCAACCATGTACTCTCACCGGGTCTCGACTTCGCTTTCGGCTTCGCGGGTGACAGTTATATCAACAAGGCGAAAGAGAACGACTGGCTGCTCATGGCCGACAGTGTCTCGACACCTGCTACAACAAATTCCACGGAGAATCTCAATGTCCGTGCCACGCTCGAGCCCATCAAAGGATTCAAGATTGACCTCAATGCAGCCCGTGCCGTGACAAAAGCACGCAGCATAGAATATATGTACGTAGGGAACCCGACGACACAGACGGGCTCCTTCACGATGACGACAATCTCCCTGAAGTCGGCCTTTGACGGTATCGGCTCGGCCAACAACGGATACAAGTCGAAGACATTCAATAAGTTCTGTGCTTCTCTCGAGTCGTTCCGCCAGCGTGTGGAGGCTCGTTATGCGGGAGCCGTCTATCCGCAAGGTACTGCTCTTGCGGGCAAGACCTTCGATGCTGCCAATGGCGGGGTGAATGCTTACTCCGCCGACGTCCTCGTGCCTGCCTTTCTTTCGGCTTACACCTCCGGCAACGGCAAGAGCCTCGACATCTTTCCGTCGCTCATGCACATGTTGCCTAACTGGACTATCAGCTACGGTGGCCTGAGCAACCTGCCGTGGTTCCGTGACCATTTCCGTTCAGTGAACATCAACCACTCTTACAAGAGCATCTTTGCCGTGGGCTCCTATCAGAGCTACTCGACCTTTGCCTCTTTAGCGGGCAACGATGTGTTGGGCTTCATCACCGATGCTACAACAGGCAACCCGATTCCTAACTCAATGTACAATGTCTCCACGGTGAGCATCAACGAGTCGTTCGCACCGCTGCTCGGTCTCAGTGTCACCTTCCTCAACAACATGACAGCAAAGCTCGAGTATCAGCAGACCCGTGCCACCTCGCTTTCCATGACCTCTGTGCAGGTCAACGAAGCTATCAGCAAGGACTGGGTCCTCGGCTGGGGTTGGCGTATCAACAACTTCAACCTCTTCGGATTAGGTACATCGAAGCGCCGGTCGGGTTCCCGCCGTTCTTCATCGGGTTCAAAGAGTTCGAGGAACACATCTTCAACCTCCAACAACTCCTCATCCAACAGATCATCTTCCACCCAGGCCAACCATGCCCTGAACCTGCGCCTCGACTTGAGCTATCGTAAGCAGGCAGCGATTACGCGCGACATCGCTACGGTGACCTCTACGGCATCGAGTGGCAACACAGCATTCAAGCTCTCCTTCTCTGCCGAGTATACGCTTTCGAAACTCATGTCCATGAGTTTCTACCTCGACCGGCAGACGAACACGCCGCTCCTTGCCTCAAGCAGCTACCCCACCACGACGCAGGACTTCGGCCTGAGCATCAAGTTCTCGCTGACAAGATAAGCACCTGAATATTAGCAGCGACTTTCTGCAGCGACTTTCTGCAGCGGCTTTGCACGACTTAGCACGACTTAGCACGACTTAGCACGACTTAGCATGACGCATCGTAAGTATCGTCCTGTAAGCAGTCGCATAGCGACTGCCAATTTTTAATATCTGCTAACTAAAAATCCTTGCACATCTCAAATATTATAGCTAACTTTGCAATCTCAATATGGCAAACGTGCGAGAGCACGCGCCTCATACATTAATTTAAATTCAACCACGCACTATGAACAACGCTTGGCGTAACTTCAGCGGAACACGCTGGAAAGATGAGGTCAACCTCAGAGATTTTATTCAGCACAATTACACACAGTACGAAGGAGACGAAACATTCCTCACAGGACCCACAGCAGCTACAGACACCCTTTGGGGCGAGTTGCAGGAACTGCAGAAGGAGGAACGCGCAAAAGGCGGCGTACTCGACATGGAGACAGACGTTGTCTCAGGTCTCACTGCCTACGGCCCGGGCTACATCAACGAGAAAACAAAAGACTTAGAGAAAGTCGTAGGTCTTCAGACCGACAAGCCCCTCAAGCGCGCTTTCATGCCCTACGGCGGTATCAAGATGGCTGAACAAGCATGTACAACTTATGGTTACACTCCCTCAGCAAAGTTACACGACATTTTCCACAACTACGTTAAGACTCATAACGACGGTGTGTTCGACGCATACACACCCGAGATGAAACTTGTGCGTCACAATCATATTCTTACCGGACTTCCCGACACCTACGGCCGCGGCCGCATCGTGGGTGACTACCGTCGTGTGGCACTCTATGGTATCGACCGCCTCATTGAGGAGAAGAAGAACGATCTCACTACGATGGGCGAGCACGAGATGATCGACGAAGTCGTCCGTCTGCGCGAGGAGGTAGCTATGCAGATCAAGGCACTCAAGGGCTTGAAGGACATGGCTGCCATCTATGGCTTCGACATCTCCCAGCCTGCTACGAACGCGCGCGAGGCTGTGCAGTGGCTCTACTTCGGTTACCTCGGTGCTGTGAAGACACAGAACGGTGCCGCTATGTCTGTCGGTCGTGTTTCTACGTTCCTCGACATCTATATCCAGCGCGACCTCAACGAAGGCACGCTCACTGAGGAGGATGCACAGGAACTCATCGACCATCTCGTGATGAAGTTCCGCATGGTGAAGTTCGCCCGCATTCCTTCCTACAACGAGCTCTTCTCCGGTGACCCCGTATGGGCTACCCTCGAAGTGGCTGGCATCGGGCAGGACGGCCGTCACATGGTGACAAAGAACGACTTCCGTTTCCTCCACACCTTAGAGAACATGGGGCCATCACCCGAGCCTAACCTCACCGTGCTCTACAGCAGTCGTCTGCCGGAGACCTTTAAGCGCTACGCTGCCATGATCTCCGTGAAGACAAGCAGTATCCAGTATGAGAACGACGACGTGATGCGTCCGATCTGGGGCGACGACTACAGCATCTGCTGCTGCGTCAGTGCTACACAGACCGGTAAGGAGATGCAGTTCTTCGGTGCTCGCGCTAACCTCGCAAAATGTCTCACCTATGCCATCAGCGGTGGCGTAGACAGCAAGACGCGCCAGCAGGTCGGTCCCGCTTACCGTCCTATCGAGGGTGAGGTCGTGACCTATGACGAGTTCATGCCACGTTTCATGGACATGATGGAGTGGCTCGCTGCTGTCTATGTCAAGACACTGAACCTCATCCATTACATGCACGACAAGTATTTCTATGAGGCTGAGGAGATGGCACTCATCGACACCGACGTGCGCCGCACCTTCGCTACGGGTATCGCCGGCTTCTCTCATGTTGTCGACTCTATCTCCGCTATCAAATACGCTAAGGTCAATATCATCCGCGACGAGACCGGCTTCCCCTTGGAGTTCAAGACCGAGGGCGACTTCCCACGCTACGGTAACGATGATGACCGTGCAGACGACATCGCTGTATGGCTCCTCAAGACGTTCATCGGCATGGTGAAGAAGCACCACACCTATCGTAACTCCGAGCCTACGACCTCCATCCTCACCATCACCTCCAATGTGGTGTATGGTAAGTACACGAGCAACATGCCCGACGGACGTAAGGCCGGAGCTCCCCTTTCTCCGGGTGCCAACCCAAGCTATGGTGCTGAGAAGAACGGCTTGCTCGCTTCTCTCAACTCAGTGGCTAAGCTGCCGTATAAGTATGCGCTCGACGGTATCTCCAACACGCAGACTATCAGTCCGAACGCCCTCGGCCACGACGATGAGCAGCGTGCCAAGACCCTCGTAGGTGTCATGGACGGTTACTTCGACAAGGGTGCTCACCACCTCAACGTCAACGTCTTCGGTGTGGACAAGCTCAAGGACGCCATGGAGCATCCTGAGAAACCCGAGTATGCTAACTTCACCATCCGTGTCAGTGGCTACGCCGTGAAGTTCATCGACCTCACACGTGAGCAGCAGCTCGATGTCATCGCACGTCAGGCTCACGAGACGCTGTAAAGAGTTCCTGACGGCCCCACTCCCTCCCCTCCCCCATCCATGGGAGGGGTTAAATACCTTGACAAGCAATTTATTGCTCTCATTCATAAGTACATTTTTACTTTATAATTCACAGAAATATATTAAACATTTAAGCTCCTCCACCCATTTATACTGTTTATCTGTGTAATCTTCCCCTCCCCTGGATGGGGGAGGGGTGGGGGTGGGGCCAGCAATTCTATATGCTACACATTCATTCTCTCGAATCCTTCGGCTCCGTAGATGGGCCGGGGATTCGTTTTATCATATTCCTCAAAGGATGCCGCATGCGGTGCCGTTACTGTCATAATCCCGATACGTGGGCACCAGGTTGCAGCCAAGGCGAGACAATGACCGTACAGGAACTCCTCGACAAGGCGGAGCGCTATCGTGCCTACTGGGGCAAGGAGGGCGGCATCACGGTGAGCGGTGGAGAAGCGCTGCTGCAGATTGATGACCTCATCGAGCTCTTCGAGGAGGCACATCGTCGTGGCATCAACACATGCCTCGACACAGCTGCACAGCCTTTCACCCGTGAGGAGCCGTTCTACGGCAAGTTCCTTCGACTGATGAAAGTCACCGACACCGTTCTCCTCGACCTCAAGCATCTCGACAGTGAGGCACACAAGCGGCTCACGGGATGGGGCAATGAGAACATCCTCGACTGTGCCCGTTGTCTCTCCGACCTCGGCGTGCCCGTGTGGATCCGTCATGTTCTCGTGCCGGGAATCACCGACGACAATGACCATCTGCACCGCATGCGTGCGTTCATCGATACGCTGAAGAATGTCCAGCGTGTGGAGGTCCTGCCTTATCACACTCTCGGCGTGTATAAATGGAAAGAACTCGGCCTTAAATATTCCTTGGAAGGGGTGCCAACACCGACGAAGGAACAGATTAAAAAGGCGGAAGAGATATTAAGGCCTCTCCCCTAACCCCTCCCCCGTAGGGAGGGACTGTCCCTTCGTTAAAAAGATTAACTCCTTAAATTTCAGTAACTCAGAGAAAAGTTGTAACTTTGCAAAATCATTGATTTATAGAGATTACAGACTTTTCATGACTCGTTCATTTCACCATAGAACCACCGTGGGAGCGGTGTGCGGTATTCTGTTATTCTTACTGCTCGCTCTCTACGCCTTTTGGATCAAGAATGCCATTGTAGGACTCATCTTGGCTTTCCTGCTCATCATCTTAGTAGAGCACACGCTCCACAGTGAGTACATCATCACGGACGGCAAACTTATCATCAACAATGGCAAACTCTCACGTGCCAAGAGCATCGACATCAACGAGATCCACGATTGCAAGCCCATGACTTCCGTCTTCGGTCTCGTCCATTACCTGCTCCTCACTTATGGACCAGCCAACCGTGTGCTCTCAGTGCAACCGCAGAACGAGGCGGCCTTCGTCGCAACCTTACAAAAAGAAATGCGAAACGCTATCAGAGAAGATCTTCAGGAAACACTTCAGAATTACTCAGAGAAAAAAGATGAAGAAGGAAAGGAGGCATGCTATGCAGAATAAACTTTTTGCTCTATTACTACTTTTATTTAGCTCCATTCTCCCCGCCCTTGCCCAGACAGATGTCGTAGATGACGACAATGACAGCACTGCGTTAGCCGACTCAGCATGGACCGACTCGCTCATCCACCGTGGTGATACCCTCGCATGGCCAAAGAATGTACAGGCAGAGATTGAGCAACTGCTCAAGAGCGACATGTTCCAGACCTCACAGGTCGGTATGATGGTCTATGACCTCGATGCCGATTCTGCTATTTTCAAGCATAACGAGCGTCAGCTCATGCGCCCTGCGTCTACGATGAAGACCATCACGGCCATCACGGCCCTTGACCGTCTCGGTGGCGGCTATCAGTTCAAAACGGAACTGTGCTATACAGGTCGTGTCGACTCCACGACGCTCAAAGGCGACGTCTATTGTGTCGGCGGCTTCGATCCCCGCTTCACACGCGACGACATGCAGGCTTTTGCCGAAGCGTTGCACAAGATGGGTGTAGATACCATCCGCGGCAACCTCTACGCCGACCGCTCGATGAAAGATACGGATCTCCTCGGCGAGGGATGGTGCTGGGACGATGACAACCCCGTGCTATCTCCGCTCGTCTTCCAGCGTAAGGACATCTTCATGGATAAGTTTCTCGAAGCTTTGCAGCGTGCCGGCATCACGGTCACGGGAACAGTTGGCGTACGGCGCAAGCCACAGGATGCCAACTGCATCGTGAACCGATTCCACACCATAGACCAAGTGCTTATGCGCATGCTCAAAGAGAGCGACAATCTCTATGCCGAGTCGATGTATTATCAGATCGCAGCATCTACCGGGAACCATCCCGCCACAGCCAAGGATGCGCGCACCGTCGAGCGCCAGCTCATAGAGCGTCTTGGCCTCAATCCGTCACGTTACCGCCTCGCCGACGGCAGTGGACTGTCACTATACAACTATGTTTCTCCCGAGCTCGAAGTGAAGTTCCTGCGCTACGCTTACGAGAACGAGAATATCTATAACCACCTTCTCCCCGCCCTGCCCATCGCGGGAGTTGACGGCACACTGAAGAAACGCATGCGCAATCAGTTCACACGAGGCAATGTGCACGCAAAGACGGGTACTGTAGAAGGCATCTCAAGTCTGTGTGGTTATCTCACAGCTGCCAACGGCCATCACCTCTGTTTCTCAATCATCAACCAGGGGTTGATGCACAGAAGTAATGGCCGCGCGTTCCAAGATAAGGTCTGCTACATTTTGGCAAAACCATAGTAAGGGAAGAGGGAAGAATGAAGAGGGAAGAATCATAATGCGTGAAGGGAAGAGAGAAGAACACATTGATTCTTCACTCTTCACTATTCATTCTTCACTTACAGTGGTGTCGTGAAGATGAACTCTCTGAGGCAGTAATAGCTCAGGATACCTGCGATATATCCTACGAAAGCAATCCAACTCACATGTTTCATGTACCATCCGAAGGTGATCTTCTCCAAGCCCATGACCACAACGCCGGCAGCAGAACCGATGATCAGCATCGAGCCTCCTACACCGGCACAGTAAGCGAGCAACTGCCAGAAGATACCATCCGTAGCAAAATCACCCATAGCTTGCACAGGATACATTCCCATACATCCGGCAACAAGTGGCACATTATCGATGATCGATGAGAGCACACCGATGATACCCGTCACCATGAAGTGGTTGCCGTTGAAGGTCACATTCAGGCCTTTACCCATTGCTGTAAGGGCGCCGATCTCCTCTAAGCAGCTCACTGCCATCAGAATACCGAGGAAGAAGAGAATCGTACTCATATCGATGTTACGGATGAGGTTCACAACACGTTTCTTGCGTGCGCCCTTCTCCGTAGAAAGGTGCGCATAGAACACCTCCGTGACAATCCACAACAAGCTCAGCACAAGGAGGATACCGACAAACGGCGGCAGATGGGTGATGCTCTTGAAGATAGGTACGAAAACCAATCCCCCAACACCAACCCAGAACACCACCTTACGCTGAAAATCGCTGAGCTCCTGCTCCGGTGTCAAGGCCGCGTCAGCCACCTTTGTACCCTCATCGAGCGTACCTTTTAGTCCCATCTGCAGGATAAGGGCAGGGATAACCATTGATATGATGGAAGGAATGAGAATCTCACTGATGACACCTGCAGCAGTGATCAGCCCTTTGTTCCACAGCATGATTGTCGTCACGTCGCCGATTGGTGAGAAGGCACCACCACTGTTGGCTGCAATGATGACAAGCGCTGCATAGATGATGCGGTCCTTATGCTGCGGCACGAGCTTACGCAGGATCATGATCATCACGATAGACGTCGTCATGTTGTCGAGGATAGCCGAGAGGAAGAAGGTCATGAAGGCGATGCGCCACAGCAAAGCCCGCTTGCTCTTCGTATGCATCACCCGACGCACCCAGTCGAAGCCGCCGTTCTGATCCACGACCTCAACGATGGTCATGGCACCCATAAGGAAGAACAGTGTCGTACCGGTGTCACCCAAGTGGTTCTGAATGATGTCCGTGACAAACGTAAGTACGGGATCCACGGAGCCTCCGAGGCCCGGATGCTCGAGTTTGAGAATGTCCATAAACTGCGGGTGCATGAGCTGGACGAAATAGCCCGGATTGAGCATATACAACGTCCAGACAACGACGAACATAAGCAGAGCCACGGCGGCTTTGTTTACCTTCGTCACACTCTCCAAGGCTATGAAGAGATAGCCCACGATGAACACGATAATGATCGCGATAGATAGTGTTGACATTAGCGTAATGAAATTATGATGTTATTATTTAATTATCCCGATACAAAATTACAAAATATCTGTTATATAATGTACATTGTGCATCAGATTTAATTGTTTTGCAACAATAAAATTATCATCATTTCTTCGCCTTTCTTCTCTCTTTTCATTATCTTTGCAAACAATATTAATCACAAGGAATGAATCTAAAAGAAGCAAATATTGGAACAGATAATGTGAAGCTCAGCGAGAATATTATCCTCGCTGATGCCGACTACATAGACTATGTCGCTTTTCAGCTATCCGTACAGTTCGAGCGGATGATAGGCCGCCGCATCCCTAAGGCTGACCTCAGCCAATGGGCTGTGGACATCGCTCTCGACGGAGGGCTACGTGCTGACGGCAAGGATCATGAGACGCAGCTCGTCCTCGTGCACGAGAAACAGAACCCGAAGATGGACAACTTCACTCCGTCTCTTTATGACACAGAACTTACCGGCCAGGCGTTCAAAGACGAGAAGCTCGGAGAGTTTCTTGTCAATGCCTATCCTGTGGGCGACGTCGTGAGCAAGGACGATTATATCCTCGACACCGTGAATATGATCTTAGGTCATGATGAAGTGAAGCGCCTCATGGTCATTCCCAACGGGGAGCAAGGCTCCATCTATGAGGAAGTGGCAGGAGCCCTGCGCGATGCTCCCGAGGACAAGCACATCACCCTCTTCGCTATGCAACCCATGCCCGGAGGCAACTTCCGACAGGAGATCCTCGGCTACTCACTCATGAACGCATTGGGAATCAAGAGCGACGAAATCAATCCGCAACAATAAACTTTTAACACTAAAATATTATGAGCAACAAAGTACTGATGATTGGAGCCGGTGGCGTTGCCACGGTATGTGCTTTCAAGATTGCACAGAACACCGATGTGTTTGGTGAGTTCATGATTGCCAGCCACCATCGTGAAAAATGTGTCAAGCTCGTCGACGCTATCCACGCCAAAGGCTATAAGATGCCCATCGAGACAGCTGAGGTAGACGCTGACAGCGTGGACCAGTTGAAAGAGCTCTTCAACAGTTACAAGCCCGACCTCGTCATCAACCTTGCCCTCCCCTATCAGGACCTGAGCATCATGGAGGCATGCCTTGCCTGTGGATGCAACTACCTCGACACGGCCAACTATGAACCCAAAGACGAGGCTCACTTCGAGTATTCATGGCAGTGGGCATATATGGACCGCTTCAAACAGGCTGGCCTCACCGCTATCCTCGGCTGCGGCTTCGACCCGGGTGTATCTCAGGCTTACACGGCTTACGCTGCCAAGCACCACTTCGACGAGATCCATGATCTTGACATCGTTGACTGCAATGCCGGAAACCACCACCACGCCTTCGCTACGAACTTCAATCCGGAGATCAACATCCGTGAGATCACACAGAAAGGTCTCTACTATGAGAACGGCGAGTGGAAAGAGACGGAGCCTCTCGCTGTGCACCAGGAGCTGACCTATCCAAACATCGGTAAGCGCGACTCTTACCTCATGCACCATGAGGAGCTCGAGAGCCTCGTGAAGAACTATCCTACGATCAAGCGCGCCCGTTTCTGGATGACCTTCGGCAAGCAGTATCTGACTTATCTCGACTGCATCCAGAACCTCGGTATGAGCCGCATCGATCCCATCACCTATGAGGCTCCCCTCGCTGACGATCCCGAGAAGACAGTGAAGGTGAACATCGTGCCGCTGCAGTTCCTCAAGGCTGTGCTGCCTAACCCACAGGACCTCGGCAGCAACTACGACGGAGAGACCTCTATCGGTTGCCGCATCCGTGGTATCAAGGATGGCAAGGAGCACACCTATTATATATATAACAACTGCAAGCACCAGGATGCCTACAACGAGACGGGCATGCAAGGTGTGAGCTACACCACGGGTGTGCCGGCTATGTGCGGCGCCATGATGTTCTTCAAGGGACTGTGGAAGAAGCCGGGCGTATGGAACGTTGAGGACTTCGATCCCGATCCATTCCTCGAGCAGCTCAACAAGCAGGGACTGCCCTGGCACGAGGAGTTTGATAAAGACATTGAGCTGTAGACGGACGGCCCAAGCGTTCCCTGACGGCCCCACCCCCTCCCCTCCCCCATCCAGGGGAGGGGCAGATTACTACCGTAGGAACAAAGAACTACATATTAATTATATAGAGAACAATAACATTATTAACAATTTAAAAATTCCCCTATAACCTCCTGAAAGTAATTACTCCCTCCCCTGGATGGGGGAGGGGCGGGGGTGGGGCCCAAATATGGCAGATACAGATCAATCCGCGGAGAAGCAGGCGAAGCTCAAAGCCCTGCAAGCCGCAATGAGTAAGATAGAAAAAGACTTCGGTAAAGGATCCATCATGAGGATGGGCGACGAAGTAGTAGAGAACGTCGATGTCATCCCCACGGGATCCATCGGCCTGGATCTCGCCCTCGGTGTAGGCGGCTACCCACGTGGCCGTATCATTGAGATCTACGGTCCTGAATCGTCCGGTAAGACGACACTCGCCATCACAGCCATCGCAGAGGCACAGAAGCAAGGCGGCATCGCTGCGTTCATCGACGCTGAGCATGCCTTCGACCGTTTCTATGCCGAGAAACTCGGCGTCGATGTCGACAACCTCTGGATCTCACAGCCTGACAACGGTGAGCAGGCACTGCAGATCGCAGACCAGCTCATCTCCTCGTCAGCCATCGACATCCTCGTCGTCGACTCCGTGGCAGCTCTTACGCCGAAGAAAGAAATTGAGGGTGACATGGGCGACTCCGCCGTCGGCCTCCAGGCTCGCTTGATGAGTCAGGCACTGCGTAAGCTCACCGCCACGATCTCAAAGACAAACACATGCTGCATCTTCATCAACCAGTTGCGTGAGAAGATCGGAGTAATGTTCGGTAACCCTGAGACAACGACAGGTGGTAACGCCCTGAAGTTCTATTCGAGCGTACGCCTCGACATCCGTCGTGTGACGACACTGAAAGACGGTGACAACGTCTATGGTAACCATGTGCGCGTGAAGGTCGTGAAGAATAAGGTCGCTCCTCCTTTCCGCAAGGCTGAGTTTGACATTCTCTTTGGACAGGGTATCAACCGTGTCGGTGAGATCCTCGACCTCGGTGTGGAGCACGACATCGTCGGCAAGAGCGGCAGTTGGTTCTCTTACAACGGCTCGAAGCTCGGTCAGGGTCGTGACGCCACGATGCAGCTGCTCAAGGACAACCCCGAGCTCTGCGACGAGATCGAGAAGCAGATCATGGAGAAAATTAAAGCGGAATAAGGAAGGAGATACAGACCCCACCCCCAACCCCTCCCCTTCAGGGAGGGGGACTGTTATACCCGAAAACAATATAAGGCGACCCCATTGGATCGCCTTAAATTGTTTTCGGGCCTTCTTCTTTTCGGTGCTTTCAGACACCTTTTTTGTTTTGGAGGGCCCTCTTCTCAGTGCATTAGGTATGTTCTTCCCCCTCCCTGAAGGGGAGGGGTTAGAGGTGGGGTCTATGCATAGCTTTCAAGGAACTTCATCCTACCCTCTGCCTTGATCTCTTTTGTCGTGGCAGGGAAAAGGAGGGAGTCGCCAGCGGAAACCTCATAGACGTTCCCTTCATCATCTGTGAACGATCCCTCTCCAGCGACAACGATGGTGATAAAAAACGAGTCGAGAGCCTCAACATCGAGGGTCAGCGGCTTATCAATATCATAAACGAATGTACTGAAGAACGGGCACTGTACAAGCGACACGCCGCGGTTCTTCTCCGGCACATACGACTGGCGGTAATCGGGCAGCACTTGATAGTTGATGCTCAGTGCCGCCTCTTTCGTATGCAGTTGGCGATAGTTGCCGTTCTTGTCTTTACGCTTGAAGTCATAGATACGGAAGGTTACATCCGACGTCTGCTGAATCTCACAGAGGAAACAGCCTTTGCCGATGGCGTGGATACGGCCCGAGGGAAGGAAGAAGCAGTCGTCTTCTTTCACATTGTAATGGCCAAGGGCATCGACAATCGTGCCGTCCTCCACCATCTTGGCATACTGCTCCGGCGTGATCTGCTTGCGGAGACCCACGAGCATGTTTGCATCATCGTCCGACTTCATGACATACCACATCTCTGTCTTGCCACGCTCATAGCCGAGCTTGTGAGCGATCTCATCCGTAGGATGGACCTGGATAGACAACGGCTGCTGGGCATCGATAAACTTGATGAGCAGTGGGAACTCATTGCCGTACTTCTTGTAGTTAGCTTCACCGATAAGCTTCTCCTTGAAGATCCCGACGACCTCACTGAGTTTTCTGCCATCATACTCACCGCCACTGACGACGGTCTCATTCCCCGGCACACCGGAGATCTCCCAACTCTCTCCAACATTCTCGAGGTCGGAGTTCAGATGTTTGAACGGGATGATCTTGTTGCCACCCCACAGTGTCTGCTTTAGTAATGGTTTGAATCGTAATGCGCGCATAATCAAGGCCCCACCCCCTCCCCTCCCCCATCCAGGGGAGGGGTTAATTACTTCCAAGAGGTTATTGGGGTAATTTTAAATTGTTAATAATGTATTTTGTTCTCTATTTAATAATTTTGAAGTTATTTGTTCCTACGGTGGTAATCAGCCCCCTCCCCTGAGTGGGGGAGGGGCCCGGGGTAGGGCCGTTAGGTGGGGCTCTTAGTTCTTTCTCCAGAACTCCGGGGTCAGCACCACCATAACGGTGAAGATCTCAAGACGGCCGACGAGCATCATGAACGAGCAGAACCACTTGATGAAATCAGGCAACTGCGACCATGACATCGTAGGCCCAATCTCCGTACCGAGCGTCGGACCTACATTACTCAGACAACTCAGACATATTGTGATGGCATTGGTGTTGTCCACACCCGCCGCAATGATGACGAAGGCAAAGATGAAAAACAGCAAGAGATACGCTGCGACGAACGCTAAGAGCGATACCCGCTGCTTGTCAGGGATATTGTTCCCGCTGATCTTCAGCGGCAGTACAGCATTAGGATGGAGGCGCTGCACCAGTTCGTTCTTCAGCACCTTGAGAATCATCACACACCGCACACATTTCAGTCCACCCGTCGTAGAACCCGAGCAGGCACCGAAGAACATCAATACGGCGAGGACGACCCACGTCACATGTGGCCACAGTGCCGCGTTATCGTTGAACAGTCCCGTCGTGGAGATGAACGACACCACCTGGAAGACAGCGGAGCGGAACGCATGCTCTATGGCATAGTGGTTGCGGAAGATGAGTTCACACATGATGAACACCGTTGCCAAAGCCACAACGATGAGATAAAAGCGGAACTCGGAATCCTTGAACAAGTTCTTCCATTTCCGTTTGAAGAACGCCATATATAATAAGGTGAAATTTGTGCCGGAGAGAAAACAGAAGAACGTTGTAATATACTCCAATGCCGGCGAATGGAAATACTCCGTAGAATCGTTATATGTCGAGAATCCACCCGTTGCCACCGATGACATCGTGAAATTGGCTGCGTCAAACCAGTTCATGCCGAAGACCTTGTAACACAAGCAGCAAGATACACTAAGAGCAAGATATACGAACCAGATATAGCGAACGCTTGTGGAGAGCCTCGGCTGCAGCTTTGTCTTGATCGGCCCCGTCGACTCGGCACCGAAGACGCGGATGCTCCCGCTGCCTCCCGCCACGGAAGGAATGAGGGCGATGACCGTGAACACGATACCCAGACCGCCGACCCACTGCGTCAGTGAGCGCCACGTGAGGATGCCATGCGGCAGTGCCTCGACATCGTCGATGATCGTCGCACCTGTCGTCGAGAAGCCGGACATCGCTTCAAAATAAGCATCCGTAAAACTGCTCAGATAACCGCCAAGAAGGAACGGCAATGTGGCGAAGAGCGAGTAGATGACCCACACAAGGGTCACGAGGAGGTAAGCATCACGACGAGACAACCGGTTCTCCGCCTTCCGCCCGAAGAGCCGTAAGATTGCACCAAAGAAGACCGTGATGATAGCCGACGCCGCAAAGAGCAGGATGTCATCCTCCTCATAGCAGAGCGCCACGACCATGCAGAGAAGCATGGAGATAGCCTCATTGTAGAGAAGAGTGCCAAGAACCTTAAATATGATTCTATAATTGATCATTATCTTATAATGACAACATCTTATAATGACAACATCTTATAACGATAAACGGTTGAGGAGATCTCTCCCGATAGCCTCGATTTTCCGCGGTGAATTAAAGAACCGCTCCAACACCTTCATATTTACCCCATGACAGAACACGACAACATGATCGCCTGCCTCTATCTGCGTGTTACCATTGACCAGCATTCCCTTGTCGCCACGCACCAGACCGCCGATCGTCACATCCTGTGGCAACCGAAGGTCACGCACTGTCATCTTCGTCACCTTAGAGTCTTCCTTCGCCACAAACTCCGCCACATCAGCATTGGCTGACATGAGGAATGTTACATTGAGCACGTCAGCATCGAGCATGACCTGATAGATACGGCTCGCCGCGATGGCTTTCTTGTTGATAATCGTACCGATATCGAGGCTCTCCGCCATCGACACGTAGTCGAGGTTCTCCACGTCTGCCACCGTCTTTCTTACGCCGAGGCGCTTAGCCGTGAGACAGGCGAGGATATTTGTCTCCGCGTTTCCCGTGAGGGCGACAAAAGCCTGCGTGTTCTTGATGCCTTCATCCTCGAGGAGCGCCGTGTCACGCGCGTCACCCTCGATGACGAGCGTCTTGTCCTCGATGAGTTGGTTCAGTTCCTCACATCGGTCAGGATCGACCTCAATGATCTTCGCATGCATATACTCCGGCATGCTCTGCAAGGCCCGCACGGCCGTCATACCGCCGCCCATGAACATCACGTTGCGCACGTCGACATAGCCCGTCTTGCCCGTGATCTCTCGGATATAAGGGATATACTGCTTCGTCGTCATGAAGTAAGCGAGGTCGAAGCAGTGAAGCTCATCGTTACCGCCAGGGATGATCGTCTCTCTTCCGCGCTTAATGGCAACGATATGATAGGGGTCGTCGGGACCGCAGAGGTCCTTCAACGGCTGGTTCAAAATCTTACAGTTGTCGCGCAGTTTGATGGCGAGCATCACCAGGGCACCACCATGGACATCCCAGCGCTGCCGCACCCACGACATCTTCAGACCGTTGTTGATTTCCTTCGCTGCGAGGATCTCCGGGTAGATGAGCACATCGACACCGAGATCCTTATAGAACTGTCGGACATCCTCCTCCACATACTCCGCGTCGTTGACCTTTGCCACGGTCTTCTTCGCGTGCAGGGCATGGGCGAGGATACAACTGTTGATATTCTCATTCTCGTCGGGAGACACAGCAATGAAAAGATCAGCATTGGCTGTGCCCGCCTCCCGCAGTGTTTTCAGGCTCGAGGGTGACCCGCAGAGCGTCAGCAAGTCATAGTCGGCCCCAATCTTGTCAAGGCGGTCCTGGTCATCATCGATGATCGTGATCTCCTCCTGGTTGCGTGAGAGCAAACGGGCAAGATGTGTTCCGATGGCGTACGCGCCGGTAATGATAATTTTCATAGTAATGCCTTCATAATAAAGCCTCGATCTCTTCGCGTAGCGCGTCGTTGTCCATACCGCACACACGACGCAACTCGTCTATGGTGCCGTGCTCCACGAACCTGTCGGGCAAGCCCATCCGCAGGATCATAGGCTTATAGCCGTTGTCCGACATCCATTCGAGGACGGCGGAGCCCATACCGCCGTCGCGCACCCCATCTTCCACAGTGATGATTTTCCCGAACCGTTCACCGACCTCTGTGAGGAGATGCTCGTCGAGGGGTTTGAGGAACCGCAGATCATAATGGGCGACCTTTCCTACCTTGGCAGGGTCAGCAGCCTCTATCTCTTTGATAACGGTCTCGACATCGTTGCCGATGGGCCCGATGGTGATCACCGCGAGCTCCGACCCGTCGTGAATCTTCCTTCCGGTACCGACCTTGACTTCTTCGAGCGGACAGCTCCACTCATCGGCTGGCAACACGCCACGTCCACGTGGATACCGGATGACGAAGGTGCCCTTGCCCGGCAACTGTGCCGTATACATCAGTCGGCGCAACTCATGCTCGTTCATCGGCGAGGAGATAGTAAGATTCGGGATAGGGCGCAGTGCCGCCATGTCGAAGACACCATGGTGAGTCGGTCCGTCCTGACCAACGAGACCCGCCCTGTCGAGACAGAGCACGACAGGGAGATTCAATATAGCGAGATCATGGATGATATTGTCGTAAGCACGCTGGGCGAAGGCACTGTAGATATTACAGAACGGCTGCAGACCATCTTTCGCCATACCACCGGAGAAAGTCACAGCATGGCCCTCGGCGATACCGACATCGAAGACCCTGTCCGGCATCTCCTTCATCATGATGTTCATTGAGCAACCAGTAGGCATTGCGGGCGTCACACCGACGATACGCGGGTTCTGCTTAGCTAACTCTAAGAGTGTCTTACCGAAAACCTCCTGATATTTCAATGGCTGTTGTGCCGTTCCTTCAGCGATACGCTGGCCTGTGGCAACGTCGAACTTCCCCGGAGCATGCCACACCGTGGCATTCTTCTCCGCAGGAGCGTAACCCTTGCCTTTGATGGTATGCAGATGGAGGAGTTTCGGACCTTTCATGTCCTTGATCTGGCGGAGGATATGAACGAGGTTCTCAACATCGTGTCCGTCGAATGGTCCGAAGTAACGGATGTTCATGCCTTCGAACATGTTCTGCTGATGGGTCAGCGCACTCTTCAGGGCATTATTGAGTCGGATGATTCCCTTCCGCCTGTCGTCGTTGAGATAACCCTTGCCGTGGAGCCACTGCGATGCTTTGAAACGCAACTTGTTATACGTGGCATTGACATCGAGGTTGATGAGATACTGCTCCATGCCTCCCACAGCACGGTCGATCGACATATCGTTATCGTTGAGGATGATGAGCATGTCGTTCGGCGTCGAAGACACGTTGTTCAGTCCCTCGAAGGCCAGGCCGCCACTCATGGCACCGTCACCGATGACCGCCACGACGTGCCGGTTGTCATGCCCCGTCTTCTTCGCAGCCACAGCCATACCGAGAGCCGCGGAGATGCTATTCGATGCATGTCCACATGTGAACGTGTCATACTCGCTCTCCAACGGTGTGGGGAACGGGCGGATGCCGCCGAACTGCCTGTTCGTGCAGAACTGGTCCCGGCGACCTGTGAGGATCTTATGCCCATAAGCCTGATGCCCCACGTCCCAGACGATACGGTCATCAGGCGTGTTGAAGACGTAGTGAAGCGCCACTGTCAGCTCCACCACGCCAAGACTCGAGGCGAGATGTCCAGGGTTCACCGACACCTCTTCTATGATGTCCTGCCGCAGTTCCTTGCATACCTCGGGCAACTGCTCAACACGCAGTTTCCGCAGGTCCGCTGGATAGTCGATGCGGCTCAGGAGTGAATATTGCTTCTCATCCATCAATGAATGTTCATACGTTAAGGCCGTCACAGCCAATTTTTTGCAAAGTTACACAATTCTCGGCAACTAACGCTAACAAAGGCAAAAAAATAAAGGCCCCACCCCCTCCCCTCCCCCATTCAGGGGAGGGGTAGATTACCACCGTAGGAACAACAAGGCTTTTTCCCCTCCTTTCATTCTTTTAATCATTTAATTTTCACTACCTTTGCAATATTATTAATCAATCAATTTAAAATTTCCACTCCCGCTTCCTCCCTGCAGGGGAGGGCCGGGGTGGGGTCGCTTATGAAATACATCTTTACCTCCTTACTCCTTCTTGCCGCTACCTCTCTGTCGGCACAGAAGACCACGCCCAGTGGCGGCATCTCTGCTGCCCAGCTCAGTCAGATCGTTAGCAGTCAGCCCTCCTCTGCCGCTGACCGCGCTCTTGCCAACGCCATCGCACAGAACAAGATCGACGACCTCGCGAAGAACTACCGCAACGCTGCCACGATGACAACGACGTTCTCCGTCAAGACCCCGAAGCAGAGCATCCACGACCAGCAGAGCTCCGGCCGCTGCTGGATGTTCTCAGGGCTCAACGTCCTCCGTGCCAACTTCGCCAAGCAGCATGCCTCCACCGACACTACCGACGCCCTCCACGGTGCCACTGTTGAGTTCTCCCAGGCTTACCTCTTTTTCTACGACCAGCTCGAGAAGGCAAACCTCATGCTGCAGGGCACCATCGACAACGCCAAGAAGCCGATGGACGACACGCGCGTGCAGTTCTTCTTCAAGAACCCCATCAACGACGGCGGCACGTTCTGTGGCATCGCTGACCTCACGGAGAAGTACGGCCTCGTGCCGATGAGCGTCATGCCGGAGACCTATAGCTCCGACAATACTTCGCGTATGTCGAAGCTCGTCTCCTCGAAACTCCGCGAGTATGGCCTTGAGCTCCGTCGTATGGTAGCAACAGGCAAGAGCACTGCACAGATCCGTGCACGGAAGACGGAACAGCTCAGCACGATCTATCACATGCTCGCCCTGACACTCGGAGAGCCTGTCAAGACATTCTCTTACACCTTCCGTGACAAGGACGGAAAGGCATTGCTCACGAAGACCTATACCCCGCAGTCGTTCTATGCCGAGACTGTTGGCAAGCCCCTCAACGGTTCATTCATCATGGTCATGAACGACCCGCGCCGACCCTATCACAAGACCTACGAGGTTGAATACGACCGTCACGTCTACGACGGCCACAACTGGAAGTATCTCAACCTCCCGATGGACGACATCGCACAGCTCGCCATCACTTCTCTCAAAGCCGGCCACAAACTCTATTCGAGCTATGATGTCGGCAAGCAACTCGACCGCAAGACAGGCTTCCTCGACACTGACAACTACGACTACGGCACTCTCTTCTCCACCTCCTTCCCGATGAACAAGGCTGATCGTATCTCCACCTTCGACAGTGGATCTACTCACGCCATGACACTCACTGCTGTCGACCTCGATGCTGCCGGCAAGCCATTGAAATGGGAAGTAGAGAACTCCTGGGGCGCCTCCTACGGCTATCAGGGCTGCCTCATCATGACAAACCGCTGGTTCAACGAGTATATGTTCCGCCTCGTCGTCGACAAAGAGTATGTCCCCGAGCAGCTGCTCAAAGAGTTTGATCAGAAGCCTACAGAGGTCATGCCAGAGGACCCGCTGTTTGGCAATGACGAATAACGTAGGGGCGGCCCTTGTGGCCGCCCTATTGTTTATAGCATCAATCAGCCTCATAGGACGGCCACAAGGGCCGCCCATACGAATTAGGGAATCTAATAGAAATGGTCACTATACTGCTTTTCATATTTACATTTGTAGAATACAATGTGGAGAATCTCTTCGATACCATGCACGACGTAGGGAAGCAGGACGAAGAGTTTCTCCCCAGCTCTACCCATCATTGGACACGCTATCGGTACTGGCGAAAATTAGACCATATCAGTCAGGCACTTGTATCGTGCAGTGATACGACCATAGGCCATCTGCCAGATATGGCAGTACTCACCGAAGTAGAGAACGACACCGTGATGCGAGACCTCACCCGCCGCTCACCACTACGTACAGCACGTTACGAATATATCATGACGAACAGTCCTGACCAACGCGGGATAGATATTGCCCTACTCTATTCTCCCTTTGCCTTCCGTCTTCTTAACAATCACGCTATTCGCATCAATCCGCCCGCAGGCCGACGTCCGACCCGAGACATTCTATATGCTTCAGGAATCATTATGAGTGGGGATACCTTGCATGTCATTGCCATTCATGCCCCCAGTAGAGCAGGCGGCGAAGTTCAGTCGCGCCCCTATCGCATGCTTGTTGCAAAGAAAATTATTGATATTGTTGATTCAATAAACAAAATAAGTCAACATCCGCTCATTGTTGTCGCCGGCGATTTCAATGATTATTCTAAGGATCCTACCCTTCAGTTGATAGTCAGCCACAACATGACTGAAGCGTCTAAAGACGCAAAAGGAGACAATGGCGCTCGCGGCACCTACCGCTACCATGGAGAATGGGGAAGCCTCGACCATATCTTTTGCAATGAACGATTAGTCAGTAAATTAAAATCCTGTCACATTAATGATTCTCCCTTCTTATTAGAGGAAGACAAAAAATACGGTGGAGCAAAGCCCCACCGTACATTTCTTGGCCCGCGCTATCTTGGCGGTTTCAGCGACCACTTACCGCTTGTTGCAGTTTTCTCTTTCTGATTGGTTATTTACGCCATTACGGCCATTTCTCATCACGCCTCGGCCGTGTCGCGTTTCCGTCTCGGCCGTGTCGCATTTCCGCCTCGGCCGTGTCGCGTTTCCGTCTCGGCCGTGTCGCGTTTCCGTCTCGGCCGTACCAAGACCTTCTATTTATGCTCCTTATAGTACTTCACGCCCTGCTTGACATTGGCGATGAGAGCCTTGGTAGAGAACGTAGCGCCGGTTTTGGCATCAACATCCATCGTAGCGACTTTGTTGACGCTCTTGCCCTCAAACTTCGCGAGGACTTTCTTGGCGACAGCGAAAAACTTCGGGGTCTCCTTGTTCGGAAGCGCTTCGATCTTTTGGATCTTGTGGCCTTTGATATAGATCTTCACGGGTGTGGTACCCTTGAAGCCTCGGACATTAGTTGTCAGCGTCGTAGTGTTAACGACAGTCGTCTTGCCGTTCTTCGTCAGGACAGCATCGGCAGCAATGAAACTGCTGAGCAGCAACACGACTGCTGCAGTGAGGAGGGTGAAATGTGTAAAGTGTAATTTATTCATAAGTAATCTATCAAATATTTTGTGCAAAGTTAGACATTTATTGGAGAAAATACATTATCTTTGCCTTATAAAAAAAACTAAAGATAAAGAATAAGATGTTATGGATCTGAAGTTGCGTCACAACGCTAAGATGCGTCTTATCATGGGGTCTGTGCTTGTCATTGGCTTCCCAGGCCTACTGTTCCTTATCGTATGGCCGATAGCGGGGTGGCAGTGGGCACTGCTGCTACCCGTGGCGTGGGAGCTACTCGTGGCCTACGGTTTCTTCTTCGGTTGGCGCCATATCATCGTAAGGCGTGCAACTTGTGTCTCACCGCTGCTTCCGAAAGCCTTCGACGGATATAAGGTACTGCAACTCTCCGACATACATATCGGCACATACCTTAGAAACCGTGGCTTCATCGACAAACTCGTCAAGATCGTCAATGAACAGCATGCCGATGTCGTTGTGTTCACGGGCGACCTTGTGAACGTGTCGGCAGAAGAGGTCATACCCTTCCAGCATGCCCTCGGACAGATCAAAGCGCCCGATGGCGTCTACTCCATCATGGGCAACCACGACTACTGTGAATATATCCCCGTGAAGACGGAGAAGAACATCGAAAAGAACCAGACGGTACTAAAATATCTCGAAGGAAAGATTGGCTGGAAACTGCTACTCAACGATCACGTGCTCATCCACCGCGGTGAGGACGCCATCGCAATCATCGGCGTAGAGAACATCTCCCGCCCTCCGTTTCAGGACTATGGTGACCTGAAGAAGGCCATGACAGGTCTCCCGGCAGGGATGTTCAAGATACTATTAAGCCACGACCCCAGTCACTGGCGCCGTGGCGTGCTTCATCAGACAGATATTGCTCTGACGCTGTCGGGTCACACCCATGCCGGTCAGATCCGCGTGGGCCACTGGAGCCCTTCACGTGCCGCTTATCAAGAATGGGGTGGCGCCTACACGGAGTCGGGTTCCATGCTCTATGTCTCGACGGGTATCGGTGGCACCGTACCCTTCAGGATAGGAGCGTGGCCGGAGGTGAATGTGATAACGTTAAAATTGAAAAATTGAAATAATGAAAAAATGAAAAGAACTTCAAAGACCTCATTTTCTCATTACTTCATTTTACTTCAATTTTTCATTATTTCAATTTTTCATTATTTCAATTTTTCATTATTTCAATTTTTCATTATTACAATTTTTCATTATTACAGCGGATACTCCTCGAATGCGTACAATACCGTAGACAGGTAACGCTCACCCGTGTCGGGGAGGAGAGCTACGATGTTCTTGTTCTCATTGCCCGGACGCTTAGCGATCTCCGTGGCAGCGTAGGCGGCAGCACCTGAAGAGATACCGACGAGGATACCATCCTGCTGAGCGATCTGACGACCGGCGAGGATAGCGGCATCGTTCTCTACGGCGAAGACCTCGTCGATGACGTCAGCATTGTACGTCTTAGGAATAAAGCCTGCACCGATACCCTGAATCTTATGAGGACCGGACTTGCCACCCTCGAGCACCGGAGAGGAGGCTGGCTCGACAGCAACGATCTGAACATTCGGGTTCAGTTCCTTCAGGCGCTTGCCGATACCGGAGATCGTACCACCGGTACCTACACCAGCAACGACGATGTCGACCTTGCCGTCCGTGTCATCCCATATCTCTTTACCTGTTGTCTCATAGTGCTTCTGCGGATTGGCGGGGTTCTCGAACTGCTCGAGGATCACGGAGCCAGGGATGGAGTCGCGCAGACGCTCAGCCTCTGCGATAGCACCTTTCATGCCAGCTGCTCCCGGTGTGAGCTTGACCTGGGCACCGTAAGCCTTTACGAGGTTGCGACGCTCGATACTCATCGTCTCAGGCATCGTGAGGATGAGCTTATAGCCTTTCACAGCGCTCACGAGGGCCAGACCGACACCGGTGTTACCACTCGTCGGCTCGATGATTGTTGCACCGGGCTGTAGCTTGCCGGCTTTCTCTGCTGCCTCGACCATGGCCAAGGCGATACGGTCCTTGACGCTGCCACCGGGGTTGAAGAACTCTACTTTAGCGATGACGGGTTTCTTCACGCCACGCAGTGCTGAATATTTCTTAAGCTCCACAAGGGGAGTGTTACCGATGAGATCGGTGATCTGATTATATATCTTCATGACAAATTATTATTGGCCTAACCAAGCCTTCCCTAAAGGGAAGGTTGTTGATTACTTAAAGAGCCATACATCTATGGATATTGATAGCAATTTAAGCATCTTGGAATCGGTCATTTTTTTACATTTTATCCTCTTTGGGGAAGACTTGGTAAAGGCATTATTCTACTTGATGTAATCAACATCCCCTCCTTTAGGAGGGGCTTGGGGAGGCCTCCCCCCCCTATTTTTTGCTCACTGCCTTGAATGCCTGATCGAGGTCGTCGATGAGGTCGAGATAGTTCTCTGTACCGATGGACAGACGGATGGTGCCGTCGAAGATGCCCTGCTCAGATGCTTCCTCGTCGGAGAGCTCAGAGTGTGTGGTGCTCTTCGGATGAACAACGAGTGACTTCACATCAGCGACATTGGCGAGGTCGGAGAAGATCTTCAGATGATCAATGAAATCCCAGGCTGTCTGCTGACCACCGTCGATCTCGAAGGTGAAGATTGAACCGGCGCCATTGGGGAAGTAACGTTCATAGAGGTCGTGGTTCGGGTGATCGGGCAGTGACGGGTGGTTGATCTTCTTCACTAAGGGTTGTGTCTTGAGGTAGTCGATGATCTTCAGGGTATTGAAGACATGACGCTCAACACGGAGCGAGAGCGTCTCAAGACCTTGCAGGAGGACCCATGCGTTGAACGGAGAGATGCAGGCACCCTCATCGCGGAGCAGCAGGGCACGGACACGTGTCACGAACGGAGCGGGGAGCTTACCGAAGACGAGGCCGTGGTAAGACGGGTCGGGATTGGTGAAGCCGGGGAACTTATCATTCTGGAAGTAATCGAACTTGCCACCGTCGACGATGACACCACCGAGGCTGGATCCGTGACCGCCAATGAACTTTGTAGCGCTATGCACAACGATGTCGGCTCCGTGCTCGATAGGACGAATGAGGTACGGGGTACCGAATGTGTTGTCGATAACCAATGGGATGCCGTGACGGTGTGCGATCTCAGCAGAGCGCTCGATATCAGAAATGTTCGAGTTCGGGTTGCCAAGGGTCTCGATATACACGAGTTTTGTATTTGGCTTGATGGCAGCCTCGAGCGCATCGTAGTCGTCGGGGTTGACGAATGTCGTGTCGATGCCGTACTTAGACAGGGTATGCTTCAGCAGGTTGTAAGTACCACCGTAGATGGTGTCTGTTGCTACCACATGATCACCAGCATAAGCGAGGTTTGTGATAGCGTAGGTCACTGCTGCTGCACCGGAAGCAACGGCGAGGCCACCTACTCCACCCTCGAGGGCTGCGACACGATCCTCGAAGACACCCTGTGTGGTGTTGGTCAGACGACCGTAGATGTTTCCGGCATCCTTAAGGTGGAAACGGTCGGAGGCATGCTGTGCGTTATGGAAGACGTAGGATGTTGTCTGGTAAATAGGCACTGCACGTGAATCCGTTGCGGGATCTGCCTGTTCCTGTCCTACATGAAGTTGAAGGGTCTCGAAGTGAAGTTTTTTCTCGTTACTCATAATCTCTTTCCTTTCTATTATGAAGTTAATATTTTATGTTCTTGTTTTAATGACGATGCTTATCGTCTTATTTACAGTTGCAAAGTTACGATGATTTTCTCATATAGGAAATCCCACAAAAAGGGCATTCGCATACCACATGTATGGTATTTATCCACGAAGGACACGAAAAACACGAAAAAAGGCGGTCCAATTGGACCGCCTCAATATTTCTTGAAACATATCAACCCTCCCCCTTTGGGGGAGGGATTAAGGGAGAGGGCGTTAGAAGAACATATATCTGTTATCCACGACCTTTGCCTTGATGTAAAGTTCGTTCATGTAGTTGCCGGCAGCCTGCATAGCCTTCTGACGGATCTGTGCCTCCATCTGCTGCTCATTGAACTTCATGGCGTTCTTCTTACGGCTGACGACCTGGAACTGGTAGACGCCACCCTGACCCTTCACGGGACGGGCGAAGAACTGACCGACCTTAGCTGCATAGACGGCACCACTGAGGGCGGGCTCGCTGGCGCCTGTCGTGCTCACGAAGACCGGAGCAGCGAAAGTAACCTGGTTGACAGGTGTGACGACAGCGCCCTTAGCCTTAGCAGCTGCGAGGCTCGTTGCACCCTTAGCCTTAGCCATCAGCATCTCAGCCTTCTTGTCGCGGAGCACCTCGGCCTTGACCATCTCCTTGACCTGCGGATCGTTGAGGTCACGATAGCCGATAGGATGGACACCTGTGCAGACGACGAGGAGGAGATTGTCACCATTGTTGCCACACTCATAGAGCGGAGAGACATCACCGACCTTAGCGTCGAAGAGCCACTTCATAGCATCACGTGTAGAGTGGATACCAGCAAGATAGTGCTGCGATGTCGTAACATCAGTAGCTTCCTGCACACGGTAACCGTTCTTGGCTGCATTCTTATAGATAGCGTCAGGTGTAGTGTTAGCACTGACGAAAGTGCTGAACTTGTTATAGATAGCGCTGCGAGTATCCTTCGAGTAATCGATAGTCTTCTTGATGACGGCAGCGGTATATTTCTCTACCATGTTCTTACGATCGAGAACTTCGACAATGATGTTACCCTGCGTCGTGGCAATATTCTTTGTCTCCTTCGGAGCCATCGTCAGCAGCGTGTTGAGGTAAGTCTTGGTGTCGTTGTCCATCGTATTCGTGTACTCATACATACGAGTGGTGAGCCACTGCTCGCTGCCTTCCTGACCATATTTCTTGGCGAGAGTAGCGAAGTTAGCGCCACCAGCGAGAGCCTTGTAGACAGAGTCGGCACGTGTGTGAGCCTCAGCAGGTGTCGTTCCACCGATCTGGATAGCGCGGAACTGTACTGAGTCGGGGAGCTCCTGTTTAGCGACGAGCTTGATGATGTTCAGGGTGTTGTCACTGCGCGACTCTACAGGGCCGAGAGTCTGGCCAACGCTCATAGAGTCGAGCTTAGCAGCGATATCTGTGGGGAATGCTTCCTTGCCAACGGGGATACCGAGGTAAGGAACGGTTGATGTGCTCTTGCGAACAACGTCGGTAGGATCAGCAGCAGCTGCGAGACTCTTGGCATAGCCGTTGAACTCTTTCTGCAGAGCTGCGCGGTCAGCGCGGGAAGCTGTGATCTGCACGTCGACATACTTGATGTCACGGCTCTCGACGTACTGCTCGAAACGAGGCTTGAGCTCATCGTACTTAGCTTTGAGATCCTCGTCGGTGATTTTCACCTTGGCATCGGGGATGCTGCTGTAAGCATAAGAAGCAAGCTGGATGTTGCTCTCCTCACTCTGCTCCTTGAAGGCCATCTTAGCCTCTACGGGGTTGGAGAGGAAGCAGTGAGAAAGCAGACCGTTGTATTTCTGCATAAGGAGCTGCTGACGCAGGCTCTTCTCGATATAGTTCCAGTACTTGTAGATAGCGTCATACTGCTCAGCAGCCTGCGGATTAGAAGTCTTCATCTGCTGATACTGAGCGAGGAACTGCTTGAGCTGGTTGGCATCGAAGCGTCCTGTCTGACGGTTCACGAAGGGAGTAGAGAGAAGCATCTGGTTCGTACCCTCGTTGAGCACGTTCTGCATCTCGTCGTCGGTGACGGTAAGACCGAGCTTGTCACACTCTTTCTCGATGAGCTTGTACTGCACGAGATTCTGCCATACCTGATCACGAAGCTGGTTGAGCTGATCATCGGTCAGGTTCTCCTGCCCCATGACTTTCATAGCGTCCTGAGCCTCATCCACGAGCTTGGCAAAGTCCTCGTAGCTGATTTTCTCTCCTAAGATTTCTCCGACCTGCTGTCGCTCGTTGTTACGCTGTGACTCGCAGGAGCGGAATGCCTCCTCGGCAATGAAGGCAAAGAGGCCGATACCGATAATGATAATCAGGGTCACGCCTCTGCTTCTGATTTTTCCTAATGCTGCCATTTTTGTTTTTACGTTTATTTTATTTTTTATTATTTCGAATATGGTTGCCTTTCAGGATGTGGACGGCACCAATACACCCTTTAATTTGCAAAATTACTAATTATTCAACAATCCCCCACATCTTTTTAAAAGAAATTTGTTTGAGAGGGTGTTTTCCACCGTAGGGGCGGCCCTGGTGGCCGCCCTATTGTGATTTTAGTAATTAATTACCCAAGTATAGTAGGGCGCCCACAAGGGACGCCCCTACGGAGCGACCGTGAGGCGGACCAGCTCTATCTTCGTCGCCGTAGACTTGAGGATCTTGAACGAGTAGCGGCCGATGGTGATAACCTCATTGAGCTTCGGGAAACTCTGGTACTCATGGAGGATCAAGCCACTGACAGTCTTGTAGTCATCGCTCTCCGGGAGCTCGAGACCGAAGCGGTCATTGGCGTCATCGATCTCCACACGGCCGGAGAGGATGAAGTTATGGTCATCGACTTTCTTCATGATGAGGTTGTCGCTGTCGTGCTCATCCTGGATGTCACCGAAGATCTCCTCTACGATATCCTCGAGGGAGACGAGGCCCGAGGTGCCGCCGAACTCATCAATGACGACGCCGAGACTCTTCTTCTGCTGGAGGAAGATTCGCATGAGCTTCTGCGCTGCCATCGTCTCAGGAACGAACGGCATCTTACGCACCGAGTTCTGCCAATGCTCCGGCTTGCGGAACATCTCCGAGCTATGGATATAACCCACTATATGATCGATGTCATCCTTGAAGACGACAATCTTAGAGTTGCCGCTCTCAATGAACTTCTGCTTGAGCTCATCAATACTGCAGTCGATGTCCACCGCATTGATCTCCGTACGTGGGATCATACAGTCGCGCACTTTGATGTCAGGGAAATCGAGGGCGTTCTGGAAGATCTTCACCTCATCGTCGACTTCATCGCCTTTTGGCGTGTTGTCTATCGACGACTGAAGGAGATAATCGAGATCCACCTTCGTGAAACTCTGCTCCGACTCTTTCTGATCGATCTTGATGCCGACAAGGCGCAACATGATACGCGATAGGAATGTCGAGAACTTGCTAACGGGCCACAGCACGATATAGAATAGTGCCGCGAGAGGTGCGAAGAACGTCAAGAGCTTGTTAGGACTGCTTTTGAAGAATGCTTTCGGCAGAAACTCGCCTGTGAAAAGCATGACAAAGGTCGAGAGTAGCGTGTCAAGGGTCACCCGTGCACCGGGGCCGAAGCCTGCGAAGACCGTGGAGTCGAAGATACGGGCGAAGAGGATGCCATAGATGACGAGCACAATGTTGTTGCCCACGAGCATCGTCGACACGAAACCATTGGGATGATGGTAGAAGAAGTCACAGAGCCGCTGCGACAATCCGTTCTTCTCCTTGTCCATCGAGGCGAGCATGCGGTTACTCGACACGAAGGCGATCTCCATACCTGAGAAGAAGGCGGAGAGCACCATCGTGATGAGGATTTCTATTATTGATGATATATCAACTTGCACAATAGCGAACGTTTAATTAAATACCGATTATTATTGGTTCGGATTACGCACAGGCATGGCTTTCGGCCGCTGGTGCATGAGCATGCTGTCCTGAGCAGCCTTGGCTGAGTCGGAACCTTCCGTAGAGCCACCACCGAAGTCGGAGCTCTGGAACGAACCGCGTGAGTTAGTGACGATATAATGCGTCATGCGCTCATCGGAGCGGAAGAAACTACCTTGTAGTGTGCGCTCCGGAGTGACGAGGCGTGAGAACGTGTAGGAGTAGAGCTCATGCTTCTGCTCATCCCAGTAGAGCTGCTGCGAGGAGAAACGCAAGCCATCTTTCGTCAGCACGCGCACGCGGGAACGGAGTTCCCAGAGGTGCAACTGGTCATAATAGTAAGCCGTGTCGCACTGTATATATGCCTGGATATGAAAGTTCTCATCGAATTGCTCAAGGAAGAGGCCCTTGTCGAAGGTCCAGCGCGATGGGTGCTTGATCTCATTGACATCCCACCGCTCAGTGACGATACGGTACTTGATGACACCGGAGTCGGAGATGAGCGTGTTCACGCCAAGCGTTGTCATCACCGAAGCGGAGTCGCGGTCGCGGATGGCGGGTGCCGTGTGCTCCACAGCCTCTTGACAAGAGATGAGAGAAGACACAAAAAGAGTTAGTAATACACATATTATAATATGCATATTACCAACTCTCGTATTGTTTGTATGATTATTTCTACAGAAGCTTTCCATTCTTTGATTACTGCACCTTCCATTTAGCGAACCAGCGCTCGTTGAACGTCAGGCCGATATTGATACGGAACGTGTTCTCTGTGATGAAGTTAGCTGCGGAGCGCCGCACCCATGAGCCACTGATGTTGAGGATGGAGCGGTTGTTCCAACTGTTCATGATGGGGATACCGAAGCCGAGACTTGCACTCATCTCCTTCGGTCCGTCGTGTCCGTTTATATAATAATAAGGTGTAGCGTAGGACACACCGGCACGATAATGCACGCGTTTGAGGAAATGACGGCTGTACTCACCCGGGCAGTATTCGGCACCCACTGTCACCTTGTGGCGGTCCTTGTACTGTCCCGAAGCCATAGCGTAAGAGATGACGCCACCAGCAGAGCTATAGGTAGGCTCAGACACCTTACCCCAGCGCTGAAGCGTGTAGTCGGCTCCGACCTTCAGTTGGTTGTTGTGATTGTACATCAGTCCGATGCCATAAGACGTGGGAATCTCAAGCTTAAGATTCGAACCATTGTAGACCGTCGTATCAGAGACACTCGTTGAAGTGTTGGAGGAGATGACGTCGAGCTCTGGCTTTCCGCCAATCTTATGTCCGGGGGTATAGGCGAGACCCAAGGTCAGCTCATCTTTCTTCGTCAGACGCGCGGTATATTGTGCACCGAAATTGAGCATGTAGCTCTCCACGTCGGCAGTCTCAATCTTAGAGATACGGTTGATATAAGAGTTACTGAAACTATTGACCAGCGAGCGTGAGTAGTCGCCATAGAGATAGCCACCGTTGACACCGATGGAGAAGCCTTTGAAGGGCGACCATCCAAGGCCGAGGTAGACCTGGTGGATTCCGCCAGAGCCGTCGTAGCTGTCAGTGGATGTCGTAGAACTGGAGTTGTTCAGTGTGCTCGATGAAGAATAGGAATAGCCCACGTTCGTGTACGGCAAGAAACCGAAACTCAGACCGAAATGAGGCAGAACGCGGAATCCGGCGACAATATACTCGAAATCAGCGTTCTTTGCATTCTTCTTCACACCGTTCTCCTTGAAGTTCGTGACTTGACCCGACGCACCTATGTCGAAGATAAACGACAGGCTGTCAAGTGCCGAATAGGAGGCCGGGTTGAGATAGTTGATCTGATTATGCTCATGGAAGCCTAAAGCCAGACCGTCCATGCCCCGGTTGAAACCCGACGACTGCTCGGAGAGCTGACCCAAGCCAAACTGGCTGTAGGGCGAGTTGGTACCGCTCTGTGCCTTCGTCGTCTGGACGGCAGCAAGGAGCAGAAGACCCACAAGGATTTTTCCCGCTATAACGTTTCTTGTCTTCAATGCGTTCGTTCTTTTAGTGATAATATTGAGTACGATAATATCTCTATTGTAAAAATCAAGTGCAAAAGTATTGAAAAAAAATAAGATAAACGCACGATAAGTCGAAATAATAAGGTATTTTTGCACTGTGAAATTTAATATGAGATATTTTAAGCAAGCTGCACTCCTCGTTCTGATGCTTGTCTCGATGGTCTCAAAGGCCCAAACCGTAAGTCCGGAGACACCGTTGGAACAGATGGACAGCGTCAACATAAGTCTGCTCACATGCTCTCCCGGGCATGAGATATGGAGCCTCTACGGACATACCGCTATTCGTTTTGAAGACCGGTTGCACCATGTCGACTACGCCATCAACTATGGCCTCTTCAACCTTTCACAGAAATATTTTGTGCTCCGTTTCGTCTTCGGTCTCACTGATTATCAGATGGGTATCGAAGATTACAACATGTTCCTCACCGACTATGGCGAGGAGGGGCGCGGCATCATCGAGCAGCGCCTGAACCTCTCGCGCCAGGAGAAGCTCGCTATCGCCGAGGCTATCCAGGCCAACTACGACCCGAGCGTTCGCACCTATCGATACAATTATTTCTACGACAACTGTACGACGCGTGCCCGCGACATCCTCGTGAAGCACCTCAACGGGAAGGTCAAATATCAGATCAACCCAAATATCACATCATCTTACCGTGAGATGATCCATCAGTGGAACCATGAGCATCGCTGGATGGCGTTCGGCTGCGACCTGCTCCTCGGCGTGGGCGCTGACCGCAAGACCGACTATCAGCAGCAGCAGTTTCTTCCCGACTCTCTGCGGAAGGACTTTGCAAGCGCTGTCGTCGTGGAACCTTCAGGCCGCACTCACAAGCTCGTGGCAGCAACAATGTACCCGCTGACGCCAAATAATGCGGAGGAGAATAGCGGCTTTTGGACCACTGTCACACCTACCATTCTGTTTGCCGCTCTCTTCATACTGACTCTCATCATCGCTTGTTTCGAATATCATCGGAAGAAAATATTCTGGCCGTACGACACGCTGTTGCTTGCAGCTTCAGGGCTCGCCGGCATCATATTGTTTTTGATGATCTTCTCCGAGCATCCCACGGTGAGGGTGAACCTTCAGATCCTGTTGCTCAACCCGTTATCGATCATCTTCGTATTCGGAGTGAGCAGAAAAGCATATAAGCATCAGTTCCATTATTATTGGAAGATTTTGTTTGTGTGCCTCATTCTTTTCCTTGCCTGCGGACTCTTTTTACAAAATTATGCGGAGGGAATGTGGCTTTTGGCATGCACTTTGTTGGTAAGATGCATCATCAACCGGCTCGTATTAAAACCGGGCACTCTAATTATCGAGAAAGGGAATAAGAAATAATGCGATATTTAGCTCTTTTAGTAGCGGCACTGACCACAGCAGAGATGCAGGCTTACGAGCTTGCACCACGTCTCGTCGTCAACGTCACCATCGATCAGCTTCGCTCCGACTATGTCGAGGCGTTCAGCAACTTCTATTCCCGCTACGGAATCAAGCGGCTGTTGGATGAGGGCCTCGTCTACGATGGTGCCACCTACCCTTTCTCACCTGTTGATGAGTCGTCGGCAACAGCCACGATCTCTACCGGCACATCGCCATTCTACAACGGCATCATCGCCAACGCATGGCTCGACCGCAAGTCGCTGCAGCCCGTGGGCAGCGTTGATGACGGCAATGGTTCGTTCTCAGCTGACAAAATCCGTACGAGCACCATCGGCGACGAGCTGAAGGTGAGTTCCAACGGCAAGGCGCTCGTCTACTCGTTTGCAGCAGACAGTAAGGCAGCTATCCTCCTTGCAGGACACGCCGCCGATGGCTGTTACTGGCTCGACAAGGACGGACTGTGGACGACGTCGGCTTATTATCAGAAATCACTCCCGAAGTGGGTCAAGAACTACAACGACGGCTTCGGCGCACAATATCAGAAACAGAAGAACCACCAGGACAACGACAACGTTGTAGACATGGCGCTCGCTGCGATGTCGGCCACTGACCTTGGCAAGGACGGTGTCTCGGATATTCTCAACATCACGCTTTCTGCCACGAAAGATGACGGCAAGCCTGTACAGAACTGGCAAGAGGAGATGTCGGGAGTGTATCAACAACTCGACTATACCCTCGGTCGCCTCGTCAATGCCATCGACAAGCGCATCGGCTTACAGCAGGTGATGTTTGTCGTCACCTCCACGGGATACAGTGAGGAGAAGCCCGCGAATCTCTCCAAATACCGCATTCCTACCGGCACATTCTATATCAACCGCACAGCGACACTGCTGAACATGTATCTCGGAGCGATCTATGGCTCAGGGAGATATGTCGAGCAGGAGTATGGCAACGAGATCTATCTCGACCACCGGCTCATTGAGCAGAAGCGCATCTCGATGTCGGAGCTGCTCACGCGCTCGCAGGAGTTTCTCATGCAGAGCGCAGGCGTGGCCGACGTCTACACGAGTCAGCGGCTGCAGTCGGGCAACAACGATATTCAAAAGATACGCTTAGGATACAATCCTATCCTCAGCGGAGATATTATCATCAACGTCGCACCGGGATGGCGACTGCTCAACGAAAACACGCAGCAGTCATCGATGAGCCGTGCCGGCGTTGTCCCCTTCCCTATTATTTTCTTCGGAGCAGGCATCAAGCATGAGCGCGTGTCTACTCCCGTCACCGTCGACCGCATTGCGCCGACAATTGCAAAGACCATCCGTATCCGTGCGCCAAACGCATGCACGGTCGCTCCATTGTTTTAATGGAGGAAACATAGCTTTTTTCAGTCTTAAAAAGGCTGAATACCAAATACTTTTATTAACTTTGCATCCAAATAGAAAAAAATAATACAAGATATGAACTTCACCAAGTTTTTGAAATCCATCTTCGGAGACAAGTCAAAGCGCGACATGCGCCTGATCCAACCCCTCGTGGAGAAAGTGAAAGAGGCTTACCCCGACATCGAGAAGCTGTCCAACGATGAGCTCCGCGCCAAGAGCAAGGAGATACAGAAATACGTGCAGGACGCAGCCAAGCCTTATCAGGACAAGATCGCTGAGCTCCGTGCCAAGATCGAGGACACGCCTATCGATGAGCGTGAGCCGATCTTCAACGAGATAGACAAGCAGGACAAGGAGATGCTTGAGGAATTAGAGAAAGCCCTCAACCATGTCATGCCCGTGGCTTTCGCCATTGTCAAGGACACAGCCCGCCGCTTTGCACAGAACGCTGACACCGTGGTGACTGCTACTGACTTCGACCGCGAGCTCGCTGCCGATCCGAAGAACGACTTCATCACCATCGACGGTGACAAGGCTATCTACCACAACGAGTGGACTGCCGGTGGCAACAAGATCCACTGGGATATGGTTCACTACGATGTGCAGCTCTTCGGTGGTATTGCACTCCACCAGGGTAAGATCGCAGAGATGGCAACCGGTGAGGGTAAGACCCTCGTGGCTACGCTCCCTGTGTTCCTCAACGCCCTCACAGGCAACGGCGTGCACATGGTGACGGTCAACGACTACCTCGCCAAGCGTGACTCCGAGTGGATGGGACCGCTCTACGAGTTCCACGGACTCTCCGTCGACTGTATCGACAAGCACCAGCCTAACTCCCCCGAGCGCCGCAAGGCTTATCAGGCTGATATCACCTTCGGTACGAACAACGAGTTCGGTTTCGACTATCTGCGTGACAACATGGCACTCTCTCCCGACGACCTCGTGCAGCGCCGTCACAACTTCGCCATCGTCGATGAGGTCGACTCCGTGCTGATCGATGATGCCCGTACCCCGTTGATCATCTCCGGTCCTGTGCCCAAGGGCGAGAACCAGATGTATGAGGAGTACCAGCCGCTCGTAGAAAAGCTCTACGAGGTACAGCGCAAACAGGCTACCGAGCTCCTCGCCGACGCTCGTCAGAAGATCAACGCCGGTCGTCAGGAGACCGACAAGAATAAAGCTCAGGAACTCCTCGACGAGGGTTTCCTCAGCCTCTATCGTTCCTTCAAGGCACTGCCTAAGAACAAGGCCCTCATCAAATACCTCTCAGAGGAGGGTATCAAGAGCGGCATGCAGAAGACCGAGGAGATTTACATGGAGAACAATAACCGCCGTATGCCGGAGGCCGTGAAACCATTGTATTTCGTCGTCGACGAGAAGATGAACTCCGCTGACCTCACCGATAAAGGAGCAGAATGGCTCGCCAATGAGGTGCACGACAAGAACCTCTTCGTGCTCCCCGACATCGCCTCTGAGCTCTCTGCGCTCGAGAACGAGAAGGGACTCTCCGATCAGGAGCGCCTCGACAAGAAGGATGACCTCCTCAACCACTACGCCGTACAGAGCGACCGTGTGCACACCCTGCAGCAGTTGCTGAAGGCTTACACGATGTTCAACAAGGACGATGAGTACGTCGTCATGGACGGCGAGGTGAAGATCGTCGATGAGCAGACGGGCCGTATCATGGAGGGCCGTCGCTGGAGCGATGGTCTGCACCAGGCTATCGAGGCTAAGGAGCACGTGAAGGTGGAGGCTGCTACACAGACCTTCGCTACCATCACCCTGCAGAACTACTTCCGCATGTACCACAAGCTCGCTGGTATGACGGGTACGGCTTCTACCGAGGCCGGTGAGTTCTGGGATATCTACAAGCTCGATGTCGTGGAGATTCCTACCAACCGTCCGGTGATCCGTAAGGACCTCGACGACCGTGTATATAAGACGCAGCGTGAGAAATATGCAGCAGTCATTGAAGAGGTCGAAGAGATGCGTGTCCAGGGCCGTCCGTGCCTCGTGGGTACAACCTCCGTCGAGATCTCTGAGCTGCTCTCACGTATGCTGACCATGCGTAAGATCCCTCACCATGTATTGAACGCCAAGCTCCACCAGAAGGAGGCTATGATTGTGGCCGAAGCCGGTAAGAGCACCATGGGACAAGTATACATCACCTCCGACGGCAAGGCTTTCACTGACAAGCCGTCAGCCGTACGTTATCAGGAGGCATTCATCAAGGCTGCCACCGAGAAGAAGAAAGGCTCTGATCCTGAGCTCGTCGGCAAGACAGCAGAGAGCCTCATCCACAACGAGGAGCGTCTGCTCGGTGCTGTGACGATCGCCACAAACATGGCAGGTCGTGGTACCGATATTAAGCTGACACCTGAGGTGAAGGCTGCTGGTGGTCTGGCTATCATCGGTACGACACGTCATGAGAGCCGTCGTGTGGACCGCCAGCTGCGTGGTCGTGCCGGACGTCAGGGAGACCCGGGCTCATCTGTGTTCTATGTGTCTCTTGAGGACGAGCTCATGCGTAAGTTCGGTTCAGAGCGTATCGCACATGTCATGGACCGCCTCGGATTTGAGGATGGCGAGCGTATCGAGAGTCCGATGATCTCCAAGAGTATCGAGCGCGCCCAGAAGAAGGTCGAGGAGAACAACTTCGGTATCCGTAAGAACCTCCTCGAATATGATGATGTGATGAACAAGCAGCGTACTGTCATCTATGAGAAGCGTCGCCACGCCCTCATGGGCGAGCGTATCGGCATGGATATCACCAACGTCATTTGGGACCGTGTCGTGAGCATCATTGAGAGAAACGACTTCGAGGGTGCCAAAGAGCAGTTCCTTGAGATTCTCTCTATGGAGGTGCCCTTCACAGCCGAGGAGTTTGAAAACTCTGACCGCGGTGAGCTCGAGGAGCGTGCCTTCCAGGATGCTATGGCAGCCTTCAAGCGCAAGACAGACCGCATTCAGAGCGATGCTTACCCCGTCATCAAGGATGTATATGAGAATCAGGGCAACATCTACCAGTTCATCCTCATTCCTATCACCGACGGCCGTCATGTTGTCCAGCTCCGCGTCAACCTTAAGGAGGCTTACGAGACAGAGGCAAAGAACATCGTCAAGGAGTTTGAGAAGTTCGTCGTGCTCCACATCATCGACGACGACTGGAAGGAGAACCTCCGTCAGCTCGATGAGCTGCGCCACTCCGTGCAGAACGCTTCCTATGAGCAGAAAGACCCGTTGCTCGTCTTCAAGCTCGAGAGCGCTAAGCTGTGGGATTCGATGATCGACGACATGAACAACCGCATCGCATCGTTCCTCATGCGAGGTCAGATTCCCGTGCAGCAGCAGGGACCCGTGCAGGAGGCTGCTCCCGAGGAGCATCAGCAGCGGTTCAATGAACAGAAAGCCAACATCGACGAGATAGAGGAGGCACAGCGCCGTGCCGCTATGCAAGACACACGTGAGGGTGCTGAGCCCCAGCACCGCATGCCTATCGTCCGTGAGAAGATGCCAAGGCCCAACGATCCGTGTCCATGCGGAAGTGGCAAGAAGTTCAAAAACTGCCACGGCAAAGGACTTAGATAATGATAGAAAAACACATCGTATTGGAAGACATTGACCCCGTAACATTCTATGGGGTCAACAACGGACACTTGCAGATGATCAAGTCGTTGTACCCCAAGACACGTATCGTGGCAAGGGGCAACGTGCTGCGGGTGCTCGGAGATGAGGAAGACATGGCGAAGGTCGAAGAGGAGATCGAGACCATGCGCAAGCATATCCTCAAATACAACACGCTCACGGAGGAGGATATCCTCGACATCGCCAAAGGTCATAAGACAAAGGCCGATGCTACGAAAGACGTCCTCGTCTACAGCGTCTCGGGAAGGCCCATCAAAGCCCGCTCGGAGAACCAGCAGAAGCTCATCGATGCTTTCAACAAGAACGACATGGTCTTCGCTGTGGGACCTGCGGGAACAGGTAAGACTTATCTCAGCATCGCCCTCGCCGTGAGGGCACTCAAGGACAAGGACATCAAGAAGATCATCCTCAGCCGCCCTGCGGTGGAAGCCGGTGAGAAGCTCGGATTCCTCCCGGGTGACATGAAGGACAAGATCGATCCTTACCTGCAGCCGCTCTACGACGCTTTGGAAGACATGATCCCAGCCGTGAAACTGCAGGATATGATGGAGAAACACGTCATCCAGATTGCGCCCTTAGCGTTCATGCGTGGTCGTACGCTCTCCGATGCCGTAGTCATCCTCGACGAGGCGCAGAACACCACACCGGCACAGATCCGTATGTTCCTTACCCGCATGGGATGGAACACGAAGATGATCATCACCGGTGACATGACGCAGGTAGACCTGCCGAGACAGCAGAAGAGCGGTCTGAGAGAAGCCTTAGAGATCCTCCATGATATAGAAGGTATCTCTGTCATCAACCTCAATCAGAAAGATATCGTCCGACACAAGCTCGTAACGAGAATCGTAAACGCATACGATGCATACGACAAGAAAATAGCTTCGCTAAAATCAAATAATAAGCAAAATGAAAGCATTGACAAGGACTGATTTCCATTTCGATGGACAGAAGAGTGTTTACCATGGTAAAGTTCGTGACGTATACAACATCAACGATGACCTCATCGTGATGGTGGCCACTGATCGTATCTCCGCTTTTGATGTAGTGCTCCCCAAGGGCATTCCTTTCAAGGGTCAGGTGCTGAACCAGATAGCCTCTAAGTTTCTTGACCTCACGAGCGACATTTGCCCCAACTGGAAACTCGCTACACCTGATCCTATGGTCACCATCGGCCGCAAGTGCGAGGGCTTCCGCGTGGAGATGATTATTCGCGGCATTCTCACTGGCTCCGCATGGCGTGAGTACAAGAACGGCTGCCGTGAGCTCTGCGGCGTGAAGCTCCCCGAGGGCATGCGCGAGAACGAGCGCTTCCCCGAGCCGATCATCACTCCGACAACAAAGGCTGACGAGGGTCACGACATGAACATCTCCAAGGAGGAGATCATCAAGCAGGGTATCGTCTCTGCTGAGGATTACGCTGTCATCGAGGACTGGACCCGTAAACTCTTCGCACGTGGTCAGGAGATCGCTGCCAAGCACGGCCTCATCCTTGTCGACACCAAGTATGAGTTCGGTAAGCGCGATGGCAAGCTCTACCTCATCGACGAGATCCACACGCCCGACTCCAGCCGTTACTTCTATGCTGACGGCTACGAGGAGCGCTTCGCCAAGGGCGAGCCTCAGAAGCAGCTCTCCAAGGAGTTTGTTCGTCAGTGGCTCATCGAGCACAACTTCATGAACCAGCCCGGCCAGAAGATGCCGGAGATCACCGACGAGTATGCTGAGAGCGTCTCTGACCGTTACATCGAGCTCTATGAGCACATCACCGGAGAGAAGTTCGACAAGGCTGCTGAGGAAGGTGACATTGCTGCCCGCATCGAGCGCAACGTGAAGAACTGGCTCGCAAGCTACAAGAAGTAATCACGTATTCATGTACGACCAGGAAAAGATAAAGCCTTACGGCAAGCAGGGAGACAAGGGACAGCTTGTGGAGGAGATGTTTGATAACATCGCCCCCACCTACGACGCCCTCAACCACCGCTTGTCGTGGGACATCGATAAAGGATGGCGCAGGAAGGCAATAGGCCTTCTTGCGCCTTTCCATCCCCAGTCGATCCTTGATATTGCGACAGGCACAGGCGACTTCGCTATCCTCGCCGCACAGATGCTACACCCCGAGAAACTCGTTGGCGCCGACATCTCCGAAGGGATGATGAGTATCGGAAAGGAGAAAGTAAGAAAGCTCGGGCTCGACAATGTCGTCTCTTTCAAGAAAGAAGACTGCATGGCTATGTCGTTTGCGGACAACACATTTGATGCTGTCACGGCGGCATTCGGCATCCGCAACTTCCAGGATCTTGACAAGGGCCTCAAAGAGATGTGTCGCGTGTTGAAGAAAGGCGGGCACCTCTGCATCGCTGAGCTCACGACACCTGTATCGTTCCCGATGAAGCAACTGTTCCACATCTATTCGCACACGTTTCTCCCGATCTACGGCAAACTCATCAGCAAGGACAGCAGCGCATACAGCTATCTCACTGCCACCATCGAAGCTTTCCCACAGGGAGAGAGGATGATGGAGATATTGAAAAAAGCAGGATTCTCCAAAGTGAGTTTCAAGAGACTGACATTCGGAATATGCACCTTATATTTTGCTGAGAAATAAAGGAGATGATTCTCCTATATAAATGATTTTCCTATAACAACTTTCGCCATTATGGATAAATACGGATTAATAGGCTACCCATTGGGACACTCGTTCTCCATCAGTTATTTCAATGAGAAATTCAAGAACGAAGGTATCGATGCCATCTATGAGAACTATGAGATTCCCACTATAGAACAATTACCGGAGGTTTTAGACACCAACCCCGAGCTACGTGGTCTCAACGTGACCATTCCATACAAGGAGAAAGTGATCAGTTATCTCGACGGCCTCAGTCCTGAAGCCAGTGAGATAGGAGCCGTCAACGTTATCAAGGTGGAGCACAAAGGCAAGAAGACGGTTCTCAAAGGCTACAACAGTGATGTCATTGGATTCACACGCAGCATTGAGCCTCTGTTGGAGTCGTATCATAAGAAAGCACTTATCCTCGGCACAGGCGGCGCCTCGAAGGCCATCGACTTTGGATTAAGATCGCTGAAACTCGAGACACTGAAGGTGAGCCGCTCAGGGAAAGACGGAGCTATCAGATATACGGATGTCACTCCGGAGATGATGAAGGAATACAATGTCATCGTCAACTGCACGCCCTGCGGCATGTTCCCGCATGCCGATGAGTGTCCTGACCTCCCTTATGATGCCATGGACAACCACACTCTGCTCTACGACCTCATATACAACCCCGATGAGACACTGTTCCTCACCAAAGGCAAGAAGAAAGGTGCGACAATTAAGAATGGATTGGAGATGTTGCTCCTTCAGGCCTTCGCCAGCTGGGAGTTCTGGAATAGTTAGGAGTTAGGAGTTAGAAGATAGGAGTTAGGAGTTTTAAGTGAGTTAGGAGATAGAAGTTAGGAGTTTTATTAGGAATCAAGAAAAATAATAAGAATATGAACAACAGATATATGATGCGCGGTGTATCAGCCGCCAAGGAGGATGTTCACAACGCCATCAAGAACATCGACAAGGGTATCTTCCCACAGGCTTTCTGTAAGATTATCCCCGACACGCTCGGCGGTGATCCCGACTATTGCAATATCATGCACGCCGATGGTGCCGGCACGAAGTCGTCATTGGCTTATATGTACTGGAAAGAAACCGGAGACCTGAGTGTCTGGAAAGGCATCGCCCAGGATGCTGTGGTGATGAACACCGACGACCTGCTCTGTGTAGGTGCCGTGGACAACATCCTCGTATCATCTACGATAGGCCGTAACAAGATGCTCGTTCCCGGCGAGGTCATCTCTGCCGTCATCAATGGCACTGATGAGTTCTTGGCTCAGCTCCGCGACATGGGCATCGGCATCTACCCCACCGGCGGTGAGACAGCTGACGTAGGCGACCTCGTGAGAACGATCATCGTCGACTCTACCGTCACTTGCCGCATGAAGCGCAGCGATGTCATCAACAATGCTAACATCCGTCCGGGTGACGTCATCGTCGGTCTTAGCTCCACTGGTCATGCTACCTATGAGGACCGTTACAACGGTGGTATGGGAAGCAATGGCCTGACGAGTGCCCGCCACGATGTCTTTGCTAAGTACCTCGCAGAGAAGTTCCCCGAGAGCTATGACCATGCCGTGCCCGATGAGCTCGTATACAGTGGTAAGTATCATCTCACGGATAAGATTGACGGACTCGATGTCGATGCCGGTCAGCTCGTGCTCTCCCCCACCCGCACCTACGCTCCAGTCATTAAACGACTGCTCGACGAGATGCGCCCGGAGATCCACGGAATGGTGCACTGCACAGGCGGTGCTCAGACAAAGGTGCTGCACTTCGTAGGCGAGAACTGCCGCGTCGTGAAAGATAACATGTTCCCCATTCCTCCATTGTTCAAGATCATCCACGACTGTTCCGGCACCGACTGGAAAGAGATGTACCAGGTGTTCAACATGGGGCACCGTATGGAGATCTATGTCCGCCCAGAGGTTGCCGACAAGGTCATTGCCGTGAGCAAGAGTTTCAACATCGACGCTCAGGTCATCGGACATATCGAGGAAGGAAAGCGCTCGCTGACCATTAAATCAGAATACGGAGAATTCAACTATTAAAAAAGACGGTATAATTATATAACGCCGAAAGATCATAAATAATGGCTGAAGAAAACAATTCAATACTACAGAAACTTGACGGATTAGAGGCTCGGTACGAAGAGGTATCGACCCTCATCACCGACCCTGAGGTCATCGCAGACCAGAGCCGTTATGTCAAGTTGACTAAGGAATACAAGGAGTTAGGCGACATCATGGACGCACGCAAGCGCTATGTCGCCTGCCTCAATGCTATCAAGGAGTCGAAAGATATCATCGTCAACGAGAGTGATCCCGACATGAAAGCCATGGCAAGAGAGGAACTGCAGGAGAACGAAGACCTGCAGCCGAAGCTCGAGGAAGAGATCAAGATGCTGCTCGTACCGAAGGATCCCGAAGACGCGAAGAACGTGCAGATGGAGATCCGTGCAGGAACGGGTGGCGACGAGGCTGCACTCTTCGCCGGCGACCTCTTCAATATGTACAAACGCTACTGCGACTCGAAAGGATGGACGGTGAGCGTCACCTCCTTCAATGAGGGTGCTGTCGGCGGCTACAAGGAGATCGACTTCGCTGTGAGTGGCGACAATGTCTATGGCACTCTCAAATATGAGTCTGGCGTACACCGTGTACAGCGTGTGCCTGCCACAGAGACACAGGGCCGTATGCATACAAGTGCTGCTACAGTAGCAGTGCTCCCCGAGGCAGAGAAATTCGAGGTGCATATCGACGAGAGTAAGATCAAGTGGGATACCTTCCGCTCAAGTGGTGCCGGCGGTCAGAACGTCAACAAGGTGAGTTCCGGCGTGCGTCTGCGTTATCCCTGGAAGAACCCGGAGACCGGCGAGGAGGAGGAAATCCTCATCGAGTGTACCGAGACCCGTGACCAGCCGAAGAACAAAGAGCGTGCACTGAGCCGCCTCTACACCTTCGTCTACGACCGTGAGCATGCCAAGTATGTCGGTGATATCCAGAGCCGCCGTAAGTCACTCGTCTCTACGGGTGACCGCTCGGCCAAGATCCGCACCTACAACTATCCGCAAGGCCGCGTCACCGACCACCGCATCGGATACACCATCCACGACCTGCAAGGGTTCATGAACGGAAATATCCAGGACATGATCGACCACCTCACCGTAGCTGAGAACGCAGAGAAGCTCAAAGAAAGCGAACTGTAATACTGTAACTATAATTCACTAAGATTATGGCACGATTCTGGACACGTAAGAAAGAGGATTACTCGAGAGATGAGGAGACCATGCAGCCCGAAGACTTCCTCGTGAGGCTCGCCAAGCGTAAGGAAGAGAAGGCTGTAGAGAGACCAAAGATTGAGAATACAAAATAATAAGTCTATATTATGAACAGACAACAGCTTGTCAAGGAGATCTTCGAAAAGAAGTCTTTCCTCTGTGTAGGACTCGACACGGACATCAACAAGATCCCTGACTTTTTGAAGGATAACAAGGATGCCATCTTTGAGTTCAACAAGGCTATCATCGATGCCACTGCTCCTTACTGCGTGGCATACAAGCCCAACCTCGCATTTTATGAGTGCTATGGGCTCGATGGCATGAACGCACTGGTGAAGACCATCAACTATCTTCGCGGCGCTTATCCGAAACATTTCATCATTGCTGACGCCAAGCGCGGAGATATCGGCAACACTTCGGCAATGTATGCGAAGTCATTCTTTGAGTCATTAGATGTCGACGCGCTCACGGTGGCTCCATACATGGGTGAGGACAGTCTCACACCCTTCCTTGAATACAAAGATAAGTGGACCATCGTCTTAGCACTGACAAGTAATAAAGGCAGCCACGACTTCCAGCTCACTGAGGATAAGGACGGCGAGCGCCTCTTCGAGAAAGTAATCAAAAAGACCCAGCAGTGGGGCACAGAAAACAACATGATGTATGTCGTTGGAGCCACACAAGGTCAGATGTTCGAAGATATCCGCAAGGTTGCTCCCAACCATTTCCTGCTTGTTCCCGGTGTAGGCGCACAAGGAGGTAGCTTGCAGGAGGTGTGCAAGTATGGCATGATCAAAGACTGTGGTCTCCTCGTCAACTCAAGTCGCGGCATCATCTATGCTGGTCACGATGAGCACTTCGCAGAGGCAGCACGCGATAAGGCAAAAGAGTTGCAACAGCAGATGCAGAAAGAGCTCGAAGCCCTCTAATTTTATTCGCATTTTATTCACAAACGGCATATAAGTGTGCAATTATATGCCGTTTGCGTTATAAAAATAGCAAATAATCAATCTACTTTCCGTTTATTCAAGAATAATTCATTATTTTTGCAGAAACATTTCATAATCACGACGTCTAACAAACGTCCTATCTAAAAGTTATTGCAATAATAGAATGGAATTTTCTGCTAAACAGATAGCCCAGTTCATTCAGGGCCGTGTGGAAGGAGACGAGAATGCCATGGTGCATACCTTCGCGAAGATTGAAGATGGAACACCCGGCTCCATTTCTTTCCTTGCCAATCCCAAATATGTTCAATATATCTACGACACGAAGGCAAGTATTGTCCTCGTGGACGACAGTCTCAATTTCGAACATCCCGTCAAGACAACAATTATCCGTGTGAAGAATGCGCGTGACTGTGTGGCTAAGCTTCTTCAGCTCTATGCCGCTAACCTGCCAAAGAAGAAAGGCATCGATCCGCTCGCCTTCATCTCACCAAAAGCAAAAGTCGGGAAAGACTGCTACGTAGGAGCCTTCGCCTATATTGGCGATGGCGTGGAGATTGGCGACGGCTGCCAGATCTATCCCAATGTCACGATCATGGAGAACGTGAAGGTAGGCAACGGCTGCCTCTTCTATCCCCACGTAAGCATCTATCACGGCTGCCACATCGGCAACAACGTGACCCTGCATTCGGGTGCCGTCATCGGTGCCGACGGATTTGGATTTGCGCCAAACCCCGAGACCAATCAATATGATAAGATTCCACAGCTCGGCATCGTGACCATCGAGGATAATGTTGAGATCGGTGCCAATACCTGTATCGACCGATCCACAATGGGCACAACAACCGTGCGCAAGGGTGTCAAGCTCGACAACCTCGTGCAGATCGCTCACAACACTGATATCGGCGAGAACACCGTCATGTCGGCACAGGTCGGCGTAGCCGGCTCTACAACTGTCGGCCAGTGGTGTATGTTCGGTGGTCAGGTAGGCATCTCCGGTCACATTAAGATTGGTGATAAGGTGCTGCTTGGCGCACAGTCGGGCGCTCCCTCGTCACTCGAAAGCAACCAGACGCTCATCGGCACACCTCCTGTGGGTAAGATGGCTTTCTTCAGAAGCCATGCTTTGGTAAATAAACTTCCTGAGCTCTACAAGCAGCTCAATGCTTTGCAGAAAGAAGTTGAAGAATTAAAGAAGAGCGCTTCAAAATAATGAAGCTTTTTTATACGAACAAAGAATAAGCAAGATATGGACGCAGAAAAACAAAAGACACTTGGAGGGAGCTTTTCTCTCTTCGGCAAAGGTCTTCATACGGGTCTGAACCTGACCGTGACTTTCAATCCGGCTCCTGAGAACACAGGCTATAAGATTCAGCGCATCGACCTCGAAGGTCAGCCTATCATTGAAGCCATCGCAGAGAATGTTGTGGATACCCATCGTGGCACAGTCCTTCAGAAAGGTGAAGCAAGAGTCTCTACAGTAGAGCACGGCATGTCAGCACTCTATGCCTTAGGTATCGACAACTGCCTCATCCAGGTCAATGGTCCAGAGTTTCCTATCCTTGACGGTGCAGCCGACGAGTATGTGGAGCAGATTCAGAAAGTAGGCATTGTTGATCAGAACGCACCAAAGGACTATTACATCATCCGCAAGAAGATTGAGGTCCGCGATGAGGAGAGCGGTTCTGTCATCACGATTCTTCCCGACATGGACTTCTCCATCACGGCGATGTGCTCATTCAACTCCAAGTTCATCAGCTCACAGTTTGCTACGCTTGACAGCATCGACAAGTATGTAACCGATATCGCCCCGGCACGTACCTTTGTCTTCGTGCGTGATATCGTTCCTCTGCTTGAGGCAAATCTCATCAAAGGTGGTGACCTCGACAATGCCATCGTCATCTATGAGCAGCAGGTGGAGCAAGCCAAGCTCGACAAGCTCGCTGACCTTCTCCATGTGCCACATATCGACGCCACGAAGATAGGCTACATCCAGCACCGTCCTCTGCAGTGGGACAACGAGTGCACACGCCATAAACTGCTCGACATCATCGGTGACATGGCGCTCATTGGCAAGCCCATCAAAGGACGTATCATCGCTACACGTCCCGGCCACACGGTCAACAATAAATTTGCCCGTCTCATGCGTAAGGAGATCCGCAAGCACGAGGTGCAGGCTCCCATCTACGACCCCAATGAGGAGCCATTGATGGATAACATCCGTATCCGTCAGCTTCTCCCCCATCGCTATCCCATGCAGCTTGTCGACAAAGTGGTAGCTATGGGTGCAACGACAATCGTAGGCGTGAAGAATGTCACAGCCAACGAGCCGTTCTTCCAAGGTCACTTCCCGCAGGAGCCCGTGATGCCAGGTGTACTCCAGATAGAGGCAATGGCACAGTGCGGTGGTCTGCTCGTCCTCAGCCAACTGAAAGATCCAGAGAAATGGTCAACCTACTTCCTCAAGATCGATGACGTGAAGTTCCGTCATAAGGTGGTACCTGGCGACACACTGCTCTTCCGTGTCGAGCTCCTCGGCCCCGTACGCCACGGCATCAGTTCCATGAAAGGCTACATGTTCGTGGGAGATCATGTCGTGTCTGAGGCAACCTTCACAGCACAGATCATCAAAAATGAAGAGTGAAAAGTGAAGAGCGAAAAGTGAAGAGCGAAAAGTGAAGAGCGAAGAACGAATAATTATTAATGTTTAGAATAATACTATGAATCAGATAAGCCCATTGGCATTCGTTGATCCGGATGCAAAACTCGGCGACAACAACGTTATTGGTCCGTTCTGTTTTATCGACAAGAACACCGTTCTCGGCGACAACAACGTACTGCACAACGGCGTCACCATCAACTACGGTGCAAGGATAGGCAACAACAACGAGGTGTTTCCCGGTGCCAGCCTCTCCACGAAGCCGCAGGACCTGAAGTTTAAAGGTGAGGACACCCAGTGCTTCATTGGTGACAACAACAGTATCCGCGAGAATGTAACGATCTCTCGAGGCACGGCTTCCAAGGGCAAGACGGTTGTAGGCAACAACAACCTCCTGATGGAGAACATGCACGTTGCCCACGACTGCGTCTTAGGCAACAACTGTATCATTGGCAACTCTACGAAGTTCGCCGGTGAGGTGACGATCGACAACAATGCCGTCATCTCCGCTACCGTGCTCTGCCATCAGTTCTGCAAGATCGGTGGATACGTGATGATCCAAGGCGGCTGCCGCTTCAGTCAGGATATTCCTCCTTACATCATCGCAGGCAAGGAGCCGACACGCTATTGCGGTGTCAACCTCGTAGGCCTGCGCCGTCACGGTTTCAGCAACGACCTCATCGAACTCATTCACAATGCTTACCGTCTCATCTACAGCGAAGGTATTATCGCAGACGGACTGAAGAAGGTGCAGAGTGAGTTGCAGGTCACTCCGGAAATCCAGTACATCATCGACTTCATCTCGACCTCTAAACGAGGCATCATTCGTTGAGACATCATTCATTGAAGCATTATTCATTGAAGTATCATCGTTAATCAACATTGAATACACTGTTTGTACTTCTCGGTCCTACGGGTGTGGGCAAGAGTGAGGCTGCTTTGACGATAGCCAAGCATCTCTCCTCTCCCGTCATCAATGCTGACTCCCGTCAGATCTACAAAGAGATACCTGTAGGCACCGCTGCCCCTACCCCACGGCAGCAAAAAGAAGTAAAACATTATTTCGTCGGTAACCATTCCATCGACGATTATTATAGTGCGTCGCTCTATGAGGAGGATTGTCTCTCCCTCATAGAGCGACTTTTTATTGGTCAAGAGGATGGCACGCCTCACCCTTCTCTTCTCCTCACCGGTGGCAGCATGATGTATATCGATGCCGTATGCAAAGGCATCGACGACATCCCGACCATCAACGAAGAGACACGGCAATGGATGAAGCAACGGCTACAGGCCGAAGGCCTTCCAAAGCTTGTAGAGGAGCTGCACGAGTTGGATCCCGAATACTGGGCCATCGTCGACAAGAACAACCCACGACGTGTCGTCCATGCCTTGGAGATATGCCACCAGTCGGGTCATCCCTATTCCTTCTACCGCAGAGGGATCGTCAAGCAACGTCCTTTCCGCATCATCAAGATAGGACTGAACCGCCCGCGCGAGGAGATGTATGAACGCATCAATCAGCGTGTCATTGAGATGGTAAAACAGGGCCTCATCGAAGAGACGCTTGCTGTCTATGACAAGCGGTCACTCAACGCCCTCAACACCGTTGGCTACAAAGAGATGTTCGATTATCTTGACGGCCTCATCACACTCGATGAGGCTATCCGCGAAATACAGTCGAACACGCGCCGTTACATGCGCAAACAGCTGACATGGTTCAAAAAGGATCCGAACATTCATTGGTTCAGTCCCAATGACATCTCGGCCATTATCCGTTTTATTGATGAGCAAGATCATTGAATAAAAAAGGTTCTACTCTTTTTGGGTAGATGGGTTCACACAACCTCGAAGAGGTTGAACATGGTTAGCCCCACGTGAGGCGAAGCCGAAACGTGGGGTTGTGAATGGGGCGAATGACCTGGAAACCGGCCTCGAAGAGGGCGAACATGGCATAACCGCACTTCAGCTATAACCAGCATCCCGCCCATGTTCGCCCCCTTCGAGGCCGACAGGTAAGGTTAAATTGCCCAACCCTAACCCCAGGTTGCGTCGCTGCGCTCCTTACCTGGGGCTAACCATGTTCAACCTCTTCGAGGTTGTTCTCATATCAACCCGAAAAGCTAAAGAACCTTTTTTATAAACGAAAAAGCGTAAAGCGCGTGTCACCACGAACTTTACGCCGGAGAGTAATTTATGAATGAAAAGAATGTAATCTCTTATATTGTAATGTCTCTTATCTTAATGTCTCTTAATGTAGTATCTCTTAAAGTTCTCTCTTATATTCCTTTTTTCTTATTTCTGATGCAAAGGTAAAGAGAAAACGGATAACCTCAAAATTCTTTCAGCGAACGGCCGATTTTATTCAGCGAACTATCAAATACTCACTATTTACACACTATATCTTCCGATTTTGTGGATATTGCAGGTGATTCATTGCATGTCCACCCCATGTCGTCTCATTGACAAACTCGAAGCCGAGAGCCCGATAGAGCCGCTCAGCCCAAGGATGAGTATGATCGACAAGCAGACCCACCGGCTGATTGCCATGACGCCGGATCGCTTCCCGGATGAGCCTTGTAGCCAGCCCCCGTTTACGGAAGGCTGACTTCACACACAACGAGTCGAGGTAGTATTCTCCCGCCTGCGTCTCATCATCCATATTGGAGAAGTCACGCTCTAAAAACTCTGCCGCCTTCTCAATGAACCGTTTCCGAAGTCGACGAAGGTCCTTGCCGTCGTAACCCACCAAGCATCCCACCAACTGTCCGTCAACCAACGCCACAAGGGTATTACGATAAGAGTACTGACTGTCGTCCATCTCAACGAGCGCCGTCATCATCCGGTGAAAGTCATCTAACGTATGCGCTTCACCCGCAAAATTCTGACAGCAGTCATAGTCCATCGCCTCCATAATCAGAGATGCTATCTCGGCAGCCTGTTCCTTCCGGGCGCCAACAATCTCTATCACTTCGTTATCAGACATGATCTTACAACTTTACCGTCTTGTTCAACAGATAATTGTCGAGGATGACCATGGCAGCCATGCTCTCCACGATAGGCACGGCACGCGGCACCACACAAGGATCATGCCGGCCCCGCACATCCACCGTCGTCGCATTGCCGTGGATATCAATCGTCGGTTGCGGCATAAGGAGCGTAGCCACAGGCTTGAAAGCCACGCGGAAGAAGATGTCTGCACCATTGGAAATGCCACCTTGAATGCCTCCGGAGTGGTTCGACTTCAGCCCTTCCGGCGTGAAGATATCGTTGACCTCTGAGCCATGATGCGACACGATGTCGAAGCCATCTCCAATCTCAAAACCTTTCACGGCATTGATAGAGAGCATCGCACCACCTAACTGTGCGTTGAGCTTTCCGAACTCAGGTTCACCAAGGCCTACCGGACATCCTTTGATGACGCAAGTCACGACACCACCCACGGTATCACCTTTGCCCTTTACGTCCATGATGAGTGCCTCCATCTCTTTGGCCTTCTCTTCATCTGGACAGCGCACAATGCTGTCCTCCGTCTTGGAGAGATCATAACGGCGATAGTCGCGGTCCAAAGCAATATTTCCTACCTGTGAGACATAAGCCTGGATAGATATGCCCAACTGTTTAAGGGCAAGCTTAGCCAAGGCGCCACCTACACAACGCGCAATGGTGATACGCGCCGAAGAACGACCGCCGCCTCGATGATCTCTTATACCATACTTATTATAATAGGTATAGTCGGCATGGGAAGGGCGGAAAAGATCCCGGATATTGTTGTAATCCTTCGAGTGCTGGTTCGTATTACGTACAATGAAGCCGATAGGCGTACCCGTCGACTTTCCCTCAAAGACACCACTGAGCAGTTCTACCTGGTCAGGCTCATTGCGTGAGGTCGTCACCTTGCTCTGGCCGGGGCGACGACGTGAAAGCTCATGCTGGATAAAGTCGAGGTCAATATCAATCCCTGCCGGCATTCCGTCAACGACACCCCCGACTGCTGCTCCATGACTCTCACCGAAGGATGTGAGCGTAAAAACGTTCCCAAAAGTATTTCTCATAATTATTTTCTGTTCTTCTTTGGTTTCTGTTACAAAGGTACGCTTTTTGCTTCAATAATGATACCAAGAAGTGGGTATTTTATCAGAATCACTACTTTTAGGTATTGTGGCAATGGGATAAATCAAGTAACTTTGCCACCAGAAAACAAAATAATAAATAAAAAAGTATTAGAACTATGAGCAAGACAATTGTAGTTTACGGTTCATCAACAGGTACCTGTGAGGCCATCGCCCAGACCATCGGCGAGAAGTTAGGCGCAAATGTTATCAATGTGTCAGACCTTACTGCCAACGATGTCAAAGAGGCAGACAACCTCGTTCTCGGCACTTCGACATGGGGTGCAGGCGAGATGCAGGACGACTGGTACGACGGTGTGAAGGTACTGAAAGAGGCTGGCCTGAGCGGCAAGAAAGTAGCCGTCTTCGGCTGCGGCGACAGCGAGTCGTACAGCGACACGTTCTGCGGCGGCATGAAAGAGCTCTATGATGCAGCAGAGGCTGCCGGTGCCACGATGGTTGGCAACAACGTCTCCACAGACGGCTATACCTACGACGACAGTGAGTCGGTCGTTGACGGTCACTTCATCGGCCTCGCCCTCGACGATGTCAATGAGGACGACAAGACAGCTGAGCGTATCGATGCCTGGATCCCGACATTAGGGTTCTAAATTATCACACGTATGGGCGGCCGTGATGACCGTCCATACAAACGAATGGAAGGAGAACGTTAATCATTTAAGTCAAAAGATAAGTCATGCCAGAATATCCCATAGAGATGAAGGTTCTGATGAACCACATTTACGAATACGAGAAAGGTGTGCGCCGCTTGGTGCTGTACACATTCAACGCATGCTATGCCGCCTACGCCGTAGAGAAACTTGAGCGCAAGCATATCGACTATATCCTGCGATCCGCAGGACGCGACACAGTAAACTTGTTTTTTGGCAAGAAGGAATGCATTGCTGCAATCGGAATGATTGTGAACAAGCCCCTCAATAAGCTCACTCCCGAAGAGGACTTCATGCTCGGTGCCATGCTCGGCTATGACATCACCATGGAGTGTGAGCGTTACTGTGAACTTAAAGGGCGTAATAGTTACGCTACCGCATAAATAAGGCTCTTCCGGTTTTCGGGTTGGTAGGACCCCAGGTTGCGTCGCTGCGCTCCTTACCTGGGGTTACTCAAGTATAACCTCTTCGAGGTTATCTGCAGTATCAACCCGAAAACCGGAAGAGCCATAAATAATCAAGGCCATAACAGATCTTCAGAAGATTTTATCTACTGAAAATAGAAAATTCATAATGTTTTTGTATAATACGTAGTATGTGATATCAGGCTCGCTGTGAAGCGAGCCTTTTATTGTCGTACTATACGGTACAACGTAGGGGCGGCCACAAGGGCGGCCCCTACGGCAATACCAACTTGTCGACTTCTCGACTGATCTTCTCTTCCGCCATCAGAAAGTCGACGGCACGGCTGATCTCTCCTCGTGGTGCATCGATAGACGCCACTTCGCTTATGGGATGAGGAAGCTTGTCGGAAAGCAAAGAGAGGATTTTCTTCACCGTCGGGTTGTCATAGGTCATGGGCCTTTCCTTTCCCGCCAGGCACACGTCGCAATGACCACACTCCTCGACGTCCTCTTCTCCGAAATAGCGCAAGAGTTGTTGACTCCGGCAGACATCATCACTGCCGGCATAAGCCGTCATGGCCTCAATGCGTTTAATATATTGTTCCTTCCTATCCTCATAGACAGCCTTAGGAAGGAAGATCTCTTCTTCCCGGTCGCGGATATAGGTGATGTAAGGCATCTTTCGCTGCGGGATGAACTGGATGATGTTGCGCTTGCTCAAGCTCTTCAGCGTCTGATAACACTGATCACGCGTTAGCTCTGCCTGTGCTGCCACCATCGACTCGTCGATATACTGATAGTCGGCAAACAAACCGCCATAGTTGCGGAGCAACGCTGTCATCACTGCCTCATCGCTCCCCGACAGTGAGTCGAGCTGGTAGAGGTCGTTACGTTTTAAAAGGATATGCACCCTCGCAGCCGAATCGGGATCTGTTTCATAATGCAGATACCCTGCACTGTCAAGAAGATGCAATGCAGAGTCGACGGGAACGGGAAAGAGATGATAGGTGACACAGAACTTACCGATGTCGAACGTGAAGGTGTGTCCTGCCCCACTCCCCAAGCCTACGCCAAAAAAATAAGCAAGTTCGTTGTACACCTTAATTATATAGTCCTTCGGCGGAAAGTTCTCATCGATACGACGGTTCATCTTCGTCACATCACTCCCATTCCACAGCAACACGGCGTAGGCACGTTTCCCATCGCGCCCAGCTCGCCCAGCCTCCTGGAAATAAGCCTCAATAGAATCAGGACAATCGAAATGGATAACCGTTCGTACATCGGGCTTGTCGATACCCATACCAAAAGCATTCGTCGCCACCATGACCCGCTTCTTGTCCGCCTGCCATTCCTTCTGCCGCTCATCGCGTGTCGAATGCTCCAGACCGGCATGATAGAACGTGGCACTGATATCTTGTTGCGTAAGCATTTCTGCGATGTCGCGGCAACGGCGCCGACTGCGTACATAGACGATAGCAGAACCATCGACATGCTTGAGGATATGCACAAGTTCTGAAGGCTTGTCATCCGTCTTCCGCACGACATAAGTGAGGTTCTTGCGCTCAAAACTCATGCGGAAGACGTTCTTTTTCTTGAACGCTAACTTCTCCTGAATATCATCGATGACCTGTGGCGTAGCCGTAGCGGTGAGTGCAAGAATAGGCGCATCGGGTTTGATCTTTCGGATATTACCGATCTGAAGATACGCCGGCCGGAAGTCGTAGCCCCACTGACTGATACAGTGAGCCTCATCGACGGTGATGAAACTCACACGCATGTGACGCAGTTTCACCTGAAAGATCTCCGAGGAGAGACGTTCGGGAGAGACATAGAGAAGTTTCACACCCCCGAAGATACAGTTCTCCAACGTCGCGACGATCTCACTCCGTTTCATGCCCGAATAGATAGCCGCCGCCTTGATACCTTTAGCTTTCAGGTGCTGCACCTGGTCTTTCATCAAGGCGATGAGCGGGGTGATGACGATGCAGGTGCCCTCCTTCTTCAAAGCGGGTACCTGGAAAGTAAGGCTCTTGCCGCCGCCCGTAGGCATCAGGCCGAGCGTATCTTTTCCTGCATCGATACTCTCGATTATCTCACGCTGAATACCGCGAAAATCATCATATCCCCAGTATTGGTGAAGGATATCAAGAATGTCAGAACTCATTCTCTGTCTTCTCCGTAGGTCGGATATCTTCTATCTGTAGTTGTACCTGGTTACGCTTGAACACGTTCGCCTCCAAGGTATAGGCGATGTCGAACGAGCGTTTCGACTTGATATATCTTGCCGAGGCACTCTGTCCGAAGGCGATGCCGTTGACGACAGCGCCCGACTTCGAGTCGACAAGTTCTAATTTGATGTGCTCCTGTGACCGGCCGACGACCTTACTCGTGCCATAGTCGTAGACGCCTTTCGTGCAGAACATCGGCTTCTCGTTCTCAGGACCAAAGGGCGCAAAGCGCTTCAGGTCGTTGTAGAGTCGCTTCGTGATATCCTTGAAGTCGAGCACGGCATCGATATGAAGGATTGCCTCTGTCTGCTCGGGATGGATATGTTCGTCGACATAATGCTGGAACCGGTTGCGGAACTCCGGCACGTCGCTCCATTTCAGCGTCAGGCCTGCTGCATAGGTGTGACCACCAAAGTTGAGCAGGAGATCGCGGCAACTCTTGATGGCCGAATAGATGTCGAAGCCCATGACGGAGCGCGCCGAACCCGTAGCGAGGTCGCCGTCCTTCGTCAGTACGACAGTCGGCCGGAAATAGAGCTCTGTCAGGCGTGAGGCCACAATGCCGATGACTCCTTTCTTCCAGTGCTCATCATAGAGCACGATGGACGAGTGGTGTTTCTGCGCATCGATCCGTGAGACGATCTGATTGGCCTCCTCCGTCATCTGCTTGTCGATATCCTTACGCTGCTCGTTATATTCATCGATATGACGCGCCTTGCGCACGGCAGCATTGAAGTCCTTCTCTACTAACAGGTCTACGCTCTCCTTGCCGTTCTCCATACGTCCGGATGCATTGATACGCGGACCAATCTTAAAGATGATGTCGCTCATCGAGATCTCGCGTCCACTCAGGCCGCAGATGTCGATGATAGCCTTTAAGCCCACCGAGGGGTTCTGATTGAGCTGCTTCAAGCCATGAAAAGCGAGGATACGGTTCTCATCGACCACCGGCACGAGGTCGGCAGCGATGCTCACAGCGCAGAGGTCGAGCAGCGGGATAAGGCGAGAGAACGGTATGCCGTTGTTCTTCGAGAACGCCTGCATAAACTTGAACCCAACCCCACAGCCGCAGAGATGCTTGAAAGGATAGGTGTCATCAGTCCGTTTGGGGTTGAGGATCGCCACGGCCTCAGGCAGCGTCTCATCAGGCATATGGTGGTCGCAGATGATGAAGTCGATGCCGAGACTCTTGGCATAGGAAATCATGTCATGCGCCTTGATGCCACAGTCAAGGATGATAATAAGCTTCACCCCCGTCTCGTGGGCATAGTCGATACCTTTCTTGCTCACGCCATACCCCTCGTCGTAGCGGTCGGGGATGTAATAGTCGATGTTCGAATAGAACTGTTGCAGAAACTTGTACACCAATGCCACGGCAGTGCAGCCATCGACATCATAGTCACCATAGACAAGCACGCGCTCCTTGCGCCCCATAGCGTCATTGAGCCGGTCCACAGCCACATCCATATCCTTCATCAGAAATGGATTGATGAGGTCGGAGAGCTGCGGACGGAAGAACCGCTTAGCCCCGCTCTCCGTCGTGATGCCACGGCGTATGAGCAAGTCGGTGAGGATCGGACTCATGTTGAGCTTCTCGCTCAATTCTTCGGCTTGTCGTGCTTCTTCTGGTGATGGTGGGTCATACTTCCATTTGAAATGCATTTTAAGTCTTTTTTATTTCTGCAACAAAGATACGAATTATTACACACAAATGAAAGCATTATGACTACAAAAAGTATAAAAAAGCGAGAAAGCCCGCCTCACGGCGAGCTTTCCTAATGTCTAACTTAAAAAAGTGTATATGGATTATGTTATTATGAAACCTGATTTTATCTCCTAAAATCCACACTTCTTGCGGATATCCTTAGGCACGGCGTTCTTGTTGACCATGAAGTCCATGGTGTTGGCCACAATGAAGTTCTTGGTCATATACCAGATGCCTTTGTAGTCTCCGGTCTCACCCCATGAGTTCTTCACCATGTAGTACTCCTTGCCATTCTGATCCTTGGCGATACCATAGATAAGCATGCCGTGGTCGTCGGTGAGCTCCCAGTCGTCGTAACGCTCCTGGCGCATCTTCTGTGTAGGAACAACCTCAGGCACGTTGACACCGAGCGAGTCGACGAAGTTCTTTTTCTTAGCCGGAGCGAGCTTCAGCCAGTGAGCCATATCAGAGCCCTCGAGGCTTGCGAGCTTCTTGGTATCGATCATATAAGCGAGACCCTGGCGGGTGAAGCCATCCTCAGAGACATCGCCGCCCCAAGCTACGGTGTAACCGTTCATGATAGCGTTGTCGATAATCTTCGAGAGGTCGTCGATAGGCACGTTCCAAGTCAGCGGATTACGCCAGTTGTCCTGCACCTCTACAGCGAAGGAAGTCCAGAAAGGATGATGGGTGTAGCTTGTGAAGCTCACGTAGTTGTTGCAAGCTGCGCTGTCAAGACCGATAGCAGCAGCGAAGCTCTTCGGAGTATAGCTCTTGCCCTGGTAAGTGAATGTTGCAGGGACCTTGCCGAGATAAGAATCGAGGATGCCCTGCAGACCGTTCTTCCATGCCGGAGAGAGCTTGGTAGCATTGCTCTTTGCCACAGCTTCCACATACGGAGTCATGACCTTGAAGAACTCGTTGAAGTTGAACAGGGAGTCACCATACTGGCTGCCTGCCTTCGGCATTGCAGTCTCAGGCACGATGCCATAGTGCTGGATGCAATAGAGAGGATCGTAGCAGCTGCCGCCTTCAGCAAACTGACAGTCACCATGCAGACGTACCACCTGAATGGCACGGTCCATATATGTCTTGTTGGCAACGAATGCCTCACAGAGGTCATAAGTCTTACCTGTGTTCTTCAGAATCTCTGCCTCAAAGAAGGAGAGCGTAGAGAAATCCCAGCACGTACCCGAACGGTTCTGGTTCTTGATGCTGGTGATGGGGTTCTGCTTGATAACAGTGAACACCGGTTTATTGGGATTGACGCTGTCTTTCTTCTCGGCTGCCCCTGCGCTGAGGGTCAAAACTACAGCCAATGCGGCTAAAATGGTTCTCTTCATTATTAATTTTAGTATTATCCTTTTTTAAGTATTGCCCGGGGATGTTACCTCCCGGTGATTCGTTATAGTTTTCTTCGAAATCGTTGACTTACATCAGTCGTGTTGACTTATATCAATGATTTATATCAATTGGCTGCAAAATTACACAAAATAATTGTAATAACGAAACATTTTAGGCATTTTTATTACGGAAACGTTTTTTCACCGTAGGGGGCGGCCCTCGTGGCCGTCCTAAGATGTCGAATGAGCGCAATAGGACGGCCACGAGGGCCGCCCCTACGGTGTATCCGATATGCCATCACGATTACGGTTGAATCGCATACTCATTATTATATAATGTCATCGGCTGACACGTGTCGAACAATTGGCTGACACGTGACGACCAATTGGCTGACACGTGACGACCAATTGGCTGACACGTGACGAACAATTGGTTGACACGTGACGGACGATGACATAAAAGGCGTCTGCAAATCTGTCATACTATTGACTGACACTTTTGTCACACTTTATCGGCTGTGACTTTTTGGCACGGTTTTCGTATAAGGTTGGGCGGATTAACAGAACAATCCGTTTCATCGAGGACGAAAAACCGATGAAAGCAAGACAGAAATAAATTAATACTTAAAATATATAGAACTATGAAGATTAAACCATTAGCAGACAGAGTGCTGGTACTTCCTGCACCAGCTGAGGAAAAAGTAGGTGGAATCATCATTCCTGACACAGCTCAGGAGAAGCCACAGCGCGGTAAGGTCGTTGCTGTCGGTGGCGGCACAAAGGACGATCCTATGGTGCTCAAAGAGAATGACACCGTGCTCTATGGCAAATACAGTGGCACAGAGCTCCAGATCGATGGTGAGAAGTATCTCATGATGCGTCAGAGCGATGTCCTCGGCGTAGTGGAAGATTAACGCTCGCTGCGCTCGCTAAAGAATAAAGATTAAAGAATAAAGAATAAAGAATACATTATTCTATTCCAAAATTCAACAATAATCCAAATAGAAAGATATAACAATGGCTAAGATTATCAAATACGATACAGAAGCACGTGAGCTTCTGAAGGAAGGCGTTGACCAGCTTGCTAACGCCGTGAAGGTGACACTCGGTCCTAAGGGCCGCAACGTGGTGATTGAGAAGAAGTTCGGCGCTCCTCAGATCACAAAGGATGGCGTAACAGTCGCCAAAGAGGTTGAACTCGAGGATAAGTTCCAGAACACAGGTGCTCAGCTCGTCAAGAGCGTAGCTTCCAAGACTGGTGACGATGCAGGTGACGGTACGACAACCGCTACGATCCTCACTCAGGCTATTGTTAACGAGGGTCTGAAGAACGTCACCGCAGGTGCCAACCCAATGGATCTGAAGCGTGGTATCGACAAGGCCGTGGCAAAGGTTGTTGAGTATATCAAGAACAACGCTGAGGTCGTCGGTGACAACTACGATAAGATTGAGCAGGTCGCTACCGTATCTGCCAACAACGATCCTGAGATCGGTAAGCTCCTCGCTGACGCTATGCGTAAGGTCTCCAAGGACGGTGTCATCACCGTTGAGGACAGCAAGACCCGTGACACTTCTATCGGTGTGACAGAGGGTATGCAGTTCGACCGCGGCTATCTGTCCGGTTACTTCGTGACCGATACCGACAAGATGGAGTGCGTCATGGATGATCCTTACATCCTTATCTATGATAAGAAGATCAGCAACCTCAAGGAGTTCCTGCCTATCCTGCAGCCCGCTGCAGAGAGTGGCCGTCCATTGCTCGTCATCGCTGAGGATGTCGACTCTGAGGCTCTGACAACACTCGTTGTCAACCGTCTGCGTGGCAGCCTGAAGATCTGCGCTGTCAAGGCTCCTGGCTTCGGCGACCGTCGTAAGGCAATGCTTGAGGATATCGCCGTTCTGACTGGTGGCGTCGTCATCAGTGAGGAGAAGGGCTTGAAGCTCGAGCAGGCTACATTGGAGATGCTTGGCTCAGCCAAGAAGGTAACAGTGACGAAGGACAACACGACCATCGTTGGTGGTGCAGGCGCTAAGGAGAATATTCAGGAGCGTGTGAACCAGATCAAGAACGAGATCGCTAACACGAAGAGCAGCTACGATAAGGAGAAACTGCAGGAGCGTTTAGCTAAGCTCGCCGGCGGTGTGGCAGTGCTCTATGTCGGTGCTAACTCCGAGGTTGAGATGAAGGAGAAGAAGGACCGCGTTGACGATGCTCTCTGCGCTACACGTGCAGCTACAGAGGAAGGTGTTGTCGTTGGTGGCGGCACAACCTACATCCGCGCTCAGAAGGCTCTTGAGGATCTCAAGGGTGACAACGCTGATGAGCAGACAGGTATCAACATCGTCCGTCGCGCCATCGAGGAGCCGCTGCGCCAGATTGTCACCAACGCTGGTGGCGAGGGTGCCGTGGTTGTCGACAAGGTTCGTCAGGGCGAGGGTGACTTCGGTTACAACGCTCGTGAGGACAAGTACGAGGATCTGCGCAAGGCTGGTGTCATCGACCCGGCTAAGGTGGAGCGCGTAGCTCTTGAGAACGCTGCTTCTATCGCTGGCATGTTCCTGACAACAGAGTGCCTCATCTGCGACAAGCCCGAGGAGAAAGCTCCCGTGGCTCCCGCACAGCCCGGCATGATGTAATCGGAAGATTATAAAACTCTATATAAAGGTGCAAATCGCAAGGTTTGCACCTTTTTTGTTGTCAAAAGTTTTGTTATTTCTGCTGCATTTAGTAATTTTGAAGACATTAATACCATTATACTGATAAATAAGAGATGAAATACCTTCAGATACCTGAGATAGCAGCCGAGCGGAAGACGCCGGCTTTCTACTTCGCCGTAGAGGAATATGTCGCCACTCACTTCGATAATGACGAGTATTTCTTTATCTGGAGCGTGCAGCCATGCCTTATGGTGGGCCGAAACCAACTCATTGAGAATGAGGTCAATGAAACCTACTGCCGCGAGCACGGCGTCGGCATCTTCCGACGGAAGAGCGGAGGCGGCTGCATATTCTCCGACAGAGGCTGCCAGCAGTGGTCTTATATCGTGAAGCAGCAGAATGTGGAGGAGACGTTCAAGAAATATATGGGGCTAACGGCTGAGACCTTGAAAGCCGCCGGCATCCCTGCCGAGGTCACGGGGCGCAACGACATCCTCGTCGACGGGAAGAAAGTGGCGGGCGCCGCCTTCTATACGGCACCGAACCGCAACGTCATGCACAACTCCTTATTATTTAAGGCTGATCTTAGCATCCTGCAGCCTTGCATCACGACGAACAAAGAGAAACTACCGTCGAAAGGCGTGGCTTCCATCTCGTCGAAGGTGACGAATGTAGGCGACTATACCTCAATGACGATGCAGGAGCTCGTCGACTTCGCACAGCATCATATCTGTGGAGATGCCTGCCGAAGGCTCACGGCTGCCGACATGGCACAGATCGCAGAGTTGGAGAAGAACTGGGCCTCAGACGACTTCATCCTCGGCAAGAACCCACCCTACACGCTTTCTTGCAAACACCGCTTCCCCGACGTGGGCATCGTGGAGGCGTATGTGAGTGTGAAGAACTTCAAGATTGAGAATCTCCGCTTTGGTGGTGACTTCTTTGCGCTGAAGCCCCTCGATGAACTTATTGATGCATTGAAAGGCACCGACTTCACACGTGAGGCCGTGGGGAAAGCCTTAGAGAGCATGGATGAAAACACCTTTATCCGCGGCATGCGCAATGACCAGTTGCTCCGTCTGCTCTTCGGTCGCCCGCCTCATGTCGCTAAGCCCGAATGGCTGCGCACGAGTATGCTGACGAACCATCACTATGGCGACACGCAGCAGATTATCCATGAGCATCGGCTCCATACGATCTGCGAGAGTGGGCTCTGCCCGAACCGCAACGAGTGTTGGCGCAATGGCACCGCCACGTTCATGATTGGTGGCGACATCTGCACACGCTGTTGCCGTTTCTGCAACACGCGCTCGGGCCATCCATTGCCACTCGATCCCAATGAGCCGCTGAAAGTGGCACAGTCGATCCAGCAGATGCACCTGCGCTATGCCGTCATCACATCCGTTGACCGCGATGACCTGCCCGACTATGGCGCGCACCACTGGGCGGAGACCGTGAAAGAGTGCCGAAGACTCAACCCGCAGACAGGCATCGAACTGCTCATCCCCGACTTCCGCGGAAAGACGGAACTGATAGAAGAAATGCTTGCCACAAAGCCCGATGTTGTGGGGCACAACATGGAGACGGTGCGCCGCCTCACGCCTTCCGTGCGCTCCGTGGCGACCTATGACACGAGCCTCGCAGTGCTGCGCACCATCGCCAAGGCCGGCATCCGATGCAAGACAGGCATGATGCTCGGATTGGGAGAGACACATGATGAGATTCTTGAGGCAATGGATGACATCCTCGCCACGGGTTGCTCCATCCTGACGCTTGGACAGTATCTGCAGCCCACGGCGCAACACCTCCCCGTAAAAGCGTATGTCACCCCGCAGCAGTTCAAGGAGTATCGCGACATCGCCCTCAGCAAAGGTTTCAAATATGTGGAGAGTGCACCCCTTGTCCGCTCATCCTATCATGCCGAGCAAGTTTTGCACAAAAAACTTTCCGACTTTCCGCAATAATCGCCTAAAAATGATTATCTTTGCTCCATGATAAAGAAATTGCACATTAACTGGCAGAAGATAGCCTTGTTTCTGCTTATCTGCGCCGGCCTCGTCTTCCTGACTCATTCGTTCTGGATGTCGTTAGGAATCATGATGCTGCTCTTCGTCGTCGATGCACTCATCGCCAACTATGAATATCGCCGCAAGACAAAGAAGTTCTTCGATGACTTGAGGCAAGAACACGAACAGGATGCAGCAACTCATTGAACTATATAAGAAATGGGCAGGCAAGGAGCCTGCTCATGTAGAGAAGCTCGCGGGAGCAGGCAGCAACCGTCAGTATTACCGCCTGTCAGATGGCAACGGTAAGACGGTCATCGGTGTCGTGGGCACAAGTCAGGAGGAAGACCATGCCTTCATCTCTATCGACCGCCATTTTGTCCAACAGAAACTGCCGGTGCCTGAGGTGCTCGCCGTGAGCGATGACGAGATGCGCTACTTGCAGACGGACCTCGGCTTCACCTCACTCTTCGATGCCATTAAAGGCGGACGAGAAGCAGGAGGACGCTATAATCTCGCCGAGCAGGAACTGCTAAAGAAGACCATACGTGCTCTGCCGAACCTTCAGATCCGTGGCGCTCGCGGCATGGACTGGAGCGCATGCTATCCACAGCCGGAGTTTGATGTCGAGGGTGTGCTCTTCGACCTCAACTACTTCAAATATTGTTTTCTGAAGCCCTCGGAGCTCGACTTCAATGAGGTGCACCTTGAGGCTAACTTCCGCAGCTTGGCGCGCGACCTCACCTCAGAGTCGAACGAAGGATTCCTCTATCGCGACTTCCAGGCTCGCAATGTCATGCTCGACAAAGACGGTAATCCTTATTTCATCGACTTCCAAGGTGGACGTAAAGGGCCGTTCTATTATGACATCGCCTCGTTCCTGTGGCAGGCCTCCGCTAAATACTCCTTCAAGCTTCGCCGCGAGCTCATCGCAGAATATTATGACGCACTGAAGCAATATACCGAGGTGCCGACTGTTAGGCATTTCGCCGGCCGGCTCACACTTTTCGTACTCTTCCGCACGATGCAAGTGTTGGGTGCCTATGGCTTCCGCGGTTATTTCGAGCATAAGCAACATTTCATCGACAGCATCCCGCCGGCCATGGATAACCTGCGCGATCTGCTCAAGCTGCGCGAGGACCTGCTCCCCTACCCTTATCTGCGCGATGTGCTGACCCGGCTCACGGAGTTGCCGCAATTTGCACACAAAGACCCGGTGGTTCAGCCGCGAAAAGACGGATTCAAGACCACGAACAGTGACATCTATCCCAAGCACCCGCAGGACGGACTGCCGACATTCTCCAAATATGATGGTAAAGGTCCGCTGGTAGTCGATGTCTACAGTTTCTCGTATAAGAAAGGCATCCCTGAGGATCCATCGGGCAACGGCGGCGGTTATGTCTTCGACTGCCGTTCGACACACAACCCCGGCCGCTATGAGCCTTACAAGAAGCTCACGGGCCTCGATGAGCCGGTCATCCGCTTCCTGGAGGACGACGGCGAGATTCTTGAGTTCCTCGACCATGTCTACGCCCTTGCCGACAAGCATGTGGCGCGCTATATCCAGCGCGGCTTCACCCATCTGATGTTCTGCTTCGGCTGCACTGGTGGTCAGCACCGCTCTGTCTACAGTGCCCAGCATCTCGCCGAGCATCTCAACAAGAAGTTCGGCATCGAGGTGCATGTCACACATCGTGAGCAAAACATTCAACAAATATTACCAGCGAAGAAATAACATATGATAATGATTATGACTTTTGGACTCATTGCAGTCTTCGCCTTCTCATTCCTTTTCTGGATGAAGAAGACTCCGTCTGGGAGGAAATGGCTTGAATCACTATGATGCAAGCAATGATATTTGCCGCGGGCATGGGTACCCGCCTCAAGCCGCTTACCGACACGATGCCAAAAGCCATGGTGCCAGTAGGCGGCATGCCGCTTATTCAGCGCGTCATCTATAAGCTGCGGGATGCCGGATTCGACCATCTCGTCGTCAATGTCCATCATTTCTCCAATCAGATCATCGACTATCTGAAGAAGAACGACAACTTCGGGCTTGACATACAGATCAGCGACGAGACCGACAAACTCCTCGATACGGGTGGTGGACTGCGTAAGGCGGCCCACCTCTTCCGCTCCAACCTGCCGATTCTCATCCACAATGTCGACATCCTGAGCAATGTCGACTTGGGCAAGTTCTATAATCTTGACCAGAAAGTGATGTGCCCCGACTGCGGCATTCCTCATCAGATGGCGGGCGCACAGTTGCTCGTGAGTTGGCGCAAGACGAAGCGCTATCTCGTCTTCAACGAGAACATGCTACTCGTGGGATGGGTCAACATCGAGACCGGAGAAGTGAAGTCGCCCTGGCCCGAGGTGAAAGAAGCCTTGGAGAGTCAGCATTATCCCATCGTCGCTACCGACGAGCCGCTCACCGTGGCAGGGCTCAGGCTCTTTGCTTTCAGTGGCATACATCTTTTCTATCCCCGAATGTTCACCTATATGGTCGGTGCTCCCGACAAGTTCCCGATCATGGACTTCTATCTCACCATCTGCCGCCGCATCCCCATCAAAGGCTACTACAAGAAGGACCTCAAGCTGATGGATGTCGGCAAGCTCGATACGCTGCATGAGGCAGAGAAATTTCTTACAACTATATAATATGCAACAGAAAATCATCATTCTCGACTTCGGATCGCAGACCACGCAGCTCATCGGCCGTCGTGTGCGCGAGCTGGACACGTTCTGTGAGATTCTGCCTTACAACAAGTTCCCGAAGGATGACCCATCCATCATTGGTGTCATTCTCAGTGGCAGTCCTTACTCTGTCCACGACAAGGAAGCGTTCAAGGTTGACCTCTCTCAGATCATCGGCCACTACCCCGTGCTCGGCATCTGCTACGGAGCCCAGTTCATCAGCTACTCGCTCGGTGGCTCTGTGGAGCAGACGGGCACCCGCGAGTATGGCCGCGCCAACCTCGAGACCATCGACACTCAGTCGCCGATCTTCAAAGGCTTCGAGAAAGGCTCACAGGTATGGATGAGTCACGGTGACACCATCACCGCCATCCCCAAAGACTATCACATCATCGGCTCGACAGCCGACGTCAAGTACGCTGCCTTCGCCAACGACAACGACCGCGTGTGGTGCGTGCAGTTCCACCCCGAGGTGTACCACACTCTCCAGGGCAAGCAACTGCTGAAAAACTTTGTCGTGGATATCTGCGGCAGTAAGCAGGAGTGGAGCCCCGCCTCTTTTGTGGAGAGCACCGTCAAGGAGCTGCGCGAGCAGATCGGCAACGACCGCGTCATCCTCGGCCTCTCTGGTGGTGTCGACTCTTCCGTCTGCGCTACCCTGCTGCACCGTGCCATCGGCAAGAACCTCACTTGTATCTTCGTCGACCACGGCATGCTGCGCAAGAACGAGTTCACAAAGGTTATGGATGCCTACAACGGGCTCGGCCTGAACGTCATCGGCGTCGATGCCAGTGACAAGTTCTTCAAGGACCTCGAAGGTGTCACCGACCCGGAGAAGAAGCGTAAGATCATCGGTCGCGACTTCGTGGAGGTGTTCAACGCTGAGGCCAAGAAGATCACGGATGCCAAATGGCTCGCCCAGGGTACGATTTATCCTGACCGCATCGAGAGTCTGAGCATCACAGGTATGACCATCAAGAGTCACCACAATGTGGGAGGCCTGCCTAAGGACATGAAGCTCCAGCTCTGCGAGCCGCTGAAATGGCTGTTCAAGGACGAGGTGCGCCGCGTGGGTTATGAGCTGAAGATGCCCGAGCGCCTCATCAAGCGCCATCCTTTCCCGGGCCCCGGTCTTGCCGTACGTATCCTTGGCGACATCACCCGCGAGAAAGTACGTATCCTGCAGGATGCCGACGACATCTATATCGAGAAGATGCACGAATACAAGATGCCAGACGGCACCTCGCTCTACGACAACGTCTGGCAGGCCGGCACCGTACTGCTCTCCACCATCCGCTCCGTGGGAGTGATGGGCGATGAGCGTACCTATGAGCACCCTGTGGCTCTGCGCGCCGTGACCTCCATGGACGCCATGACTGCCGACTGGGCACACCTGCCTTACGACTTCATGGCAGATGTCTCCAACGAGATCATACGCAAGGTCAAGGGAGTGAACCGCGTTTGCTACGACATCTCCTCAAAACCGCCATCGACAATCGAATGGGAGTAAGACTTTCTCAATGAATTCATATCATGAGTAAGGTTTTCACTTCCTTCGACAGTGACAATGCCGCACGCCGCGATGAGCTGATCCGCACGATAGAACACAGTGTGGAGAAGCTCACCCTCGGCGAGCTCGAATCGCTCTATTACGATTTAGTCTCGAAAGACTATATCCGGAAATAATTCGAGCTGTACGGTTGAACTTCCTTCTCTACTTATAGTTGATAGTGCCTCGGAGAGGCACTGTCCCAAACAGAAAGAAAATCAACCGTACAGCTCGAAATAATTAAAGGGCGGCCCTTGTGGCCGCCCTTTAATTATTTCTTCTCCTTCATCAGATCTCTGATCTCCGTGAGCAGCTGCTCCTCTTTGGAAGGCACGGGAGGGGGCGTAGGCGCATCCTCTTTCTTCCGCGTCAGCGTGTTGATAGCCTTGACCAACAGGAAGACGCAGAAAGCGATGATGATGAAGTCGAGCAGCGTCTGGATGAAATGACCATAGTTGATGGTCGCTGCTTCCATCTTCTCTACGCCCGGGATCTCCACCGTCGGCAACTTGATCTTCAGATCCGAGAAATTCACACCACCGATGAGCCAGCCGATAGGCGGCATGATGATGTCGTCAACAATACTACTGACAATCTTACCAAAGGCACCGCCGATGATGACACCGACTGCCATGTCAACGGCATTGCCCTTTACAGCAAAAGCCTTGAACTCTTCTAAAAATTTTCCCATGTCCTATATAAATATGTGTAAGCATTTAATTAATAATCAAAGGACGAATTGCAAAGTCAATATTGCACACATAAAACAAGAGTGCTACAATTGCCTTATAATTGTCTGAGCGTTCATGTTTTTTATATTATTTAATACTCATACTATCTGCAAAATTAGAAAATAAATTGTATCTTTGCAACCGAAAAAAGAAGAAAAGTTCTTTCGGAAATACATTTTATAAACCTTTATAAATAACAAAGTAAAATGGCAAACGTAAAAGTAGCTATCAATGGTTTCGGCCGTATCGGCCGTCTGGCTTTCCGTCAGATGTTCGCAGCTCCCGGTTATGAGGTTGTTGCTATCAACGACCTGACCAGCCCTAAGATGCTGGCTCAGCTCCTGAAGTATGATACCACTCACGGTGGTTATCAGGGCATCATCGGTGAGAAGCCCGTCCATACAGTTTCTTTCAACGATACTCCGTTCACTGAGAATGGTAAGGAAGCTGCTGGTTACATCGAGGTAGATGGCAAGAAGATCACTATCTACAAGGAGAAGGATGCAGCTAACCTTCCTTGGGGCGCTCTCGACATCGACGTCGTTCTCGAGTGCACAGGTTTCTATACTTCTAAGGATAAGAGCATGGCTCACATCAAGGCTGGTGCTAAGAAGGTCGTTATCTCTGCTCCTGCAGGCAACGATCTGAAGACCATCGTCTTCAACGTGAACAACCAGACTCTGACTAAGGACGACCAGATCATCAGCGCTGCTTCTTGCACAACAAACTGCCTGGCTCCTATGGCAAAGGCTCTGAACGACAAGTATCCTATCCAGGCTGGTATCATGCAGACCATCCACGCTTACACTGGCGACCAGATGATCCTCGACGGTCCTCAGCGTAAGGGTAACCTCCGCCGCAGCCGTGCAGGTGCTTGCAATATCACTCCTGCTTCTTCTGGCGCAGCTAAGGCTATCGGCCTCGTTCTTCCTGAGCTGAACGGTAAGCTCATCGGTGCTGCACAGCGCGTGCCTGTACCTGATGGCTCTACAACTCTGCTCTACGCTGTTGTTAAGGGTAAGGACGTTACAGTTGAGAGCGTTAACGCAGCTATGAAGGCTGAGGCTAACGAGAGCTTCGGTTACAACGACGAGGAGATCGTTTCTTCTGATATCCTCGGCATGCGCTACGGCTCACTCTTCGACGCTACTCAGACAATGGTAGTGAAGCTCGACGACGACACTTACGAGGTGCAGGTTGTCAGCTGGTACGACAATGAGAACTCTTACACTTCTCAGATGGTTCGTACTATCAAGTACTTCGCTGAGCTGAAGTAATACCACTGAACACACATTCATTTGCTAAATATGTGGAGCCGTCCGGTTGCGTACCGGACGGCTTTTTTATTAACCCTTTTCATTATTAAGCCACCGTATGAAGAAGCTATTAACGATTCTCGGGCCCACAGCCTCAGGCAAGACGGATCTTGCCGCACATGTTGCCTATGAACTCGGTGGAGAGATTATCTCCGGCGACTCACGACAGGTCTACCGCGGCATGGATATCGGCACAGGCAAAGACTTAGCCGACTATGTGGTCAACGGCCGACAGATTCCGTATCATCTCATCGACATCTGCGACGCAGGCATGAAGTATAATCTCTTCCAATATCAGGAGGACTTCCTCAAGGCTTACGAAGACATCGAGCGCCGTGATGTGCAACCTATCCTCTGCGGCGGCACCGGACTGTATATCGAGAGCGTACTCAAAGGCTACCACCTCTCCCCCGTCCCGCAGAACCAGGCCTTGAGAGACAGCCTAACTGGCAAGAGTCTTGAAGAACTGACCTCTATTCTTCAAAGTCTGAAAGAAAAGACCGGCAGCAACATGCACAACACGACGGATGTCGACTCCTGCCAGCGAGCCATCCGTGCCATCGAGATTGAGACCTACAACCTCGAGCACCCCACAGAGAACCGTTCTTTCCCGGCTATCGACAGTGTCATCGTGGGTGTGAGCATCGACCGCGAGGCACGACGCGCCAAGATCACCGACCGACTGAAGAAGCGCCTCGACAACGGCATGGTCAACGAGATACGCGGCATCCTCAATAGCGGCGTCAAACCCGAAGACCTTATCTATTATGGTCTCGAATACAAATACGTGACCGAATATGTCATTGGCAAGCTTAGCTACGAGGAGATGTTCCGTCAACTTGAGATTGCCATCCATCAGTTTGCCAAGCGGCAGATGACCTGGTTCCGCGGCATGGAGCGCCGAGGTGCCACGATCCATTGGATTGATGCCTTGCAGCCGATGGAAGAGAAGGTAGAAGAAACCATACGAATATTGAAAAATTGAAATAATGAAAAAATGAAATAATGAAAAAATGAAATATTGAAAAAATGAAATATTGAAAGATTGAAATAATGAAACATTGAAACAATGAAACATTGAAACACCCCCGTGCCCGCTTTCAATATTAAAAAACTATAATTTAGAAAAATCGTTTGCACAATCTTTTGCTAACTGAAATGTTTTTACTAAATTTGGATGTTGAAAGAAGATTGGCACTGCCGACCTCCTAACATACGAACTTGTTGAACCTATTATAAAATGCCTTATTGCTATGAGTTATCTCAAATTTGAAAGGGCACAGATGATAAACCTACAGGAGTCGCTCCAGAAAGAGCTGCTGAGAACAAACCGTTCGGGAGCCTACTCCTGTTCTACCATTGTTGACTGTAATACGAGAAAGTATCACGGCCTGCTTGTCGTCCCCGTGCCCGAACTTGACGATGACAACCATGTACTGCTGTCTTCCCTCGACTGCACCGTCATCCAGCATGGTGCTGCCTTCAACCTTGGACTTCACAAGTATCATGATGCCTTTAGCCCCAATGGACACAAATACATCATGGACTTCGACTGCGACAAGATACCGACGACAGTCTACAGAGTGGGCGGCGTAGTACTAAAGAAGGAGGTCGTATTCCAGCACTATGAGGACCGTGTGCTCATCCGCTACACACTCATGGATGCCCATTCCCCGACGACACTGCAGTTTCAGCCTTTCCTCGCCTTCCGCAGCGTAAGGCAGTTCACCCACGAGAACGCACGGGCAAGCCGCGACTATGAAGAGGTGGAGAACGGTATCCGCACACGCATGTACGACGGTTATCCTTTCCTCTACATGCAGTTCTCCAAGAAGCCGACTTTCAACTTTGATCCCGACTGGTACCGTGGGCTCGAGTATCCGAAAGAGCAGGAGCGCGGCTACTCTTCCTCTGAAGACCTTTACGTGCCCGGCTATTTCTCTATCCCTATCAAGAAAGGCGAGAGCATCGTCTTCGCAGCCTCCACCTCCGAATCAAAACCACGCGGACTGAAGACGCTCTTCGAGAAAGAAGCCGACGAGCGCACACCCCGCGACAATTTCCTCCACTGTCTTATCAACGCCGCTCACCAGTTCCATGTCCATGACAAGAACGGCAAGCGCTATATCCTTGCCGGATACCCTTGGTTCAAATGCCGTGCCCGCGACACGTTCGTGTCTCTGCCGGGCCTGACGCTGTCCATCGATGAAGTGGACTATTTCGAGGATGCCATGGAGACAGCTACCAAGCAGCTCTACCAGTTCATGGATGGCAAGGAGCAGACAGGGCTCATCGCCGAGATGGAGCAGCCTGACGTACCGCTGTGGGCCATCCGGGCCGTACAGCAATATGCCAACAAGCTCGGCCTCAAGCTCTGCGCGCAGAAATACGGCAAACTTATAAAAGATATTATCACCTTCATCCGCAGCAACAAACACCCGCATCTTGTGCTCGACATCAACGGCCTGCTCAAGACGGACGGCAAGGAGAAGGCCATGACATGGATGAACTCTACTACCAATGGCAAGCCCGTCGTACCGAGGACAGGATATATCGTTGAGTTTAATGCTCTCTGGTACAATGATCTTGTCTTCGCTGAGGATATCGCCAAGGAGCTCGGTGATAATGATGAAGCAGCTAAGCTCCATTCCCTTGCAGAGCGATGCAAAGTGTCCTTTGTAGAGACCTTCTTAAATAAGTACGGCTATCTGTACGACTTTGTCGACGGCGACACCCCCGACTGGAGCGTACGCCCGAACATGATCTTCGCCGTAGCACTCGACAACTCGCCGCTCACCCCGCAGCAGCAGAAGAGCGTCATCGACTACTGCACGCGAGAGCTGCTCACGCCTAAAGGTCTGCGTTCGCTCTCTCCGAAGAGCCCCGGCTACAACCCCATGTACGTCGGTCCACAGACACAGCGCGACTACGCCTACCATCAGGGCACGGCATGGCCATGGCTCGAAGGATTCTATCTCAGTGCCTGCCTGAAGCTCTTCAAGCGCTCCCGCCTGAGCTTCATCCGCCGGCAGATGATAGGCTATGAGGACGAGATGTTCAACCACTGCATCGGCACCCTTCCGGAGCTCTTCGACGGCAATCCGCCATTCCGGGGAAGAGGAGCCATATCCTTTGCTGCCAATGTGGCAGGCATACTCCGCACAACAGAACTATTGGAGAAATTTAATGAAAACAAATAGGAGGATCAACAATGATTAAAGTATTAATGTTCGGATGGGAGTATCCTCCTCACGTGTATGGCGGTCTTGCTACTGCCAACTTCGGCATCTCGGAGGGACTCCATGCCCAGGGCGACGTTCAGATCACGCTCTGTCTGCCGCGGCCTTTCGGCGACGAGGATCATACCTTCGCCCACATCGTAGCCATGAACTGCGTGCCTATCGTCTACAAGGATGTCAACTACGACTATGTCAAGCAGCGCATCGGCAACCTCATGAGCCCGGAAGAGTATTACCATTTCCGCGATCATATCTATGCCGACTTCCGTTATATGCACGTCAACGACTTAGGCTGCATGGAGTTTGCCGGCGGCTACCCCAGCAACCTCACGGAAGAGATCAACAACTACAGCATCATCGCAGGGCAGGTAGCGCGCTCTGAAGACTTCGACATCATCCACGCCCACGACTGGCTCACCTACCCCGCCGGCATCTTTGCCAAGCAGGTCAGCGGCAAGCCGCTCTGCATCCATGTGCATGCCACCGACTGGGACCGCTCGCGCGGACATGTCAACCCGACGGTCTACGGCATCGAGAAAGACGGTATGGATCATGCCGACTGTATCATGTGCGTCTCGGAGCTGACCCGTCAAACCGTCATCAACCACTATCATCAAGACCCACGAAAAGTCTTCACCGTTCACAACGCCGTCTATCCGCTGAGCGCCGAGAACCAGGCAATCCCACGCCCCGACCACAAAGGAAAAGAGAAGGTCGTCACCTTCCTCGGCCGTATCACGATGCAGAAAGGCCCGGAGTATTTCGTCGAGGCTGCCAACATGGTGCTGCACCGCACGAAGAACATCCGTTTCTGCATGGCGGGCTCGGGCGACATGATGGAGTCGATGATCTACCTCGCTGCTGAGCGCGGCATCGCCGACCGCTTCCATTTCCCCGGCTTCATGCGTGGCAAACAGGTTTACGAATGTCTGAAAGACTCCGACGTCTATGTCATGCCGTCTGTCAGTGAGCCTTTCGGTATCTCTCCGTTGGAGGCCATGCAGTGCGGCACACCGACCATCATCTCAAAGACGAGTGGATGTGGCGAGATCCTCACCAACTGCATCAAAGTCGACTACTGGGACATCAACGCCATGGCTGATGCCATCTACAGTATCTGCCACAACGAGAGTCTTTTCGAATACTTGCAGCAGAAAGGACAGGAAGAGGTCGCACAGATCACTTGGGAGAAAGTGGGACGATGGATCCGCGAGCTCTATCTACGCACGCTCCACTGGAACTAAAGCAAACAACAGAAAACAAAATAATAGAACGAAACTATAATCAATTATGAAGACCATTTGCTTATATTTCGAGATACACCAGATTGTACATCTGAAGCGTTATCGTTTCTTCGACATAGGCGCCGACCACTACTACTACGATGACTATGAGAATGAGCGTACAATCCGCGATATTGCCGAGCGCTCTTACATGCCGGCGCTCAACACCCTCGGCGAGATGATCCAGGAGAACGGCAAGTACTTCCGTGTTGCCTTCTCCCTCTCCGGCGTAGGCATGGAGCAGTTGGAGCTCTACGCCCCGGAAGTCCTCGACAAACTCGTTGAGCTGAACAAGACGGGTTGCGTGGAGTTCCTCGCTGAGCCCTACCCACACGGACTGTCTTCACTGAAAGACAAGGCTGTCTTTGCCTCCAATGTCAAGCAACAGTGCGACAAGATGGTCGAATATTTCGGCAAGCGTCCTACGGTGCTCCGCAACTCCTCACTCATCTACAGCGACGACATCGGCCTGCAGGCAGCCGAGATGGGCTTCAAAGGCATGCTCACCGAAGGTGCCAAGCATGTGCTCGGATGGAAATCACCGCACTATGTCTACAACTGCGCCCTTGCTCCCGACCTGAAGCTTCTCCTGCGCGACATCAACCTCAGCGATGATATCAGCCTGCGCTTCAACAACAGCGACTGGGAGGGTTACCCACTCTTCGCCGACCAGTACATCTCCCGCATCGCACAGCTGCCAGAGAATGAACGCGTCATCAACATCTTCATGGAGCTCTCAGCCTTAGGCATCGCCCAGCCGCTGTCGTCTAACATCCTTGAGTTCATCCATGCCCTGCCTCGCTTCGCCAAGCAGCAGAATATCACCTTCTCTACCCCGACAGAGGTCTGCGACCAGTTCGACAGTGTCGGCGACCTCAACGTCCCTGATACCCTCTCCTGGGTCGACGAGGAGCGCGATGTCAGCAGTTGGCTCGGCAATGCCATGCAGCGTGAGGCTTTCAACAAACTCTACAGTGTGGCCGACCGCGTGAAGATCGCCAATGACCCGCAGATCAACCAGGACTTCAACTATCTGCAGGCCAGCAACAACTTCCGCTTCATGTCTACGAAGCCCTCGCATGTCGGCCTCGACAGAGGCATCTACAGCAGTCCGTTCGATGCCTTCACCAACTACATGAACATCCTTGGCGACTTCATCAGCCGTGTCAATGCCCTCTATCCATCCGACATCGACAACGATGAGCTCAACTCGCTCCTCACGACGATCAAGAACGAGAACGAGGAGATAGAGCTGAAAGACCAGGAGATCGACCGTCTCCAGGCCCGTCTCGAGAAAGCAGAAGCTTCTGAGGCCAAGCTGCGTGAGAAATACGAGACGAAGAAAGAGACAAAGAAAGAGACGAAGCCCAAGGCGGCGCCGAAGGCAAAAGTTGAAGTAAAGCCAAAGTCTGCATCTGTAGAGAAGGTAGCTCCCAAGAATAAGGCTTAAACTCGAAAATGTAACAATGAAACATTGAAATAATGAAACATTGAAACATTGAAATAATGAAACAATGAAATCGCCCGGCATTACGACGTCGGGCGATTTTTTTGTGGCTTATCCATTAATCCATCAATGCTCACACAATTTAGGTTCTTCCGGTTTACGGATTGATTTACGGGAACAACCTCGAAGAGGTTGGACATGGTTAGCCCCACGTGAGGCGTAGCCGAAACGTGGGGTTGTAGTTGAGAGAGGATGACCTGACTACCGGCCTCGAAGAGGGCGAACATGACTAGATCCCATTTGTAACCAGCACCCCGCCCATGTTCGCCCTCTACGAGGCCGACAGGTCAGGTTAAATCGCCCGACCGGAACCCCAGGTTGCGTCGCTACGCTCCTTACCTGGGGCTAACCATGTTCAACCTCTTCGAGGTTGATTGCAGTATCAATTCGAAAACCGGAACCATATTTTTGCCTCCCTGAGTAAAATATTTGCGGGCAAGAAGCGTTATAGATATAGATCATCACTAAAAGAACATGCCTATGACGCAAGTTTTACTCCAAGAGAGACAGCCTTCAGAACTGTCGCTTTACATCATCCGTGAAGTCGCACGCCAATACAGAGAATTCAAGAGCAAGCGCAAGAACAATCTCTTTGCCTTTGATGCCTCATTGATAAACGCTAACTAAAAATGGAAAGACAGACATTAGTATCCCCCTCCCTGTTAGCCGCCGACTTCAGTAATCTGAAAGCAGACATCGACATGATCAACCGCAGTGAGGCCGACTGGCTCCACTGCGATGTGATGGACGGCGTCTTTGTCCCGAACATTTCCTTTGGCTTCCCCGTTATTGAAGCCGTCCACAAGATATGTAAGAAACCGCTTGATGCTCATTTCATGATCGTCAAGCCGGAGCGCTATATCGACACCGCTGCCAAAGCCGGAGTGTCGATCATGACCGTTCATCAGGAAGCCTCCTTGCATCTCCATCGCACCATTTATCAGATCCATGAGGCTGGCATGATGGCGGGTGTAGCATTGAACCCCGCTACCCCTGTTAGCTCACTCGAAGACATCATCGAAGACCTTGACCTCGTGCTCCTCATGAGTGTGAACCCCGGCTTCGGCGGCCAGAAGTTCATCGAGAACACCATCAACAAAACCCATCGCCTTGTCAAAATGATTGCAGAGAGCCATTCCAACGCCCTCATCGAGGTCGACGGAGGCGTGAACAAAGAGACAGCCCCACGCCTCGTGGAAGCAGGCGTCGACGTCCTTGTCAGTGGCAGCTACGTGTTCAAGGCAGAGAAGCCGGAAGAGGTGATCAAGGAACTGAAGGAATTATAAGGATTTCTAAGATTATTATACGACGTAGGGTGCGACCTTGTGGCCGCACCCTACATTTATCTTACAGGTCGTTGAAGTTGATATCCTTCTCCGTCTTTTCTTTCTTTGTTGCTTTCGGCTTCTGTGTGTCGGAGCTCTTCTTGCTCGTGCCATTAGCCTTCGACTCAGAAGAGGAAGCGGCATTGCCTTCAAGCTCTTCATCCGATACCGGCTCACCGTTCTCATCGAGGATCACCTCCTGATTGGTGTATACGCGGGAGCTGTCCACACGCGTCGTGTCGCGCTTAACCTTCGGCACATAACTCTGACACATATACATACTCGACGTGATGCCGTCATCGTCCGTAGGCTTGCGGAAGCGACCGTGATACTTCTTGAACGCCGGATCGGTCATGATATAATGGAGGAACTGTCCGACGATAGGCAGAGCCGTACGTGAGCCCTGACCCAAGGCACCGGTCCTGAAGTGGATACTCCGGTACTCGCCGCCTACCCATGCACCGACCACGAGGTTCGGACTGACGCCCTCAAACCATGCATCGGAGTGGTTGTTGGACGTACCCGTCTTGCCGCCGAAGTCAGTGTCGCGCGCACTGCCGGCATAAGCAGCAGCCATCAAGCCCTGGCTCGTGCCACCGGGATCATGCGTACCTGCCATAAGCATCTGCTGCATGAGGAAGGCGCTCTTATAAGGAATGACCTGTTCAGCCTCCGTATTGTTCTCATAGACGGTCTTGCCGTCCTTATCCACAATCTTCGTGATGATGACCGGATCATGGTGCATACCGTTGTTAGCCAACGTGCAGTAAGCATCGGTAAGCTCTAAGAGCTGCACGTCAGAGGAGCCGAGAGCCAACGACGGCTCATCGTCGAGCGGACTCTTGATACCCATCTTCTCTGCCGTCTCAATGATTCGGTTGATGCCGCACTCCTGACCGAGGCGAACGGCCACCGAGTTGATACTCTTGGCAAAGGCACTCTTCAGTGGGATGGAGTCGCCGGAGAACGTGCCACTGGCATTCGTCGGAGTCCAGGTCACGACCTCTTTCTTGATCTTGTCATAGACCTGCATGGAGATGAACTCATCGCGGCGCTTGTCGCAAGGCGTCAGACCCTGGTTCATAGCCTCCGTGTAGACGAAGAGCTTGAAGGTGGAGCCCGGCTGGCGCTCAGCCGTCACCTTGTCATATTTCCACGATTTGAAGTCGATGTCGCCGACCCACGCCTTCACAGCGCCTGTCTGCGGCTCCATAGCAACCATGGCACAGTGCATGAACGTCACCATATACTTGATAGAATCCTCAGAAGTCATATCCTTCGTGATGGTACCCTTGTCATAGTCGAAGAGCTTCACGGGGTGCACCCAGTCGCGGTAATAATAGTTGACCGAGTCGGGATTGTTCGGGAACTTCGCCAACAGTGCTTTATAGAAAGGCTGACGCTGCGCTATCTGGTCGATGAAGCCTGGGATCTCCTGACCGTTCTCATCGCGCCACGGTGCCTGCCGCAGCCAGTTCTTCGACTCGTTGCGGTAGATGCTCCAGTGGTTGTTGAAGTTCTGCTGCACGATCTTCATCTGCTCGTGCGCTGCCTTCTCAGCATACGCCTGCATACGCGAGTCGAGCGTGGTATAGATCTTCAGGCCGTCACTGTAGAGGTCATATTTAGGATTGCCGTCGTCATCCTTGAAGTTCTCGCGGAAATAGTCGGCCACATACTCACGGAAATACAGAGCCTGACCGTCATAGTTCTCCTCCACCTTGAAGTGGAGCACGATAGGCAGCTGCTGCAGGGAGTCGCACTGCTCGCGCGAGAGGTCGCCGTGCCGCTCCATGTTGGCGAGCACCACGTTGCGGCGCTTCTTACTGTTCTCCGGGTTCGTCTTCGGGTTATACATCGACGTAGCCTTGAGCATACCGACGAGCACAGCGCAGTCCTGCGTAGAGAGACTGTCGGGTGTCGTACCGAAATAGGTTCGGGCAGCTGTCTTGATGCCATAGGCGTTGTTGCCGAAGTCCACCGTGTTGGCATACATCGTGATGATGTCGCGCTTATTATACACCGTCTCAAGCTTCGTGGCAATGATCCACTCCTTACTCTTGACGATGAGGATCTTCAGGCCGGGGATCTTACCGAGCAGACCGGTAGAATACTGCGAGCGCACGCGGAACATGTTCTTCGCCAACTGCTGCGAGATTGTCGAGGCACCACGGCCGTCATGATGGAGCAAGGCGTCCTTGGCAGCAGCGAAGAGGCCGACGACATCGACGGCCATGCCGCGCGGGCGCTTGTAGAAACGCTCATCCTCGGTGTCGACTAAGGCACGGAAGAACGAGGGGTTGATCTCATCGTACTTGACCGGCGAGCGGTTCTCGTTGAAGTACTTGCCGATGAGCTTGCCGTCAGCACTGTAGATCTCCGACGCCTGGTTGGATGGCGGGTCGAGGATGCCCGAGAAGTAACCCGGACTCTTACCGAACAGCCAGAGGAAGTTGATGTCTACAGCTCCAAGATAAATGAAAATGAAAGCTATAAACGACAGAAACGCCACAAGCGTCTTTGTGTACCAAGGCTTGCCGATGTACAAGGTTTTGTACCACGGCCAGAAAGCCTTCATCTTACGCCATGCCCAATGCACGACCTTAGCGATTTTCTTCATACAATTCTTTTGTCAATTCCACGAAGGAATCTGAACCATTTATTATCTTGCAAAGATACTTATTATTGACTAAACAGCCTACTGCTAAGTGCGATTTTATGTTTTGTTAAAGTACAGCCCAAGTATTGAACGGCCTGTTCCACGGTTTGGAACGGACAATTCCACGCTTTGGTGCCACACGGTTAGCCAAGTGAGGATCAGCACCTCGAAGAGGTGCCACACGGTTAGCCAGGTGAGGATCAGCACCTCGAAGAGGTGCCACACGGTTAGCCAGGTGAGGATCAGCACCTCGGAGAGGTGCCACTCGGTTAGCCAGGTGAGGATCAGCACCTCGGAGAGGTGCCACACGGGTAGCCCCAGGTGAGGAGCGCAGCGACGTAACCTGGGGTTTCCGATTGGGCGGTTTAACCTGACCTGTCGGCCTCGAAGAGGGCGAACATGGGCGGGATGCTTCCCCAACACGGATTTGTTTCCTCACACGGATCCTAAAGATTTTAAAGATGGCTACGCTCTTCGCTACGCGGGGATGCTTCCGAAGTGTATTGCTTTTTATCCGACAACCTTAACAACACATACAACTTTAACAACTCGTCATTATAATGACGGCCTTTTATGATGTTGTCATAGTTGTTGATGTTGTCATAGTTGTTGGGATAGAATTTGCATTGATTTTTTCAGCATCGCTTTTCACGACTTTACACGACTGTCGGCTTCGCCGATGACGCAGGGATGCTGGTGTATGCACTATCACCCCAACCGCGCTACCTTCGGCAACAACCGCTCTAACTGCGACACGATGCGGTGCTGCTCAGAGAGTGGAGGAAGGGGAATCAAACATTCTGACAGTTTTGCTTTTGACAAATTATAGAATGCTTGTCCTGATTTATTTGTCACTGACTGACAGTACTTTTTGTAGTATGATGTTTGAAATATATCATTCAGATATTTTAGATAATCAGGCTCTATCAAGTATGGTGAAAACATCATAACGAACCCTCCAACTACAATATCGCTTAGATCTGACTCGACAAGTGCAGTTTTTCCTATCTGCTCCAAACTCGTAACAGCCGGTGAGATGAACGTACCTCTTTTTAGAAGCAAATCTTCATTTACAAATTCGCTTGAAATCATGATATCATCATCCTTTGAAGACCATGACCCATAAGAGATATTTCCGCCTCTCAATACTCGGATCATCTTATCAGACTTAATGGCAAGATTATCTTTTTTATAGGCCAACCCAGCTGATATCGATAAATGATGTCTAAGTCTTGTCCACTCCCACCCCTCCGGTATCTCGAAAGGTACTTCCTCGTCGATGCACACTTCTGGGCGCTTCTTATCTTCGAACCGCTCCATCCAGTGGCCATCGGCATTGCGGTAGATGATGCTCTCGTTTTTATCCTTCTTGATCTTCTTCTCTTTGACGAGTCGTGCCTTCTCCTCGCGGATGCACTGGAGCAATACGGCAGCGGGCTCATCCTTCGGGTCCTGAGGCACTAAGCGGCCCTCAATGGCTTCCTGCAAGATGCTGTTCCTCAAATCGCCCGGCAACTTCGCATTCAACGCATCCAACTTTTCTTGAGCCTTCCCATATTCCTCCACCTTCGGCATAATCGCCTCAATGCGTGAAACAATGCGATGCTGCTCCGAGAGTGGGGGAAGGGGAAATAAATAGTTTATCAGTTTGTCTCTTGAAATATTCGGCTGAGCACCTCCTGCTCCTAATTTGGTAAAGGAGTCTTTAGAAGCCATGAGAAAATAAAAAAGATAATAGTTGAATATTCCATTCATAGGAGTACACGCACAACAAGCTTGGTTCGTGGTTAATTCATTACCAGCAATCGCGAGTTTCCCAATAGTTGCTCCATACATAGCAATTAAGACATCCCCTTTTTTACACAAGCGAAGAGAACACTTCTCTAAAGCCTTCTTTGTTACTTTTTCTTCAGAATCATAAACAACAGAATTATTGAGTTCTCCTGTTTTAATCCATGGGATTGTCCCCCCCTCATAATATAAGGGATTGCCACGTTGTGGGGTTGCTCCGGCTCCCCAATCACCTATGGTTCTCATTCTGCACCACTCCCACGTCTCCGGTATCTCGAACGGTACTTCCTCGTCGATGCACACTTCTGGGCGCTTCTTATCCTCGAAGCGCTCCATCCAGTGGCCATCGGCATTACGATAGATGATGCTCTCGTTTTTATCCTTCTTGATCTTCTTCTCCTTGACGAGCCGTGCCTTCTCCTCGCGGATACGCTGGAGCAATACGGCAGCGGGCTCATCCTTCGGGTCCTGAGGCACGAGGCGGCCCTCGATAGCCTCCTGGAGGATACTGTTCTTCAACTGTTCGTAGTTCATGCGTCCTCCTCCGTTAAGTCGATGCCGAGCATGGTCTCTATCTCCGCGAGCGTGCGGTCAATGGTCTTGTCGAGCTTCTCACGCTCCTCATGATATTTCTTCAGCAAATCCTTCGGGGGCAGCACCTCTTCCTCCTCCTTCGGGAACTTACACTGGTCAAGGTTGCAGCCGAGATCGACGAGCTGCTGCACGGAGAAGCAGCGGCTCTTCTCGTCGCCGTCCTCCGTCGTGATCTCGTGGCGGTCATCCCACCAGTCGACGAGCGGCTGGCAGTGCTCCACCTTCATCGGCTTGGTCTTGGAGAAATGCTTGTAGCCCTCGGGCATGTCGAGGCGGTAGAACCACGTCTCCTTCGTGTTGTAGCCCTCAGGCGCGCCCTCCGCATGCTCATTGTTGAAGAAGAGGATGTTCGTGGCGATGCTCGTGTAAGGCGCGAAGATACTGCCCGGGAGGCGCACGACGGTGTGGAGGTTGAACTCCCTGAGCAGCTTTGTCTTGATGGCGAGCTTGGCGCCGTCGGTACCGAAGAGGAAACCGTCGGGGAGGATGACAGCCGCGCGCCCGTGAGCCTTCAGCCGGTACATCATCAGCACAACGAACATATCGGCCGACTCCGACGACCGCATCTCAGCGGGGAAGTTGAGCTTGTCGGCAGCTGCCGTGGCACCACCGTAGGGCGGGTTCATGGCCTCGATGTCGACCTTGTCCTCCTCCTTATACTCCGTGACCTTCTCGGCGAGGGAGTCGCAGTGGAGCACGTTGGGCGACTCGATGCCGTGGACGAGGAGGTTCGTGATGCCGAGGAGGTAAGGCAGCGGCTTCCACTCCTGGGCCCTTGCACTGTTCTGATAGACCTCCTCATCCTCCACGGTCTTCACCGACGGACGGATATAGTTGAGGAAGGAGACAACGAAGCCGAGGGTGCCGCCGGCCCAGTCGCCGAAGGTCTCGCCGAGCTTCGGGTCGAGGAGCCGGATGATGATGTCGGTCAGTGCCCGGGCGGTATAGAACTCACCGGCATTGCCTGCCGACTGGAGGCCTTTGAGGATGCCCTCATAGATGTCGCCGAACATGTGACGGTCCTCGGTGTCGGTGAAGTCGATCTCGTCGATGATGTTGATGACCTTACGGAGCTGCACGCCATCCTTCATATACTGGTTGATGTCCTCGAAGACCTCTTTGACGATGGTCTGCGAGCGTGGCGTGTCCTCGTCGACCTCGAGGTTCTTCAGCGTGGGGAAGAGGCCGTTGTTGACGAAGTCGAGGAGCGGCTCACCCGTGAGGGCCTTGCCGTCCTTATGGTCTGTGGCCCAATTGCGCCACCGGTATTGCTCAGGAATGATGCTGGTGAAGTTGTCTTTCGTGAACTCCCATGTCTCTTCCTGTGCGTCGTAGACCTTGAGGAAGAACATCCACACCATCTGCTCGATGCGCTGTGCGTCGCCGTTGATGCCGGAGTCGGTTCGCATCACATCCTGTATGCGTTTTACTAAGTTTTGTACTGACATATGAAAAAAACTCAGGCCTACCCAAGCCCTCAGGCCTACCCAAGCCCTCCCTAAAGGGAGGGATGTGGATTACTTTAAGCTATTTATAAGCCCTAATATGTTTATTGTGTTTATTATATTTATTATATTTTTTACATGATTGTTTTGCCATTCGGGGGTTAGGGCGGCCACCAGGGCCGCCCCTACGGTGGACTGACATCCTGCTTTTCGGTAAGCAGACATATCAACATCCTTCCCTTTAGGGAAGGCTTGGTTAGGCTTTATATAGTTCTTCTTCTAATCCTCTCAGCGCCTCCTCGTATTTCTCTTTTCCTCCGAAGGCTCTGATGATCTTCGGAGGCATGCCGATCTTCTGAAAGGGCGGGGTCATGAGCACGCGCTTGTCCTCGAGCTCGAGGATGCCGTCATCGGCATATTTCTGCAGGAGCTTCTCTAAGACCTCACGCGCCACGTTGCTGAACTGACTCAGATAGCCGCTGTCGATGACCTTCCGCGCGCGCTCCGACCGCATTTTCGGCTTGCAGTCGTAAGCGAGATAGCAGACGATGTCGAAGATGTCCGCCTTGGCAAGCTCCGGATGGGTCTCGCGCACATGGTCGATGAGGAAGTTGTAATCCTTCAGCTCGTTGACAATGGCCTCTTTGCGGTCTGCCTCCGACCATCGCTCGATGAAGTCGTTGAGCGTGGCGTACTTGCCGCGTATGCTGCGCTTGGTATAGTCGATATAGTTCTCCTTCACAGGTCGCCCGTCGGCACCTGTATAGCTGACCATCTCGTTGACGACCCTGATGTCTTTTCCCTCGATGGTATAGGTCTCGTGCTCATGCACACCGTCGCCTCCTCCGCTGTGACTGGGCTTCTTGTAGGCCCGCTTATCCTCGTGGGGTATCTCGTCGCCGTCAAACTCGGGATCGAGGAATTTTGTCGTGGCATTGCGGAAGTCGAGGATCTCGAAATGGAACTTGCCATAGTCTTCCTTCAGACGTGTGCCGCGGCCGATGATCTGCTTAAACTCCGTCATGGAGCCTATCTCCTTGTCGATGACGATAAGGCCACAGGTCTTGCAGTCGACACCCGTGGAGAGGAGCTCGGAGGTCGTGACGATGGTAGGGTAAGGACTGGCAGGCGTGATGAAGTTCTCCAACTGCTTCTTTCCCTCGTTGTCATCGCCGGTGATGCGCATGACATAGCGGGGATCTTTTGCCACGAGGTCCTGGTTAAGGTTGACGAGGAGCTGGCGCATGGCCTCTGCCTCATTGATGTCGGTGCAGAAGACGATGGTCTTCGTCATGCGCCCGATGTCGTGGAGCATCTCCGTGATGCGTCGCGCCACGACCTGCCGCCGGAGCTTGATGCGCAGGTCGCGTCCGTAGTCAGTCTGCTCATATTTCTTCACCTCGATGAGCTTGCCGTAGATGTCCTGCTCGCCCTTCTCCGGTGTCCATCCGTCGAGGTCGATATTGATAAACGAGCGGGTGATGCGGTAAGGAGCGAGGAATCCGTCGAGGATGCCCTGCCGCAGCGAGTAGGTATAGAGGGGCTTGCCGAAATAGTCGAGGTTGTCGGCACCCTCCTGGCTCTTCGGCGTGGCTGTCATGCCTATCTGCGTGGCGGAGGAGAAATAGTTGAGCACCTTCTTCCACTCGGAGTCGTCGCGCACTGATCCGCGGTGGCACTCGTCGATGACCACGAGGTCGAAGAAGTCGGGCCTGACCTGTGTGAAAGGGTCGGGCACCTGCGGGTCGTTGCTGACGAGCTGTTGATAGAGACTCATGTAGATAGAGTAAGCCGAGTCGATGATGGTCTTGCCCTCACTGTCTTTCTCCGAGCCTATCTTCGTCATGACCTTCTGGAAAGGCTTGAAGTCCTGACCCATCGTCTGGTCGATGAGAATGTTGCGGTCGGCGATATAGAGAATCTTTTTCTTCGTACCCGATTGGAAGAGTCGCCATAGGATCTGGAAGGCGGTGAAGGTCTTACCCGTGCCCGTTGCCATGACGAGGAGGATGCGCTTCTGTCCGCGTGCGATGGCCTCTATGGTGCGGTTGATGGCTATGGCCTGATAATAGCGCGGGCGCATCCGCTTGATGGTGTCGAAGAAATAAGGCTCCTGAATGATCTTGCGCTGCTCTTGGGTAAAATGCTTATCGCGTTGTATTCTTGCTTTCAGTTCTGAGAGTGTCGGAAACTTGTCTATGGAGAGCTCCGTCTCCTTGCCGGTCTTGAGGTCGTGTTCAAGGAAGGCGTCGCCATTGGATGAATAGGCAAAGCGCACGTCGAGGTCGCGGGCATAGCCGATGGCTTGCTGCATGCCGTGGCCCACCGATTTATTGTTGTCCTTGGCTTCTACGACGGCGATAGGATAGTTGTTGGCTTTGTCGGCAAAGAGCAGATAGTCGACCTTCTTTCCTTCGGCATGGGCATGCTGCTTGCCGGCAAAGACGACGCGTCCTGCCGTATAGTAATACTCCATGCGGATGAGCTTCTTGTCCCAGCCGGCTGCCTCGGTGATGGCGGGAGTGATATATTGCAGCTTTATATCCTCTTCAGAAAGTGCTTTCTTATCCATATCGTGTCCCTATAGGTATGATTACACACTACTTATAGCTTGCAAAGATAATGAATATTTCCCTCTTTCTTTTCAAATCTCACGAAAATATGCACGCCCAAAATATTTCGAGCTGTACGGTTGAATCTCATTCTTTCTGTTTGGGACAGTGCCTCGGCGAGGCACACTCTTCATAACCCCAGACTAAAGGAGCGTTAGCGACCGCAGTCTGGGGATTTTAGACTGTGCTTGGATCCCTGACTTCCAGCCTCGGAGAGGCTGACTGCGCCTTGGCGCGCTATGTTGACGAAATAATCTGTTTA
>CADBAG010000010.1 GCA_902792635.1 uncultured Prevotellaceae bacterium | reverse complement strand
GCAATTAGATAGACTGAAAATGCGACAAGACGAGCTAGATAAGCAACCTGCGTAACATGCTGATAATTAACGGTACCGAAATTTGTTATATGGTAGGCAGAAGTTCAAGCGTCTCTGCTCCATCCCCAACCCCAGTCTGCGTCGCTGCGCTCCTTAGACTGGGGTTATGAAAAATTCAGCCTCTCCGAGGCTGTATACGGATATCAACCCGAAAAGTTGAAGAACCTAATTATCTAATAACAAATTTCTTCCCCTTGGTAATATATACCCCACTTCGTAGGATATATTTGGCATCACTGATGTTGTGGACCTCAGCCACGCGCTGACCCCTGAGGTTATATATCACGCACGTGGAATAGGAAGCGCTCGTAATGTTCCTGATGCCTGTCAGTGTTGGCTCTGTTGTAAGTCCTTTGGCATTATAGTAACCGCCATTGACGAAAGAGAGGTCGCCGCTGCCCGCACGCTCCGAGTCGCTGCTGCTTGTGAAGATGATGCCTGTAGGTATGTTTGTTAATGTACCTGTATAGCTCCATTTATACACATCGTAGCCATCTGTTGTCTGACCTACGATGTCGGAAGAAGTGAAAGTGTAGCGGTTGCTCCAGTCGCCGGCATAGGCGGCATTACTGTTGTTGGCATCCCATATATAGGTGCGGATGGTGCTCCACTTGCCACTGTTGATGAAGTAGCAATAGATTGCTGAGGCTGTATCCGGACGATGGGTGGTCGTGGTGTCAATATTCCAGGTTGTACCAGGGTCTGTGGCAAGTGCGCTGTTGTCAGCGCTGGCTGCGGTAGAAGTGTAGAGGAATGGCCCATCCTCGCCAATTTTACCAGGGCCATCGAGCACATAGACGCGTGCATTGCCCTGGTTTGTAGGACAAGAGACTGTCAGCGTGCCGTTCGACACCGACTTAACATCGCCGGTGACGCAGTCTTTGTAGGTACCGTTGGGTATATTGGTGAACGTAGCGCCGCCATCCATGCAGACGCAGGCGTAGGAGTTGATGTAACCGTTCTTGTAAGCTTTCTTCCATGCCCATCCGCTTGAAGCCGTGCAGCCGTCGGTGGTATACTGGCCCTTGCGCAGCGCGGGCACAGCTTGACGGATACGGTTCAATCGCTCGACATGCTTGGCCAGCGGGTGGTTCAGAGTCTTGGCGACCTGTCCATCGGCGGTGAACTGTCCGAAGTCGGAGGCTGCGACATTACCTTCAAGGTTCTGACCGAAATAGGCACGACCGGTCTGGTTCAGCGGACCTGTTGTACCGACATCGATCTTTTGCCCTTTCTGGAATTCCACCTCTGAGCCATAATAGAGACATGGAATGCCGCGGAAGAAGAACATCCACGTGAGGTTGTCAGCCCACTGATTCGTACCACCTGAAAAGCGGATGCCGTCGTTAGGCTGAGGTCCATAGTCATGACTGTCGACATATACCACATTCCAGGTTGCATCATTATAATAATGGTCACCGGTTGTGGCGAGGTTATAGGCACTGCCGACATTGGTAAAGTTATAATGTACGGGGAAGTCAATAACATTGAAGCCACTGGCATTAGAATAGTCAGGGGTGTGGTAAGCGCCATTGACCATCACGGCATTGTTGCTGTTGGGTGAGCTGAAGGCGTCATCTTGTAAGCAGAGGTTCATGTTGCCAACCACAGAACTGCTGCTGCTTGAGCACATGATACTTTGCTGATCCCAATAGGTAGAATCGGTATTCCACTGGCTCAGTAGGCTCGAGGAACTTTTCCATGTGTAGAAATATGGGCTCAGGTTTGGCTGGTCACGATAGACGATGCCGCTGTAGCGGGCGCAAACCTCACCGAACATATAGAAAGGCTCAGCACCCGTCGAGCCGCCGTATAGCGAGCGGGCGGAGAGGTAGTCTTCGCCTAAAGCCGTAAACTCAGGAATAAAGGATGCGTTGAAGGTCAGGCGTGCGATATGGCCGGAGGTGTCGATGCGAAAGCCATCCACTCCCATTGCCATATATTTCTTATAGCAGTTGATAAGATAGTTCTCTACGGCGGGATTCTCTGTGTTCAGGTCGACACAGTCGCCGGCAATCTGTGCCCACCAGCGGTTTGGTAAGTCCCAGTTGAACTCAGCATAGTGATGCCAGTAGTTGTGGGTGTCGTGGTTGACATTATCCGTATTCTTCATCATAGCCAAGCGTCGGTTGTACTGATTGCCTGCGGCGAGATTGTCGTAGTCGGAGCCGAGAATGTCCGTGTTCGGTGTCAGACATGCCGTAGAGCCTTGGAGATTGAGCTTTGAGGAGCGTGTGAACTCCTTACAGAGTTGGTTCTCGCCGAAGTTACCTGTATGGTTCAGCACGATGTCGAGGATAACCTTGATACCTTTCTTATGAGCAGCGTTGACGAACTTCTGAAACATCTCATCGCCCGTTGCCTTGCCGTCACTGCTCTGGTAGCGGCAGTCGACATGGCTGAAATCCATGGCATGATAACCATGGTAATCGTAACCTGAGCCGTTCTGCACGATGGGTGTGACCCAGATAGCCGTAAAGCCTAATGCCTTGATATAGTCGAGCTTGTCGATGAGCCCCTGAAAGTCGCCACGCCATGCCGGGTCTTTCGTGGAAGTCTGGCTGCTTTGGTTATCCCAGCACAGGACATTGTTGCCTGTATCGCCGTCGTAGAAACGGGTGGTGATAACAAAATAGATACTCTCGTCGCGGAAATCCGTTCGGTTCGAATTGAAATCGCTGCCATTGTCAGCGTGAGCTGTTAACAAGCTAGATAGTAAGAACAAGCTAGCCAATAGGGCTTTTTTAATCATACAGAATATAGAATTTATGAATGATAAAGATGTTTCGGGCGCAAATTTAGGAAAAGTTCATTTGCGTCCAAAGAAAAAATATACCCTTTATCTCACTTTTGCCATGCAATCGTTTTCATGTTTGATTATTGCATATTTATTACGATAATATTCCAAACGTTTTATTCTATTAGGGAAACTTGCAAAATAATTGCATATTTGTTTGCATATATCATTCAAATATACTAATTTTGCAAACATAAATAGGATAAATATACAGTTTAGCGTTTAGATGAAGGTAAAAAGTCAACGGTTAGATGCCATCAAGATGATCCTTTCAAGCGAAGAGATCAGCAGTCAGGAAGACCTGTTAAAGCGGCTTCATGACGAGGGATTTCCCGTGACCCAGGCTACGTTGAGCCGCGATCTGAAGCAGCTTAAGGTGGCCAAGGCTGCGAGCATCAGTGGGCAGTATGTGTATGTCCTGCCCAACGAGACGATGTATCATCGCATCCATACCCCGCTTAAAGCCGTTGAGATGATGACTGTCCCTGGTTTCCTGAGTATCAACTTCTCCGGAAACATGGGGGTTATCCGCACGCGACCGGGCTACGCCAGTAGTGTCGCGTACAACATCGACAACAGCGACATTCCTGAGATTATGGGGACGATTGCCGGAGACGATACCATCTTCATCGTGATAAAGGAGGGAGCCGATCACAATGCGATCATCGATGCGCTCCACGATAATCTGATCTTCTGATTTGATAATATACAGACTTTCTAATATATAGTAGGTAAATGAAAGACGTGAAAGTATTGGTTGCCGACGAGAGTCATATTAAATATGTCGACACCATCTTGAAAACCATTGCCGATGCTGCCAAGGTGAGAGGCACCGGCATCGCCAAGCGCTCACCTGAGTATGTGGCGACGAAGATGCGAGAGGCTAAGGCTGTCATCGCCCTCGATGGTGACAAATTCGCTGGTTTCAGTTATATTGAGACCTGGGGCAATAAGCATTATGTCACGACGTCGGGCCTGATCGTGCATCCCGACTATCGTGGCCTCGGACTTGCCAAGCGTATCAAGAACCTTACATTCACGCTCGCCCGTGTGCGCTGGCCGCATGCCAAGATCTTCTCGCTGACCAGTGGCTCAGCCGTGATGAAGATGAACACACAGCTCGGTTACCTCCCGGTGACCTTCAAGGACCTCACTGATGATGAGTCGTTCTGGCGTGGATGCGAGGGTTGCATCAACTCGGATATCCTTCATCGTACGAACCGACAGTACTGCATCTGCACGGCAATGCTCTTCGATCCTGCTGAGCACCTGCCTGTCCGCCTCCCCGAGGATGTGATGGAGAGAATCAAGAAGATCGACGGTGGTAAGGAATAGGGGCCTACCCAAACAAGGCCTACCCAAGCCCTCCCTAAAGGGAGGGATGTTGATATGTTAACAAGAAACGAAAGTGCAAACGTAATATGATAAACATAATAAGACAAAGGTAGCAAAATAAAAAGACAACAACAAGTAAGACAACAACAAGTAAGACAACAACAAGTAAGACAACAATAAAATAAATAATAAGATAGCTAATAACGACGGTCCTAACAAGGCTTAAAGTAATAAACATCCTTCCCTTCAGGGAAGGCTTGGTTAGGCCTTTAATTTATAACAAATATGGCAAAGAAGAAAGTGGTTGTCGCCTTCAGTGGCGGTTTGGATACATCTTATACAGTGATGAAACTCTCCCAGGATGGTTGGGATGTCTATGCAGCTTGCGCCAACACCGGTGGCTTCTCAGCAGAGCAGCTGAAGAAGAACGAGGAGAATGCTTACAAGCTTGGAGCCGTGAAGTATGTCACCCTTGACGTTACCCAGGAGTATTATGCCAAGAGTCTGAAGTACATGATCTATGGCAATGTGCTGCGTAATAACTGCTATCCTATCTCCGTATCGTCGGAGCGTATCTTCCAGGCTATCGCTATCGCGCGCTATGCCAATGAGATCAAGGCTGATGCCATCGCACACGGTTCTACGGGTGCCGGCAACGATCAGATCCGTTTCGACATGACTTTCCAGGTCATGGCTCCGAAGATGGAGATCATCACGCTGACCCGTGATAAGGAACTGTCGCGTAAGGAGGAGGTCGATTATCTCAATGCCCACGGCTTCTTTGCTGACTTCACAAAACTCAAATACAGTTACAACGTAGGTATCTGGGGCACGAGTATCTGCGGTGGTGAGCTCCTCGACCCGACGCAGGGCCTGCCGGAGAGCGCTTATCTGAAGCATGTCACTGCCAAGGAGCCCGAGGCAGAGTTGCGCCTCACCTTTAAGAAAGGTGAGATTGACGCTGTCAACGGTGAGCATTTCGATGACAAGGTGAAAGCCATCCAGAAGATCGAGGAGATCGGTGCAAGCTATGCCATCGGCCGTGACTGCAATGTAGGCGACACGATCATCGGTATCAAGGGCCGCGTGGGCTTCGAGGCTGCTGCTCCGAAGATCATCATTGAGGCTCACCGTCTGTTAGAGAAGTCGACACTGAGCAAGTGGCAGCAGTACTGGAAGGACCAGATCGCCAACTGGTATGGCATGTTCCTGCATGAGAGTGAATATCTCGAGCCGGTGATGCCCGACATGGAGGCCTTCCTCACTTCTTCACAGCGCCACGTCAATGGCACGGCCATCCTCAAGCTCCGTCCTTACACGCTGCAGACGGTAGGTGTCGACAGTGATGATGACCTCACGAAGTCGAAGCTCGGCGAGTATGGCGAGATGAACCACGGATGGACCGCAGACGATGCCAAGGGATTTATCAAGATCCTTTCTACACCATTAAAGGTCTATTATGGCATACACCCTTTCAGTGAAGAGAGAAAAGTGAAGAGTGAAGAATCATAATGATTAAGCATAAGGAAGCTCACAAAAAGTAGTAATATTCATTCGATTAAAATAGGAAGGCAATGGATCAAGATCCAGATGGTTATAAGAGAGGTAAGTCGCCTCTTCACACAAAAAGTTACCTTTTTGCTGTGAGAATCATCAAAATGTACCAATACCTTGTTGAGAATAAACGATGTTATGATATTGCTCATCAGGTAGTAAGGTCTGGCACCTCTATTGGTGCCTCTGTCCGTGAGGCTGAGTTTGCTCAAAGTCCACAAGACTTCGTTCACAAGTTGTCCATAAGTCTTAAGGAGGCAAATGAAACCGATTATTGGCTCCACTTATTGTCGGATACTGGATTCATTGATGGTAAGATGTTTGAAAGCATGTCTTCTGATTGTAATGAGTTGATTGCGATATTAATCTCATCAATAAAGACATCTAAACAAAGATACAATAAATAGAATCTTGATTAATAGTTATGCAATTTGATTCTTCACTCTTCACTCCTCACTCTTCACTCATAAAAGTAGGAATACTTGGCGCTGCCGGTTACACGGGCGGTGAATTGATCCGTGTATTGGTCAACCACCCTCAGGCAGAGATCGTCTTTGCCAACAGTGAGAGCAATGCCGGAAACCTCGTGGCAGATGTCCATGAAGGACTCTATGGCGATACAGACCTGAAGTTCACTTCTGACCTGCCTTTCGACAAGGTAGATGTCGTGTTCTTCTGCTTCGGTCATGGCAAGAGCGAGGCATTCATGAAGGAGCACGAGATCCCGGAGAACGTCAAGGTCATCGACCTCGCCCAGGACTTCCGTCTCGCTCCGAAAGAGATTGTCCACACGCAGCACCCCACACCTGAGGCGCACGACTTTGTCTATGGTCTCCCGGAGATCAATCGCAGTAAGATCGCTTCTGCAATGCATGTTGCCAACCCTGGCTGCTTTGCTACCTGCATCCAGCTTGGTCTGCTCCCCGCTGCTAAGATGGGACTACTCAAGAGCGATGTCAGCGTTAATGCCATCACGGGCTCGACGGGGGCCGGTGTGAAGCCGGGTGCCACGACGCATTTCTCCTGGCGCTCCAACAATCTCAGTATCTACAAGGCTTTCAAACACCAACACATCCCTGAGATCCGTCAGAGTCTCACCCAGGTGCAAGGTTCACTCGATGCTTCCATCGACTTCATCCCTTATCGTGGCGACTTCCCTCGTGGCATCTTCGCTACTGAGGTGGTGAAGACAGATGCAGACCTCGATACGATCGTAGCTGGATACAAGGACTTCTATAAGGACCAGCCCTTCACGCATTATGTGGACAAGGCACTCGACCTCAAGCAGGTGGTAAACACAAACAAAGCGCTCGTCCATTGTGATAAGGTCGATGACAAGCTCCTCATCACTTCTTGTATCGACAACCTTCTCAAAGGTGCTGTCGGTCAGGCCGTAGAGAACATGAACATCATGTTCGGTATCGAAGAGACAATGGGATTGAGATTGAAAGCATCAGCATTCTAAAGGGAAAAAATATGCAACCATACAAAGTATTTTCATTATTCGACGTCAATATCGTACGGGGCAAAGGAGCCCGCGTATGGGACAATAAAGGACAAGAGTATCTTGACTTCTATGGAGGTCATGCTGTCATCAGCATTGGTCACAGTCATCCTCATTATGTTCAGGCTGTCTATGACCAGGTGCAGAAGATTGGTTTCTACTCCAACAGTGTCATCAACACCTTGCAGCAGCAGTTGGCTGAGCGACTCGGAAAAATAAGCGGTTATGAGGACTATAGCCTTTTCCTGATCAACAGTGGTGCTGAGGCCAACGAGAACGCACTGAAACTCGCCAGTTTCCACAATGGCCGCCGTCGTGTGCTCGCCGTGCAGCATTCTTTCCATGGCCGCACCTCGCTTGCTGTAGAGGTCACGGATAACAAGAAATATCTCGCACCAATCAATGACAACCATCAGGTGACCTTCCTCCCCATGAACGACCTCAAGGCGTGGGAGGAAGAACTCGCCAAGGGCGATGTCTGCGCTGTCATTCTCGAGTGCATCCAGGGTATCGGCGGCTGCGTCATGGCTACGCCTGAGTTTGCACAAGGCTTAGCCAAGGCTTGCAAGAAGTATGGCACGGTGCTGATCTGCGATGAGATCCAGTGTGGCTATGGCCGTAGCGGAAAGTTCTTCGCCCATCAATGGCTCGGCATCAAGCCGGACCTCATTACGGTGGCGAAGGGTATCGCCAATGGTCTGCCGATGGCTGCCGTACTTATCTCTCCCGACTTCCCGCCTGTCATTGGACAGCTCGGTACGACATTTGGCGGCAACCATCTTGCTTGTGCAGCAGCCCTCGCCGTGCTCGATGTCTTTGAACAGGAGCATCTTGTGGAGAATGCCAACGAGGTAGGTACTTATTTCCTCGACCAGCTCCGCCAGCTCCAGCAGACAAACGATCATGTCCTTGAGGTTCGCGGACGTGGTCTGATGATCGGTCTTGTCCTCGATACGCCTCACAAAGAGGTGCGCTCCCGTCTCGTTCATGAGCAGCATGCTTTCACGGGATGTGCCGGTACGAACATCCTCCGTATCCTGCCACCGCTTATCATCACGAAGGCGGATGTCGATGACTTCATCTATCGTCTGAAGAACGTCCTCGACGAACTGTAAAATAATACATTTATGAAAATTGCAATCATCGGTGCCGGTGAGATGGGAGGCGCTTTCGCTGCCGGACTTCTCAAAGGCACATTACTAAAAGATTCTTTGTTCAAGCCGGAGGATATCACCGTATCTAATCCGCATGAGAATAAGCTTTTGCGCTTCCAAGAGTTGGGAGCCAGCGTGACGACAGACAATAAAGTGGCGATTGCCGGTGCTGACTTCATCACGATAGCCGTGAAGCCGAAAGTCGTGAAAACTGTCATCGACGAGATAAAGCCGCTCATCGATTACGACAGTCAGACGATCGTCAACATGGCAGCAAGTATCTCCATCGCTCAACTCAGTGAGTGGCTCGACAAGGATGGGAAGGTGCCCGACATCGTCCAGGCATTGCCTAACATCGGCATCGCAGAGAAGGCTTCTATGACTTTCCTTTCTCCGAGCAAGCAGGCTGCGGCTCATCTCGGTAAGGTGCAGGAGATCTTCAATAGCGTAGGCAGTTCGCTCGTTGTTGAGGAACCTCTGCTCAACTCGGGCACAGCACTCTCCGGATGTGGCATTGCTTACATCATGCGCTTTGTGCGAGCCGCCTCGGAGGCAGGCGTAGAGCTCGGCTTCAAGGCTGATGATGCCAAGAACATCGTCTTGCAGACCATGCAGGGTGCCATCAATCTCTTGAAAGCAACGGGCAGTAACCCCGAGGCTGAGATCGATAAGGTGACAACACCCGGTGGCATGACCATCAAGGGCCTCAATGCCATGGAGCAGGCTGGCTTCACCAATGCCGTGATACAAGCATTTAAAGGATGTCTAAAATAGAGGAAAGATGAAACGAATCGTAATAAAGGTAGGATCTAATGTGCTGACGCGCCCTGATGGCAATATCAATGTCACCCGGGTGTCGTCTATCGTTGATCAGATTGTATGGCTGCGGAAACACGACTACGAGGTTATCCTCGTGTCTTCCGGTTCATTGGCTTGCGGAAAAGGCGAACTGAGCCCCGGGCGCAAGCTTGACAGCGTACAGCAGCGCCAGCTTTTCTCGTCTATTGGTCAGGTGAAGCTTATCGGCCTTTATTACGATCTCTTCCGAGAGTACGGCGTGCATATCGGTCAGATGCTGACGATGAAGGAGAGCTTTTCTACCCGTGGCGAGTATCTCAACCAGCGCTCCTGCATCTCTGTGATGTTGGAGAGTGGTGTCGTGCCGATTATCAATGAGAACGACCCCGTGAGTGTCACGGAGCTGATGTTCACGGATAACGATGAGCTTGCCGGCCTTGTGGCTTCAATGATGAATGCCAAGACACTCATCATCCTTACGAATGTCGATGGCATCTACAACGGTGACCCCAAAGCCCCGAACACACGCGTCATCCCGATGGTCAACTACGACCGCGACCTGAGTGAGTATGTCCAAGACTCGAAGAGTAACTTCGGACGTGGCGGTATGGTGACAAAACTAAAGATTGCCAGTAAGGTTGCCGACGAAGGTATCAAGGTGATTATCGCCAATGGTACGGCAGACAATATCCTTGTCAACCTTGCCCAGCATTCTCAGGAGACAATGCACACGGAGTTCCGACCTAATCCGAACCCCACCTCGCGCATCAAGAAATGGATTGCCCATAGTGAGAGTTTTGCCCAAGGACGCGTCATCATCAATGCAAAGGCAGAGGAGGCGCTCAAAGGCGCCAAGGCTGTGAGCTTGTTGCCTGTCGGCGTGACATCTGTGGAAGGTGACTTTGAGGAGGGGGACATCATCGATGTTGTCAACGCCAAAGGCGAGACAATCGCCCTCGGGCGCAGCGGCTACAGTGCTGCTGAAGCCCGTAAGGTGATCGGTGTCCATGATGTCAAGCCGCTCATCCACTACGATTATTTGTACATGGAATAATATTGATACTGTGCAATGGCGGGCGGCCACAGGGGACCGCCCCTGCAATGTTACATGTATTCATCTAACTTCTTGTGGAAATCATCATCACTGGGCCGGAAGGCATCACTGTCGCCGATGGTTCCATCTGCCTTGATGACCATGAAGCGGGGAATAGCATTGATGCCGTAGGCATCAGATAGTGCTTCGTTCTGATCTTCGTTGACATGATACTGTGCCCACTGTGGCTTGTCGTTTCCAATCATCTTCAGCCAAGCCTCTCGATTCTCATCCACAGAGATGGATATAAACACCACCTTATCGTTGCCTTTGTATTCTTCTACGCGTTTGGCAAGATAAGGAATTTCCCGTTTACAAGGTCCGCACCACGTAGCCCACACATCAATATAAACCACCTTTCCGCGAAGGTCGCTGAGACGGTGCTGCTGGCCTTGTGCATCCTCGAAGGAGAAATCTTTCGCTCCCATGCCCGGTCTTGTCTGTTTCATGGCAGCTACCTTCTTGCCGTAGGCAGCTATGACGACGCTGTCATCGGCAGCATATTCGGAGAATGGTTTCCAGAAATCATCGATGTTCTTGAAGTCTTTGCCATAATCGATGGTCTCCATAGCACAGTCGATGAGCAGTCGGTGCTTCACATCGGGGTCGGTGACATACTTTTTCATCACTCGTAGATATTCCAGCCCGTAAGCCGTCTGGTCTCCGCCCCATTGTGCATGCACGGTCGTGTCCATGTGCTCGCGGATGAAATTTTGTGGTACATTATTATAGAGTCCTATCCAGTTGTTGGGCCCCTCTTGCTCGAGTGCTTTCTCAGCACTGTTGCGACGAGAGTTGTTCTTTGACAGCAGCCGGCAGAGGTAGTTGTTGTGTCGGTCTTCGTTGATCTGCGTCATGAAAGCGCGTAACGAGTTGTCTTTGATCTTAGTGATAGCATTGGTGAGCGTCTGATATCGCTTTTCGAGAGTACTTTCTCGCTTCTCGGGTGCAATGTTCGGTTTCTGTTTTCCTGGGTAGGCGAAGAAGTCCGTGAAGGCGTAGGCTTTTTCGTAGTCGCGCAGACAGCGGGAGGCATCAGCGTTGGTGCCTTGATAGTCTAACGAGAGTTGATCTTTCGCATCGCGTTTGGTGGAGATGCTAATGGCCTGACCTTTCTGAAGGAAGAAGTCCCATTCGCTGCCGTCTGCCAAAACGAGGTAAGCCGGACAAAAGTCTATCTTGCCTAAGTTGTTGACGGAAACGGAGAAGTTGCCTTTGTTATCTGTTTTGATACGCTTCTCATCGCCGTCGTAGCGGCTGCCGCCACGCTCCGGGTTGTAGCACAGATACATCTTCTTGTTCAGAGCCGTATCCGCGATACAGCCCCTTACGGTCTGTGCTTGCAGCGTGTGTGAAACTGCCAAGCCAGCGAGGAGAAGACTGGCAGTTAAGAAGAAATGAATGTCTTTCATGTCATTAATCTGGTTTCATCATTTGGGCGGCCACCAGGGCCGCCCTTGCAAAGTTAATAATTTTGTGTGAGATTCGAATTATTACGTGTCGCATTGAGTGGGAAAGGGAAGATCCATAGCTTAGAGTCGGGAGCAATGGAGAACTCCATGGTCTTGCCACTTTGCTTGAGCGTGATGTGGCGGGTTAGAGTCTCCTTATAATCTGCCTCCGTATTCCATCGTTTCCGGTCGAAGAAGTTATCGTAGGTAGCGAGGCACTCGATAAACTTTGCCCGTTGCAGCAGTGCCATAGCTTCTTGCTCTGTCGAGGCCGTGAAAGGTTTGTAAGCGTCCGGCTCTATGCGTTTCTCCCGTACCTTGTTGATAAGGTCGAGGCCTTTCTGAATTTGTCCCGTGCGGATGTAGCACTCAGCAGCTACATAATACATACGGTCAGAGGTGATGCCCCAGTTGTTCCAATAAAGGTCAAAACTCTGGCATTCCTTGCAGCCCTTGACGCCACTGAGCATTTCGCCGTAATAGTCATCCCACAACGGGTCTCCGTAACACTGTGCATCGTTGACAGTGATATCGCCGTCTTCAAACTTCTCCACAGTCTCCTTCGTGAGATATTCGCCCCAGGGCTTTCCCATGCCATGATTGATATACATGATATTGCTGGGGTCAATCTCGCCAATCACCCATTCATTAGTCGACATGATGGAAGTACGGTCAGCGATGGTGCCATTATACTCCAATGCTTTCAGGGCATAGGGTAATGCCTTGTCATATTCCTTCATCTGCATGAGCACCTTGGCTTTTACCGCATACCCCCATGCCTTGCTGCCGCGGATCTCCTGAGCTTTGTCGGGTAGGGCCAAGATGTACTCATCAGAGAGGTCAGCAAGGATCTTTTCATAATCCTCAGCTACACTGATCTTTTGAGGCTGCGTATGCGTGTTAATATCCTCCCGATAGGGCACGCCCGACTGTTGACTTGCAGTGGCGGCATCGTACTGAGGTGCATAGATGTTGACGAGGATATAGTGCATATATGCACGAAGAATATGTGCTTCAGCCTTGATGAGCGTTTTCGTCGTGTCTTCGCCTTCGGATGCGTCAACCTTCTCTAAGATTGTGTTGGCGCTGAAGATATTCTGATAAGCCGATGAATAGATCTCATCTGTAGCAGTTACGCTTGCTCGGTCTGCCGTCTCGTCGTAGGTGAGCAGTGCATAGTTGAGAGTGTTCTTTTGTGATAACACTGTGGGCACGTCGTTGTCCGGATAGCACTCGTTGACGACTAAGCAGAGCGGTCCGGGATCTCCGAGATCCCAGTTCTGATTGAGAAGCTTCTCCAAGTCGGATGTCTTGTCGAGGATAGTTTTACCTTTCGGGGTGATATCGAGTTGGTCATCGCAGGCTGACAATGTCAGGACTGTGATAAGGAACAGAAGAATATATTTTATTTTCATCTTGAATAGCATTGAATAGTATTAAAAGTTGACACTCAGACTCATTGTGTAGCTTCTCGGTGTACGGAGCAGTGTCTGTCCGCTATAAGGGTCAACACTCTCCGGGTCGATATTCTTCGAGTTGCGTGCCCATGTGAACACGTTGTTCATCTGTACGCGCAGCCGCAGTCCGCCGACACCTATCTTCCTGCAGATCTCTGAAGGGAAGGTATAGCCAAGCACAAGTGTACGCATCTTCATGTAATCGGCATGCACGACGTTGAAATCGAAAAAGGCGGGATCATCGTCGTACATTCGCATGTTATAAGCCGGGCGGCCGTTGGCAAGATAAGCCGTTGGGTCGCTGCTATGCCAGTAGTTGAGCATATTGCTATAGACAGGTTCTTCATATTCTGTACCCATTTGGATGGTCCAGTCGTTGGCATTGATACGCATGTAATGACCGAGGTAGCAGACCATCATGGCAGAGAGCGAGAAGCCGCGCCAGGTGATGGTCGGTGTCAGAGAAGCACTCACCTTAGGATCGAGCGAGCCGCTGTATACGGCATCCGCTGCCTCGAAACTGCTCTCAAAGGTAGCGGCTGCAATCTTAGTACCGTCAGCCTTGATGAAATAGCACTGCTGGTTGCCGTCTTCATCTAATGCTATGCCGCCGAAGCGCATGCTGTAAAGGGAGTGCACAGGCTTGTTAAGATGATAGGTGCTGCTCTTCAGAGCCTCGTAGCCACTTGTGATTTCATGATTGATGGCGGTCACCTTGTTACTGTTGTAAGCGATGGAGAAGTCCGCGCTTACCCCCCAGTCTTCACGACGACGGGCACGCAGAATATCAGCAGATAACTGGAGCTCTACACCCTGGTTGCGGATCTTGGCATTGTTGATGGTAAGTTCGTCCCAACCGATAGTCGGGTCAACATCCGTCGTAGAGAGCACATCTGAGGAGTTCTTCAGATAGTAGTCGAGTGAGCCTCGCAGCCGGTTGTCGAAGAGGCTGAAGTCGGCACCAAAGTTCCACGATGCTGTCTTCTCCCAGCGTAACTGGTCGTTAGGCGGAGTGAGCAGTACCGCTTTCTTGCCGCCGTAGATATATTCTGTAGAGATTTTGGCTGTCAGATAAGAGGTATAGTTCGTATTGATGTTTCCTGTCAGACCATAGCTGGCGCGTAACTTCAGCATGTTGATCCACGAGATATCCTTCATCCATTTCTCATTGTTGAGATTCCAACTGGCACCGACCGACCACAATGGGCGTCCACGGAACTTGGGGTCACTGCCGAAGAGGTCGGTCTTGTCGACACGATAGGAGGCAGACAGGCTGTAGCGGCTGTCGTAGGTGTAGTTGCCTGTGAAATAATAAGAATAGAACCGATGGAGATAGTCGGTTGATGTAAAGTCCTTAATCCGGTATCCGGTGGGAGAGTAGGCATTTGAGATGTCCGAATGCTGCAACTTGTACAAATCGTAGAGGTTGGTCATGTAAGTTGAGTTGGTCTGAGTCTGATCATCATACCCGACCTGCTCATTGCTTGTCGAGCGGCTGTGTGTCTGCCGAAACTCGAAACCAGCTACACCTTCGATAGCGTGCTTTTCGGCAAACGTATGATTATAGGTAGCCTGTGTACGGAAGGTATAATAGCCACCATCCAATGTATAGAGGTCAAGCAGTCCGCCTTCGGGCAGATAGTGCTTGCCTTTATAGGTATAGAGGTTATAGAGGTGGCGCATGGTGTAGGAGTTAGCATCGTAGAGACCTTCCTGCTTGGTATAGCGATCCTCATATTGGAACTGTCCGCTGACATCTAAGCCATCAATGGGGTGTACGTCTAATTTCACGTAGGGACGGAGCAAGGTGCTGCGGGTATGGCGGAAGTTATGGTTGATTTCGTCTTGGAGAACGAAAGCTTCGCTCTTCAGTCCGTAAGCCTTGTTGCTAAGATTGGGTTCATTGAGGTCTACCACGCCTTTTCGGGAAAGGGGCGTGCCGTCGTCAGCCCACATCGTCTCATAGTTGTTGAACGAATTGATACCCTCCAGGCCAAACATATCCATGCGGCTCTTAGACCGTTCACTCTCTACATAGAGACCAAAAGACATTCCCATCCAGGATGTGATTTTCAGCAATCCGTCGTAGTTGCCGGTTAGGGTACGGTCGTACAGACCTGTCGTACCCGTGTTGTCCGACTTGAAGTTGACACTGATTGAGGAGTTGAGATATTTGCCTTTTGTGCGGAGTGCGAGATTATACTGCTGCGTTATCTGGTTGCGAAGCATGAGGTCTTGCCATTCTTTCTTATAGTTGTGCGTGCTCCACTTATTCTTAGTCGTAGCATATTCATCATCAGAGATAGTCCCTTCATAGTGGCGCATGAGCAGTTGCATCATCGGAGAATAGCCACAGCCTTTATACCGGTCGAAACTGCTCTTGAGACTGCTGAATGAATCCTCATCGTTTTTGAGCAAATAGTTGAAGTTGTCCTCCATCAGTTCAATCTCTTCCGCAGCCGAGGCATAGCCGAAGTTGCTGTAGTTGGGCTTCTCTGAGATGTTGAGATCCGCGTTGAAGTCAGCCTGTAGTTTTTCTTTCGTGGCTTTCTTAGTCACTACGACAATGACACCGTTGGAGGCACGTGCACCATAGATAGCTGCTGCGGCGGCGTCTTTGAGTACGGTGATAGAAGCGATATCGTAGGGGTTGATGTCTTCAAGACTACCTGAGATAGGCAGACCGTTGACAACGATCAGTGGTGAGGTACTTGCTGAGAGTGTGCTGATACCACGGATGGTTATCTGATTAGATATGCCATTGTCGTATTGCACCAGTCCTGCAATCTTGCCTTCGAGGTTACTTGTCACGTCACCTGTGTAGCGGTTGTCCAGATCTTTTTCTGTTATTTGTTGGAAGGCGCCGGTAGCATCCTCACGCTTCAAGGTCTGATAACCGGTGACGATGACATCGTTAAGCGTGTGGTCGTCGTGCTGGAGAATGATCTTCACAGGTCCAGCACTCGCCTTGCGGCGCAAAGTCTTCATGCCGAGATAACTGTACTCTATCACTGCTCCTTCTGGCACGTTGCTCAATTGAAAGTGTCCATTCTGATCCGTGATGGTGCCAAGAGAAGTGCCAGCTATACGCACACTTGCTCCGATGAGCGGCTCACCATTGTCGTCTAGGAGTTCACCGCTGACGTCTGTCTTTCTTTGGCTTACGTCTGAGGTCTGTGCTTTCTTGAGGGTGATAGTTTGCCCTTTGATAACGGCTGTCAGACCTTTGCCGGCAATGAGGCGGTTGACAGCCGTGGGGACATCCAGGTCATTGATGTCAGCAGAGACCTTGATATCCTTCAAATCGGAATAATTGTAGTTGATTTTGTAGTAACCATTTTGTTTCTCCATTTCGTAGAGTGCCGTAGGCAAAGAAATGGCGTTACTCTTTAGCGTCACACGCTTTCCTTGTGCTGTTGCCTGTATTGCAAACACAAACAGACAGCACAGTAGAAGCAATAGTTTCTTTCGATCTCTCTTCATTTACACTGTTACTTATTTAATGGTTTAACTTACTTCTTTTCACTTATTACTCTAAAATCGTAAAAAGTGGACACGAAAAGAGAAGAAAATATGAAAAAGTTATTTTACGGTGATCGCTCCGTCGCGGAGCTCCATCTGAACACCGTCGATGTCGTCAAGGTCCTGCAAGGTCTTGGTAAGTGTTGCTTTTCTACTACCGACAAAATGTACCTGCATATTGACATTGGCAGTTTGCTCAATGACGACATTCACTCCATACCAGCGTGCTATTTCACGAATGACATCTTTCAGAGCTGTCTCGTGGAAATAAAATAGTCCTTCTTTCCATTGGGTCAGAGGATAGGTATCGACGGTGGATAATTCGCAGCCAGTGTTCTTGATGGTCAGTTGCTGGGAGTGCCGTAAAGTATAGCCCTTGCTATTCGCCAGGACGCTCACGCTACCGCTGATAACACTCACACTGACTGGGCGTCCGGAATAAGACTGGATATTAAAAGCTGTGCCGAGGTCACGTACTGTGATGCCTCCCGTCTCAATGATGAAAGGATGCTGCGCATCGTGCTTGACTTCAAAATAGCCCTCACCTTGCAGGGTAACTCTCCTTGTGCCATTGGATAATTGTGTGTAAGCCAATTTGCTTTCTGCGTTCAACCATACTGACGATCCATCGGGAAGTTGGGCGTGGCGTATTTCGGCTCTTGCAGTCTTTAGATTGATTATCGGAGAAGAGGCAGTGATATTGGTTGAGTCTTTCGATAGCTGTGTCTTGGAAGAGGCAACGTTATGATGGGCCGTCCTTGTCTCTACTCGTTGAGCTATTGGAGAAAGAACGGTCGAAGAATGACGGGATGTTGATAACTGGATGCTTGGGAAAAACAAGCGGACGACGAGGAGAATTGCTGCGGTAGCTGCTATACCTTTGAGGGCATAGCTTATCCATTTGAGTTTGTGCGTTGTGTGCTTCTCTTCTTCTGCAACAGGAGATGAAAGATGTAACCGGGCAGAAAGATCCTGCCAGGCTTCGTCTACATCCGGCTTGGGTGCATGCTCACGCTGAAGAGCCTTGCGTAATATGTTCTTGCTTTTCTCGCTCATTTCGCTTATATTTTCTTTACGCCATTCTTGAATTCTTGCTCATAAACATTTTCTGGTTTTTCTTTATCTTATACTCGATATTATATAATGAGTGGACAATCGTTACTCTTTTTTAACCCTTAACAGAGCTCGGAGCATCTTCAGACTACGATAAACGCTTTTCTTCACACCATCAATGCTCATGTCAAATGCTTTGGCAGTCTCTTGGATGCTCATGCCTTGTTCGTATCGGGCTGTAAGAATCTTGCGGCTGTTAGGGGAGAGCTGTTGCAGTGCATGTTGTAAGGCATAAATCTGTTCTTGTTCGTTCACTATAGCCTCGGCATCGTCATCCATGTTTGAAAGATTGTCATTGATGGGGGCGGTTGGCAAAGAGCCTTTACCTTTGGCCTTGTCGATAGCATGATTATGGACACAAACGTAAAGATAGTTCTTTATCGTGGAGACTTCCATCTCGTTGTGCCGTTGCCAGACAGATGCAAAGACATCGCTCACCACATCCTTGGCAAGGTCTGAGTCGCCAAGAATGTCGTAGGCATAATAGTAGAGGGGTTCGTACAACTGACGAAAGATCTCCTCGAACGATGTCTCTGTAAGCGTTGGCATAACAATTGCAAAGTTACGACAATTTCTCGTAATAGAACCTATAATGTCATTTTAAACATCTATTATGGAAGAATATACAATAATCTTTCATAATTGCATATTTACAGCAAAATAATGTGATAATTGTTTCATTATCTCCGCCTTTTTCGTTAAATTTGCAAGCAGAAGATATTCATAGAGAAAGAATACAGGAATATATTATAAGAAAAGATAATGAGTTTGCAAGATACATTCAAGGCTGTTAAGGAAGCATCGAAGACATTAGTGCTTCTCAGCGATGCGCAACGCAATGAGATCCTCAATGCTGTTGCCGATGCCATTGACCAGCATCAGGACGAGATATTAAAGGCTAATGCTGACGACTTGGAGAAGGCAGGCAAGGACTATGCTTTTTATGACCGTTTGCTCTTGACACCGCAACGCTTGAAGGATATCGCTAACGACATGCGGCATGTTGCGACACTTCCTTCACCTTTAGGTCGTGTGTTGAAAGACAAGACGTTGGACAATGGCTTGCATCTGAAACGAGTCAGTGTACCGTTCGGTGTCATCGGTATGATCTTCGAGGCGCGGCCTAATGTCACCTTTGATGTCTTCTCGCTCTGCTTCAAGAGTGGCAATGCCGCTGTTCTGAAGGGTGGTAAAGAAGCCGATGGTACAAACCGGGCAGAGGTGGCGGTCATCCATGCGGTGCTGAAGAAGTATGGCGTCGATACGCATGTAGTTGAACTCTTGCCGGCAACGCATGAGGCAACAGGCGCCATGCTTACGGCAGTAGGTTACATCGATCTTTGTATTCCGCGTGGTAGCAAGCGATTGATTAGTTTCGTGCGCGACACAGCAAAGGTACCGGTCATTGAGACGGGTGCGGGAGTCGTGCATTGCTACTTCGATGAGACGGGTGATTTGGAGAAGGGTAAGCGGATCGTTGACAATGCGAAGACACGACGCTGCACGGTCTGCAACACGCTCGATACCTTATTGATAAACAGCCATCGTCTGCAAGACCTTCCTGCGCTTGTCGCACCTATGGCACCAAAAGGCGTGAAGCTCCATGCTGACAGTCGTGCCTATGAAGCACTTGAGGGTAATTATCCCGACGACTTGCTTGTGCAGGTCAGTGATCCGGATGTGTGGTACACTGAGTGGCTGAGCATGCAGATGGGTGTCTGCACCGTGGATAATCTTGATGAGGCCCTGCAGCATATCGCCACTTATGGCAGTGGACATAGTGAGAGCATCGTCACGGAGGATAAAGTCCATGCGCAACGTTTTGAACAAATGGTGGATGCCGCCTGTGTCTACGTCAATGCGCCGACGAGTTTTACTGATGGCGCTCAGTTTGGCTTGGGTGCCGAGATAGGTATCTCCACTCAGAAGCTTGGCGCTCGTGGCCCGATGGCCTTGGAAGAGATCACGACTTACAAGTGGCTCATAGAAGGAAATGGTCAGGTAAGGAATTAGTTAGGAGTTAGGAGATAGGAGTTAGGAGTTCGATTTTAGTTAGGAGATAGGAGTTATAAATTAGAATAAAGATATGCACACATTTTTCAACGTACAAGACATTGGGAACTTAGATGCAGCCTTGAAGGAAGCATTGGAGGTAAAACAGAACCGGTTTGGCTATCAGCAGTTGGGTAAGAACAAGACGTTGCTGATGATCTTCTTTAATAACTCACTTCGTACACGTCTCTCCACGCAGAAGGCGGCGATGAACCTCGGCATGAATGTCATCGTGCTTGATGTCAATGCTGGCGCTTGGAAGTTGGAGACGGAGCGTGGCGTCATTATGGATGGCGATAAGAGTGAGCATCTGCTCGAGGCCATCCCTGTGATGGGCTGTTATTGCGATATCATTGCCGTGCGCTCATTTGCAGGCCTCAAGGACCGCGACTACGACTATGCCGAGACCATTGTCAACCAGTTTGTGAAATACTCCAGTCGTCCGGTTGTGGCTATGGAGACGGCTACTGTCCACCCCTTGCAGGCTTTCGCTGATCTCATAACCATTCATGAAAAATGGACAGAGCTGCAAAGTAATCCGGCAACGAAGCGCGACCATAAGCGTCCGAAGGTTGTGATGACATGGGCTCCTCATTGCCGTGCTCTGCCTCAGGCTGTGCCTAACTCTTTCGCTCAGTGGATGAATGCAGCCGATGTCGACTTCGTCATCTCTCAGCCGGAAGGTTACGAGCTCGATCCGAAGTTTACGCAGGGTGCTACGATAGAGTACGATCAGCACAAGGCGTTGGAGGGTGCTGACTTCGTCTACGCAAAGAACTGGAGCTGCCCCGGTGTGAAGAATCCTGCTGACTATGGTAAGATTCTCTCGAAGGACATGTCGTGGACGATCGATGATGAGCACATGTCATGGACAAACAAGGGCTATTTCATGCATTGTCTACCTGTGCGTCGTGGTCTTATCGTGACCGACGATGTCATTGAGAGCGATCACAGTCTCGTCATTCCAGAGGCTGCCAATCGTGAGATCTCTGCAGAGGTCGTGCTCAAGAGAGTCTTGGAAAGCCTTTAAATAGAAAATTGCTACCAAGTGAACTCGCGGTAGATCCAACCTTTATACGTATTTAATGACAACCGCACTCTGCTGCCGGTTGTCATTTTCTTTGTTGGGATGCTGAGATAAATGTTTGTGGTATAGTATTCCGGCACGTTGCCTTGGCTGTGTGAAAATTTCAGATAATAAGTGGGATGGCCGTTTTTTTCTACTACACTGTCGAGAGCCAAGGCAATTGTTTGTTTGGCCTCTACGCTGTCGGCCTTCCCGGTCATCACACCTATACAAAAGTTGAGATAGGCACCGTTGCTGCTTTTCCACGCGCTGACAAAATGAACAGGATCCATCGGTACAGTAGTTTGCTCCGTTACTTGGACAGGAATGAGCGTATAGACGTATTGTGCCGTTAGCGGCTCTACTATGGAAGAGTCGTTAGTGTTTGCATTCAGATTATAATAGAGCATCGCGCGATAAGTGCTGTCGGCTTTTACCGCCCATCCTACGGAGAGAGGCTTGGTAAAAGTCAACGGTCTATTCTCGTCGGTGACTGCCGATACAAGTTTAGCGCTACCGTTCGTCTGCGCCTCGACAAAGTCGGTGCGCAGATAACTGTAGCGGGAGTCGCCCGTGTCGTAAGCGGTGTTGGTGCAAGACGCTATGAGCACGGTGACGATAAGAAGAAATAGGATCTTCCTCACTCTTATTTCGTGAAGTTGAACTTACTGAAGAACTGTTTCCAACGACCGGTTGTCTCTGTTGCCGTGAGATAGTTGCGGGTCGGGTAAGCATACTGTGTCAAGAGACAACGACGGAGATAAGCTTCATCTTTATGCTCGATGTCAATGAGTGCGAGGCGGCTGACGATATACTCCTCAAACTTGTCGTACTCTTCCTGCGTGTAGTTCTCCGTATACATGTTCGTGTTCTGAATCATGTCGAGCGCGATGTAGTTCTGCGGATAGAGATGATAGTTGCGGTGGATCTCGCGGTCTATATGCTCAGCTATCTGGTCAAACATCTTGTTGCGCGGCTGGTCCTGGTCGACGGTCTGCAGCCACTCGTCGATGCATGGAGCGCAACAATAGTGGATGTGTCCCTTATAGCCACGGATACCGACGTTCATGCTCTCGAGATCGTCTCCTGGAGCTTTCTTCCAGTAAGGCAGGTCACGGCGGAGCTGATACTCACGTGCCTTGAGATAGTCGCAAGGATCATACTGGTAACTGATTGACAGCGGTACGATATGAAGTTGTGTCAGTCGGTCGATGATCGTTCCTTCACCGCCCATGGCCATCATCTTGAGAATGGCAGCTTGCGTGAGGTCATTGGAGTTCTTGGCACGTCCCTGACGCTGAGCTATCCAGATATTCTCGTGCTTCTGAGAGATGGCAAAGTGCATATATTCTGACATGCGCTTGCTTGCACGGAGCATCTCGCTCGATTTCAATGCTCGCTCTACGGTGAACGTCTTGTTGATACGTGCCATGGCACGCACCCAGTCGAGCTGCAGGAGGTTGTCGCCGATGGCGATCTCTGCTGTTGTGCTGAAACCTGTGTCGAGCAGCAGCTTGTCGAGGAAGGCGGCATCGAGCACGATGTCACGGTGATTACTCACGAAGGTATAACGGTTGTGGATGTCAACATCGTAGAAGTCGGCATCGATACCCGTACTCTGGTCGAGGACGAGCTTTTGTAAGATGGGATAGCAGAACGCACGCTGGAAGTCAAGGTTCGTCTTGCAGCCATGCATCTTTTTCCCTATAGCTTCCACCGGAACATTGGGGTAGACGAAAGCCAAGATATGCTGAAACTGTTCATCGGCAAGGAGCTTGTCGTAAACCTCAGGCAGCTCCTCCGGCTCGTAAGGCCTGATAGGATCAAATTCTGATGGTACTTTCATAACTTCTATCTTTTTATTAAAAACTTTCTTTTATTGGTGAGGCAAAATATGAATGTCTCGATATTAATGTCTTGTAATTAATGGGACTGAATTCTACTCGTCAGCAATGACCAAGTCTATGCCCATTTCTTCTATCTGGTCACGTGTCTGTTGAGGCAGACGGCTGTCCGTGATGATCATGTCAACGTCCTCGGCATTGCATATCTTCGCAAAACCTCGCTTGCCGAATTTAGTACTGTCGGCAAGCACGATGGTCTTCTGTGCCGCTTTCATCATCGTTCGGTTGATCTCAGCCTCACGCATATCCGTTGTCGAAAGACCGAACTCCGGGTCTATGCCGTCTACGCCTAAGAAAAGCTTACTGAACGAGAACCCTGAGAGGATCATCTCCGCGTACTTGCCTACGACGGACAGACTCGTGTGCCGCACGATGCCGCCGAGCTGGATAAGCTCCACATTGTCAAGCGGTGCCAATGCTTCTGCCGCCTGCAAGGAAGCGGTGACCACTGTCAAGCGGCTCGTGGGGTGCAGGTTCCTTGCCAAGGCATGAATCGTTGTGCCCGAAGCTAAGACGATGGAGTCGTCGGGTGTGATGAGCTTGGCGGCTTCTATACCGATGAGCCGTTTCTCCTCCGTGTTGTACTTCTCCTTTTCGCTGACAGTGCGGTTGTTTGTAAAAGGATTGATAAGAATAGCCTTGCCGTGGCTGCGGTAGAGCTTACCCTCCTTCTCTAACTCCGTGAGATCTTTCCGGATAGTTACTGACGAAACCTCTAAGCTGGAAGCCAAGTCAGTCACTAAGACGGAGCCTTGCTTGAGCAGGCTGTCTAAGATAGCACTATGGCGTTCTTCCTTGGTCATGGTTGTCCGTTTTATAAGTTTTTTACAAAGATAGTGCTTTTCTTTCATTCGTGGTCCTTACTCCTCTGATTTATAGATATTATTAACAGTAACAAAAAGCCCCTGCTTCAACAAAGGTAGAAGCAGGGGCTATGAAAGATAAATGAAAGAACTACAGATCCAACAACGTTATTGTTGCTCTGAAGTAGGCTTTGCTGGCTTCCGGATTCCACATCATCTGTCCGGTCACCGGCATGTTATATTTTCCGACCTTCAACTTATAGGTTGCTCCTAAACGAACATCGTTCACACCTGCGTGCTTGCCATAGAGGTTATTGTTCTCACCAGGATATTTATCCTTATCGTAGGGATTCAGTGCGAAAGCACCGGCGACAGAAGCGTCGACAGCCCAGTCCTTACTGTCGTAGAGGCGATAAGCTGCCTGAACCCAAGTGGAATAGAGGTTCTGGTCATTGGCAGCACCACGGTCACGGCCTACGAGCAAGGTAGCCCAAGTGAGGGTGAGCGGGAAGTTGCAGGTAGCACCGAAGTCATAGCTGATGGCAGCATCGAGCAGGTGCGTGGTCTTGCGGGCGTCCCATGTGAAGTACTTGCCATTACCGACGTTAGCCAGTCCTGTAGGCTTGCCATCGAAGTACTGATTACCGGGAGAGAAGTTCCACAGATCCCATACAGCGAGGTTGAAACCACTGTTGTTGTAGTTCATGTAGACATCGGCCTCCTTATAGTCGCCGTCTACAGCCATGCCACCCCACAAGCCGATCTTGAAGTGGTTGTTATTGTCACTGATGGATACATCGTTGTTGAGGATCAGACCGTTACCGACCTCTAAGCCACGCCAGAGGTGGGAAGTCTCAAGGGCTGCACTCTCGTGCAACTTCTGTGCCTGCATGCCTAACGGCAGAAATGCTAAGGCAGCAAGAGCGAATAGTTTAATGCTTTTCATGATTCGTTGATTTTTAGTTTAACGGAAAGAAAAGATCGTTTTCGTTCTGTTATTAACAGACTATTATTAACAGACAGTTATTAGCAGAAATTGAAGAGGAAACCTACTGCGGCAGCAAGAGCAGCACCAGCGAGAGGGCCAAAGATTGGCACCCAGCTGTATCCCCAGCCACTGTCTCTCTTACCCTTGATGGGGAGGATAGCGTGAGCGATACGCGGGCCAAGGTCACGGGCAGGGTTCATGGCGTATCCGGTGACACCACCAAGAGACATACCGATGGATACGATGACCATCGTGATAGGCCATGCGCTGTTACCACCGACGTTGACGCCACCTGTGTAGGTACCGATGCAGATGATGAGCAGCACGAGGACGAATGCGCAGATAGCCTCCTGGAGGAAGTTGAGCGGCTTGTTCTCGATAGCAGGCATGGTGCAGAAGATCGTGAGCTTGCCTTCGGGATCATCAGTAGCATCGAAGTGATCTTTATAAACAACCCATACGAGCACGGCGCCGAGGAATGCACCAATCATCTGAGCGATGACGTAAGGAATGACGTTAGCCCATGGGAACATACCTGCAACGGCAAGACCGAAGCTGACAGCCGGGTTCAGATGAGCACCGGAGTCGTGGGCGATGAATACGCCCGCCATGACAGCGAGACCCCAGGCCAGGGTGATGACGACCCAACCGCCGCCTTTACCTTTACACTTGTTCAAACCCATGCCGGCGCATACGCCGTCACCTAAGAGAATCATTACGAGGGTGCCAATAAACTCAAGGGCACAGTTGTGCAATAATACAGGATCCATAGTTCTTTAGTTTTATAGTTGTTGTTGTATTTGTTGTTTTATTGGTTGCTCCAAAGTATCAATACGCCTTTCGTTGTAACTAATAATGGTAGGCTAACGATTCTTGAAGCATTCTAACCCCCTCCCCTGGATGGGGGAGGGGCGGGGGTGGGGCTTTCCCCTCCCTACGGGGGAGGGGTTAGGGGAGAGGCCTATTTGTGTGTCAGCGTCCGCTGTATAGCATCCGCCCATCCAGCCTTGGCTGCCTTGATGTCATCGTTCTCAGGTACCGGCTCGAAGGTGCGCTCCACCTGCCACTGAGCCTTCAGTTCATCGATATCCTTCCAGTAGCCGACAGCCAAACCTGCGAGGTAAGCAGCACCGAGAGCTGTTGTCTCTGTGATCTTTGGACGAACAACGTTGATACCAAGGATGTTAGCCTGGAACTGCATCAACAGGTTGTTGCGTGAAGCACCACCGTCGACCTTGAGTTCTGTCAGAGGAGCATTGATGTCCTTAGCCATAGCCTGAGCGATATCGTAGGTCTGGAAAGCAATGCCATCGAGGGCAGCACGAGCGATATGAGCACGTGTCGTACCACGTGTGATACCGCAGATCAAGCCGCGTGAATATGCATCCCAATACGGAGCACCTAAACCGGTGAGGGCGGGAACGAAGTAAACACCACCGCTGTCAGGAACCTGAGAAGCTAACTCCTCAACCTCAGAAGAAGACTTGATGAAGCCTAAGCCGTCACGCAGCCACTGAACGACAGAGCCGCCGACATAGATTGAGCCCTCGAAAGCGTAAGCCACCTGATCACCAATCTGCCATGCTACGGTTGTCAACAGACCGTTCTTGGAAAGAATAGGCTTGTCGCCGATATTCAGCATGACGAAGCAACCTGTGCCGTACGTGTTCTTGATGGCGCCCGGCTCGACACACATCTGGCCGAAGAGAGCAGCCTGCTGGTCACCGGCTACACCGGCGATAGGCACCTCGTGCGCAAAGATTGTGGTCTTGGTGTGAGCCATGACCTCAGAGCAGCTTGTCACCTCAGGCATCATGCTGCGAGGAATATCGAGGAGTTTGAGCAGGTCATCGTCCCACTTCAGCGTGTTGATGTTGAACAGCATCGTGCGGCTGGCATTCGTAACATCAGTGATGTGCTTCTCGCCGCGCGTCAGACGCCAGATAAGCCATGTATTGACATTACCGAAACGCAGCTTGCCCATCTCTGCACGCTTGCGGGCGCCGGGAACGTTGTCAAGGATCCATTTGATCTTTGTGCCGGAGAAGTACGGATCGATGATCAGACCCGTCTTCTCACGGATCTTATCGACGAGCCCCTGGGCCTTCAGCTTGTCGCAGTACTCGGCCGTACGGCGGTCCTGCCATACAATGGCGTGATAGATAGGCTCCTCTGTGTCGACATCCCATACGATGGTTGTCTCACGCTGGTTGGTGATACCGATAGCAGCGATGTCCTTACCATTGATATCCATCTGGGCGATAGCCTCAGCGACGACACTGGCCTGTGATGCCCAGATCTCGTTAGCATCATGCTCAACCCATCCCGGTTTGGGGAAATATTGTGTAAACTCCTTCTGTGCAACAGAGCAAATCTGTCCATTGTGGTCGAAGACGATGGCGCGAGAGCTCGTCGTGCCCTGGTCAAGTGCCAGGATGTACTTTTTCTCTTCCATAGTAGTGTTTTTTAGTTTTGATGATAACTATATAAGTTTATTTCTCGTTCAGTTTTCTTGTAGCCTCCACATCGAGGGCCTCAGCGATGAGCGAGATGGGATTGTCAACGGGATAGCCTGTCGACATCTCAATCTGCCATTTGCAGGTCTCGCAGTCGGTAGCTACACTATCGGGGTTGACTTCTCTGATCTGCTGGAACAGTGGGTTGCCAATCTTCTGCGAGCGCTCGTAGTTCTCTTTCTTGAAGCCGTAGGTACCTGCGATGCCGCAGCAGTGACTTTCAAGGAGCGTGAGGTCGAGACCCGGAATCATTTTCAGCAGTTGGATAGAATAGATGCTCCAGCCCATACGCTCCATGTGGCAAGCGAAATGGTAAGCTACTTTCTTATGGAAGTCCTTACGGAAAGCAAGCTTGATCTTGCCCTCGTCGATCTTCTGGCAGAGGAAGCGGGTGGCAAGCATGAGATGGTCGCGGACCTTTGTATTGTCAATCTTCAGCAAGTCTTTGTATTCATCGCGCATGGTGAAGGTGCAAGTCGAACTTGTTGTAAGGACAGCTTCATTGCGATCGTCCACTGCTTTCTCCATCGATGAGATGTTGACTTCGCCTTGTCTCTTTGCCTGACCGGAGAGCCCGTTGGCGATGAGTGCCACGCCGCAGCATTTCTCTTTCTCCAAGAGATGGACACCGTAACCGCAAGCGTTCATGATCTTGACAAAGTCCTGACCGAGCTTCGGGAAGTTATAGTTGACATAGCATCCGTGGAAGTAGCTCACGAAACGGCTGAAGTTCTGCTGTTCAGCCTCGGCATGACGATGGAACCATGTCTCGAACTTCGTGCCCGAATAGGCTGGGAACTGACGGTGCTGGTCAATCTTCATGACCTTGTCGAGCACGACTTTTGCAGGTTTCAGACCGAGGAAGAAGTTGGTCAGCGGTGCCACCAACGTAGCCATGGAACCGACGAAATCGGTATTGGCGAGCATGCGGTCACGAAGGCTCGGTGAATGGGTGCTGTACTCAATGCGGGCAGCCTGGATGATGTCTCCCACCTTCACACCGTGCGGACAAGCTACCTCGCAACGCTTACAGTTGAGGCAGAGCTTGAGTGTCTCATTGAAGAAGTCGGGGTCTTTCAGCCGATAGCGCAGCAAGTCGGGACCGGCATGCTTAGGACCGGGGTATTCAGGCTCCACAGTAGAGACTGGGCAATAGACGGTGCAGATGCTGCACTTCAAGCACTGCTCATAGTCGTGAGAGCTGATGTTTAAAAGCTGAATCTTATCTTGCATAGCAGTAATCTTCTAAGGAGTTATAATCTTCTATATGTCTCAATTACTTATTTGTAATCGATGAAGCCACGGACAGAGCGGTGAGTAGGTCGATGCCTGCCGATGTAGCCATTCGTGGGTCGTTGCCGCTGAGAATGGCACCGATGGCATACACATTATTTATTACGGCATTGTCTTTACTGACGATGAAGAGGCTGTCGGTCTTGACACCATACGACTGATAAGGCTGCTGATCAAAGAGCTTGTCAGCTGTCCAGTCGGTCCGCTTGTTGCTGCCATCTACATCGAGGTGGAAGATAGGCTCGAAGATACCGTCATAGTTGGATGCCATGCCTCCGTCGAGGAATGATCCTCCGGCAAGCACGAAGTTGTTAGCCTCGAGCGGTGTCTCTACTAAGTTTTCCGTATAGACTCGTACAACCTTGTTGTTCTCTATGTCGCCTTTTACGACGGTGTCGTTGGGAATAAAAGTGCCGCCGAGCTTCTGGAGATACTGACGGAACAAAGTCTGGATTCGTGTGCCGGGTACGGAAGGCGGCATGGTAGCTATGAACTTTGTCTCTACAGACATCAACTTCTGCAAGAGCTTTGCTGCATGGTCGTTGGCAATGCCAAGTACGGCAGGCAACAGCAACAAGTCGATGTTGGCTGGCAATACTTTCTTCAATGCTCCGGCTACCTCCTGAACGTTCTCATCGTCAGCAAGATAGTTGGCGATATTCGTAGCGCGCATCTCTGACGGGCTTTGGCGTGCATGCTCTAAGAGTGGCGTGGTGACGGTGCAAAGCTCTACTTCTGCTCCATATCCGCGCAGTGCGTCAGCAAGGTAAGGAACGGGGAAATCGAGGAAGCCGGTGATGTTGCCGATGCAGATATGCTTGCCTTTCAGTTCTTCAGCGCCATTGACGGTGAAGAGACCGTCCATTGTCAGCCATGCGGGAATGAGTTTGCCCACGGGAGAGAGGCGGTAGTGATTCTTATGGTTGTCGCCCTCCATCTTGATCCCTGCTTCTTCCAAGAGCTTGCGTGCCTGGTTGGCAAGAATGTCGGGGTTACTAATCTTGTGATAGGGATGTGTCTCTGGCATCTGGCCAAGGGCCTCTAAAGGATCCTTGACTTCTTGTCCGTCCTTGTAGCCTACGAGGTCGAGAGAACCGGAACTGAAATGCAGATTGCTCTGTCCGGCACTGACCACAGCTACGTTCTGTCCTGCTTTGGCGAGTGCGATACCACATGTGAGACCGCTCAGACCGCCACCTATTATAATAGTATCGAATTTCATCTTGTGTAATAATTAATTTAATCCACAGAGCTCCTGATAAATTTTCAGTGTCAGCTGGTTCTCTTTCAGTGTATCGCCCCATGCCACAGGCTGCATGCCTTTCCACCGTTCCTGCATGAATGTCGAGAGATCGTTGAGCGCATCTTTGGCCTTGCTGTGACCGAGCTGGCAGAGCACGCACGAAGCGCGGCAGGCGCAGAGCTCACCTTGGCAGGTACCCATTCCGATACGTGTGCGGCGGCGCAGGTTGATAAGGTTATGGACATGGAGCTTGTCGATGGCGAACTTCACCTCGCCGACACTCACCTCTTCGCACTCGCAGACGAGGGCGCGGTCCTCTATCGTTTCGTGGGGGATATCCTTGGTGAAGGTGCCATGACGACCGATCTCTGCCAATCGGCTTGTTGAAGCTACAAGATCAGAATAGATGTCGTTGTGCATCTCGTTCTTGATCTCACTGTCGCTCTCCTCCGATCCGGGTAACGGTACTTCAGCTGTGTCACATTTCTTGTCGATGCCGAGTTTCTCGCAGGCGAGGTCGGTGGCTTTCTCTGCCATAAGACGGTAGGTCATCATCTTTCCACCGGTGATGGTGATGAATCCTTTCAGTCCGTCACGCTTCTCATGGTCGAAGAGCACGATGCCGCGACTGATGCTTCGTCCTGACGGATCGTTGTCGGCCGCTACCAACGGACGCACACCGGCATAGGCACGGATGACACGGGTCGTGGCAAGGCTCGGTGCGAGATGCATGCCTTCGCGAATCATCAGGTCCACCTCTTCAGGTGTAGCACGCATATCATCTATCTGGTCGAAGGGCACGCGGTCACTCGTCGTGCCAATGACACATACGGCATCATCGGGGACGAGGATATCACCATTGGCAGGCTTGCGGCAGCGGTTCAGCACCATGTGGTTGACGCGGTGACCGAAGATGAGAAGTGTGCCCTTGGCCGGGAACATGTTTATCTTGATGCCTGCCAACTGTGCTACGGGCTGACCCCAGATGCCGGCTGCATTGATGACGAGGCGGCAATGAACCTCAGCTTCCTCTCCTGTTCGGTTGTTGCGCAGCTTGACACCTTTCATTACACCGTTCTCGATCACAAAGCCTATGACCTCTTCATAAGTCAGCACTTCTGCACCATGCCGTTTGGCGTCGATGATGTTGGCTGTAGTGAGGCGGAAAGGATCAATAGAAGCATCGGGCACGCGGACGGCACCGATAAGCGTGGGGTTGACAGCCGGCTCGATGCGCTTGGCCTCCTCCGGAGAGATAATGTCGGCACGGATGCCTGCGCGGTGACAAGCCTCGACAAAGTTCTTCTGATAGTCAAGACTGTCTTCGGGAAGCGTGATGAAGAGACCATCGGTCTCCTCTACACAATGGCGAGCTATCCGGCGGAGCGTCATGTTCTCCTTGATGCACTCGCGTGCCGACTCCTGGTCGGTGACAGCGTAGCGTGCACCGCTATGAAGCAGACCGTGGTTGCGGCCTGTAGCACCATTGGTGAAGTCGCGCTTCTCAACGAGAAGAACCTTCATTCCGCGGCGGGCACAGTCGCGTGCCGTTCCGGCTCCTGTGATACCACCACCAATGATGATCACATCATATTCGTCTTTGAGAATCTTGTCCATCATATCGTGATTAAGTTTTGATTTCTAAATATAGGTCTATCTGTTTCTTTCTGAAAGCAAAGTTAGGAAATATAAGTTTCGGTCCAAAACATATTCGGCGTTTTAACATTATGTTTAACGTTTATTTATGGTTCGCTTGTGCTGTTAAGGCACACAGTTCAACGCGTTGTTTCGTTGTCCGTCACGTGTCAGCCAGTTGTCCGCCACGTGTCAGCCAGTTGTTCGGCACGTGTCAGCCAGTTGTCCGCCACGTGTCAGCCAGTTGTCCGCCACGTGTCAGCCGATATCTTTGCAACCGGGTTGCAACAACTTCTTAGTAATTTTGCACTGTCAAACAACAAAGAAGAAATGGTCAGCTTTTCGAGTTGATACTAGCAGACAGCCTCGAAGAGGCTGACTCTATATAACCCCAGGCAAGGAGCAAAGCGACGTAGCTTGGGGTGTACTGAAAGGATATATCTGACTGATCTCCTGCCTCGAAGAGGCAGACTGCACGAACGTGCGCTATGTCTTTAATATATTGTATCGTCGTATAGCGCGCCAGGGCGCAGTCAGCCTCTCCGAGGCACTTACCAACTCGAAAGCCAGAAGAACAAAAAAATATTATTAGATATGGATAAGAAACTCTTGACACGAATCATCGTGACAGCAGTATTACTTCTTGCTGCCTGGATGGTGACGAAATCGATCGTGATGCCCGTATGGGCTCAGCTCCTTGTTTATCTTGTGCCTTACCTGCTCATCTCTTATGATGTGATGGGAGAGGCTGTAGAGGAAGGTATCGAGGAGCGCAATCCGTTCAATGAGGACTTTCTGATGTGCATTGCTACCATCGGTGCTTTACTTATCGGTTTCCTTCCCGGAGCCGAGCCGCAGTTTCCGGAGGCTGTCTTCGTGATGCTTTTCTTCCAGGTCGGTGAACTCTTTGAGGATTATGCTGAAGACAAGAGTAAACACTCCATCAAGGCACTGATGGACATCCGGCCCGACACGGCCAATGTGGAGCGTGAGGGCATGGTCAGTGTCGTTGATCCAAAAGATGTGAAGGTTGGTGAGACGGTCGTCGTGCGCCCGGGCGAGCGTGTACCGATGGATGGTAAGATTGTTGAGGGCTCGTCGAGTCTTAATACGGTGGCACTCACGGGTGAGAGTGTGCCCCGCACGGTTAATGTCGGTGATGAGGCATTGAGCGGCTGCGTTAATGTTTCGGGTGTGCTGAAGATTAAGGTCAGCAAGAGTTTCAGCGACTCCACGGCTTCGAAGATTATCAAACTCGTGGAGGAGTCGTCGGAAAACAAGTCGAAGAGTGAGACGTTCATCCGTCGCTTCTCGCGCGTCTATACGCCAATCGTTGTTTTCCTTGCCATCGCGGTGGCTTTCATCCCGCCTTTCTTCTATGACAGTTATGAGCAGGGCCTCGTGACCTGGGTCTACCGTGCACTGAGCTTCCTCGTTGTGAGCTGCCCGTGTGCCTTAGTTATCTCCGTTCCTCTGAGTTTCTTCGGCGGTATCGGTGGAGCTTCTCGTAAAGGTATTCTCATTAAAGGAGGCAACTATATGGATGCGCTTGCCAAACTCTCTACCGTGGTGTTTGACAAGACCGGCACTCTGACGAAAGGCGTGTTTGCCGTTACTGCCATCCACCCTGAGACGCTCGATGCCAAGGATCTGCTGCATCTTGCTGCCCATGCAGAGAACTATAGTACCCATCCTATCGCCTCTGCATTGCGTGTGGCTTTCAGTCAGGGCCCGTTCAAGGATGTAAAGTTTAACAATAATGGTGAGGCGCATGCTGGCGACAAGTTGGCTGACGGCTGTAGCCTTGAGAATGTAGAGGAGATAGCCGGTAAGGGAATCCGGGCTTCAGTCAACGGGCATGATGTCTGTGTAGGCAATGAGAAGATGATGGAGGCTGTAGGCGCCAAGGTCGTCGTGTGCGAGAAATGTAAGCATCTCGTTGGCACGACCATCCATGTTGCTGTGGACGGAGCCTATGCCGGACATATCGTCATCGCTGATAAGGTGAAGGACGACAGCAAGGACGCTATCGCAGAGTTGAAGAAACTCGGTGTGGCAAAGACTGTGATGCTGACAGGCGACCATGAGCGTGTGGCAGCGAATGTGGCGGAGAGCCTCGGCTTGGACGAATACCATGCTGAGCTGATGCCTCAGGATAAGGTGGCTCAGGTGGAGCGGCTCATCCAAGAGAAGCAAACGGGTTCTACCCTCGCCTTTGTCGGTGACGGTATCAACGATGCACCGGTCCTGGCGCGTGCCGACGTAGGTATCGCCATGGGTGCCTTAGGTTCTGATGCGGCCATTGAGGCTGCCGACGTGGTACTGATGGACGACAAGCCTTCGAAGATTGCCACGGCTATCCGCATCGCCCGTAAGACGATTGCCAATGCACGTCAGAACTCGACGTTTGCCATTGCCGTGAAGGTACTGATACTTATCCTCGTTGCCACAGGCTTGTTAGGCCGCTATGCCATGCCCGTCGCCGTCTTCGGTGATGTCGGCGTGATGGTGCTCTGCGTGCTCAACGCCATGCGGACGCTGAGGGTGTGATAGTTAATCTTTATTATAAGATGATTATTATAAGATGATTATTATAAGATAATAATTATCTTTGTAGCCAAAGCAAAGACGGATGGCGAATAATCCTTTTATCTTAGAGAGCTATGTCTCTGATGAACTCTTCTGTGACCGCGAAGAGGAGACTAAACTGCTCCGCACGCATATGGAGAATGGGCGCAATGTGACGCTCATTGCGCCGAGGCGTGTGGGCAAGACCGGTCTTGTTGAGCATTTCTTTCACCAGAAAGACATTGCTTCTCAATACTATTGCATTCTCATCGACTTGTATGCTACCAAAGACATGGGTGAGATGGTGCAGGTCATGGGAAAGAGCATCCTCAATGCGTTGAAGTCGCAGAGCCGTAAAGCAGCCGATGCCTTTCTTGCTTGCATCAGGTCGCTTTATGCCGGTGTGACAATCGGCGATGACGGTAAGCCGGAACTGAGATTAGGTGTCGGTCAAGTGGCTGAGCCTCAGATAACAGTGGAGGAAATCTTTACTTACATCGACAAGGCAGATAAGCCTTGCATCATAGCCATTGATGAGTTTCAGACGGTGTCGACCTATCCCGATGGTAAGGCGGAGGCGTTGCTTCGAACCTATGTGCAACATTGTCATAATGCTCGGTTTATCTTTGCCGGGAGCCGCCGGACGATGATGAGTGAGATGTTTCTCAGTCCCAACCGCCCTTTCTTCCAGAGCACGACCTTTATGAATATCGATGTGCTCAACCGTGATGTCTATGCCTCCTTTGCCATGAATCTCTTCTCAGAGAGAGGTAAGCAATTGAAGAAGGACGTTGTCGAAAATGTCTACGACCGCTTTGAGGGTATCACGTGGTATGTACAGCGCACGATGAACGAGCTCTTTGCTGAGACTCCTGCGGATGGCTCTTGCGATGTGTCGATGATTGATACTGCGATAAATACCATTCTTGCCTCAAACAACTTCACCTATGAGTCGATACTCTTCCAGTTGCCAGCCAAGCAGAAAGAATTGCTTTTTGCCGTTTGCAAGGCAGGACGGGCCGAGCAAGTGACCTCCACGAAGTTCATCAAGCAATATCACTTGTCCTCAGCAAGCAGTGTGCAGTCAGCCCTACGTGGTTTGGTCGACAAGGAGTTTGTTAGCAACGACTTCGGCAAGTATGAGGTCTACGACAAGTTCTTTGCCTTGTGGCTGAAGGGTAAGATTATGTAGAAGCCGTTATTTCTTATGCCTCAGATAGCCGATGCACTCTTTCATGACCTGTGCACCGGCTATTTGCATGACGGCGACATAAAGAGTGACGGCAATGATGATTTTGACTGCCATACGAAGGAACATGCCGGGGAGAAGACTGGCGACCGCATAGGCGATGGCACAGGCTGCTAAGGCTGATAACAGGAACGGCATAAGGTCCTTGAGAAGGTCAAGGAAACTATAGGCGATGATCTTTTTTGTGAAGAACTGCCAGGCGATGGTCCACAGGGCGATGAAAGCAGAATAGGCGGTGACCATGGCGATGATGCCTTGCTGGGCAAAGACGAGGATCACACCTATCTGAATGATGATCTGCGCGATGTTCACCCACATGAAGATGTCTGACCGGCCTTGACTGACGATGAGCTGCTGCATGGGCAGATAGATGGGGATGAATGCGCCGCTGATGCAGAGAATCTGCAGGATGGGAACGCTGTCAATCCATTTGTCGGAGATTAAGATGATGATGAATTCTGGGGCAATGATGGCAAGGCCGAACATGGCCGGAAAGGCAAGAAAGGCGGTAAAACGGGTCATCTTACGCAGAATATGCAGTTGGCGGTCCTCCTCATTTTGTACTGATACAAACACTGGCTGGGCCACCTGTGCCAACATTCCCGAGACGAATCCGGAAGCCATGTTGTTCCACTTCCATCCTTGCGTGAAGTTACCGACTGTCTTGACGGGAAAGATACGACCGAAGATGACGGTAAGGATGTTCTGACTGACTTGCGAGATGATGTTCGTTACGAGGATCTTACTGCTGAAACCGAACATCTTCCTTACAGGTGTAAAGTCGATGTCGAGGGTGGGGCGGAACGGCATGAGAAAATACTTACCGAGACTTTGCAGTCCCGTATAGGTGAGTTGCTGCGCCACGAGCGCCCAGTAGCCCATGCCTTGGAAAGCTAAGGTGATGCCCGTGATGCCACTGATCGTGAGTACAACGATACGTTGCAGGGTGACGGGCTTGACGATGAGATTCTTCGTCAGGTAAGCCTGGGGAACAATGCCGAAAGCAGACAAGGGTATGCTGAGGAAAGCGACACGACATAGCATGGTCAGTTTATCCTGATGATAGAACTCAGCTATCCAAGGGGCTGCGAAGAAAAGAAGGAGATATAGTCCTGTCCCCATGAGAAGCGAGAACCAGAAAACAGAATTATAGTCTTTATGCTCCGGCTTTTGCAGGTTGATGATGGCGGTGGTAAAGCCACTGTCCTGCAGGCAGCCGGCGATGGCCGAAAAGATCGTGATCATACCTACCAATCCATAGTCGGCGGGATCGAGTAGGCGGGCAAGGAAGATACCGATGATGGCATTCAATATCTGCATGCTGCCATTATTCATGGCAGCCCAGAAGAGTCCCGATGCAGTCTTTTCTTTCAGTGTGCTCATCCAATCTTTTGATAAATAGCGTTGTTACGTTTGATAAAATTATAATGAAATAATTTCTTGCGTAGTTTGGAATAATTGAAATCCCAAACGAATCGCAAGCGTTCCTTTAGCGTTGCCTTTTGTCCTTCTTTGTATAATTCAGGTGGGAGAAATGTTCGATAAAGCAAGGCAAGGGTATCGAAGGGGCTATAGTCGCGATGCTTGCCAGTGAAAATCCAAGTTTCTGCTAACATGCGGTCTTTTCGTTCCTCATCGCTGAGGGGGCGTAGGGTACGGAGATAAGAGGCATGGGCCCACCAGAAATTTCCAGCATACATAGTGTAGGTGGCGGGCCGAGGTGGATAGCGCAGACAGCCGTATGTGTCGTAGCCACCGCAGAGGACATTAGCTGCAACTTGCCATTTGTCAATGGTGAAATATTCCATGACTTCCCGCCAAGCTTCTACTTTCTTTTTGAAATAAAGCCAGTGGTGGTCTTTCTGTTGTGGGCCATGATAGGAGACGCCCTTCGTATGAAAATAATAAATGAGACAGTCTTCTTCCTTCGCTTTTTTATAGACGAGGTCTAAAGCAGGATATTCGTATTGATTCGCATCGCTAGTGCTGGCGGCAATTTCATAATGTATTCCCGTAAGCATCGTGTGGAGCTTTGTAAGGTCTGTCTCCTGCCGATAGATACAACTGATGAACAGCGTCTTTGTCTGATTGGCCAAACCGCTCTTCCGTAGTCTCTCTAACTGAAAGGGCACCAGCTGCTCCCATCCCTCAGCACAAAAGACATGATAAACGCCGTAAATAGGGAGGTCACCCGAGTAGGGATGCTCCCACGGAGTGAGATCCTTTTTCCGATTGACATGAAAGAGGGTTGTATTAATGGTTTGCCAAATGCTCATTGTTCGTATGAAATCTTTGCAAAAGTACGATATTTCCTTTGAAGGAACAAAATATAGTTGTATTTTTGCACTATGAAAGCTAAAAAAGTTGTTGTCAATCAGACAATCCAGTTCAAAGCCTATTCTAAGGTCAGTGCCTTGGGCAAGGCGCGCGATGACGTCAACCGTACGTTATCGGCTTGCGGATACGATGTGGAGGTGATCCTCTGCAAGCAATATCCTGTGCCGTTTCTGTCTAATCTGATGGGTTTGCTGAAGAATATCGCCATGATCATGCGCCATCCTTTGGGAACGGAATATATTGTGCAGTATCCTGTGTCAAGTAAGGTTGTCTTTCCTTGGGTGCTTCGCTTGCAACGGGTTCTTGGCAACAACGTAACGATACTCATCCATGATATTCAGACCGTTCGCTATCATCGTGACCTTACACCCGACCTTCGCGTCTTTCGATTGGCAAGCAAGCTCATTACCCATACGGAGGCAATGAGTCAATGGATTCATGAACATGGCGTCTCGACACCTACAGTGGCAACACAACTTTTTGACTATTATACCGATGATGATTTTCGGCCGAAGGAAGATCTGATGAAAAGGAAGCACGAGATAGTCTTTGCCGGATACCTCAAGAAGTCGTCTTTCTTTGGTCCATTAACGGCTTATGATTTCAAGGACTTAGTCTTCAATCTTTATGGCAAGATCGATGAGGACTTTCATGTCTCGGGGAATGTTCGTTATAAGGGAGTCTTTCAGAGCAACCATACGGCATCGGTCGAAGGAGGCTGGGGACTGGTATGGGATGGTACGTCGATAGATACTTGTGAAGGTGATCTCGGCGATTATCTCCGGCTCATCGCCTCGCATAAACTTTCTCTCTACCTTGCTATGGGTATTCCTGTCATTGTGTGGAAGGAGAGTGCGGAGGCCGAGTTTGTTACTTCTAATGGGCTTGGTATTGCCGTAGCCAGTCTAAAAGAGTTGCCCGAGCGTATCGCCGCCATCTCGGATGAAGAATACAGCCAGATGCTTGACCGGTGCCGGAAGCAAGGGGAGATACTGAGAAAGGGTGGAAGGTTGAAGAATGTCATACGTTGAAAAGCCCCTCCCTGCGGGGGAGGGGTTGGGGAGAGGCTTTTATATCATATACCACGCTACAAGATATCCATTGTATCCCCATAGATAGACCGTGAGAAGCTTGATAAGATAACCTGTATATTCTGCTTTGGAGCCTTGTATTCTTCTCAGCAAGCACGCCAATGCCACAGGGATGATAAACATCCAGTGACCGCCGTTGATAGCAACCTCGTTCAGACCGAAGCCTAAGACGACATGGATCGTTAGGTCTATGGCGAACCAGGAGAGGAGCATTTGCAGAATCCGGTCTTTGCGTCCATAGACAATGCCGGCGAGGAACAAAAATACAATGATGGCTTCAATGACATAGTTTATCCACGATGAATATTTCACGACGATGGGTCGTCCCAAGAAGACGTCGCCAAGGAGATAGTCGCGATGGAGCTGGATAGATTCGCCGAAGAGACCTTCTACGATACCGTTCCACCGAGAGGCATCAGCGTTGATCCAACGAAGGAATGGCTTGTCGCTGAGGGGCCTGCCATTGATTTTTGTCATGGCAACGGCGTTCTGTGCGTCGCGGATAGAGTCTTGTCTGAATTTTACGGGGTTCTTAGCCTCTTTTTTCTGCCGCATTACGGCTGCGTTGTTGTCTCGCTGTGCCACTAATGTTTCTTCTTGGATGGCATACGTTCCCACGAGCAAGGCTGTTGGCAAGAGAAATCCTAAAAGAATATTCTTCCAGCTGAAAGCTTTCCATTTATCTACGAAGAGAGCACCAAGCAAGGTCTTGGCACCATTGGTTAGCGTAATGCCTGTTGTGAAGAAATAAAGAATAGCACCCTTATGCCATGCGATAGCTTTCCCTTGTCGGATATATCTGCCGAAGACATAGAGCGTGAAGACAAGCAGGGAGAAGGAGAATATGAAATGGTCGGGCGACATGGCCGAGGTCATGATAGAAGCAAAAGAAAAGAGCAGAGCCGTTAACCAGATACTGTCGCTTCGTTTCAGTCCCATCAGTTCATGTAGTGTCCTGTACATAAAGATCACAGCATAAAGAGAAGCGATGATGACGAGGAAAGCCATGATGTACATCGCTGCATTGACATCCCAGGTCTTCATGATCCAGTGGTTGAGCACAGAAAATGGATAAAGCAACAATGTTATTATAGGATGTCGGTCGATGCTGTAATAGACATTGAACTTTGTCAAGGTCATATAGGCATAGGGGTCATAGCCTGAGAGATGAAGTTGGTTGTTGAACAGGCTCCATCCACCAATCTTCCCCCAATTGGCCTTGAGAAACTTCGGGCTGTGATTGTATATAAGCAGGCCATTGAGCACAATAAGAATGCATGTCGAAACGAAGGCTAACCATCGTTCTTCCTTGTGAATGGCGAAGATTTTGAAAGGATTCCTCATTATTCTTGTCTATATTCTTGTCTATAACTCTTGTTTGAAATGTTTTAAAATATGGGTTTGCGGTTATGGTTGATCTGTGGCTTGCCATGGTGGAAGTAAGGCCAACCGTCTTGTCCCCAGTAGAGTTGCTGCACCATCATGTATCGAAATTGGTCGCCATGGTTGTTGATATTCTCTTTGCTCTCGGGACCATGGCAGTGATAACAGAGATAATATCGTCCGGTAAGGTCTTTATAAATCTCGCCATTATGACCACATCCATACCAAGCGTCACCGGGGCTGGATTGAAGGAGAACCTCGAAGCCGCCATGAGTCATAGGTATTCCTCGTTTGTTGACGAAAGGCCCATTCAATGACTTGCTTCGTGCAACGACAAGAGAGTAGCTGTAATCGTTATACTGTCCACGGCTTGCAAAGAGGTACCAATAGCCTTGGTGATGGTAGAGGAAGGTACCTTCACATAGTGTGGATTTGTCGGCTTTACCTCTGCTGTAGGTCCCAGCCATAAGCTGATAGTGGGAACCTGGGAATATGGACAGGCCGTCGTCAGTCAGACGAATGCGGTAGACTTGTCCTACGCTACCGAAGAAAAGCCACAGATGGCCTTGCTCGTCAATGGCAGGACATGGGTCGATAGAACAGTAGATACCATTGCTGGGATAGTGCTGGGGATCGTTGCCACCATAGGAGGTGACGATGCCTTGAAAACGGAAATAGCCGTCGGGAGCATCGGAAGTGAGGACCGCTATGCCAGAGTGAATCTTGCATCGGTCGTCACCGGCAATGGCGATATACATCAGATAGCGACCTTGGTGGTAGATGACTTGTGGGGCCCAAAGCCATAAACCTATGCTTGTTGCTGAAGGCTTGCTTGTGCCACTGACCATCTTGTGAAAATCATCATCTGTGAACGCTGGCTTACCCGTGTCGGTCCAGTCCACCAGATTCTTACTCTGGTAGATATGTTTGCTATTGTCATTCTGAATAGAATAGAATGTGTAGAACATCTTTGTAGACGGATCCTGCCAGATACAGGGATCCGGTGCGTCGATGCCTTTTAGAACAGGATTATTATAATAGTTGACAGTCGTTGTTCTTTCATCCTTGTCCCATCCATAACTATAGTTGCATATCAGTAAAGATAGCAATAGAGCAAATATTTGAAATGGTTTTTGTATCATTCTCTTAATGCTTGTAGGCGTGCAAAATTACTAATTTTTTCGCTATTCCTTGTCGAAAGTTTGTTTCTTTACTCTTTTTCTCGTAACTTTGCTGAAAAAGAAAGCAGCGATGGAACCGAAGAAAACAGTGTCTGTGGTGATGTGCACCTATAACGGGGAGCGGTATATCCGGGAGCAATTAGATTCTATCGTTGCCCAGACTTATCCGTTGAAGGAAATCATCATACAGGATGACGGATCGACGGATCATACTGTGGAGATTTGCCAAGAGTATGCAGCGCGCTATCCCTTTATCCATGTCTTTGTCAATGAGCATAATAAGGGCTTGGATGCCAACTTCGAGTCTGCAACGATGCGGTCCACGGGCGAATTTGTGGCTTTCTCCGACCAGGATGATGTCTGGTATCCGGAAAAAATCAGCAAACAGGTGGCGGCCATTGGTGACCATGATATCTGCTTCTCTTGTTATGACCGTGGACCGGACCAAGCCCATTCCGTGCATGTCAAACAGCAGTATAAGTTAGAAGCTCTTTTGTTCGCTGGCTTTGCCGGGCACACGATGTTGCTGCGCGGAGACTTTGCTCGCACGCCCGAATATTGGGTCTTGGGACGACAGATGCCATTCATGCATTACGATTGGAGCCTTGCCATCTTTGCGCAGTTGGGGCGTGGTATTATCCGTTTGGATGAGTCTCTGAACCTTCATCGCAGCAATCCACAGTCGGCCATTGCACAGGAACTGAAGAAGGACGGAGGCGTATCGCCTCTTGCACCTTATCTTCATGGCCTTCATGAATATCGCCTTATGCAACAACGGGCAGAATATCAACATCTGTATGGATTGATTCATTCAAAGACTTCGAAGGATTTCCAACCGTTGGCTCATCAGATGAGTGGGCTGATGCTGAAGCGAGGTCTGTGGGCGTTGTGCAGGTTAGGCCTACTCTGCTGCCGCCATCGTACTACGATCTATTGGAATGGTGGCGCAAAAGGATTTATGGGGGCTGTACGCAGTTTCTGTTATCCTCTTATATTCGCATATAATAATAAGAAATTTTATCAGGACCAATGAACATAGCATTGCTTACTGCCGGCGGTGTCGGCAACAGAATGGGACAAGATATCCCCAAACAGTTTATGACCATTGACAATATCCCGGTCATCATCTATACGATGCAGGCTTTCCAGCACCATCCTTTGGTGGATGCTATCTGTGTGGTCTGTCTGAAAGGTTGGGAAGTCGTGTTGCAGGCTTATGCCAATCAGTTCAATATCACGAAGCTGAAATGGATCTTCGAGGGCGGTGACAGCAACCAACATTCTATCCGCAATGGTCTCGAAGGCCTTCGGAAGGCAGGACGCCCTGATGACGATATTGTTCTTGTCCATGATGGCGTGCGGCCTTTAGTGGGTGAGCGCATCATCACCGAGAATATTGAGAAGTGTCAGAAATATGGCTACGCGGTGACGGGACTTGTTTGTAAGGAAGCTATCATGGAGAAAGTCGACGACTGCGTAAGGAATATCTCCATTCCCCGCGAACGCCTCATCCGCACGCAGACGCCGCACACCTATCACCTTGGCGACTTGCTAAAGGCTCACCAGGAAGCAGAGGAGAAGCATATTGAGAACACGGTGGCTTCGTGTACGCTGATGTCGGCTCTTGGTGTGAAGGATCAGCACCTCGTTATGGGCTCGGAGAAAAACGGCTTGAAGTTGACACAGACAGAAGATATCGAACTCTTCAAAGCACTTATACACACGGAAAAAGAATCTTGGATTAAGGAATAATGAATTATCAATATACTCTCCAACAGGCAGCACAGGTCTCCCTTCCCTGGGAACGTCTGCATGGCAAGAATATTCTTGTAGCCGGAGCCACGGGACTCATCGGAAGTACTGTCGTTGATGTGCTCATGCACCGCAGTCCATTAGACTTTGACGTTTATGCTTGTGGTCGCAATGAGGATCGGGCTCGGCTGCGTTTTGCTGCCTGGTGGAACAATCCCCATTTCCATTTCCTCAAGCATGATATCACAAAGCCGTTGGAGGGAACTACAGACTTTCACTTCATAATTGATGCTGCCAGTGGCGCATCGCCCCAGCTCTATGTCTCTGACCCAGTAGGCATCATTCGTGCCAATATTCTTGGTGTAGACTGTTTGTTTGAAAGGGGACGGCAGCATCACTTAGAGAAGTTTGTCTATGTATCGTCCGGCGAGGTCTATGGCGAGGGAGATGGCAGAACGTTTACGGAAGATTATAGTGGTTATGTCGATCCGATGAGTGTGCGCTCTTGTTATCCGTCGTCGAAACGGGCGGCTGAGACGCTCTGCGTAGCTTATGGGCAAGAATATGGTCTTGATGTCTGCGTGGCTCGCCCTTCTCATGTCTATGGACCTTATTTTACAGAGAGCGACAACCGGGTTTATGCCCAGTTTATCGGGAATGTCCTCCGGGGTGAGGACATCGTGATGAAGAGTGATGGCATGAAGTTTCGCTCTTGGTGTTATGTTGTCGACTGTGCTTCTGCTCTGCTCTATATTCTACTGAAAGGAGAGAACGGAAAGGCTTACAATATTGCAGACGAGTCATCGAACCGGACCATTCGCGATTTGGCTCAGATGATAGCTGGTATTGCCGGGCGTGAGGTTCGTATCGAACTGCCCAAGGACACTGCTGCCACGGGAGGTACGCCCATCACAAAAGCCGTCTTTGACACGTCTCGCTTGCAAGGTCTTGGGTGGCAGATAACGGGCTCGATGGAAGAAAAAATGCGGGCAACGATAGAAGAGGCTGCCCGGCAGTTCGCAAAATAACAGAGGCTTAGTCCTCCACGACAGTCTCCATCTTGTGGCGGTCCCGCTTCTCTACTGGTGGCAAATCCATGTAGTTGCCGTAGATAATCGTGCAGAGCTTCACGGGATCGGCGGGGCCTTCAAAGGTCTTGCCTTCAAAGACGATATCTTTGTGGGGAATGAGAACGTCGTGGTCGAAATGCTCATAGAACCATGCACCATAGCTGTGCATGTAGTTTCGCTTGCTTCCGAAAAGATGGCCAAAGCCACGGAAGAGAGGGAAGACAAAGTAATGAAGAACATTATATCCTGCCTGTGCAAGAAACGGGTGTGCTCCAGCAAATTTTGTGTTCACATTCACAGATAACTTGCCTGCAAGCCGCTGTAGCCAGGGTATCATATACCCTTCATAGGGGAAGATGTCGACATGAAGGCCTTGGAACTTCAGCGCCTCGGCTGTACGGCGGTCTTTGCTCGACTCGTCGTCGTGGCTCACCTCGCGGCTCTTGAGGTCACGCAGGACAGCCCACTCCTTATAGAACCCCTTGTCGGTCTCGTTGTCTTGCAGCACATACTGTGGGTGAGGATGGTCTTTCAGATAACGGCAGAGACGCTTAAAGTCCTTGCGGTCGACGACAAAATCGATGTCGTCGTCCCATGGGATGAAACCGCCATGACGCAGAGCTCCAAGAATATTACCGCCGTCGAGACGACAGGGGACGCCTATCTTCTTGGCCGTCTCCTGAAGATAAACCGCCATATCAAGAAGACGTAGCTGGGCGCGACGGAGAGTTGATCCGTCCGGATTATATTTTTCTCTGAGTTCTTCCTCTGTTTCTCCTGTATTATAGACCTTATTTTCTTTCATATTTTCTTAGAATAGTGGCAATCTCATGGGCACAGATTGTCTCGTTATACTTATTCTCCGCAATAGCTCTTCCGCGTAGTCCCATTTGCTTGGCTTCGTCGGGATGGGCCATTATATATTGTATAGCACGTACCCATGCGTTTACATCTCCATAAGGCACGGTAAGCCCGCAACCTTCGTGCTCTATGTCCATTGGCATCTGCGGATTACGACTGCAGATCATGGGGATGCCGAGAGCCAGAGCCTCCACGACTGTGGTGAGACCAACGGTATAGTTCGTCTCTTGACAGCAGATAACCGCGCACAGACTGTTGCTGACACATTCCGCCATCTCCCGAATCTTATTACCTTGAATATAGTGGATGTGCGTGTTTTCCCCTTTAGCAAGACTGCCTAACAGCTGCTCATAATTGATGCCATTCGACTGTCGGCAGATATAAATATCGAGTGGGGCATTCGTCTGCCGAAAAGCTTCTACAAGTGTGGGCATGTCTCGCCGCTCCTTGCCTGTAGAGATGAATCCTTCATGGTTGCTTGTCTTTGCCTCTTGCTGGATCTTATCGTAGAAAGCAAGGTCTGGACCCCAGTGCACGATATGCATGTGTCCGACGGGAGCTTTCACTGACTTTAATGACTGGTCAATGATGGCTTGAGAGAAGAAAATCAGTTCGTCGAAGCCATGATAGAACACACGTGCAATGGCTTCTCGTAACTTGCTCTTTGCTTTCACAATCGGCTGATGGTGCCAGCAGATGATGGGCTTGCGGAAAAGACCGAGGGCACGAAGGAAGACGATAATCTCTAATCCACGGAAGGTTGTGGCATAGATGGCGTCGTACTCATGGTAGTGGCGCAACACCCTCCATGCGGTATCGAGCGATAATGAGAACCGGCGACGAACTTGGTGGCCGATGGAATGAAAGATGACACCGATGCCCTCGTCCTTCAAATGGCAAGCTCCATAGAGCAAGTGGGCGGGCAGCTTGCCTGCCTGCCATTGGGCATGGGCCCACTGTGGATTGAAACTATGGTAATAATATACCCTCAAAACTTATTTTTGTACAAAGTTACAACAATCTTCAGAGAAGCAAGCCAAAGTTCATATCAAATAACTGATATATAACCAGCTATTATAGATAAGGAGATAAAGAGCCAGGACTGTCGTGCCATATCGCAACCACCGCCATGGCTTGTGGAAGAAAAGGTAGGCCATGACAATGGGGAGGACCATCAGCCAGTGGGGCGACATGATATATACCTCGTTGAGACCGAAGCCTAAAGCGAAGTGAATGACCATGTCGAAGCCGAAGAAGCTCATTGCCAACCACATAAAACGACTGCGGTGTCCGCACCAGATACCGGCGAGGAAAAGGAGAAGGATGAGCCCTTCCGCAATGTAGTTCCAGGCCCAGCGGTAGTGAACGATGACAGGCCGTTTCACAAGGACGTCTCCAAGAAGATAATCTTGATGGAGCTGTATGGGCTCACCGAATATATTCTCTACAAAGCTCCAGCCGCGTGGGGTGGAGATATCTGTCCATTGCTCGAACTCCCCTTTGCCCATGGGTTTGCCAGCATGGGCGAAGACGGCTTTCTTGCTATCCCGAAGCTTCTTGGCCCGTCTTTCCTTTGCCATTATGGTATCTACATAAGCGAGCGCTTTCAGAGAATCGGCTTTGCCGTTGACCTCTGTCATCGTGTCTCTTACCTGCATAAAAAGTTTAGCGCGCTTCTTCTCTGCAGCCCGCTTCTTAAATTTCTTTACAGCTATCTGATGTGGTGCTTGATAATGATTCCACTCCCAACGGGCAAAGCCCCATATCAAAGCTGACGGTAGGATAATAGCCAATAACAGATTAGCCGGTCGCCAGAAGCGCTTGCCATTGGTAAAGAGATTGGCGAGAAATACCTTGATGCCGTTGTTGAGGGAGATGCCGGCTGTGACGATGAAGAAGAGCACTGTCTGCCAGATGGTGTAAGGATGATTCGCTTTCATCTTCTTGCCTGCTACATAGAGCGTCAGGATCAGCATGAACATCGAGAGGCAGAAATGGTCGGGAACGCTCATCACAACCATCACATAAGCAAAACTGCCAAACAAGAGTGTCAGTAACCGACTGTCCGTCAGCGTCAATCCTATGACTTCACGAAGAATGCGGAATAAGAAGATGAAACTGTAGAAAGCGCAGAATGTCAAGATGACCGCCATGATGACCGTCGCCCAGTTCATCCCCGTCAGAGCCATAAGACCCTGATCTATCTGATTGGGGATATACATGAAGAAGGCTAAGAGCGGGTGGCGGTAGATATTATATTCTGTAAACCACCGTGAGATGACAACGTATGAAAGTGGATCAAATCCAGATATGTGGAACTTTAGAAACAGATTGCGGTAATTGCGGCTAAAGGGAAAGAATATGTCGGCATACTTGTTGATGACCAACACATTCCACAATATGATATAGAGAAGTGAGGCAAGAGCCAGCCACCGCTCTTCTCGTTTTATTCTAAAGATATAAAATGGGTTCTTCACGAGCTTTTATTAACTATAATGTGCAAAGTTAATAAATCATTCTCGAAAAGAACCCCAACAGACTAAAACATTTCTATTTTACGCTCCATTCAAAGATGCCGCATGACTTGTCTTCCGGCATTTTGAACTGTAGCTTTACCGCTTTACTCTTCACCGGGTCGAAGTTGACGGTGCAAGCTGCTCCCTTCTTTACCGGATAGCCGTCAGCTCCACTCACCGGCTGCCAGTTGCCTTGAGCGTCCTGATAGAGAATCTGCCAGGAATCGGGCACGCGGCATCCGCCCCATGGCTGGTCATCGTACCAATAGACAGTAGCCGACTTCATATCTTTGGCTTCTGGGAAGGTGTAGGTCACCCATTCGGTAGAGTTTGTCTTCGGCCACCAGTGGCAGTAAGGTACGGAACGGTCGTTCTCGTCCTGCGGCACGAGTCCGTCGTTGATGCTACCCTTGGCACCGAGCTTGGCGGAGAACTCCACCTTGGCCTGGGAAGCGAGCGTAGCCGGGACGGCAGGACGCGCTGCAGACACGTCTTGCGGAAGCCATACCTTCATGTTGCCGTTGCCACGGTGAGCCCACGCAAAGTAAGGAATGAGCTTCAGGCTGACATCCTCGGTAGAGAGCTTGCCGTCCTTGCCGAATGCGAGTGTCTGTGCAGGAGTGGTGAGTGTCTCTATGCTTAGGCCTTTATATTGAGTAAGACGGTTCTTCAGTGAGTCGGCAATGAAAGTGGAGTAGGGCAGCGTACCGGCAGTGAAGGAAGGCTGCTGGTTGACGAGCACGTTCATGATGTTGAAGTTGTTGTCGGGCCATTCTGCTGCATAGACGATAGGACCGCGCTCAATAGCCACCTGACCACGGTCGGCTTCCACTTTGTTATTAGCACGCACGGTGCGCACTTCCATGTCGAAATGGACACGGACGACATCGCCGGCTTTCCATCTGCGGGATACTGTGTAATAGCCATCAGTTGTGAGTTGGCCTTCAGCCTTCTTGCCATTGACTGTGATGGTGTAGCCGAGGCGCTTGCCGTCGGTATAATAATAGAGGTCGGATGGTACGGGTTGGCCTTTCACCCAACCGGGAATACGAATCTTTAAGCCGAACTGACCGGCTTTGTTCTCACCAATCTTGATTGCGATGTCGCCATTCCAGGGGTAACTTGTCTCTTGGCTCAGAGCTACTTTCTTGCCGCCAACTGTGAGGTCGGAAGAGTTGCTGAGGAAGAGGTTTACATAGACGTTACGGTCTTTCACGGCATAGACGTAGCCGGGAAGGGACGGCAGAAAACGGCAGATATTGCTTGGGCAGCAGGCGCAGCCGAACCATGCCTGGCGCTGGTGCTGGCCCATGCTCTCCAATGGGTTGGGATAGAAGAAACCACCACCGTCCATACTCACTCCGTCGATGAGACCGTTGTAAAGCGTGCGCTCTAAGACATCGAAGTATTTGCTCTCGCCGTGGAGAAGGAAGAGACGATAGTTCACATACACATTGCCGATAGCAGCGCAAGTCTCGTTGTATGCGCTCATATTCGGCAACTCATAGTTGGCGCCGAAGGCCTCGCCATTGCTTGTGGCACCGATACCACCTGTGATATAGAGCTTCTTCGACACGATATTGTTCCAGATGCGGTCGATGGCATGGACGTAAGCTGTATCGCCTGTGAGCGCTGCTACATCAGCCATGCCTGCATACATGTAGGTTGCACGTACGGCATGACCGACAGCCTCATCTTGTTCGAGGACAGGCTTGTGGCTCTGAGAATATTCATTGCGAACTTTCGTTTTGCCACGATAGTCGAGGAAGAACTTTGCCTCGTCGAGGTAGCGTTTCTGACCTGTGGCGAGATAAAGCTTGCAGAGAGCCATCTCTGCGATCTGATGTCCGGGTACCACACATGCCTGCCCAGGATTGGGCCCCACTTCCTTAACGACGCAGTCGGCATAGCGGCAGGCGATGTCGAGAAGCTTACGGCTGCCAGTGGCTTGCCAATGGGCTACGGCTCCCTCGATGAGATGACCGAGGTTATAAAGCTCATGACTCAGATCTTCCTCTTTGCTCCAACGTTTCGGCCCCGACCAAGGATGAGGATGGATATAGTTCTGCGTGCGGGCTGTGTAGAGGTAGCCGTCCGGCTCCTGTGCCGTGGCAATGATGTCAATGACACTGTCCACATAGTGCTTCAGTTTCTTGTCGGGATAGGTCTGGAGAATATAGCTTGCTCCCTCAATGGTCTTGTAAGGATCGGTGTCATCGAACGAGTAAGGCATGAGCTTCGCTACATTGTATTTGTCCGACGGATGCTTCATGTTCTCAGCTGCCCGCTCGAAGTTCTTGTATCGCCCCTCGCTCTCACATTTGCTGAATGCGAGAGGAATGGTGACTTTTCTTGAAGTCTCCAAGCGTTGTCCCCAGAACGTGTTGTTCCATACCTTCACCGAAGTGAAAGGCACGGGCGTGATGGGATATCCCGCCGATTTGAGTTTCTGCTGGGCGCTGGCAGAGAGAAGTGCCGCTGCTGCGAGCGTGAGTGTAATGATTGTTTTCTTCATATGGTATTGAAGTTTTTATGTATGCTTTTCGTTGCAAAGTTACTAAAACTATTTTATAAGAGTGTACTTTTACTACCCTTTTATATAAGCAAATGTTCGTTTTGAACTTTAATGCAAAAGTAGACAATATAATAATGTGTCACCGACACTATCGTCTAAAAAGATGAAAGAATCGTCTTATTTCCATGCTTTGGACGATTCTTTCATCCTTTTGGAGGATAGTTTTAGTCACGAAGGTATGAAACTATTAATTTTGCGACAGAAAACTAAAAATACTCAAATATGATTTCTCAACGTATCATAGTTGTAACCATAGCGGCATCTTTGTCTATTACTGCCCAAGCTTCGGTAAGGGCGATAGAGAGTGTCGTGCCCATAAAGGTAAACTGTCCGGCAGGCGATGCGCCGCAGTTGCCCAATCGCGTGTGGGTAACCTATAAGGATGGCTATTCGGAATGGCGGCAGGTGAGGTGGATGAATGCGCCGCTCTCTACTGAACAGGCAGAGGCCGACATCGCTCTTCATCCAGTGGGCAGCAACTATGAGCTGAAAGGATATATAATAGGTGACGAGACTACCGACAATGGCTATCCCATCACGGCAAAGATTAAGGTCGTGGCGGTACCTAACAATGAAAAGAAGAAAGAGGTTGCCCAAACCTTCCCGCTCTCCGATGTGGCTATTAATGGCAACAACCGCCTTACGCAGAATCGGGATGAGGCTATTGCTGCTATTTGCTCCTGGGATGTGACGCAGCAACTCTACAACTATCGTGATACGTATAATATGTCTACGGAAGGCTATAAGGTTGCTGATGGATGGGATTCGCCTGATACAAAACTCAAAGGCCATGGCTCCGGACATTATATGTCGGCCTTGGCCCAGGCATATGTTGTGACGAAGGACCCGCAGCAGAAGGCAATCCTCAAGAAGAACATCACGCGGGTGGTTAATGAACTTCGTGCCTGTCAGGAGAAGACTTTTGTATGGAGCGACTCCCTTGGACGCTACTGGGAGGCGCGCGACTTTGCGCCGGAGCAGGAACTGAAGGATATGAAAGGCACGTGGGCGGCTTTTGATGAATACAAGAAGCATCCTGAGAAATATGGCTATGGTTATATCAATGCCATTCCCGCCCAACATTGTGCCTTGATAGAGATGTACCGGCCTTACAACAACTCCGACTGGGTATGGGCTCCTTATTATACTGTTCATAAGGAACTCGCCGGGCTGATCGATATCGCCACACTCTTCGATGATAAGGAGATTGCTGCCAAGGCATTGCTCATCGCTAAGGACATGGGCCTATGGGTATGGAACCGAATGCATTACCGTACGTATGTCAAGAGTGACGGCACGCAGGAAGAGCGACGTGCCAAGCCCGGCAACCGCTATGAGATGTGGGACATGTACATCGACGGTGAGGTGGGTGGCATGCAGGAGAGCCTCTCCCGTTTGTCAGAGATGGTGCCAGACTCTACGGATAAGGCGCGACTGCTTGAGGCTGCTCAATGTTTTGATGCACCGAAGTTCTATGAACCCTTGGCTAAGAACATTGATGACATCCGCACGCGCCATGCCAACCAGCATATCCCGATGATCATCGGTGCACTGCGATCCTACAAAAGCAACCATGATACACATTATTATAATATAGCCAACAACTTCTGGCATCTCGTGCAAGGACGTTACATGTATGCCATGGGTGGCGTCGGCAATGGCGAAATGTTTCGCCAGCCTTACACGCAGGTCCTCTCCATGGCAACCAATGGCATGCAGGAAGGAGAGGCGATGGCAAACCCCGACCTCAATGAGACGTGCTGTACTTATAACCTTCTGAAGCTCACGAAGGATCTCAATGCCTATAACCCCGATGACGCCGGGCTGATGGACTATTATGAGCGCGGACTGTACAATCAGATCATCGGCTCCCTTGATCCCGACCATTATGCCGTGACCTATCAGTACGCCGTCGGTCTCAATGCCACGAAGCCGTTTGGCAATGAGACACCACAGTCGACTTGTTGTGGTGGCACAGGTTCAGAGAATCATACTAAATATCAGCAAGCCGCTTATTTTCATAATGACAATACGCTGTGGGTGTGCCTCTATATGCCTACTACATTGCAATGGCGCGACAAGGGTGTCACGCTTGAGCAGGATTGCACATGGCCGGCACAGCGCTCCACGATCCGTTTGACGAAAGGTGAAGGCACCTTCACCCTGAAACTGCGTGTGCCTTATTGGGCAACGCGTGGCTTTGAGATTCTTCTCAACGGCAAGCCCGTGCAGCAACATTATCAGCCAAGTTCCTATGTGACGATCTCCGGTCATCACTGGACGGCCAAGGATAAGTTGGAGGTTGTCATGCCATTCACGACACACATCGAGTATGGTGCCGACAAGCTTCCTGCTGAGGTTGCGAGTGCTGACGGCACTCCGCTGAAGTCTGCTTGGACAGGAGTGGTGATGTATGGTCCACTGTGCATGACAGGAACCAATGCCACCACCTGGAAACAGGCAACCTTAAATGCATCAATTATTAACGATAAACGAAAGACCGTTGCACTTCATAATGCAGACGCACCCTCGTTGAGCATCAACGGTATGGAGTTCCTGCCCGACTATTATCGGAATGAAAACTCTACGCATTACTACCGATTGGTGGACAATGCTGCAAAAACAAAGAGAAATAGCGTCGTTGACTTCACGGAACTGAAGAGTCTCTTAGACATTGCTGGTGAACGGGTATCCGAGAAGAATGCGTGGGCGCCTCACGGCTATGCACGGTTACAGCAAGCGATGACCGATGCCCAGACAGTGGTCAAGAAAGGCAAGAAGAACGTCACTGCCAATGAGGTGGAGACTGCTACGGCAACTCTCAACAAGGCCATCAACACCATGCGCCCCAGCAATCTCGCTGAGATGGAAGATCTCCAGCCGCTCTCAGCTTTGCTTAGGAGAGCCGGTACACCGGATGACTCCTCCTCAAAAGCGCTGAAGGATGCCGTAGCTTATGGTAAGATGGTGATGCGCTATGTCACGGATGGCAGCGGCACGAAAGATATGATCTCCAATGCTGTGGATCGACTTAAGACTGCCCTTGGACAATGAGAAAAGAGAAAAATTATAAACCTTAAAACATAAAAGCATGAAAAAGGCACAACAACCATTCGGCTTCTTGCATAGCACAGCCTATGTCAAAGCCATGACGTGTTTGCTCCTCACAGCAGGAGGCACATTGCCTACCATGACTGCAAGTGCCGTTGCACCGTCTGTGAAAGCGGTACAACAAGGCACAGTTACAGTGAAAGGTGTGGTAAAAGATGCGAAAGGCGAACCAATTATCGGCGCTACCGTCGTAGAGAAGGGCAACACGAAGAATGGAACCATTACTGACCTGAATGGTCATTATTCGCTCAACGTCAAGCGTGGCTCTACCATCTCCGTTTCCTATGTCGGCTTTGTCTCACAAGACGCTAAGGGCGGTGACATCACGCTTGAAGAGGATCTTAAGTCTCTCAATGAGGTTGTAGTCATTGGTTACGGTACACAGAAGAAGGCTGATGTCACTTCTGCTGTCGTCAGTGTCAAGCCGGAAGACTTCAATGCCGGCAGCTTCAACAATGCCGGTGACCTTATCAGAGGTAAAGTTGCCGGTCTCACGGTTACTCGCCCTTCGGGTGACCCGGGTCAGACCACACAGATCAGTCTGCGTGGTATCACGACCGTCTCGGGCAATGCGGCACCGCTTATCCTTGTCGATGGCGTGCCGGGCTCGCTGAGCAGTGTTCCTCCTGAGGACATCGCTTCTATCGATGTGCTGAAGGATGCTTCTGCAGCTGCTATCTATGGTACGCGTGGTGCTGGTGGCGTCATCATCATCACGACGAAGACCGGTCAGCGCGAGCAGAAGACACAAGTAACTTATAATGGTTATGTCTCATTCTCCGGTTGGGCAAAGAAGGCTGACTTCATGGATGCTTCTGATGTACGTGCCGGAAAGACTAACTTCAACGATGAAGGCTACGACACCGATTGGCTCAAGGCTGTCAGCCGTACAGCCGTTACCCATAACCACAGTATCTCCATGAGTGGTGGCAATGCCAAGACATCCTACTTTGGCAACTTTACTTACCGCAACGCGGAGGGTGTGATGAAGAAGACGGGTAACGAGTCGTTGAGCGCTAACTTCGACATGAGCCACTGGATGTTCGACGACATGTTGAAGATCAACATCAAGGTCAATGCCGAACAGTATAAATATGACGTCAGTGATGCTACGACCATCTATCGGCAGGCTGTCATCCGTAACCCGACATCGCCAATCTGGAACAGTGACGGCTCTTACAACGAAGGTCAGCTTCTGCAATATTGGAACCCCGTCTCTTTGCAGAAAGAACAGTCGGGTGAGAACAAGACCCAGAGTGTGAAGTTCACGGGTAACGTAACTTTTGAGCCGATCAAGGGCTGGCAGACAAACCTTATGCTCTCGCGTGACCAGGCTATCAACCGCGGTGGCTACTATTACACCAGCAACCACTCCATGAACGGTATCAATCAGAAAGGTACCTATTCCGGTGTCGCTACACAATCGAGTTACACGGACGAGTCTAACTATCTCGAGCTTACTTCTAAATACATGGCTAACTGGGCGAAGAAGCATCGCTTTGAGGGCCTTGTCGGATACAGCTACTCTGACGAGACCTACGATGATGCTTCCATGACTAACCGTAACTTCCCCGATGACTACTTCCAATACTTCAACATGAGTGCTGGTACACATCTCACCGACGGAAAGGCTAATATGTATTCTTCGAAGGTCTCCAACAAGTTGATCGGTTTCTTCGGTCGTGTGAGCTATGGCTATGCTGACCGTTACAACATCCTTGCCAGCCTTCGTTACGAGGGTAGCTCTAAGTTTGGCGACAATCATAAATGGGGTGCCTTCCCTTCAGTCTCTCTTGGCTGGAACATCATGAACGAGAGTTTCATGAAGTCGACCAAGGATTGGTTGAGCAACCTGAAGCTTCGTGCCGGTTGGGGTAAGACCGGTGTCATCCCAGGTGAGTCTTATCTCTCTATGCTGCGTTATACCTACTCGGGTGGCAACTATTATCGCAACGGCTCCTGGCATAAGGGTCTTAAGGCTGTGAACAACTCCAACCCTGACCTGAAGTGGGAGACTGCCAGCGAGTTCAATATCGGTCTTGACTGGAGCCTCTTCGATGATCGTCTGAGCGGTAGTTTCGACTATTACAACAAGAAGACTTCCGACATGTTGTATGAATATGCCGTTCCTTCACCACCAAACCTCTATGATCACACATGGGCCAACGTCGGTCAGATGCGCAACCAAGGTATAGAGATCATGGTTCAGGGCACTCCCATCAGAACGAAAGATTTCGAATGGAACTCTCAGGTGACCTTGCAGCACAATAGTAATAAGTTGCTTAGCTTGTCCAATGACCTCTATCAGACCGACAACGTCCAGTGGCTGCAGGGCATCGGCGATCCTATCTCGCAATATACGCATCGTGTGGCTGTCGGCGAGGCTCTTGGACAGATCTGGAGCCTTCGCGCTGTCGGTGTCGATGAGAACAATGGCCTCTTTATTATCCGTAACCCGAAGACCGGGCAGACAGCCGACTTCTATCAGGACATGCGTAACGACTATGACCATTGGTATGAGTACATCGGCAACGGTATTCCTTCGGTCACGATGGCATGGAACAACACCTTCCGCTACAAAGGCTGGGATCTGCAGTTGCAGTGCAACGGCCAGTTCGGTTTCAAGATCATCAATCAGCAGCGTGCTTTCTATGAGAATAATGCACATGCTTACAACAAACTGAAGTCGGCTAATGATGCTATCGGTGGCATTCGTCCACTCTCCGGCGCGCAGTCGCAGGTTGTGACCAGTTGGTATATTGAGGATGGCGACTACTTCAAGCTCTCTACGCTGGAACTTGGCTACACATGGACGCCTAAGGCAAACAGATACATCAAGAGCTTGCGCGCTTATGGCACTGTCTATAATGTCTTCACCATTACCAAGTACAAGGGTATGGATCCGGAGTTAGGCAGTGACAACTTCTTCTATGCGGGTGTCGACGACCGTGATAAATATCCTACGGTTCGCACCTTCACCTTTGGCGTTAACGTAACATTCTAAAGCTTACAATCATGAAACGAAATAAAATCAGAAACGGTATTTTCGCTGCCGTAATGGCGCTGAGTGCGGTGTCGATGACAAGCTGTACCGATCTTACTGAGACCGTGTACAGTGAGTTGCCTGGCAACACGACATTCACCAAAGAGCAGATTCAAGCGCAGTATGGTGTCATCTATGACCGTCTGCGCGATATGTACAATGGTTGGGAGAGTTATCAGGACATTAGCGAAGAGTGCTGTGACCTGATTATGACACCATTCCGTTATGAGACCTCCGGATGGGGTGCTCAGTACGTGTCACTGCATAAGCATGAGTTCAACAGTACCATCAATCATCTCTATCGTCCGTGGATGTCCTGCTATCAGGGTATCACAACCTGCAACCAGCTCCTCGACGATGCCAATATCTCTTCCAACGATGAGAGCAAAGCGGAGCTTCGTGCTTATCGTGCCCTCTTCTACTATGTCCTCTTTGATCTCTGGCGCAACATCCCCGTGCAGACAACGCTGAAGGTGCCTAACGGCTACATGCCTTCACAGGCTGACCCGGACTCAACCTACAATTTCATTGTCAATGAGCTCAATGAGGCTAAGCCGTTCCTGCCTAAGACCAACGAACTTGGACAGATGAACTACTGGACAGCCTGCATGATTCTCGCCAAGATGTATCTCAACCGCAATGCATGGTTCCCGACAAAGGCGGAGGACAAGACTTTCTACGAGAAAGCCTACAAAGAGGTTAACGAAGTCATCAACAGTGGCGTCTATCAGCTCGATGACGACTACCTCACACCTTTCAAAGCTAAAGTAGGAGGCATCAGCAGCAGTAAGGAGACAATCTTTGCGCTTGTCTATGACAGCAAGTATGCAGGAATGGGAACCAACTATTACAGCAAATGGTTCCTCTCCGGATCGCAGGATATCTTCGGCACAAAGCGTGATGGATGGAATGGCTCGGCTTGTATCCCTCAGTTCTTCGCTACTTATGATGCTGACGATACACGAAAGACCGACTGCTGGGTCTGGGGGCCGCAGAAGAGCATCAAGGACGGCAAGCAGATCTATATCAATGGCAAGGCGCTCAACTATACGGTTGATGTCTATGCTATCGAGAAACCGGGTGCAGCCTCCATGCAGGGGGCGCGTCTGAAGAAGTACGAGATACAGTCGGGTGAGAACAGTGTCAATGACGATGATGTGCCGTTCTTCCGTCTTACCGATGCTTACTTCATCAAGGCAGAGTGCCTGTTGCGTCTCGGCGGTTACAATGGTGAGACCGAGCAGACGGCTGCCGACATCATTACGATGTGCCGCAAGCGCGACTTCAAGGATCATCCCGAGAAAGCTATTCGCACGGTCGAACAATTGAAAGGCCCCAGCGTCTACGACTATGGACTGCGGGAGACACAAGGCGAATATGATAAGGAGACCGGTGAACTGAAGAACATGCAAAAAGTCGAGACCCACGAGGGTGGAAGTGACATTCAGTTCGGTGGACTTCTCGATGACCTCGCATGGGAGTTCGTCTACGAGCATCATCGTCGTCAGGACCTCATCCGCTTCAAGATGAACAACGGATGCAATGTCTTCAATGGCAAGTCATGGTTTGGCAAGAGTGCCAACACCAATGCACAGGACCATCATCTCGATATCTTCCCGATACTGAAGGATAATCTGCAGGCTAACACCAAGCTGAAGCAGAATCCCGGTTATAATTAACCGGTGACCCTTAGTGAAAGGACAATTAATAGATAGCTTATTAATCATTAGAATACAATATATGAAAAAGATATTTTTATTCGCTATGATGGCGGTTCTTGCTGTGGGGACTATGTCTTCTTGCAGTGATGACTATGAGGATGCCAGTTCCCCGCATGTCTATAGCGATTCAGAGAACGTGCCGTTGAAAGGCTCTGATGAGAATATGGCGACGACAAGCGTGAAGATGGCACAGGCTGAGGCTGGTACCCAGGTCGTCACCGTTAACCTCGCTGACTATGCCGACAAGATACAAGATCAGCTCGGCATGAGTCTTGACGAGGCCATCAGCGGGCTCAGCAACGGCTCCGTCCGGTTCTATCCGATCAACCCCAACCGCCGTGTGTGGGACAAGACACCAGCCAATGGCGGTGATAACACATGGCTGCTCTCTGCTAACGGTGTCGTTACAACCGACTCGCTGGCAGCTATCAAGATGCAGTTTATCCCCGATGCCAAGCAACTGAAGCTGACGCTGACCGAAAAGGCAGCAGCGGGTATCATCCCCGTCACCTGTGGTTTCGTAAAGACCGACGAATCCAGTTTCCCGGTAAACTTCCGTTGCCAGACTCTGGTCAATGTTACAGATGCCAGCGTGGTCGATGTACCTATCACGGTGCCTAAAGGCGACTATGCTGTTGCTCCGTTCAACTTCAGCTCGATTGCCAAGAACATCGAGTTTGCTTTTGGTGAGACCAGCCTCTACAACATTGCAAAGGGCCTCGATACCGACAATGACGTTTACGATGTCTATATCATGAGTTCTACCGGCTCTCTCCTTGGCGGTCCGGGTAAGTATACAGCCAATGGTGCGGGCTACTGGCTCAACCAGAAGATGCAGATCGTCAACTGGGGTAAGGATGACTTTGCGCTCTTCATAGAGCCTTTCATCTATGACGATGAGAAGAAGGACTACTACGAGAATGGCGGTGGATTCAATATAGGTCGTCTCAGCAACTCTGCCCCGGCTTCGGGCACCGTGCTTCCGCTCTCTGTCGTCTTGAAGCAGGCGAAGGGTGACAAGACGCTGACCATTAACTTCACGATCACATTCGAGTAAGCCTACTTATTAATAATCAGGTAGATGCGCAGAAATGCACATCTACCTCTAAAATCATCGAAACATGAAACTACACATCAGAAAATATGTACATGTCTTTGCGGCTTTGCTCATGCTTGGCGCCTCCATGCCTTTCATGACAGGCTGTGCCGAAGATGACATGTCGGTGTCTTTGCCTGACTACGACCCGCGATATAAGGGCACTATTGCATTTGGCTCCTCCGATTATAACGTTGAGGCCAATGCCCAGGATCTGTCTATTCCTTTCAAGAGTGATCAGAACTGGAAGGCAACAATAACGACCGACTCAGTAGCGGGCACCGGCTGGGCTACCTTGCCTAAGGATACGGGCTCTGTCAACGACTCAGTGATCATCGTTCATCTTGATGAAAACGAGAGCCTGACCAATTCGAGAAAGGCCACACTGACCATCACAACGGAGAAAGGCAATGCGCAGAGCATCACGATAGGGCAGAACTATAAGGTGGTGAAGCTCGATCCGGCCGACATCCCCGACTACAGCAAATATATCTGTCCCTCTTCAGGCAATCCACACTTTGAAAATGGAGCCGATTACATGCTTCGTCAGGACTCTTATTATAGTTGGCATCGCATGAAGCAGAGCCAGCACTTCTTCGTATTCTGGTCGCCGGAGTTTGGTGATGATCCTAATGGCGATAACGTGCCTGCCAAGATGCGTGTCGATGTGGATGACCTGCTGAACAAGGCAGAGCAATACTTCAACACCAATGTCAACATGCTGAAGATGTCGACACTTGGTCAGGGCAAGTCGATGCTCGACGACTATAAGATGCAGATCTATCTCGTCTATCAGGATGAATGGCTCGCTACAGGCTCCGGCTATGACAACAAGATTGGCGCACTGTGGGTCAATCCGTCAACTTGTCAGCCTGTGGGCTCAACGATAGCCCACGAGATAGGCCACTCGTTCCAGTATCAGGTCTATGCCGACAAGATTAACAAGCAGGGGGCTGCCGACGACATGCATCATGGCTTCCGTTATGGTTTCGGAGAGAATGGTGCTGGAGGATGTGCTTACTGGGAGCAGTGCGCACAGTGGCAGGCGCATCTCGACTATCCTCAGGAGATGTTCGACTATTGGGTCGACACTTGGAAGAAGAACTATCATCGCCATTTCAACCATCAGTTTATGCGTTATGCAAGCTATTGGCTGCAGCATGTCTTTGTAGAGAAGCACGGTATCGATGCTTACGGGCGTATCTGGCAGGAGAGCGAATATCCGGAAGATCCGTTGCAGACTTACCAGCGCCTGTTCTGTAACAACGACCAGAACCAGCTCTATTCCGACCTTTATTATTATGCCTCTCACATGGTCTACTATGACCTGAAGTTTGCCCACAATACCAGTGAGGACGTCGTTGTCCCCGATAATCTGAAAGGTAACTACAACACGGATCTCTATAAGATTGGCGATCAGAAATATCAGGTGGGTTACGCTTCTTGTCCAGGCACAACAGGTTTCAACATCATCCGTCTGAAGGACTATACTCCGGGTAAGACCGTGTCTATTAATGTTGAGGCTCTTGAGCCGGGAAGTGCGCTTGTCAAAGGCGACAAGGGGGAGATCTTGGATGGTGACGGCAAGGTCGTCGGTACGACAAAGACCTATAACCAGCAGGAAAACAAGACCTCAAACTACCGTTGTGGCTACGTAGCTGTTGTCAATGGCAAGCCAGTCTATTCTACCATGTGGTATGGTGGCACGGCCGGTGCCGGCGACAAGGGCTCTGCTGAATACACAGTGCCGGAAGGCGCATCAGAACTTTACTTCGTCATCCAGGCTGCACCCGGACAGTATGACCGGTGTCCGTGGAACTCGGATGAGAGCAAGGACGAACAGTGGCCTTACACCATTCAACTCAAAGGTGCCGATGTCAACAAGTATGTTGAGGTCGTCGACATCAATATCGATCCTAATGCCAAACCGTCGAATGCTACAGTCACTATCAATGTCCATGGCAATGCAAGCTCCGGCTATGAGTTTGCCAAATACAATTTAGCATACGTCGACAACGCCGCTATCCCCTACGCTTTCTGCCTGATGCCGGACGAGATCGCAAAGGATCTTGTCAAGAGCACGGCTGATCTCACAGAGGGTAAAATTCGCATGCAGCTCAAGCAACCTGACGGTACGGTGACAACGACAGATAACTGCGGTGGACAGTATGCCGGATTCTGGTGCGATGCCACAGGTAAGCAACAGAACTGGGGAGATAAAGCCCGTACCTATACGAAGTTCAACAGTATCAATGAGTTGGAAGTCGGCTTTATGCCGGGTGCGATCAAGTCAGGAGAGACTTATCCGGAGGTCCTTGAACTTCAGTATATGAAAGACGGAAAGGTCTACACCGTTACGATCAATGTCAACTTCATCGTTGAATAAGTGATTCATGCTTGTGAATAAAAAGATTCTATTAGCGGCAGCACTGTCTTTGGCAGTGCTGCTGCCTTCAAAGGCGCAGATGTCGTTCAACACGCCTAAGGAAGTGTCCGACTCTGCTTACCTCGCCCAGGCGCTGACGCCGCCTATGGGCTGGAACTCATGGAACAAGTTCGGATGCAATGTGAGTGAGAAGCTTATCATGCAGATGGCGGATGCGATGGTGTCTACAGGTATGCGTGATGCCGGCTACCGCTATATCGTCATTGACGACTGCTGGCAGGTGGGCCGCGACTCGTTAGGCTTCATTGTGGCGGATCCCGACCGTTTCCCTCATGGTATGAAGTATCTTGCCGACTATGTCCATTCCAAAGGCTTGAAGTTCGGATTATACTCTTGTGCAGGCAGTTATACTTGTCAGGGCAGACCCGGAAGCCGTGGACATCAGTTTCAGGATGCCTTGATGTACGCCAAGTGGGGTGTGGACTATCTGAAGTACGACTGGTGCTCTGATGAGGGGCAGAACGCACAGGCGGCTTATGCCACGATGGCAGATGCTATCAAGGCTGCGGGCCGGCCTATCGTGCTGAGTATCTGTGAGTGGGGTGAGCATGAGCCTTGGAAATGGGGCAAAGGCATCGGCCATCTTTGGCGAGTCACCGCCGATATCCGCGACTGCTATCAGTGCGTCTTCGACTGGGGTGGCGTAGGCGTGCTGAATGTCATCGACAAGATGGCGGATCTTTATCCTTATGCCGGACCGGGCCATTGGAACGACGCAGAGATGCTCGAAGTGGGAAATGGCGGCATGACAAAAGATGAGTATATCACCCATTTCTCTATGTGGGCGATGCTCGCCGCTCCACTGATGGCTGGCAATGATCTCACGAAGATGGACCAGGACACGCGCGAGATACTGACCAACAAAGAGGTGATTGCCGTCGACCAGGACTCCTTGGGCGAGCAAGGCCGCAGGTTCATGGATATGGGTGAGCATGAGATATGGGCCAAGCAGCTCAAAGGTGGCGAGCTTGCGGTCTGCTTCATGAACCGAGAGGAGATGCCGTGGAAACTCGACTATAACTGGCACGCCAACACTATCTACTTTGCGAATGAGGTGGATATGCACCGGTATACCTATACCATCAGAGACTTGTGGAAGCACAAAGAGATCGGTACAACGGCAGAGCGCACAAAGGCTGTTATCCCGCCTCATTGCGTGTTGATGGTGAGATTATCTAAGAAATAAGTGATTTATTCATCGAAAACAACTTGTTTTTGGATAAAAAACAGTAAGTTTGCAAGAGAAAACTAACGATGCAATGCCTTCTGGGTTTGCCCCACCTATGGAGGCGGAAACTAAGAAATGAATAGAATCCTTGTTGCGCTTCTTTTGCTGCTCCTCCCTGTCTGCAGCTTTGCTCAAGGAATGGCAGTCCGTAATATCAGTATGGAGAACGGGCTGCCTTCCAATACCGTGCGCTCTGTCGTACAGGACAAAGACGGCTTTGTTTGGTTTGGTACAGACAATGGACTTTGCCGATATGATGGCTATAACATCAGACCGCTGAGGATTCCTCAGATACAGAATGACCAATATGTCGGTACATTGGCGGTCTCTAAGTATGGTCTGTTGGTTGGCACTTCTCATGGCGCTTTTCTGTTGAACGCCCGCACGGAACAGTTTCGTATGCTTCATCCGATGATCCGGGGCAATGTCATGTCGTTTGGCATTGATGAGGATGGAAACATCTGGGTAGTGACTTTGAATGACGGAGTGTACTGTGTGCGGAGAGATCTTCGGGGATGCGAACACTTCAATTTCAAGAAAAGTTTCTCCTTAGTCTCTGTATTTATAGATAGTGAGAACCAGGTCTGGCTGATGGCACGTAAGCATGGACTGTACAAATTGAATCGTGCAAGAAGGACCTTTGAGATGTTCCGCCTCAAAGGACAGAAGGCTTTTGATGGGATGTGTATGGCTGAGGCCCGAGATGGTCAAATGTTGGTAGGAGCTTGGAATGAAGGCCTCTTCCTGGTCTCGCCCGATGGCACGACCCGACAGTTAATCAATCCTTTACTGACAGGATTGGGTTCTCATATTCATACTATTTATCGTGTCTCGCCGGATGAATACTGGTTAGGTTGCGATGAGGGCGTGATGCAATACGATCTGAGCGAAAATCAGTGGTCGATGATCAGCAACGCGTTCAACATCCCGGGAGCTGCCGGTCGCTTTGTCTATAGTATTGTGCGCGACAGGGAAGGCGGCTTCTGGTTCGGCACCTTCTATGGTGGCGTTAACTACTATTCGCCGATGGACAGCCGTTTCCTGACGCTGACAAGCGAAAATGGTCTTCATGGCAATGTCGTGGGGCGGTTCTGTGAGGATAATAATCATCGTATATGGATTGCCACGGATGATGGCGGATTAAACTGTTATGACTCTCGACAGAAGACGTTTGTTGATTTTCCGGGGAAAGGGGCACTCTCCGGCTATAATGTTCATGGTTTGTTGGCGGAGGGCAACACCCTTTGGGTCGGCTCGTATGGCAGAGGACTTGTCAGATTAAATTTGCAGACAGGCGCCTTGAAAACCTATACTGTTGACAAGAGTGGTGCGACTTCCAGTTGCTATTCACTTTTGCGTGACCGCCAGGGGAACCTATGGACAGGCACGATGACTTGCATCAGCCTGTATAATAAAACCGAGGATAAGTTCTCTATTGTTAAGCCTACGGGTGGCACGGTCATCGATATTGAAGAAGACAGGAACGGCAATGTGTGGTTTGCTACACAAGGGGATGGATTGTGGAAGAAAAGTAAGCAGGGCAAATGGAAGCATTACTTGATGTCCGCTGCCATCTCTTCTTTGTCGAACAACTCTGTGAATGCCATTCGTGAGGATTCTAATGGCAAGCTCTACATTGCTACGGATGATGGACTGTGCATGTATGATCCTAAGGCTGACCGGTTCAAGCGCATCCCCGTTCATACAGATTCGAATGCCTTTACGGGACTTGTTATTTATCAAGGTGAAATGTGGCTGTCCTCATCTACGGGCTTGGTCCATATCTTACACGATGGAAAACTTCATGTCTTCAATCGCGAGGATGGCCTGTTGCCCGGACCTTTTCAAAGCAATGCCATGATGATGTCGGCGGATGGTGCTATCTGGCTGGGATCGGTCAATGGTGTCAGCATGTTCTATCCTTATCAGATCAAGGAAAACCGTTGTGAACCAAATGTGTTTATCACGGCTTTCGAAGTATATAACAAAGATGTCAAAGTGGGCTCCGACAAACTTCCAGAAGCGTTGGGCTATGCCGACCACGTCAGTTTGTCTCATAGCGACAACATGTTCACTATTCATTTCGCTGCGCTGAGCTATGTCTCGCCGGAGAAGAACCAGTATGCTTATCGTTTGGAAGGCTTTGATAAAGACTGGATATACGTTGGCTCTGAGCATAAGGCGGTCTACACCAATATTCCGCCGGGAGAATATACCTTCCGTGTGAAGGCTTCAAACAATGATGGCCTTTGGTCTTCAAAGGAAGCAACGCTGAAAATAGTGATTCATCCGCCTTTCTACTGGTCACTCCCTGCTAAACTGTTCTATCTGTTGGCTTTCTGTGTCCTTATCTACTTATACGTGCACATTCGGTTGCAGAAAGCTGAGAGAATGCATCAGCGCCGACTGAAAGAGATGAATGATCGTAAGGAAAAGGAGATGCGCGAGGCTCAGTTGCACTTCTTCACAATGATAGCGCATGAGATACGTACGCCGGTATCGCTTATCATTGGGCCATTGGAAACTCTTAAAGACCAGTGGCACAAGATGGAAAAGAAGGTGAGCGATGGTGCTGCGGTGTCTTCTACGCTTGATGTTATCGACCGCAATGCGCAACGGCTCTTGGGACTTGTCAATCAGTTGCTCGATTTCAACAAGGTCCAGCAAAAAGAACTGAAGGTGAGATTTACGCTCTGCCATATCAAAAACATCATGAAAGCTGTGGCCGAACGCTTTGAGCCCACACTCAAGCAGAATGGTGCTACACTTCAGGTAGAATACCCCGATGAAGTCTTTGTGGCGGCTGTTGATGCAGAAGGCCTGACTAAGATTATCAGTAACCTCATGACCAATGCCACGAAATATACGAAGGACCATGTACGGCTCGCCTGCCGAGTAGAGCAAGATCAGTTTGTCATTGAGGTGGAAGATAATGGCTGCGGAATAAGTTCCGAAGAACAGCAACGCATCTTCAATCCTTTCTATCAGGCAAAGGATAATAAGCCGGGAACAGGCATAGGACTGAGCATCGTCTCCAGTCTCGTGGCGGCTCATCGGGGCAAGGTGGAGGTGAAGTCGGAAGTGGGGAAGGGCTCGCTTTTCCGTGTCACGCTCCCCGTCTCCCAATCGGGAGTGGTCATGAGCGAGGAGCCAAAGCCTGAAGTGGTCGATGACATACATCCTGTTGAAATGCATGTCTCAAACGATGTCATTGCCAAGCAGACCGTGCTTGTCGTCGAAGATAATGAAGACATGCTGCTGTATCTGAAGCACAACTTTATGAACCGTTGTCAGGTTCTGACGGCTGAAGATGGAGTGGAAGCACTGAAGTTACTGAATAAGTATAATGTCTCATTAATAATCAGTGACTGGATGATGCCAAATATGGACGGTGAGGAACTGTGTAAGAAAGTAAGGCAGAACCCCAAGACCAGTCATATCCCCTTCATCATGCTTACAGCCAAGACGGATGATGACAGTAAGGTGAAAGGCATGGATATTGGAGCCGATGCTTTCATAGAGAAACCATTCTCGATGCGCTACTTAGATGCCTGTGTGCGAAACCTGATGGCAAGGCGGAAGCAACTGATGGAAGAGTTTGCGGGCTCTACCGATAAGCCGATAGCCAAGATTGCAGATAACGCGATCGACGGTAGCCTTCTGACTGATATGGAGAGGATCATTGAGGACAATGTCAATAATCCAGCGCTGAATGTTAACTTCGTGGCGCAGCAGTTGGGAATGAGCCGTTCCGGCTTGTTTGCAAAGATCAAGTCGCTTACCGATACCACGCCCAATGAGATGATACAGGTGATACGTCTCAGAAAGGCTGCTCAGATGCTTCTGGAAGATAAGTATTCTGTTTCCGAGATCAGCTTCCTCGTAGGGTTCAACAGTGCCTCTTACTTCACTAAGTGTTTCTTCAAGCAGTTTGGGGTACGACCGGCAGAGTATAGAGACGCAAAGAAACGGTAGTTTTCTTGTCAGCTGCCACGTGTCAGCCAATTGTTCGGCACGTGTCAGCCAATTGTTCGGCACGTGCCAGCCAATTGTTCGTCACGTGTCAGCAAATGTCGTTTCAATTACAATGCTATCGGTACAAGTCTGCTCTTGCGTTGCGTACGCAGTCGCATTGCGACTGCAATCCCCCTTCGTCCTTGATATAAATCAATTATCTAATATTTTTGAAAAATAATCCTCGAAATATTTGGAGGGTATTGAAAAAGTCTATACCTTTGCACTCGCTTTTCGGAAATACGCCGGTTAGCAAACTGAAAGAGTTCTTTGAAAAGATTTACATAAACAGAGAAGTAGTACAAGAAGCGAGCCGTACACATTATTATATATAGCAATATAGA
>CADBAG010000009.1 GCA_902792635.1 uncultured Prevotellaceae bacterium | reverse complement strand
CTCCAAAGGAGAACTTCTTCGATGAACTCTTTGCTGAGAATGGCTAAGAAAAAGTCATTCAGGATTTGGCATGCCTAAATAAGAGACTGAGTAGTTACTGAATAATTTATCAACCCTTTTTCACGAGCTGCGAGTACATCTCCAAGAGCTTGGCGACACACTCACTCTCCGTCAGCTTCATAGAGAAGCCATAGGCGGCCATGACAGCACGGTCGTTGGCGCGATGCGCCTCCAACAGATCGTAGGGCATCGTATTGGGATCGTAGAGGTCGGCAAGGCTGCTATCCGGATATTTTGCACGAGCGTCGAGAATAGCCTGGGCGGTCTGCTCGATCCGTTGGCGTTGCTCCTCCGTGACGTCCGGCCACGGAAAGTTGTTGTAGACTACATCCTTGGAATAGCGATAGTCGCTTTTCAGTCGTCCGCATACCGCCCGCATCCATGCCATGTGAACGTTGCTCTCAAGAACGCCGAAATGGTAAAGGGTGGCAGAGGGGATGATAAGAACAAGGTTAGTTGGAATTGTATCAGCGTGAAGAAAGCCCATTGGTACGTACCGCCTACGTTCAGAAGAAACAGAAGGTACGATAATATAATTCTCTGGATTATTGGTTTCTCTGAATAAAGCTGCCTTTTCTGCTAATTTTCTTCGGCCAGCATCAGGTGAAGCAAGCCTATCCTCGCGACATTGCCGTATTCGTTCCATAACTAGCGGCATGCTTCGAAGTTGGGCTGGAGAAGCACTGACAAGCCACAGGCAATAGCGTTTCTTACCGTTGATAAACTCAGCTGAGCCTAATAGTTTCTTTATAAAGGGCTTTGCTGAAGGTTCTTTTTTGATAAAGTCTTCATAATCGTTAGCCTCAACTATAAGATGACCACCATCTGCAGGACGATTTCCGGTTGTCATTTCGGGTACATCGCATATCGGTATATTCTTACTCTCTACGAATATGTCGGGAGCATCAACAAGATATGCGTTGATGTTCTTAGCCACGGTCTTTGTCCCATTGTCGAATATCATCTTTGCTTTCGTTGATTCTTCACATGAGAAACCAACGACAACAACATGCACGTGAGCCTTGAGTGATGCTTCGCTGTCCCAACGGAAAGTGCGATAGGCAAAGTCGATATGGATATTAAACAGATCCTTCAAGGGCTTCCAGATCATGGCGACCTGTTCACCTTGGGTGATACTATTCGTAGAGACAAGGGCTGTGCGAATAGGCTGGGCTGATTCGTGCATCATCTGCGAAGCCTTGTAATACCAGGCTGCGACATAATCTATCTTTCCGGATGTCTTGAATGGCTTACCCTTGCTGTCAACAAAGATATGCAACATATCTTCTTTCTGCTCTTTCGATTGAAGGGAGTATCCCACAAACGGTGGATTGCCAATGATATAGTTCGGCTGGGGGCAGACTTCGTGCCAGTCGATACGCAAAGCATTGCCTTCATGAATGTTAGAATAAGACTTGAGCGGTAGGAAGTTGATGCCATGACGGATGATATGCTCCGTCTCTGCCATCATCTGACTCTCGGAGATCCATAGGGCTGTCGTGGCAACAGTGACCGCAAAATCATTAATCTCGATACCGTAGAACTGATTGATAGAGACTTTGATGGGATTGGTGAAAGCATCAAGCGGCTCTATGCTGTAAATAGCCTTGATTACCTCATTCTCGAGTCTGCGCAAAGAGAGGTAGGTCTCGGTGAGGAAGTTGCCGCTGCCGCATGCCGGATCGAAGAAGACAAGGCTTGCGAGCTTGTCTTGAAAGGCATGGAGGCGTGATAATCGTTTTGCTACTACCGCCTCGTCCATGATTTCGGTAAACTCGCGTTTGAGATCGTCGAGGAAGAGGGGATCGATGACCTTGTGGATGTTCTCGATGGACGTGTAGTGCATGCCTCCGGAGCGACGCGTCTCAGGATTAAGAGTTGACTCGAAGACGCCTCCGAAGATGGTCGGTGAGATCTGACTCCAGTCAAAACCCATCGAAGCATGCAGCAGCAGTGTGGCTCGGATACGGTCGGTGAACTGAGGCACGTCTATTTCCTCGGCAAATAGTCCGCCATTGGTATAGGGAAAGGCGGCAAGATCCGGACGGAGATACTTGCTGCGTTTGTCCTCGGGTGTGTTGAGCACTCGGAAGACACGCAGCAGTTCTTCGCGCATCTGCTCCGTGGGAAACTGGGCAAGATAGTCGTGGAACATGTCATGTTTGCCGAAGATACCGGCATCCTCGGCATAGAGGCAGAACACGAGGCGCACACAGAGGATGTTGAGATAGCGCAGCGACATGGGATCATTGGCATCATACTCCTGAATGAAGTCGTCGTAGATACGACCGACGAGCTCTCCGGCCTTGATGCTGACCTCCATCTCCTTCTTCAGATGATCGGAGCCGGTGTCGACAAGGAACTGCAAGCGGTAGTATTCGCACCCAAGGTTCTCCAAGAGTATCTCTTGTGGCTCGCTGTTCGGATTTTCCATGTCATAGACAAGGATCTCCTTGAAGTTACAAGTCACAATCCACCGCGGATGCTGGGAGACGGGCAAGCCGAGCACATAACGCTGCGCCTGTTGGAACGGAGTGAGCATGGTGCCGTCGCTCTGTTTGATCGGCTTGCGCAGGTCTTTCGATGATGACTTCTGCTCAATCATAACCTTTGTGGAGGGTATCATGACATCGATGAAGGAAGTGTTATCCAGCGCTGCCTTTTCCTCGAACCTTACGAACTCCGTGACATTCTTGATGCCATAGACGTTTTCCAGCAGGTCTATCCAAAACCGCTGACTGTCTTCTTTCTCCGATCCCCGGTCTTTCCATCGGGCAGCGAATTCTGCTGCTGCCTGTTTCTGTATCTTCTCTGTATTCATAGCGTTAGCTTGTGCTTCTTCATTTATAGTTATTACCAACAAAGATAGTAAAAAGGAACTTAGCAACAAAGCTTTTACTATGATATTTTTGTGTTTTCAGTTGTCGCATTCGAAGAATTTGATTAACTTTGCCCTAATAGAAAAACGATGGAGGAAATAAATATGAAAGAAACAAAGACAAATATCCCGTTTACCAACAGTCAGGCCGTAATGGATCAGCTTCAGCGGATTAAGGCGAGAAAGACGAAGAGGTACAACAAGCTGGGTCAATGGGTTGCAGCAGGAAGGCCTGGGTTCAGAATTGAGATCGTAGACCTGAAGGCAGTTCTCAAATGAGACTATATCTTGATACGAATATTCTTGTTTTCCTTGCCACCGGTGAGGAAGATGAAATCAATGCCGATGTGGAAGAGTTGCTTAATGACTACGAGAACCATCTTCTGACAAGTACGGTATGTGTTCACGAGCTAATCCATTTGTTTCAAATAGGTAAGATCCATACAAGCAGAAACGGCCGTATATCTGACGCATCCGAATTCGAGAGTTGGCTTAGTGATATGGGCATTGAAGTTATTCCTGTCACGGTGAAGAATCTGAAGGAATATGCCAAACTCCCCATGCTTGGTGACCATCGTGACCCTAACGACCGACTCATCATTGCCCAGGCAATCAGTGACCGTGTTCCGCTCATCAGTTCAGACAGGAAGTTCGCGCAATATGCGAGATATGGCCTCGACTTTATATTTAATGAAAGATAGATATGGGAACAGTGGTTTTTCTTCTTATGATAGCAATACCATGTATTGCGGTCCTTATTTGGTGGAAAACTCCGAAGGGTGAAAGTTGGCTCAAAAGAAATAACCTCATGTAGAGGAGTATGGTTTAAGAGCACTTGATCTAACATTCTTGAAAAGCATTGATAGGGAAATCCTTTTGGGTTTCCCTTTTTTCGTTAATAGATGATCAATCCCAAAACGCCACAGACAAGCATGACAAGGATCGGATTGACTTTCTTGTATCGTGTGGCAAGGAAGGCTGCAACAAAGATAATGATGCTGATGATGAATTTCGGAAGGTCGGTAGACGGCGATCCAAAGTTGTCTTTGTTCATCAACAACAGGGCGGCAGCAGCGATGAGTCCGATGATTGCCGGGCGTAACGGCTTGAAGATGTCCTGTACAAAGGGTGCATCCTTATGATGGATGAGATAGCGACTGATGGCGATCATCAGGATGAATGGCAGCCACATGATAGACAGCGATGCCATCACGGATGCCAAACAAGCCGCCCACATCGGGTAACCGGCATTGATGACTGCTGTGTAGCCGCAATAGGTGGCAGCATTGATACCGATAGGACCTGGCGTCGACTGACTGATAGCCACGATATCCGTGAACTCGGCGTTGCTCAGCCAATGATAATGGGTGACAACCTCACCATAGATTAGCGACAGCATGGCATAGCCTCCACCAAAGTTGAAAATGCCTATCTTACTGAAAACATAGAATAACTGTAGGAATATCATTATATTATTTTTCTATTTAGTTTTTCAATGGCGGTCCGCCACGAGGGACGGCCCCTGCACTTACTTTCTACTTCTTCTGATTTTTCCGTACAAGAACCCTGCTGTTCCTGCAACGATAATGATCCATACAGGGTTGACCTTCAAAAGCCATATCAACAGGCAACTCACGACAACAATCCAGATGTTCTTCCAACTGATATTCGCTGTCTTTGCCATCTTGAAACAAGGAGAAGCGATGAGAGCAACGACAGCAGGACGCACACCTTCAAAGAACTTCTCTACCCACGGATTGTCCTTAAAATTGCGGAAGAACATCGCTATAAGCAGAATGACGATAATGGAGGGGAAAGCGATGCCCAAGGCTCCGACGATTCCACCCCACACGCCTTTCATCTTGTAGCCGATATGGCTTGCCATATCGATGGAGAAGATGCCTGGAGTGGTCTGTGCCACAACCATGATATCGATAAACTCCTGCTTGCCGAGCCAATGATTCTTGTCAACGAACTCTTCCTCCATGATTGGTATCATGGCATAGCCTCCACCTAAGGTGAAAGCGCCAATCTTGTTGCAGGTAAGGAAAAACTTTAATAACATATTTTTTTATTATAAGGGTTAGGGCGGCCACCAGGGCCGCCCCTACGGTTTGCTGCGTGCAAAGTTCGGAAGAATAATCCGACTTCTTGAAAATATCTCATTAGAAACCTTTAATCTGACATGAAAGGCTTCTAATGCTTTTTGTTCGTTGCACCGCAAAGAACAGAATAACTTTGCAAAAAAAATCAATAATAGACAAAAATATATTGAGGCAGTAAACATTTGATCATGAAGAGATATTATATTTTAGCTCTGTTCCTTGCCAGCATGCAGTATGCTTCCGCCCAAGAGGTACTGACGTTTGCACGCGCCGACAGTTTGTTGCTGAACAATCTGCAGAGCCGCATTGACAGCAAGGATGTGGAAGAAGCAAAAGCAACCCTCCAACAGTCACGTAGTTATGAGAATCCGCAGATACAGTTGATGCATAACCTCGTCAACCCTACCAACCATCGATGGTTTGACACGGGCAAGACGGGAGAGGACGACATTCAACTGAGTCAACCCATCGCTATCGGCGGACAACACAAACGTGTGGTAGAGCAGAACGAGGCCTTAGTGAAAGCCGCTGAAGCCAACCGCCAGTTGTCGCTTGCCGACCGTCGGCGAGCATTACACGAGACGATGATTGACATCTACGTGCTCCAGCAGAAAGAAGCGGTCAGTGAGCGACAGATAGCATCTGCCACAGCTATTCTCACGGCTTACAGTCAACAGACAGCCAAAGGAAATATCCCCACCATGGAGACCTTCCGCATCAAGACGATGGTCAGTGGATTAGAGCAAGACCTAATCTCCTTAAAGCTACAAGAACAGGACTTGTGGAAAGATGTGAGGACACAGATTGATGTCACCCCACAGACATGCCGTCCAGAAGCTACCTCATTAGATGATGACCTGATGCTCCTACGTCAACGTATGGCAGCCCCCACCCTTCTTCATCCCGAGATGAACAGTGCCGTAGCCAACGAAGAAGCCGCAGAGAAGGCTTGGAAAGCCGAGAAAGCCAATGCGCTGCCTAAGATTTCCTTGCAGGCAGAGTATGATAAGAATGGAAGTATAGGACACAACTTTGTAGCCTTTGGGGCCAGTGTCACCGTGCCGTTGTGGAACCACAACAAAGGCAACATCACGGCGGCACGCGCCGCCTACGATCAGGCAACATTAAAGAAGGATTTGCTGCGCAGCACCTTGCTGGACCAATGGCAGACCGACTATACAACTGCAGTGACGTGGAAAGAGACCGTCGACAAACAGTCGAAAGCCTTAGGCGACGAATTGGAGAAAGGAATGAAGGCTACGGAGACACAGATGCTGCATCACAACATCAGCATCTTAGAGTTCGTGGATTATTACAACAACTATAAGGATGTGAGGTATCAGCTTCTCGACGCCCAGGCTGCGCTGCTGAAGGCGCATGAAGCCATCAAATACGATCTAACGGAATGACGATTCAGCTTTCGGGTTGATAACCAATAAACAGCCTCGGAGAGGCTGACTCTGCATAACCCCAGGCAAAGAGCGTAGCGATGCAGCCTGGGGTTTAAAATCGAGCGAGAGCACTTGGCTATCTGCCTCGGAGAGGCAGGCTGCACGAAGTGCGCAATGTCTTTAATAAACTGTATCGACAGCATAGCGCGCCAAGGCGCAGCCAGCCTCTCCGAGGCTGAAGATCAGCTAATCCGCCTCCGCCCTAAACCCCAGGCTGCAGTCGCTTCGCTCCTTTGCCTGGGGTTATCCAAAGTGTGCCTCTCCGAGGCACTCAGCAACCCCAAAAGCTGATGCAAAGGTAAGAGCTGAAACGAAATAAATGCATGAATTAGAAGATAAAAGAAAATAGATATTATAATATAATGACAACGAAGATATTATTGTTGGCGGCGACCGCCGTCATGTTTGCAGCCTGCTCAGGGAAAGACAAGCAGGCAGCCAACGAAGAACACTTGGATGCACAAGAGAAAAGTCGAGTGGTAGAAACGACGACGGTGAGCGAGCAGCCGGTAAGCGATGAGCTCGAACTCAACGGTGAGGTAGCTTGCGATGAGCAGTTGCTCCGCAAAGTGTTCATTCCTTGCACGGGCCGTGTGTTAGGTGTGAGTCATGTCGTAGGCGATTATGTCCAGGCCGGCACGCTCTTAGGCGTGGTGCACAGTGAGCAAGCTGCCGACTATCACAAAAGCCTTGCTGACGCTGATGCCGAGCTCCGCATGGCAAACCGCGAATATCAGATGCAGCGAGACATGCGCGCCTCAGGCATGGCGTCCGACAAAGACGTCGAGGCAGCACGCAGCCGGGTCACGATGGCTCAGGCTGAGCGCAGCCGCCTCTCCACCGTAGCCCACATCGAAGGCTTGGGCGGCAGAGCCAACGCCTTGCTCCGCGCTCCTATCTCCGGATATATCACGGCGACGAACATCTTCAACGACAGTTATGTGAGTGAAGACACAAACAATGAGCCAGCCTTTGAGATTGCAGACCTGCGGAGAGTATGGGTCATCGCCGATGTCTACGAGAGCGACATCAGTAAGATTCACACGGGCGACGCCGTTGTCGTAACGACAGTGGCCTACCAAGGTCGGAAGTTCATCGGACACGTAGACAAGATCAATAATGTACTCGACCCCGACAGCCGAACGATGAAGGTCCGCGTATCGCTCGACAATCCTCATGGACTGTTGAAGCCCGGGATGTTCGCCACCGCCCACGTGATGACGCAGCGGCAGAGCGAACGTCTGTGCTGCGTACCGACGGAGGCCGTCATCTTTGAGAATGGCAAAAACTATGTGGTTGTAGCCAATGGCAACAAATATAGTCGGAGAGCCATACAAGTGGCCCATAACTCATCTTCCTACACATGGGTCAGTGCAGGGCTGCGGCTAAATGAGAAAATTGTGTCAAAGAATGCACTGTTGCTCTTTAATCATGCGTCATGAATAAGTTTATCGATTTTATCATTGCCTTCTCTCTGAAGCGCAAATATCTCATTCTCTGCCTCACGCTCCTGACGATTGTCTTGGGTGTATACTGTTTCAAGGAGACGCCGGTCGATGCCTTCCCTGATGTGACGAACACGAAGGTGACGATCATCACACAATGGCCCGGACGCTCGGCGGAAGAGATAGAGAAGTTCGTCACCATCCCTATCGAGATTGCCATGAACGCGGTCCAGAAGAAGACTGACATCCGGTCGACGACACTCTTCGGACTGAGCGTGGTGACCGTTGTCTTCGACGATCATGTCGATGACGAGTTTGCCCGCCAACAGGTCTATAACCTCTTGAACGATGCAGACCTTCCGGAAGGCGTGACGCCCGATGTGCAGCCGTTGTCAGGGCCTACAGGCGAGATCTACCGCTATACGCTCAAGAGCGACAAACGATCGGTACGCGAACTGAAGACGCTGCAGGACTGGGTGATAGAGCGTAAGCTCCGCAGTGTGCCCGGAGTAGCCGACATCGTGTCCTTCGGTGGTGAGGTGAAGACCTACGAGGTGCAAGTCAACCCTAACCAGCTCGCTACCTATGGCGTGTCGAGTCTCGAACTCTTCAATGCCATCTCCAACAGTAATGTGAATGTCGGAGGCGACGTCATCGAGCGTGGACCGCAGGCCTATGTCGTCCGCGGTATCGGCCTCATCAACAACACGAGGGAGATAGGCGACATCGTGGTGAAGAACATCCATGGCACTCCCATCCTCGTGCGCAACCTCGCCACCGTGCATGAGAGTTGTCAGCCCCGTCTCGGCCAAGTCGGAAGGGACGGTCAGGATGATGTCGTAGAGGGCATCGTCGTCATGCACAAAGGAGAGAATGCGGAGAAAGTCATCACCGACCTCAAAGCGAAGATCCAGGAAATTCAGCATGATGACCTGCCGAAAGATGTGAAGATCGTGCCGTTCTACGACCGCGACGACCTCGTACACTTAGCCGTTCACACGGTGTTCCACAATGTCTTAGAAGGCATCCTCCTTGTCACCCTCGTCGTGTTCCTCTTTATGAAGGACTGGCGCACGACAGTCATCGTGGCGAGCGTCATTCCATTGGCACTGCTCTTCGCTTTCATCTGCCTCTATCTGAACCACATGAGTGCCAACCTGCTGTCAATGGGAGCCATCGACTTCGGTATCATCATCGACGGAGCCGTGGTCATGGTCGAAGCACTGTTTGTGGCCCTGTCTTCTCAAGCCCGCAACATCGGCATGGAGGCCTTCAACCGCCGCAGTCATCTCGGCATGATCCGTCAGACAGCTCGCGGAAAGGCTAAGTCGGTGTTCTTCTCCAAACTCATCATCATCACGGCGCTCATCCCTATCTTCTCTTTCCAGAAAGTGGAAGGCAAGATGTTCTCACCTCTCGCCTTCACCTTAGGCTTTGCACTCATAGGAGCCTTGATCTTCACGCTGACCCTCGTCCCGGCTCTTTCGTCGATGCTGCTGAAGAAGAATGTCGTAGAGAAGAAGAACAGGTTCTTAGAGGCTGTCTACTCGGTCACCGACCGCTTCTTTGCCGTCTGTCAGCGCAACAGCCGGAAGGTCATTGTCATCGCCCTCGTGGCTATGGTTGCCGGACTCGGGTGCTTCTCCCTCTTGGGCACGGAGTTTCTGCCGGAGATGAACGAAGGCTCCATCTATGCCCGCGCCACCTTACCCTCCAGTGTGTCGCTGCAGGAGAGTGTGCACTTGGCCAACAGGTTCCGTACGATCCTCCGCTCCTTCCCCGAGGTCAGTGAGGTGATGACGCAGACAGGCCGCCCCAACGACGGAACAGATGCCACGGGATTCTACAATATCGAGATGTTCGTGAAGATGCACCCCGAGAGCGAATGGAAGACGGGACGCACAATGGAACAGCTCGTCGACGACATGAACAAACGACTGAGCGTCTACCCGGGCATCGACTTCAACTTCTCACAGCCGATCAGTGACAATGTAGAGGAAGCTGTGAGTGGTGTCAAGGGTGCCATCGTCGCCAAGGTGTATGGCAAAGATCTTTATACCTGTGAGCGACTCGCGGATCAGGTCTACCGCACGATGAAGCCTATCCGCGGCATCACGGATCTCGGCGTGATCAAGAATATCGGTCAGCCCGAACTGCAGATCAATATTGATGAGGACAAGCTCGCCCGTTACGGTGTGAGCAAAGCCGACGTGCAGAGCATCATTGAGATGACTATCGGTGGCAAGGCAGCCTCACAGGTCTATGAGGGCGAGCGCAAATTCAACCTCGTAGTGCGCTATGAGAAGCCTTTCCGCGACCGCGCTGAGGCCATCGCCCAGATCAAAGTGTCGTCGCAGACAGGTCAGATGGTTCCTATCAGTGAGCTCGCTTCCATCCGCACCATCACCGGCCCGCTCATCGTCTACCGCGAGAACCACAGCCGCTACTGTGCCGTGAAGTTCTCCGTACGCGACCGCGACATGGGATCAGCGGTCGACGAGAGCCGGGCGAAAGTGGCGAAGGCCGTCAATCTCCCGGAGGGATACAAGATTACATGGAACGGAGATTTTGAGAATCAGAAACGTGCCTCAGCACGGTTGGCTCAGGTCGTGCCTGTCTCTATCCTACTCATCTTCGTCATCCTCTATGTGCTCTTCGGCAACGCGCGCGACGCCGGACTGGTCCTGAGCAGTGTGCCGTTTGCAGCCGTGGGTGGCATTCTGATACTTCTCATCTGTGGTTTCAACTTCTCCATCTCCGCCGGCATAGGGTTTATCTGCCTCTTCGGTATCTGTATCCAGAACGGCGTCATCATGCTCATGGACATCAAGCATTTCCTCAGACACCGCCATCCGCTCAGCGAATCCGTTGCCATGGGCATGCACTCCCGTACGCGCGCTGTACTGATGACAGCTATGATGGCCATGCTCGGTCTCATGCCCGCAGCATTGAGCCATGGTATCGGCAGTGAGAGTCAGCGACCGTTAGCCATCGTCATCATTGGAGGACTCTTCGGCGCCACACTATTCACTTTGTTTGTCTTCCCATTATTCGTAGAAAAAATATACAGTCATGTCAATCTCAAGAAACTACGTTAAAATAATAGCAAGCTTTTTGTTTGTTGCTGTTTCTGTGCTGCCTGTCAGAGGATTCTCACGTCTGCAACGGGTGAGGATTTCCTTGCCAGCACCCATCAGCGCCAAGAGCGAGATTGATTCCATCGCGCGGTCTATCCCCGGTGTCTATACAGCTCAATGGAAAGCCAAACGGCAATACCTCTTCGTTGCCTATGACCGCACGAGGACAACAAAGAAGAGAATTATTGCATCCTTCATGCATAGTTTTCAAAAGGAAAATCATAACTTTGCAAACAAGCAAAAGAAATTATGAAGAAGATCTTGATGGCAGAAGATGAGGAGAACATCTCCGATTTCGTCAGACGGGGCCTTGCTGGCTTCGGCTATGAGGTTACAGTGGCAGAGGACGGTGCTCAGGCCTGGCAGTTGCTGAACGGAAAGAGCAGCGACTTCGACCTCGTGCTACTTGACATTCGCATGCCGGGGCTCTCAGGCCTTGAAGTCTGCCACCGCCTACGGGAGCAGCAGGGCTACAGTCTCCCTGTGCTCATGCTCACAGCCCTCGACACGACAGACGACATCGTGGCGGGTCTGCATGCCGGTGCCGACGACTATCTCGTCAAGCCTTTTAAATTCTCAGAACTTGTGGCCCGCATTGAAGCCCTCCTGCGCCGCTCCGATCAAAACAATAAGAAGGCGGCCTTAAGTTGCGGTGACCTCACGCTCGACGCCGCATCGCATCAGGCAAGGAGAGGCGATAAGGTTGTGGACCTAAGCATCAAGGAATACCGGCTCTTGGAATATATGATGCGGCATGAGGGGGAGATCCTCTCGCGTCGGCAACTATTAAAAGATGTATGGGACAAAGACTTTGATACGAACACAAATGTTGTGGACGTTTACGTACGCTATCTCCGGCAGAAGATTGATGAAGACAATGCGCATAAGTTCATCCATACTGTCGTAGGGAAAGGCTATCAATTTATCAAGTGATTGATTATCAAAGAAAATGAGAACAGGAAAGAAAATATCTCTCATCTATTCGGGCATCACTATTGGATTGATTATCATCGCCGGTGTGGTGTTCTACTTCTTTGCCTCCAACTATGTGCACAGCCTCTACTTTCACTATTTAGAGGAGAAAGCACATGCCGTTGCAGAGGAGAAGTTCTCCAAGGATGAGCTCGACCCCGTGAAATATCAGAATGTCGTGCTGCGCAGAAAAAACTCGATCCCTACTTCACAGGAACTGTTCATCCGTGTAGATGACCGAGCAGAAGGACGACGCGCCTTGCACGAGTATTTCTCAGACAAGCAGATAGACCGGCTCTATCATAACGAGACGGTTGACTTCACGCGTTATGACGAATCGGGTACGGCCTTTGTCTATTATGACAACACGGGTACCTTTGCTGTGATCGTGCTTAGCAAGAATCCATACGTCGAAGCCATCAACAGTTCGATCCGCTGGATGCTCTTAGTGTTTGTCTTAGCAGCTGCCGGTGTATTGTGGCTCATCAGTAAGCTCTATGCCATGCGCGTCCTTGACCGCATTGATAAAGACTATCAGACGGAGAAGATGTTCGTCAATAATGCATCACACGAGATTAACAACCCTCTCACCGCCATCCAGGGTGAGTGTGAGATAGCGCTGATCGGGGAGCACAGCAGTGAGGAATATCAGGACACGCTGCGGCGCATCAGCCATGAGACCGACCGCATCATCACAATCATGCGCGAACTGCTGATGTTCTCGCATGCCAAGTACGGAGACGCACGAGCCATGCAGTCGGAACCAATAAGGGTGTCGGAACTCTTTGCTCAGATGCCGACACAGGTTCATGTCGTTGTCGAAGAGGACTTTATGCTACAAACAGACAAGGATCTATTGAACATCGCCGTGCATAACCTTGTCAACAATGCCTTGAAGTTTGCCAACGGGAGCCCCATAGAGGTTATTATTGATAAGCCACATATCCGTATTGTGGATCATGGCATCGGCATTCCTTCAGCCGATCTCCCCCATATCTTTGAGCCGTTCTTCCGCGCCAAGAACACGCGCAGCATCAAAGGTCATGGTGTAGGTCTGGCACTCTCGAAAGCGATCATAGAAAAAATGGGCGGAAAGATCTCCGTCCATTCGATAGAGGGGGAAGGAACGATAATCGATATTGAAGGCCTAACCAAGCCTTCCCTAAAGGGAAGGGTGTGGATATGTCTGCTTATCTTTTTGCCTTTCGTCTGTTTATCTCAGTAATTCACATCCTTCCCTTTAGGGAAGGCTTGGTTAGGCCTCTTGTGTAGGTTCTCAGAACATCTCCCGGCAGAGCCGCTTTCCTGTCTCTGTCTTGAAGACCCGACTGAGAGCATTTTCTATTCCCGTCTTGGAGATGTTGTCTTCAAAGAAGTTGACGAGAAAGTCAGCCTCCACAAGAATCTGATAGTCGATGCCGTCGATGTTCTTATAGGTGTGGTGGTGACCTACGAGATAGCACACGCGCTCGATATCCTTCGGGTCAAAGCCCTGCTTTGTCAGCAGTTCGCGGGCGGGAGCCGGACCGAGCTCTTCCTGGTACTTGCCATTGGAGTTGCCGTACTTAGCTTCAGCCGCATGGATGCCGATATCGTGAACGACAGCCGCCATCTCGGTAACCAATTGTGTGTGGGCGTCAACATGCTCCAGACGAGCGATGAGCTGTGCGAAACGGTGCACCTTCAAAAAATGCTGGATGCGCATGGCATCACCCTTGTCAAACGCTATCATGGCCAGCGTGAGCCGGTCGATCTTGCTTTCTATTGTCTCTTCCATAATTATTACGAATTCTAACTTTCATGAGCAAAATTACAAATTTTTCATCTTTTTCTTGCGCATTTCATGTGAAAAGTTGTAAGTTTGCACACTCAATAAGGGTTTCCCAATGCCTGATGGATACGTGCCTCGGAGAGGCACACTTATTCATAACCCCAGTCTAAGGAGCGCAGCGACGCAGACTGGGGTTTAGGATCAAGCTGGAACAACTGATTTTCTGCCTCGGAGAGGCAGACTGCACGATAGTGCGCAATGTCTTTAATAATTGATTCGTAAACATAGCGCGCCAAGGCACATTCAGCCTCTCCGAGGCTGGAAGTCAGTTTATCCACATCAGCTTAACCCACAGTCTGCGTCGCTTCGCTCCTTAGACTGTTATGTAAAATTCAGCCTCTCCGAGGCTGCCAACAAAAAAAGTAATTAATATTATGGAAGCACAGAACGAAATAAAAAGAGAGCTCGCAATATACAAAGTGACAATCAGCGGAAGTATCATCAACGTGGTACTGCTCGTGTTTAAGTTCATCGCCGGTATCTTGGGCGGTTCGGCAGCTATGATCGCTGATGCCGTCCACTCGCTGAGCGATTTCCTAACGGATATCGTTGTACTTGTCTTCGTGAAACTCAGCAACAAGCCACAGGATAAGGACCACGACTTCGGCCATGGCAAATACGAGACCCTGGCCACAGCGCTCATCGGCATCGGCCTCTTCCTCGTCGGCGCAATGATCTGCATCGGCGGATTGGAGAAAATATGGCAAGTGATACACGGTGAGACGCTCCCAAGTCCGGGTGTCATCGCTTTCGTGGCAGCCGTTGTGAGTATTATATTAAAGGAGTGGTGCTATCAGTTTACCGTCAAGGTAGGCAAGCGCTACAACTCGCAGGCTGTCATCGCCAATGCCTGGCACCACCGCTCCGACGCCCTGTCGTCTATCGGCACAGCCGTGGGCATCGGCGGCGCTATCCTGCTCGGTGAAAAATGGACGGTGCTCGACCCGCTGACTGCCGTGGCTGTGAGTGGATTCATCATCTGGGAAGCCATCAAGCTCATCCGCCAGTCGTCAAGCGAACTCTTGGAGGCGAGCCTACCCGATGACGTCGAACAGAAGATTACGAATGTTGCTCTTGAGGAGCAGGGCGTAAGCGAGGTGCACAACCTCCGCACACGCCGCATCGGGGACCACTTTGCCATTGAGATGCACGTACGTATGCCGGGTGAGATGAGCCTATACGAGGCGCACAACCATGCCACTCACATTGAGAACCGCATCAGGAAGGCATTCGGGCCGCAGACACATATTATAATACATTTCGAGCCATTGAAAGAGGATGGGGAATATGTAGACCCTACCCACAAATGAGGATAGGACTGTCTTTTTCGGATGATTGTGAGTGTTTTTTCCTAAAAAGCAGTAACTTTGCACGTTAGAAATTTTTAGATGTTTATGAAACTCAATAAGAAACGCCGTTGGCACTGCCTTCCAGGGCAGGAGCCTACCGAGCTGGACAAGAAAATTATGTATTGGGAGGGTAAAGGCAAACTGGTGCCTACCCGCGACATGGTTCGCACTCCCGAACAGATTGAAGGCATCCGTGTGGCCGGAAAGCTCAACACCGGTTGCCTCGATGCCGTGGAGGCAATGATCAAGCCGGGCATCACTACTCAGGATATCGATGACTGCGTGATGCAGTATTGCAAAGACCACGACTGCCATCCTTCGTGCCTTAACTATGAGGGTTTCCCCAAAGCTGTCTGCACAAGTATCAATGAGGTAGTATGTCATGGTATCCCTAAGAAAGAAGACGTTCTGCAGCCGGGTGATATCGTGAACGTGGATATGACCCTCGACTATAACGGTTACTTCGGTGATGCTTCGCGTATGTTCATCATCGGTGGCCATACGACACCTGAGAAGGAGCAGCTCGTCCGTGTGACGAAGGAGTGCCTCGACCTCGGTGCAGAGGCTGCCAAGCCGTGGGGCTTCCTCGGCGACATCGGTCACGCCATTCAGAAACATGCTGAGAAATACGGCTACGGCGTGGTGCGCGACCTCTGCGGCCACGGTGTGGGCCTTGCCATGCACGAGGAGCCTGAGGTGCTGCACTACGGTCATAAGGGCACGGGCATGATGCTTGTGCCGGGCATGACCTTCACCATTGAGCCGATGATCAACATGGGTACTTGGAAAGTGTTTATCGATGCTGACGATCCCTACGGATGGGAGGTGATCTCGGGTGACGAGCAGCCTTCAGCACAATGGGAGCACACTTTCCTCATGACTGATCACGGAGTAGAGATCCTTTCATATTAAAAATCCTATGCAAGACATATATATATTAGGTATAGAGAGCAGCTGCGATGATACGTCGGCTGCTGTCCTGCGCAACGGTGTGCTGCTGAGCAACGTCACCGCCTCACAGGAGGTACACCGTGCCTACGGCGGTGTGGTGCCTGAGCTCGCCAGCCGTGCCCATCAGCAGAATGTGGTGCCGGTAGTGGACCAGGCTATCAAACGTGCAGGAATCACGAAGGAGCAGCTCTCCGCCGTAGCTTTCACGCGTGGACCAGGGTTGATGGGCTCACTGCTCGTCGGCGTAAGCTTCGCAAAAGGCTTCGCACGCAGCTTGGAGATTCCTCTCATCGACGTGAACCATCTGCAGGGTCACGTGATGGCGCATTTCATCAAGGAGAGCGACGATGACAACCACATGCCACCACTGCCGTTCATCTGCCTGCTCGTCTCGGGTGGCAACTCACAGATCGTGAAGGTCAACGCCTACAACGACATGGAGGTGCTCGGTCAGACAATCGACGATGCGGCAGGTGAAGCTATCGACAAATGCTCGAAGGTGATGGGGCTCGGCTACCCCGGTGGTCCTATCATCGACAAGCTCGCACGTAAGGGTAACCCCTTGGCTTACAAATTTGCTGAGCCGCACATCCCGGGCTACGACTATTCGTTCTCAGGTCTGAAGACTTCTTTCCTTTATAATCTGCGTAAATGGGTGGCTGAAGATCCCGACTTCGTGGAGCATCACAAGGAGGACCTCGCTGCAAGCCTGGAGCATACCATCGTGGATATTCTGATGAAGAAACTACGGTTGGCTGTAAAGGACACGGGCATCAAGCATGTGGCAGTGGCCGGTGGAGTGTCAGCCAACAACGGACTGCGCAACTCCTTCCGCGAGCATGCTGCTAAGTATGGCTGGACGATTTATATCCCGAAGTTCAGTTATACGACCGACAATGCTGCAATGATCGGCATCGTGGGCTATTACAAGTACCTCGACAAGGACTTCTGCTCTATCGATGCACCCGCTTTCTCAAAGGTAACATTCAAATAACAGATATGGAATTAGAAACCAAGGTGTTGAGCCATCAGATCCAGGAGGCTCTCTATAATAATAATGAGACGTTAGGCACAGCCGAGAGCTGCACCGGTGGACGCATAGCCGAGGCTATCATCGCCGTCCCCGGAGCCTCACAGTATTTCAAAGGCGGTATCGTAAGCTATACCAACGAGATCAAGGAGAAGCTCCTCAATGTCTCTCACGAGGTATTGGAAGAGCAGACGGCTGTCTGTGAGGAAGTGGCCAAGGAGATGGTCATCGGCGCATGCAATACATTAGGCGTCGACTATGCTATCTCTGCTACTGGTGTCGCAGGTCCTACCGGTGGCACGCCGGAGATTCCTGTGGGTACCATCTGGCTCGGCTATGGCTCCAAAGACGATGTGCGCACGTTCAAACTCACAGAAGATTTCGGCCGTGGCATCAACCTCGCCATCGCCACAAACAAAGCGCTGCATCTCTTCATCGACTACATCAACGAGAAGAATAATCAGTAAAAAAGCTTAAATATTAATATTTTAGCTCGCTTTGCTTTGTGTTTCACGAGATATTTTGTAATTTTGCACTCTGTTTGGAATAAGTAGTTAAAATCGCATCAAAAACAAAGAATAGCAATGTCTAAGATTTGTCAGATAACAGGCAAGAAGGCACAGATAGGTTGCAATGTGTCTCACTCAAAGCACCACACAAAGCGCAGCTTTGACGTTAACCTCTTCAGCAAGAAGTTCTTCTATGTAGAGGAGAATTGCTGGATTTCCCTGAAGGTCAGCGCCGCTGGTCTTCGTCTTATCAATAAAGTCGGTCTGGACGCAGCTCTTAAGCAAGCCGTTGCTAAGGGTTACTGCGATTGGAAGGACATTAAAGTAATAGGAGACTAATAACGATGGCTAAGAAAGGTAAGGGCAATAGAGTACAGGTGATCCTCGAGTGCACAGAGATGAAGAACTCGGGTCTGCCAGGCACAAGCCGCTACGTCACCACAAAGAATCGTAAGAATACTCCTGAGCGTCTCGAGCTCATGAAGTACAACCCCATCCTGAAGAAGATGACCCTCCACAAGGAGATCAAGTAATCTGAACTCAGGTCATAAACATTTTAATCAGTTATAGACTATGGCAAAGAAAGCTGTCGCTACCCTTCACGAAGGTAGCACTGATGGCCGCGCTTATTCAAAGGTCATCAAGATGGTGAAGAGCCCCAAGACTGGTGCTTATGTGTTCGAGGAGCAGATGGTTCCCAACGAGGCAGTCAAGGACTTCTTCAAATAAAAAATAAGAGATAATAGGTTATCATCATATGAAAGCGGCGTATCAAGCAATTGATACGCCGCTTTTTTATAATTTCATTCTCCTCCATACCCAATTTGGTACCAAACTCCAAAGGCACGTCAACGCTCTCCAGCGCCAGTCGATGACGACAACGTGCTTTCTATGATAGATCACTGAAACAATCTTTCGAGCTACTTTAACCGGATCAAGAACCATCGGATAATGCACGCCGTCATCTATCAGCGCCGTACGAACAAAGCCTGGGCGGATATCCGTGAAATGGATATCCAACCCACGCGTCTTCGCTTGCTGCTCTAAGGCTTGCAGATAGACATTCTCAAAGGCTTTCGTAGCACTGTAGGCCGGAGCAGGCCCAAGGCCCTTCGTGCCGGCTATAGACGAGATAACGGCAATATGACCGCGCCCTACAGAGGCGAAATAACGATAGGCCTCACCGACCATACGGGCAAAGCCTAAACCGTTGACTGCGACCGTACGCAGTTCTTTCTTCTTCTCGAGATCATGGTTCTGCCATCCCACTCCAGCCGCATGAAAATAAAGGTCGACGCCGCCCATCTCATCGATGAGCTGGCGTAAACTGACATCGGCATTCTCTGAGGTCACATCAATCTCACGGACAAGAGACTTGCCATGGACCATCTCCGTTGACAAATTATTAGCCTGCAGATCTTCTGTTGAACACTCCTTTGCTAAAGACTCCAACAGAGCCCCACGCCGAGCCACAAGGCCTACCGTCCAACCGTCTTTCAACAACAGTCGAGCTACCTCCCGACCCATGCCAGAGGAAGCTCCTACAACGATCGCTTTACGACCTGAGAACATTATAAGTTTATGAGTTTATGAGTTTATGAGTTTGTAAGCCTAATCGTGTTGCCTTATTTAACGACACCAATGATCTCCCGAACGCTCTTGCATCCGTGACGCTCAAGCCATGCTGCGATACCTTCCTTCACCTTAATCGTCACCTGAGGATCGATAAAGTTAGCTGTACCTATCTCTATCGCTGTAGATCCAGCCATAAAGAACTCAATAGCATCTTCAGCAGTCATAATACCGCCCAAGCCCACGACCGGAATATTCACGGCCTTATAAACATCGTGAACCATACGCACGGCTACAGGCTTCACTGCCGGGCCACTAAGGCCTCCTGTCCCTATGGAGAGTTTCGGGCAACGATGCTCAATATCGATAGCCATTCCCATGAGCGTGTTGATAAGCGAAACAGCATCAGCACCCTCCGCTTCACACGCACGAGCGATATCAGCGATGTTCGTGACATTAGGCGAAAGCTTCACGATAAGTGTCTTATGATAGGCTCTACGAACAGCCTTAACGACACTCGCAGCACCCTCACACGACACACCAAAAGCCATGCCGCCGTGCTTCACATTAGGGCAAGAAATGTTCAATTCGATAGCTGGAATCATCTCTAATGCACCAATTCTTGCCGCACATTCAGCATAGTTTTCGGGTGAGTTTCCACTCACATTCACGATGAAATTGGTGTCGATATCCTTAATCTTAGGATAGATGTTCTGGCAGAAATAGTCCACTCCTTTGTTCTGCAAACCCACACAATTGAGCATGCCGGAAGCGGTCTCTGCCATGCGCGGATAGTCGTTTCCTTCGCGCTTTTCAAGCGTTGTCCCTTTGACGATGATACCTCCTAACTCCTCCAAGGGTACTAAGTCCTGAAACTCCAAACCGTAGCCAAACGTGCCACTCGCCGTCAAAACAGGGTTACGAAGGGAAAGATTTTTTATTTTTACACTTAAGTCAACCATAATCAATCAATATTCTTTACAATATGAATACAAGAAACCATACGTGAGCATGCTGCTAACACGCTACTTTGGATCCTACATTAATGTTCTACCAAAGGAGTTTGCTAATATTGAATACGGGGCCATCCTGGCAGACTCTGAGGTTGCCTTCTGTGGTCTTCTCCACGCAGCAGAGACAAGCCCCAAGACCACAGGCCATCATATTCTCAAGCGATGCCTCACAGGGTATCTGATTATCGCGAGCATAGGAAGCCACGGCTTTCATCATAGGCTTAGGGCCACAGGTCTGAATGAGATCAAACTGTTCACGCTGAAGAATCGTATGGTTGGTCACAAATCCCTTCTCTCCTACAGAATCATCCTCAGTTGTGATATACACGGGGCCCACCTTCTTAAAGAGGTCCAACTCCAAAAGATCCGTTGAAGAGCGCGCTCCCAATAGAAATGTAGGCTCAAGACCTGCCTTTTTCAATGTCAGGCCCTGCCAAAGCAAGGGAGCAACACCAACACCTCCACCGACGAGCAGCACCTTCTTAGCACCTTTATAATGATCCTTAGAAGGCAATGTAAAGCCATTGCCAAGGGGCAGAAGACAGTTAACTGTATCGCCGCTCTTCAACTGATAGAGCTCACGCGTGCCATCTCCGACAGCAGCCACAAGAAGCCATAGCTCATTATGCTTCAGATCAACAAGGTTAATGGAGATAGGACGACGGAGGAATGTAGAAGACGAATGATCGATACGCACCTCTACAAACTGTCCCGGACACATCTCAGGCAAAGCTTCGTCACTGGTCAACTTCAACAGAACATGATGATCAGTGAGATGCTCGGCCGAGGATACTTTCAAATCTAAACAGTATTTCTTCATGATTGTATTCCTTAAAAACAGCCCTTGAAAACAAGAGCCGTTTCTATTAGACTTTCCAACCACAAAGATAATTTAAATATCGCAACGAGCCAAAAATCTATGCGACTTATTTAATCAGATCTATCCGATATAGTCATCGGAACTGTTTATCTTACTTGTTCTTGGGTACGAACGACTCCCAGGTCTGGTCATCATAGAAGACTCGAATCTCTGTAATCTTTCGAGGATGGGTGTCAACTATTTTGATAATATCTTTTTCTCCTTGACGAGGCACTTGCCCTCCTTGTATTCGAGAATTATCGAAAAGGGAAGGAGAGGCCTGCGCTGTCTTTCCATCGGTAGAAACAGAACCTAACCCATTTGCTGAAGACATTGCAATTCCTGAATCATTGCTTCCAACTATCGATCCAGAAGGAGCTACAGCACCGTCAGCAGCTGATGCCTCAGCCGATGGATTCTTGTACATCGGTCCGGTACCATCAAAAAGCCACTCCATAGAAATATCGGGAAAACGATTATGGATAGCCTCATAATGCTTCAAGGTCGGTTGCGTCTTTCCCCTGAGAAGCAAACTGAGGGTACCAGGATTGATTCCTGTCTCGTTGGCAAACACAATATTGATCATGTGCTTGTTGTCCATGATCTCCTTGATTCTATCTTTCAAACCGTCGTTGTCCATGATTTCAGTCTTTTTTATTGCCTGTAGGCTTGTTGCTAAACTATTTGCAAAGTTAAACTAAATCTCTGACTCTTCCAAATTTATAAACAACTAATTTGGATTAGCAAATATCGTTTTATAAATTTGAATTGTTATAGTTTATAGTCATAAATCAACCATTCGCCGTTTAGATTTAGAAACACAAATATTTGATCAAAATTAGATATAAAGTATTGTTATAGAGAAATTTACTAATTATTTGGGTCTTATTTAGATAATATATCTACAAAATACGCCTTACTGCTCCTTATGCAAGAACTGTAGTAACCTATTCCTCTATTTTAGTACATCTAAAATCTAAATAATTAGATAACATAGTGATTATTAGGTATATATATTCTAAGAATATCAATGTATATTTATAAGTTGAGATTTATAAACTACAATATTTAGATTTAGAATTGGTATACTGTGTTATTAATGTCAATCATTTAGTTTTCTAATTTAGTTCAACTTTGTAAAATATAATTTAGATCTAAACTTATTTAGCTTTCTAAAGTTTAGGAATATTAATTATAACAGAACTTAAAACTAAATTTCGATTAGTCGATTGTTGCGGATTTTTCCGCCACGCCATTCTTTCCGAACAAGTGGGCGAAAGGCTGAAAAGAAGCGATTCTCAGAGGAGGTTTATAACGATAACTACCCTATTTTCATGGATTTAGGCATAAAAAAAGCGTCCACGAGGACGCTCAAAAGAGATGAAAATAGGCAAGAAAATGGCAGGAAAACGATGAAAAACGGCCTCTTTTCAGTGCAGGATGAAGAAGATCAACTCCTTCATCAGGTCACCGGAAGAGGTTGAAGGGTTATCCAAACCTTTACTTTTTGCGTCAATCTCTCTCAATTTCTGCAGAATCTGGAGAGTCTTTTTTCCAGTGTAATTTCGCAGTCCTGTGAGGTAGTCTTTCACACCCCACACACTCTTCAGATCGAGATAGCTTGCCAACGCATTCTGATCAGTACGGTTGGGTGCATAGTAGGCGAGCATCAGATTCTGGAAGTAGGAGAAGAGCAGCGGCAAGAAACTATAGAGAGAACCTGCTTTGGGGTTATTGTCAAAGTATTTGATAATTCTATTTGCCTTCAAAACATTGCGGTTGACAATGGCATCGCGAAGCTCGAACGAGTTGAAGTCCTTGCTCACTCCAATATTCTTCTCCACCATTTCAGGAGTCACCCGTCTGTCATTTTCCGGGAGCGAGATGATGAGCTTGTCGAGCTCGGAGTAGAGACGGTTGAGATCAGCGCCCACGTTCTCAGCAATCATCGATGCACTCTTGTCATCAATGCCCACTTTCTTCGACTGGAGGTAAGAGCGGATATGCCCGGGAAGTTGCCAATCGCGCAACTTCTTACTCTCGAACACCACTCCATTCTTTTCTACAGCCGAGACGAACTTTGAGCGACGATTGATCGTCCCGTTCTTATAACAGATGACGAGCAACGTTTTCGGCTGCGGTTTCTGCGCATAGTGCTCGAGCTTGTCGAGAGAGCGCAGGCCCTGAGCTTCCTTCACAATAATGACGCGCCGTGGCGCCATCATCGGAAACTGCATGGCAAGGTCGGCAATCTGCGAAGCTGAGACATCGGCTCCAAAGACGACAGTCTGATCGAATGCCTGCTGATCTACAGGCAACACATTATTCTGAATATAATTGCTGATCCGATCTATATAGTAAGACTCGTCACCCATCAATATATATATAGGTGCAAAGTCGCCGTTTTTAAGGTCATGCATGATGCCATCAAACGTAGGCACCGCTTTTTTCTCTGCCATTGGCTTAAACTCTTCAATTTATTTATTATCTTTGCAAAGTTAATAAAATGATTCGACTAAACCTTCCATCATACGACATAAAATTGCGGGGCACTGAAGGCCATTACCAGGTCCTCGACCCGCTGCGCCGCCGTTGGGTAGCCCTGACACCGGAGGAATGGGTGCGCCAGCACTTCATCCACTGGCTCACGTCTTCACTCGGCTACCCCACTGCTCTACTCGCCAACGAGGTCCCGCTCCGCATCGGCACTAAGGATCTCAGAGCCGACAGCGTGCTCTACGACCGGATGCTCAAGCCGCGGATGATCATTGAGTTCAAGGCGCCCCACATCCAAATCACGCAGCGCGTCTTCGATCAGATTATGGCATACAACCTCCAGTTGCATGCCCAGTATCTTGTAGTCTCCAACGGCCTCAACCATTATTGCTGCAAGTTTGATACAGCCGATAAAAAATATTTATTCTTAGATCATATGCCAAAATACGAAGAACTTTGACAATATTAAGTCTTTATTCTGTCGCTACAGAACTTTCCTTCCGTTTTATTTTTGGGCCTAACAATTATTTCGTATCTTTGCAAAAGCAAATGACCGATTGATAGATTGCACGCAATTACACAACGACACAACAATACAACTATTCAATTAAAATTGCACGCAACAGAACAAAGGATATTGCACACAACGAAACAACAGCAAATGAACGGTTGCGCACAATTAAACAAACTTTATTGCACGCAATAAAACAAGTTCCATTGCACGCAATAAAGCAATATTAATTGCACGCAAAAGAACAATATTAAGCGCACGATTGTACACAACAACAAGAGTATAATTGCACGCAATAGCACAAAAGGACAAAGATACAACAAAGCAATAATTCAAAAAGGCAATAATACAATAAGACAATAAAACAATGGAAGAAAAGACAATGAAGCATCAGTTGAACGACGTCCTCTCCGTAACAAACTTCAAGGGAGGCGTAGGTAAGACGACAACTGTACAGACACTTGCAGCATGTCTTCATAAGATGCACCCGCAGAAGCGCGTGATTGTGATGGATCTCGACCCACAGTGTAACCTATCCTTTCTCTTAGGATGGAACGACCTCCGAAAGACACTGCCGGAGTATGCACGCATGACCATCTACGACGCCATGACAAAGGTGGCCAAGATACCCGTCTACACATCACCATCTGGTATCTATTATGTTCCGGGTTCAGCAGAGATGCAGAACATAGATGTATCGCTCTTCGGTCAGAACATTCCCCGCCTTGTTCTCGCCAAGTGTGTCATGCAAGGCTATTTCAACATGACCAACGGAGCCATCGATGAGAAAGAAGCTACTGGGAATGTCTTCGAGGACTTCGACTACATGCTCATCGACTGTCCGCCTTCGCTTTCTCAGAGCACCTGTAACGCCATGGCAATGGCAACCACGCTCCTCGTACCCATCCAGATGGAAGGTCTGAGTGTGACCGGTGTGGGAAGTATTCTCGAGCAAGCCAAGCAGATCAAGAAGGAACTTAACCCTAACCTCGAGAACATGTTGCTTCTCCCAACAATGGTCAACAGTCAGCTCGTCATCACCAATGAGCTTCAGGACTTTCTGGAAAACAACTTTGAGGACTCGCTCATCCCTACCCCCATCCACCGTTCCGTGAAGGTGGCAGAAGCACAGACTCGCATGACAGATGTCATCAACTACGCACCCACCTGTCGCGCAGCTGAGGATTACATGAAGGTGGCAGAAACCATTTTCGGAGAAGAATAAACACCAACTACTTTGCGGACGGCCACCAGGGCCGCCCCTGCAAAGCAACAATAAAAAAGATTATGAAGATCAAGAGAAACACCAATAGTCTACAGAGCCAGCTCGCAAAGATGCTACAAGCCGGCAAAGAGAACGTAGATAATTCGTCTGATACAGAGAAAGTTATAGAACAAAGCAATAGTGCACCATTGCACGCAAACGCACAAGCAAACATTGAACCGCAAGTACAGGCTTCCGTTCAAGAGCAGCCGCAGGAACAACCTCAAGAGCAGCCACAGGTAGAAGTTCAGCCCGAACCAAGACAGCAAACAGCTCCACGACATCCGAGAGCCACAACCACTCGCTCGAGATCGAGAAAAACGGTTGAGGAGGCACCCAAACTAAATGCGGCCCAACGCCATGAGGTCCCGGACCGCAATGCAAAATATGCAGGAGAGCCCATCAAGAGTGTCGGATGCCGTATGCCACAGTCGCTCTATGCCCGCATGCTCCAGTATAAAGCGATGAACGACTCCCAGCTCAACCGCATCACGCTCAACGATATCATCATTGAGGCAGTAGACAAGTTCTTAGGGAAATAGATATTAGGGCGGCCACAAGGGCCGCCCTACGGTTATACCATTCAGAGCAAGCATCATAGATCACGCACAAGTTTCTCCGCCTCCGCTCTTGCCGGCTTTCCCGTCTCCGTCATCGGCAGCTTATCTACAAATACATATTTCTTCGGGGCCCAATAAGGAGGCAATACTTTCGTGCAAATGTTGCGCAATTCTTCTTCTGAAAGCATTGAATCAGAAGAGGAAGATGACACTCCATCGAAAGGTTTTCCACACAACAACACGACCACTTCACCGAACTTTTTATTGGGTGTTTTCGTGATCATAAAAGGCACACTGAGATGCGGTTTTAGCAGTCGTTCTACCTCTTCAATCTGTATCTTGATTCCTCCCGAATCTATGATATTATCTTTACGACCAACAATTCTAAACTGTTGTCTTCCAGTTGTCTTATCCTTGCGCATCTCCACCCGGTCATTTGTCTTCAATACCCCATCATGAACGAGCGGCGCATTGATCACGAGACAGCCATCTTCATCCTGCGAGACCTCTACCGTATCAAAGGGCGTATACCACTCGCTTGCTTCCTCGCCATTGAGCCGGCGCAGCGCAATATGAGAGAGCGTCTCCGTCATGCCATAGGTGCTCCACACATTATTAGGGAAGGCGCGCAAAGCATCAGCCATCTCCTCATCAATAGCCCCACCTCCGATGATTAGATGTCGGATTGCCATCAGTTTTTGTTTTTCTTCCGGCACCTGCAAGGAGTTGTACACCTGCAGAGGTACCATAGCAGCAAACGTCGTGGGCTCAGCGTTCGCCATAGGATGACCGCAAGGCGCTATATTTACGAGCTTTAGCTTTCGTTCTATCGCCCTTACAACAACCATCTTTCCCGCGATATAATCGAGGGGCATGCAGAGCAGTGCTGAGTCTCCAGGCTTTAATCCAAGGAAATCACAAGTGATACGCGCCGAGTTAAGCATCTTCTGCTTCTCCACCCACATCGGTTTCGGCTTGCCCGTAGAACCACTCGTATGCACAAGCACCGTGGGGTTGTCATTGTGCCATTCGTCTAAGAATTCTTCAAGTACCATAGCTTATCCCCAATAATCTCCAACGGCCGGTCGATATTATCCATATAAAGCAGTCCTGTGCCCAGACCCTGCGGCATCGTGATATGCGGTCCATAGACCTCTGCACAGAAATGAGCGATAGCATTGAGCCCTACATTGCTCTCCAGGGCCGAAGTGATCCACGACCCTATGCCACGCTCGCGTGCCAGCCTTATCCATTCTCTGCACCCCATCATTCCACCATGAAGACTCGGTTTAAGCACAATATAAGCCGGATGAATGGTGTCGAGCAACCGCGCCTTCTGTTCAGGCTGATTCACGCCAATGAGTTCCTCGTCGAGCGCAATAGGCAACGGCGACTCCTTACAGAGGAACGCCATCTCTCTCCACTGATGCTGCTTGACAGGCTGCTCTATGGAGTGGATATCATACTTTGCGAGATCTCTCAGGCGCTGCATGGCATTCTCAGGCGTGAATCCACCATTGGCATCCACTCGCAATTCTATCTGCTCTTTCGAGAAATGCTTGCGGATATGCCGAACAAGCTCGAGCTCACGTGAGAAGTCTATGGCGCCAATCTTCAGTTTCACGCAATGAAAGCCCTGCTGCAGTTTTTCTTCCAACCGAGCATACATTTCTTCGAAAGAGCCCATCCACACGAGTCCATTGATAGGAATACCTTCCTCACCGCGCGAGAAGGGCGTCTCCGACAAAGCCGTAGAACCATGTGCATCCACCTGTGCGAAAGCCGTCTCCAGGCCAAAGAGGATAGAAGGGTAAGGGCGCAGCATCTCATAAGGGATTCCACCCATTTGCTCCACAAGCTCGCACGTCTTGCGCAGCACGGCCTCATAGCGTGGCCACGGCATGGCATCACAACTGAGATCAGGCAGGATGGAGCATTCGCCCACTCCCTTGACCCCTTCTTTCTCAAGCGTCACATAATAAGAGCGATGTGTAGTGTACACACCACGCGAAGTTCCTGCAGGTTGCTTGAAATGCAAGATCTTCGACGAAATATCTATCTTAATCATTATATCAAACTAACGCTTTATTAAAAAGTATATTGTTTCACAAGTGCAAAGGAATCAAAAAGTCATTGCATGGAGAAGGTATCTCATTTATTTTTTATAATTTTGCGTATTGAAATGGAAATGAAGAAGAAGATAAACACGTTGTTGCAGGTAGCAATGTCCTTGCTATTGGGCGGTGCAATCCTTTATTGGATGTACCGTGGCTTCAACATCCGCAGTATTGAAGGTGTAATGCTTCACCAGATGGACTGGACGTGGATGATTCTCTCTTTCCCTTTCGGTATCTTCGCTCAGGTGTTCCGCGGATGGCGCTGGAGACAGACTTTAGAACCCCTCGGTGAGAAACCGCGACAGAGCGTGGCAGTGAACAGCATCTTCGTCTCTTATGCCTCAAGTCTGCTCATTCCCCGTATCGGAGAATTTGCTCGCTGTGGCGTACTGCGGCGCTGGGACGGTGTGTCGTTCCCGAAATCGCTCGGTACCGTGGTTACGGAGCGCGCTATCGACACCGTGCTCATCCTTGCCCTCACGCTCTTCACCTTCCTGTGGCAGTTACCCGTCTTCCATCGCTTTTTCTCGCGCACAGGCACGCGTATTGATGAGCTCTTAGGACAGTTCACAACCGCCGGATGGTGGGTGACGATCATCTGCGGCTTGGCAGCCGTGGGCCTTATCTGGTTCATTCTGAGAAAGCTCTCTATATATAATAAGGTGAAGGAGACATTCATCGGACTGTGGTCCGGCATCATCTCCGTGAAGAATGTGCGCAATGTGCCCCTCTTCATCTTCTTCAGCATCGGCATCTGGGCGTGCTATTTCCTGCACTATTATCTGACGTTCTTCTGCTTCGAGGCAACCTCCCATTTAGGAGCAGCCTGCGCCATGGTGACTTTCATCGTCGGTTCCATCGCTGTCATCGTACCTACGCCCAACGGCGCCGGTCCCTGGCACTTTGCCGTGAAGACGATGCTCATCCTCTATGGCGTGGCAGCCAACAGTGCGCTCTACTTCGTGCTTATCGTGCACACTGTTCAGACGCTACTTGTCCTGCTTCTCGGCATCTACGGATGGATAGCCCTGACACTGACGAAGAAACGACAAGTAGCTGACGCCTCCTGAGGAATAATCCATAAGACAACTGATATTACACAGAATATAAATTATTAATAACCAAAGACTATGAGTGAAATCCGCAATCTTCAACCCGCTGCCATCTGGCAGAACTTCGATGATCTCACACAGATTCCCCGTCCAAGCGGACATGTAGAGAAGGTGCAGCAGTTCCTGCTCGACTTTGCCAAGCGCGTCGGTGTCGAGGCTTTCAAAGACCCCGCAGGCAACATCGTGATGCGCAAGCCCGCTACCCCGGGCTATGAGAACCGCAAGACCGTGCTGCTGCAGGCCCACATGGACATGGTGCCGCAGAAAGCGCCTGACTCTACGCATAACTTCGAGACTGACCCCATCGAGACTTACATCGAAGACGGATGGGTGCATGCCAAAGGCACGACCCTCGGCTCCGACGATGGCATGGGTGTAGCTGCTATCATGGGCATCATGGAAGACAAAAACCTCAAGCATGGCCCGGTAGAAGCACTGATCACACGTGACGAGGAGACGGGTATGTACGGTGCCAATGAGCTTCCCGAAGGCGAGCTGCACAGCGATATTCTCATGAACCTCGACTCTGAGCTCTGGGGCAAGTTCGTTATCGGTTCAGCCGGTGGCATTGATATCACTTCAACGCTCGAGTACAAGCCCGTGGACAACGACCAGGAGGCTGCTGTGAAGGTGACGCTGAAGGGTCTGCGCGGTGGTCACTCAGGACTGGAGATCAACGAGGGCCGCGCCAATGCCAACAAGGAGATGGTACGTCTCGTGCGCAAGGCTGTAGCAGAGACAGATGCACGCCTTGCTTCCTGGCATGGCGGCAACATGCGCAATGCTATCCCCTTCAAGGCTGAGGTCGTGCTGGCTCTGCCGAAGGAAGAGGTAGAGACGCTGAAGAGTCTCGTCGAGGAGCAACGTATCGCCATCGAGGATGAGTTCCGTGGCATTGAGAAAGACGTTGAATTCTTCACTGAGGAGGTGGACAAGCCTGCAGAGCTTGTTCCCGTGGAAATCCAAGACAACCTCATCGACGCTATCTTCGCTTGCCACAACGGTGTCATCCGCATGATTCCTTCTTATCCCGAAGTCGTGGAGACATCTTCCAACCTCGCTATCATCGACATCGAAGCCGGTAAGGCCGCTATCAAGATTCTCGCACGCTCGAGCCGTGAGGACATGAAGGAGTATGTCGCCACAATGCTTGAGAGCTGCTTCTCCATGGCTGGCATGAAGACAGAGCTCAGCGGAAGCTATGGTGGCTGGGACCCGAATCCCGACAGTGAGATCCTCAACCTGCTGAAGAAGATCTATAAGGAGCAGACAGGCCAGGAGGCTACGGTACAGGCTGATCACGCCGGACTGGAGTGCTCCGTCATCCTCAGCAAGTATCCGGGCATGGATGTGGTAAGCCTCGGTCCTACCCTCCTCTCGCCCCATACCACGAGCGAACGCTTCAAGATTGACACCGCCGAACCGTTCTGGAAACTACTCACTGCAGCATTGGAGCAGATCCCAGAAAAGTAGAATTTCATCGCGCCTCATACGTGGCGCGATTCCGCCTCGGCCGTGACGCGTTTCCGCCTCGGCCGTGGCGCATTTCCGACTCGGCCGTGGCGCGATAGAAGACAAGACGAAAAACGAAATAATTGTGTAAAAAAACGGAGGAAACGTTTGCCACTCCGTTTTTTTTCTATACTTTTGCAGTCGCAAAACAATAATTCATTAAACATCTATGGACGATTATCACGCGGACAGTAACAATTGGTAGCGTGAGGATAAGCCAAGAGGCTAATCCCCACACATGATTGTTTTCTCATGTAACGATAGGAGATTAGCTGTTATGAAAACATACTGGAACATTGAGAAGGAGCTCCACGTCATCAACGAGTGGGCACCTAACTGCTGGATTCAGGTCACATGTCCCACAGACGAGGATCAGCGTGAACTGGAAGAGAAATTTCACATCCCCGATTATTTTTTAAGCGACATCAGCGATACTGATGAGCGCGCCCGTTACGAGTATGATGACGGTTGGACGCTCATCATCCTCCGTATCCCTTATGTCAAGGAGATAAGGTCGCGTACACCTTATACTACAGTGCCGCTTGGTATCATCCATAAGCGCGATGTAACGATCACCGTATGCTTCTACGAGACCAATATGATGCTCGACTTCGTCAGCTATCAGCAGAAGCGCGGCGTGGGATTCACCGATTATGTGGATATGACCTTCCGTCTCTTCCTCTCTTCGGCCGTTTGGTATCTGAAACGGTTGAAGCAGATCAATGCACTCATTGAGAAAGCCAAGCACAACCTTGACCAGGAGATCAATAATGAGAGCCTTATCGGACTCAGCCGCCTTCAGGACTCACTCACTTACTTCATTACCTCTATCCGTGGCAACGAGAACTTGCTGCAGAAGTTGAAGTTTAAGCTGCAGGTCGACGAGCTTGATGCCGACCTCATTGAAGACGTCAACATCGAGATGACGCAGGCCCGGGAGACAACAAGTATCTATTCGGACATCTTAGAGTCGACAATGGATACCTATTCAAGCATCATCAACAACAATACGAACAACACGATGCGTACACTGACCTCGGTGACGATCATCATGCAGTCGGGTACCTTCATCGCCTCTCTGTATGGCATGAACGTGATCAATGGACTGGAGCATAACAACTGGGGCTTCCCAATAACCTTAGCCATCTCGTTCAGTGTCAGTCTCGTTTGTTGGGCTCTGTTGCGTCATAAACGGCTTCTTTAAGCCACATAAAACGAAAATATTGCAGTATACGAACAAAAAAACTGTCTTTTTGTTGGCAGTATAAGTTTTTTTATCTAAGTTTGCACATTATATTATAACTAATTAAAAATATAAGTAATTGGAAGCCATGCCCGTCTGAGGCGTTTGCTGATATGCAACAGCATGGCCATGGAACTTCGAATCATAAACTTAAATAGAGTGAAATGATGGACTCTCAAGAAAACAATCCCACACAGGGAATTGAGGAAGAGCAGAAGGCTGCACCTGCTGCTCCCGTAACAGACAACAGTGCTGAGGACGCTCAGAAAGAGGCTACAAGCGAAGAACCTACTACAGCAGAGTCTTCTGAACCTGCAGCTACTGAGGCTTCTGAGGCTTCTGAGGCTTCTGAACCTGCCAAGAAGGTCTATGCCTCCAAGAAGGAAGTGCTCGACCGCGTGAAAGAAATCGCAGAAGGCGATGAGACTCCCGACAAGGATGAGGTAGACCACCTTAAGGCTGCCTTCTACCGTTTCCACATCGCTGAGCGTGACCAGAAGCAGAAAGAATATCTCGAAGCCGGTGGCGATCCCGAGAAATACCAGATCATGCCTGACGACGACGAGGAGACTTTCAAAGCCAACATGCAGCTCATCAAGGAGAAGCGTGCCAAGGCTTTCGAGAAAGCACAGCAGGAGCGGGAAGAGAACCTCAAGCACAGAGAGGAGATCATCGAGAAGATAAAGAACATGGCTACGTCGCCCGACGAGGCCAACAAATCATACAACGACTTCAAGGCGCTCCAGCAGGAGTGGAAAGAGATCGGCCCCGTGCCTCCCGAAAAATCGAGTGAGACATGGCGCAACTATCAGCTTTATGTCGAGCAGTTCTACGACTTGCTCAACCTCAACCGCGAGGCTCGCGAATACGACTTCAAGAAGAACCTTGAGGCAAAGACAAAGCTCTGCGAGGAAGCTGAGAAGCTCGCTGACGAGCCCGATGTCGTGAGTGCTTTCCATCAGTTGCAGGATTTGCACGAGCAGTATCGTGAGATCGGTCCTGTGGCCAAGGATCTCCGCGAAGAGATCTGGACCCGCTTCAAGAATGCGAGCACCGTTATCAACAAGAAACATCAGGAGCATTTCGAGAAACTACGCGCCCAGGAGGAGGAGAACCTCACGAAGAAAACAGCTCTCTGCGAGAAGACTGAGGCTATCGCCAAGGAAGAGAACAAGAACGCTGCCGACTGGGAGAAGCACTCAAAAGAGATCATCGCTATCCAGCAGGAGTGGAAGACCATCGGCTTTGCTCCCAAGAAGAGCAACGAGGAGATCTTCCAGCGTTTCCGCAAGACCTGCGACGATTTTTTCGGTCGTAAGGCTGAATACTTCAAGGAGGTGAGGACCCGTCTCAACGAGAATGCTGAGAAGAAGAAGGCTCTCATTGCCAAGGCGCAGGAACTCTCCGACTCAACCGATTGGAAGGCTACTTCCGATAAGCTCATCCAACTTCAGAAGGAGTGGAAGACGATTGGCACCGTACCCCGTAAGATCAGTGATCAGTTGTGGAATGACTTCCTCACGGCCTGCAATAAGTTCTTTGATGCGCGCAATGCTGCTCATGCCGGCACCCACGCTGAGGAGAAAGAGAATCTGCAGAAGAAGCGCGATATCATCGAGGAGCTGAAGAAGATTGCCGCTGATGCAGGTGAGGATGCACGCGACAAAGTGCAGGAGCTCGCTGACAAGTATAATGCTGTCGGTCACGTACCTTTCCGCGAGAAGGATAAGGTGTACAAGGAGTACCACGACGTGATGGATAAGATCTATGAGAATCTTCATATCTCAGCTGCCAAGCGCCATCTCGACAACTTCAAGAACAACCTCCGTGGCATGGCGAAGAAGGGTGAGGATGCTATTGACAGTGAGCGCGCTCGCCTCGTGCATCGCTACGATCAGCTCAAACAGGAGATCACGACCTACGAGAACAACCTCGGCTTCCTCAATATCTCCAGTAAGAAAGGCAACAGCCTCGTCGATGAGATGAACCGAAAGGTGCAGAAGCTCAAGGACGATGCTCAGATGGTCCGCGAGAAGATCAAGGCTATCGACCAGCAGAACAAAGAAAGAAAATAAGACGACTCTTCTGCTTTTCGAGTTCATTTATGGAGAACAACCTCGAAGAGGTTGCACATGGTTAGCCCCAGGTAAGGAGCGCAGCGACGCAACCTGGGGGTTGAATCGTATCTAATAATTGAATTGTCGGCCTCGGAGAGGGCGAACATGGTCGGGGTGCTGGTTAATATACACACTCTCTTAGGTTCGCCCTCTTCGAGGCCGGATTGCAAAGGGAGGTGACCAATCCTAAACCCCAGGTTGCGTCGCTGCGCTCCTTACCCGGGGCTAACCATGTAGCACCTCTCCGAGGTGCCGGGCCCTCCTCTCAATAAAATAAGACTACACGTTTTCTAATACGTATTCTACAGTCTCCGGCCACAACTTCCTTGGAGACCGTGGAGCACCAGTTAGCCCATGCTCCCTCAACATTTCAAGAGAGAGCATGGGTGTTTTCAATTCTTTCAGAAAAGTATAGCGTACATAGAGATGATCGTGTTTATGTGCCAGCCATTCATCATAATATTGTTGCGAGAGATAATAAGCATCATCCTTGGCAATATCCTCGCAAGTCATCCCTACTTTCGTTACCTCCATCATGAACGTGATACGACTCTCTGGCGCCGTAGCATAGAGGAACACAATGTCTCCTACCTCGAATCGGTTGCGCATACCCCAGTCGATAAACCCATAGTCGCGGATGAAATCAGCGACGCGGAATCGCTGATGGTTATATGCTCTTATCCAGTAATTCATTTCTCAAAGTGCTGATAGTCTTTCACACTTCTCCATGCCCCACCCCATTTGAAGCCATGACTCGTGAACAACCGCCAGGCGAGATCTCCCCGCTCTATCTTGTAAGGGAAAGAAGCCTTGCGATTCGTGTATTTTTGAGCGTTTGAAGGCTGTATAGCGACCTTCCCCGAACGATAGCGCCTCACACAAGGATTGTAGAGCGTATTAATGTCTACCGCCATTCCCCGGGCATGCGCCGAGAGTTTCTTGCTGCCTTTCACCACACGATAGCAGAAAGAGCTGCTGTTGTTAGCTCGCATCGACCGCTCGTCATTGGCGTCGAAATCATCGATGAGCTGGATACGCTCGATAGGATACTTATGTTTATAGAGTTCCTCAAAGATCTCTAACACATCCTTGGCAATAGCCTTGTTGCACACCATCTCGCCGTGCTTTACCTTCCCTTTCCCGTCCACATACATCAGCCGAAGGTATCTCAGGTCTGACCGTTTAATCGGGCAGCCTTTAGGGTAGCTCTTGCCATCCATGCGATGGAAGACAGCATCAGGAATCTCAGAAACCGAGAATCCATCCGTAGGAGCCTTGGAAAAAGCTATCAAAGGAAGCAAGAAGAGAAAAGCTATAAAAAGAAATCTACGCATAAGAATATGTTTACGTTGGCAGGGCCGGTCCCTTTTGCCGTCCACCACCGAAAGTACTGAAACGAAAAAAGTCAAGCATCTTGTGCTTGACTTCTTCCTTGTTGGGGTACTCGGACTCGAACCAAGAATGACAGGACCAGAATCTGTAGTGTTACCATTACACCATACCCCAATTTGTCTGCAACCCTTATTTCTGAATTGCGAGTGCAAAGGTACGCACTTTTTTTGTACCCACCAAATATTTCTCCAACTTTTTTCAAAAAAAGTTTTTCAACGTCATGGCAGCCCCCCAACAAATTTACAAAATATGATTAATATATTTTGTGTTTTCTACGATTAGCACTAACTTTGTCGGAACAAATACATTATATATAAAAAACATACTTACACTGACAAATATCTGAATGAAATCAACATCAACAGAAGCGCTGCTTAAGATTATCGTAGACGCTATTGAGGACAAAAAAGGTGAAGACATCCGCGTCGTGGACCTTAGGCATATAGATGGCGCTATAGCCAACTATTTCGTCATCTGCCAAGGCGGATCCCCCGCACAAGTAGAGGCCATTGCCCAATCGGTAGGAGACAAATGCCGCGACGAGGCAGGAGAGAAACCTGTAGGCGTCAACGGCCTCGGCACAGATCAATGGGTAGCAATAGACTTTGTCGACATCATGGTTCATATCTTCCTCCCCGAGCCGCGTGCTTTCTACGACCTTGAGCATCTCTGGGAAGATGCCGACATCAAGAAAATTGAAACGTTGAAACAATGAAACATTGAAACAATGTAATAATGAAATATTGAAATAATGAATAATAGGCAACTCAACCCCAACAACCAGCAACAGCCCAAGATGCCGCGGTTCAACATGAACTGGCTCTATATCATCGTGGCCGTAGTGCTGGCTATCATGCTCTTCTCCGGCGGCGGGAACTCCATCGTCAAAGGAGGTTCCAGCCAGGAAGCGAGCTACAGCGACTTTAAGACCTACGTTGAGAAAGGCTATGCCCAGCGCATTGTCATCAATAAGAGCGACAACACGCTTAAGATGTTCGTCAAGCCACAATATATCCGCACGGTCTTCAATATGTCTGCCCAGCAAGTCGGCACAAGTCCTTGGGTAAGTGTACAGTTCGGTTCCGTGGATGAGCTTGAGAAGTTCCTCGACTCACAACAGCAGAAGCATAAGTTTGCGGGCTACAGCTATGACAATGAGCGCGGCTCCGATATCTGGAGCATCCTCATCAACCTCGCTCCCCTCTTCTTCATGTTCTTCCTCTTTTGGATGCTCAGCCGCGGTATGGGCGGCGGTGCTGGCCTTGGAGGAGGTGGCGGCATCTTCAGTGTCGGCAAGAGCAAAGCTAAGCTTTATGAGAAAGGAAACGAGATGGGCATCACCTTCAAGGATGTAGCCGGACAGGAAGGTGCCAAGCAAGAAGTGCAGGAGATCGTTGACTTCCTTAAGAACCCAAAGAAATATACTGAGCTCGGTGGTAAGATTCCTAAGGGTGCCCTGCTCATCGGACCTCCGGGAACAGGTAAGACACTGCTTGCCAAGGCCGTAGCCGGCGAGGCCGGTGTACCCTTCTTCTCTATGTCAGGTTCCGACTTCGTAGAGATGTTCGTCGGTGTTGGTGCCAGCCGTGTGCGTGATGTCTTTGCTCAGGCCAAGCAGAAAGCTCCATGTATCATCTTTATCGATGAGATCGATGCCGTAGGTCGTGCACGCTCGAAGAACCCGTCTATGGGTGGCAACGACGAGCGCGAGAACACACTTAACGCCCTGCTCACAGAGATGGATGGCTTCGGTACCAACTCGGGTGTCATTGTCCTTGCAGCTACCAACCGCGCTGACATGCTCGACAAGGCTCTGCTGCGTGCCGGACGATTCGATAGACAGATCCACGTCGACCTCCCCGACCTTGCAGAGCGCAAGGCTATCTTCCTCGTTCATCTCAAGCCACTGAAGCTTGGCAAGGATATCGACGTCGACTTCCTCGCACGCCAGACTCCGGGCTTCTCAGGCGCAGATATCGCCAACGTCTGCAATGAGGCTGCCCTGATTGCTGCACGCCATAATAAGGAGGCAGTAGAGAAGCAGGACTTCCTCGATGCCGTAGACCGCATCGTCGGTGGACTGGAGAAGAAGACGAAGGTGATGACCGCCGATGAGAAGCGTGCCATCGCTATTCATGAGGCCGGACATGCTACCATCAGCTGGTTCTGCAAATATGCCAATCCATTGGTTAAGGTCACCATTGTGCCGCGTGGTCAGGCCCTCGGCGCTGCCTGGTATATCCCGGAGGAGCGTGTCATCACGACGAAGGAAGAGGAACTCGACCAGATCTGCTCACTTCTCGGTGGTCGTGCAGCAGAGGAGCTCTTCGTGGGCTCTATCTCTACGGGTGCCATGAACGACTTAGAGCGCAGTACGAAAGCTGCCTTCGGTATGGTGGCTTATACAGGTATGAGCGACCGTCTGCCTAACATCTGCTATTATAACAATGATGAGTATTCGTTCCAGCGTCCGTACAGCGAGACTACAGCGAAAATCATCGACGACGAGGTGCTGAAAATCGTCAACGAGCAGTACGCACGCGCCAAGCAGATTCTCACCGAGCACAAGGATGGTCATGCTGCCCTTGCTCAGCTCCTCTTCGAGAAAGAGGTCATCTACCGCGAGGATGTGGAGAAGATCTTCGGCAAGCGTCCTTGGACAAGCCGCTCTGAGGAACTCATCAAGGAGAACGACAAGATTGAAGCTGAGAAGAAAGCTAAAGAAGAAGCCGATGCTCCTAAGCTCGAGGACATGCCCGACGAAGTGAAGCAAGCACAGGCTGAGCACGAGAAGGCGGAGGCCGAGAAAGATAAAGACTGATTGCAGGGGCGGCCCTCGTGGCCGTCCGCACCCAATGTATAATAATTATGACACCCAAACAGAAGAATCTTATCGTAAGAACCATCACCGGCGTACTCTTTGTCGCCATCATGGTGGCAGGCTTCCTCAATGCCACAGCGATGTTGGTGCTGTTCTCCATCATCACGGCTATGACATTGTGGGAATATACGGGATTAGTCAATGACCGCGTGGCCAACGTCAATGTCAATCGCTTCATCTCTACAGTCGGTGGCGTCTACTTCTTCATCGCTGTAGCGCTGTGGAGTGTGGATGTAGTGAGAGGCTTCGCAGTAATGATACCTTACGTGCTCACAATCATCTATCTGATGATCAGTGAGCTCTACGCCAAGAACAAAGATGCAGTGACGAATATGGCTTACACCATGCTCGGACAGATGTACATTGCACTGCCTTTGGCGCTCATCAACATCCTTGCTTTCAAGCGTGATGCAGAGGGCAACTTCAGCGGTTACGACATGCTGCTGCCACTCTCTATCTTCATTCTGCTGTGGTCCAATGACACGGGAGCCTACTGCTGCGGATCACTCTTCGGCAAGCATAAGCTCTTCCCGCGCATCTCTCCGGGAAAGACGTGGGAAGGGAGTATCGGCGGCGGCATCTTCGCTGTTATCATCGCGGGTGTCATCGGATATTTGGCTAACATGGGCGACACGCCGCACACGCTGAATATCTATGAATGGTTAGGTTTAGGTGCAGTAGTAGTGATCTTCGGTACCTGGGGCGACCTTGTAGAGAGTCTCTTCAAGCGCACGTTAGGCGTAAAAGACAGTGGCAATATCCTCCCCGGACATGGTGGCATGATGGATCGTTTCGACTCCAGCCTCATTGCCATCCCGGCAGCAGTGATCTATCTGTATTCGCTGACATTGTTCTAAATGGCCCTACCCCCGCCCCTCCCCCATCCAGGGGAGGGGTAGATATGCTTCAAGAAACGATAAGCCAACAATAAAAGTAAAAAACATTTATACGCAATAGGGCGGACAATTATTTGTCCGCCCTATTGCGTATAAATATCTAAAACTAGAATGTCACCAACGACACAAAGTCATTCCTACGGTGGTAATCTGCCCTCCCCCTGGATGGGGGGAGGGAGGGGAGAGGGCCATCAAATGGCTTTATACCCTCTTGTCGAGCTCTCTTTCATGATGTCGCGGATGTTCTTCTCCACGTAAGGACCATCATGATGAGCTGTGGGATCAGCATGATGAGGAACATCCTCAACATAGCTGAAATTTTTATAATGCAGCTCGCCAATACCCCAGAGGATGCAAGCTACAACGATGAAAAGAATGAATGCCAATGCTATACTCATAATATCTTTGAATTTATTCCGTTGAAATTATTTCGTTATATTATAATTTTCGGCAAAGTTACTGAAAATCCCGCAATTTACATCGAAAGCTAATCCTTTTTTACTAATTTTGCAAGGAAAAAGAAGAAACATACATACTATGGCATTGGGAAAATGGATCGGAGGCTTTCTCGGCCTCATGGCAGGCGGCCCCTTAGGAGCTATTGCCGGTTTCGTGTTAGGCTCGCTCTTTGACAAGAGTACGGAGCCTGCCGAATATAATGAGACCAACAACTATGGTTCTCAGCAACAAGCCTATGGCTCACAATCATATGGCTCACAACAGTCCTATACCTCTCAGCAGCAGTTTTATGAGGGGCAGCGCAACACTTTCCGCTTCTCCCTCCTCGTACTTGCCTCCTATATCATCCGTGCCGACGGCAAGGTGATGCACTCCGAGATGAATGTCGTACGAGCTTTCCTCCGCAACAACTTCGGAGAGGCAGCGGTATCCGAAGGCGAGCAAATCCTTCTCAAACTCTTTGATCAGCAGAAACAACTTGGTATGACTGAGTTCCGTTCTGCCGTTATGAGTTCCTGCCGCCAACTGCGCCAATATATGCCTTACGAGCAGCGCTTAGAACTGCTCCACTTCCTCGTGCTCATCGCACAGGCCGATGGCGTTGTCTCCTCTGGTGAGGTCAACGCTTTGCGAGAGTGCGCGACCGAGTTAGGCATGGATGCTTCCGATCTCGACAGCATGCTGAACCTCAATGACGCATCTACCTCTCTCGATGCTGCCTACAAAGTGCTCGGTGTCTCTCCTTCGGCTACTGATGACGAACTGAAAGCTGCCTACCGTAAGCTTGCGTTGAAAAACCACCCCGATCGCGTTGCTTCCTTGGGCGAGGATGTGCGCAAAGCTGCCGAAAAGAAGTTCCAGGAAATCAACGCCGCCAAGGAGACCATCTGGAAAGCAAGAGGGATGAGAAATTAGTTAGGAGTTAGGAGATAGGAGTTAGGAGATAGGAGATAGGAGATAGGAGTTAGGAGTTAGGAGTTAGGAGTTAGTTAGGGAATTAGAATTATTATAATAATATACGACAAAGGTTGCCCTACAAGGACAACCTTTTATCGTATACCATCAAATTATTGATTATTCTTCAGCAGTTTCTTCTGTCTTCTTCTTTCTTGTCGTGCGCTTGCGCTTCGGTTTAGTCTCTTCCGGCGTATCAACCTTGACGCCTGCGAGTTCCGGATCAATGAGAATACGGCCGCAATATTCGCAGACGATGATCTTCTTGTGTTGCTTGATATCGAGCTGGCGCTGTGGCGGGATCTTGTTGAAGCAGCCACCGCAGGCATCACGCTGCACGTACACGATACCGAGACCATTACGGGCAGACTTACGGATTCGCTTGAAACTCTGGAGCAGACGCGGCTCAATCTTTGCCTCAAGCTCCTTGGCGCGCTCCTTCAGATCCGCCTCTGCATCGCGCGTCTCCTGCATGATGTCGTCGAGCTCTGCACGCTTCGATACGAGGTCAGCCTGACGGTCCGTGATCGTAGCCTGAGCCTTGTCGAGGTCAGCCTGACGCTCAGAGATCTTCTCGTTGGCTTCCTTGATCTTCTTGTTGGCAAGCTCAATCTCAAGTGTCTGGAACTCGATCTCCTTAGAGAGGTTGTCGTACTCGCGGTTATTGCGGACACTGTCAAGCTGCTGCTTGTAGCGGTCCACGCTCTGCTGATACTGCTCAATCTCATTGCGCTTCTGAGCCACAGCACTCTGGTAGTCAGCAATCTCGTCCTTAATCTTCTGAAGACGCGTGTTAAGGCCCGCAATCTCATCCTCGAGATCCTGAACCTCAAGCGGCAGCTCACCGCGCAATGCACGCTTCTCGTCGATGGCCGACAGCGTCACCTGTAACTGGAAAAGCAACTTCAGCTTCTCCTCCACCGTCATCTCTGACGGATCTTTCTTTGTTGTTGCCATAGTGTATATTGATTATTATTGATTCCGATTATTTATTAATTCTCAAATGTATAATATCGGGTTGGTATTGATGCCCGACAATACACATCTCGCCCCCGGGCAGTTTTCTTCGATGATATCCCGGAAGACCTCTTTCGTGAACTGTTCACTCTGATAATGCCCGATGACGGCAATCTGAATGATCTGCTCCCAGCCGAAATACTGATGGTAATGCATCTCACCCGTTAGGAAGGCATCGGCACCAGTTTTCACGGCATCAGGAAGGAGGAAGTCACCTGCTCCTCCACAGATAGCCACGGTGCTTATCGGTCTGCGGAGCATCTCGTTGGCCATGACGCACTCCACGTTAAACGTCTTCTTCAGCAGCACCATAAAGTCGTCGGCAGCCATCGGCTCATCGAAAGTCGCCACTACCCCATCGCTGCCATGAACCGGTTGTCCGTTGACGCCCTTTACCTCCTTGCAGCGTCCGATCGTACCCGTCACCTTAGCCCCCATCTTTGATGCAATACGATAGTTGACACCGCCAATAGCCGCATCCATGTTCGTATGCATGGAGACGATAGCGATATCGTGCTTGATGGCTTTCACCACCACACGCTGCACGAAATCGTCGCCCGTGAGATGAGCCAACTTGTGAAAAATCAAAGGATGATGGCTGACGATAAGGTTACAGCCCTTTTCAATGGCTTCGTCGAGCACGGCCTCGGTAACGTCCAGACACAATAATGCCCCTGATACCTCGGCCTCTGTCAGTCCCACTTGCAAGCCGGCATTATCATAGTCTTCCTGCAGGGGCAAAGGCGCGAAACGTTCAAGGGCATCAACCACTTCTATTATTTTCACGCTTAAAACGATTTGGTGCAAAGATACAAAAAGCGTGGCACAAATCATGCACCACGCCTATTTTTTTACGGATTATTAAGGATTCACTAAGCACCTCGAAGAGGTGACACATGGTTAGCCCCAGGTAAGGAGCGCAGCGACGAAACCTGGGGGGTTATGTGTGAGAGTTTTCGTTGCAATCCGGCCTCGAAGAGGGCGAACATGGGCGAGATGCTAGTTATAGAAAGCCGGTGTCTAAACCATGTTCGCCCTCTCCGAGGCCGGCAATCAGGTCCAGTGGGCCAATCACAACCCCATGCTGCGTCGCTGCGCTCCTAGCATGGGGCTAACCATGTTGGCCCCCTTCGGGGACCTATGTTGTCAACTGTACAGGTCGAATTATTTCTCCTCTTCCGGTGCTGCAAGCAAATCCTTGAAGTCGGTGTAACCATTCTCCACGAGGATGTTGTACCACTGCAGCAGCTTCTTGATATCGCTGTCGTGCACGCGGTCGCGGTCATAGTTGGGCAGCACCTCTGCGAAATAGTCGCGGAGCTCCTTGGAAGAGCACTTCCTATAGTTGAGCGCAGCCTTCTTGGAGCCTTCCTTCTCGCCAACGTTAGCAAGGACCTTCCACAAAGGAATATCGTCAGCATCCGTATACATAGCGATGTCGCCTAAGCTCGTCACACGGTCAGAAGCGAACACCGGCATGCGGTGATGAGTAGCATCAACGGTCTCCACGATAAGGTTCATCTTACCACGAGAAACAAGTTTATAAAGTCCGGGCTTACCGGAAATGGACAATATAGTCTCCATGTTTATTATTGTATTTAATTATTATTTATTGAATCAATCAGTTTTTCTATTTGTTCATCTAAATCTCGTACGCCATCATTGACAATGACGAAATTGCTATGTTGCTCCACTTTCTCCTGAGGCCATTGCTTATGGATCCACTCCAAAGCCTTAGCCTCTGTGATGCCATCGCGCTCCATGACTCGCTGCACACGTGTCTCCAAAGGAGCAGAAACGCACACGATGAAGTCGAAGTCGATCCGCTTATAGAACCCACTGTCAAAGAGGATTGCACTCTCTAACCAACTGTATCCGCTCTGGAGGAAATCACGGGCAATGACAGGATGGATGAGGTTGTCTACTGTGAGCTTGTTGGCTTCCGACTTTAATAAGTATTGAGCGAGCACTCGCTTCTGCAACACATTATTTATATATACGTCATCGCCTACGATAGCTTTGAGATCTCGCTGAAGCGTCTCATCCGTAGCCCACAGCCGTTTGGCAGCCTGGTCACAGTCATAGACTTTGATGTCATACTTTTCCAACTGCTTGCAAACGAAACTCTTACCGCTGCCAATACCACCCGTTATAGCAATATGTTTCATCTTTGCTTAGGTTTAAATTATTGCTGCGCTTATTGTTGTTCGATGAGATAGTCAACCTGCGAATTCTCCAACCGCGCATTGCGGGCAAAGCGTGAGTTGCTATGCAAGTAGAGGTTGCATTTATCAGACGGATGAGCAGCTATCTCGCGGTAATCCACATTAACCACAAAGTCGGATGGATGTACGAAGCGATAGAGGTTGGCGCCTACATTATACTTCACCTTCACCGTCTGTGGGAAAGTTCTCACCACAAGACTTTCCGGCTTGTTGATCGTTGTTATCGGCACATCGACACTTCCTTCAGTCAGCACATCGGGATAGAGTGTGATTTTCACTTTCGAAGGTACGACCTTTGCACCCGCAATACTGCGCAAATCAACGACGCGGGTCACCGTATCATTGAAATTGGAGATATTAAGCGCTTCCGTCAGTACACTCTGAATCTTATCAAGCACCTGCTTGCTTGCATAGACTGTGGCATACTCCGGTGTGATCTGTACGTGTGCTAAATAATAGTTGTCGGTAGGTACGATATTTCCCGTCAGTTCAACCTTCACGCGCTTATTCTGACCATAATTGAACGTGAACGTCAGCTGGTCAGCCTTCAATGCCGTGATAGCGGTCGAGTTGAAGATCTGCTGCCTTACCAAACGTACCAAGTCGGTTGTCGGAATCTCACCTTGCCCGCTCTGCTTGTCAGCATAAGTAGAGAACTTGACGACAAGCGGCCGTAACTTCTGATAAGTAGTATAAACCATGATGACATAGCCCTTGTCCTTCAAAGATACCCGGACCGTGTCAGACGGATCGGTGGTCATCACGACATTCTTAGGCACCCCCGAGACAACCAACGGCACCTTAAACTCCACCTCATAGGTCTCGTTGAGCGTCATCATCAGCCAGAAGACGCCGCTCAGAGCTAAGAAGAAGAGAAAAATCAAAAACTCCTTGCCCGAGAAATCAGACAAGAAGCTTTTTATAATATTATATATGTGTTTCAGCGTATGCATCACGCATTAGGCTGCCCCTGTGTGGCATCAGCGAAGACATAGCCCTTATCCACAGTGATAACAACGCCATGGGCTACCTCTACATCGATGGTGTTCTTAGCCTGGTCAATGTGCTTCACCGTGCCATAGATACCGCCGCCAGTGACGACTTTAGAGCCCTCCTGAAGAGAGTTTTGGAACTCACGGATCTTCTTCTGTCTTTTCTGCTGTGGGCGAACCATAAAGAAATACATGATAACGAAGATTGCAACGAGCATGAAGATCATGCCGCCAAATCCTGCACCTCCTTGTGCTGTCTGCTGTGCAGCAAGAAACAATGATGTCATAATTGATTATTCTTAGTTTATTATTCTATGATTAATTATTCTTGGGGTGTATTCTGTGGCTCATCGGAAGCCGTATTCTCCTCTTCCGCAGGAGCCTCATTCGTCTCCTCGGGCTTCGGTTTGTGCACAAAACGAACGGGCTTGTTGTAACCCTCATTCTGTCGTCCTCCATTCTGATATCGGTCATTCTGATATCGGTCATTCTGCTGGCGACGGTCAGAATAGTTTCCTCTCTCCGGACGCGGCGGCATAGGCTTGAGCAACTTGCCCGTATCGGCGAGATGGCGTGCAATAGAGTCGAGCATGCCGTTGATATAACCGCCACTGCGTGGGGTGCTATAGCGCTTGGCCATATCCACATATTCATTGATAGTCACTGATACCGGGATATTGGGGAAGTTGAGCAGCTCAGCAATAGCAATCTGCATGATGACGATGTCCATATAAGCTAAACGGGAGAAATCCCAGTTGCGGGAAGTCTCACTCATATAGCGCTGATATTCGTTGGCATTGAGGATGGTAGCACGGAAGAGCTTGCGTGCAAACTCACGGTCTTCCTCATCTTTATATTCCGGCAGCAACTCCTGGTTACCTTTCTCCTTCGGGTCGAAGCGCTTGATGGTCTTCAGCACGAAGGTGTCGACAACCTCCTTATCGTCGTTCCAGTAAAGGCTCTTCGTCTCAAGCAACTGATCGAGATCATCGTTGTCTTCGATGAGCTGGCGATAAAGTTTGCGCCACAGCTCACGGTCTGCCTCATAGTCGTCGTCCGTTGAAGCCATATACTCCTTATAAGTATCGCTCTGCTCTATCTTGTCGCAGAGGCCGCGCACAAAGTCGATATCATCGTTCCAGGACATATTCTTGACCTCATTGAAACTATTGAGGGCCTTGTTCTCCTGCAACTGCACGGCAAACTTATTGAAGATAAATTTTGTTGATGGCTCTTCCTTTCCTTCTCTACGATTACGGATCGAGAGTTGCTCCACGCGCTGCGTTTCCTCCTTGGTAATAGCAACAATGAGGTCAAGAAGATAATTGTAAAGGTCGTATGCTTTGGAAAGGCTCAGCAACAACTCTTTTTCGGCATTCTCAATGTTCTTGCTGCCGTTCTGGTAATAAGCATAGGTCAATTGCACTATTTTCGTGCGTATCAGCTCTCTGTTAATCATTTGTTCGTTCTTTGACAGTGCCCATGCACCGTTCTTGTTTTATTCTGCAAAAGTAGTAAATAATCGTGTTCCAAACAAAAAATCAGGGGAAATATTTGTTTTTTTTCAATTATCTTGTGCGAATAGCAAGAAAAGTTGTACCTTTGCACCGCTTTTCAGACTTGGAAAGTCTTCCCAGTGTGATGGCGAATTAAAAAACAAGTTTAATTTAGAGTAACACATTTCATTAAAAATGAAGGAAATCAGTATCTCAGGTAAGAAGCGTGAAGTCCTTGGTAAGAAAGCTTCTAAGGCCCTCCGTAAGGAAGGTTTCATCCCTTGCAACCTCTATGGTGAGGAAAAAGACGCTAACGGCAAGCCCACATCGCTCGCTTTCGCTGCTCCGTTCAACGAGCTCCGCAAAGTGATCTACACTCCTCACATCTATGTCATCAAGATCAATATCGACGGTCAGGATCACACAGCTATCCTGAAGGAGATCCAGTTCCATCCCGTCACCGACGCTCCTCTGCACGTCGACTTCTATGAGGTCAACGATCAGAAGCCTATCACAATCGGTATCCCCGTTAAGCTCAACGGTCTGGCACAGGGTGTTCGCGATGGTGGTCGCATGAACCTCTCTATCCGTAAGATCGACGTTACTGCTCCTTATCAGCAGATCCCTGAGCACCTCGACATCGACGTGACAGGTCTGAAGCTTGGCAAGAGCATCAAGGTCGGTCAGCTCTCCTTCGAGGGTCTCGAGCTCGCTACAGGCAAGGACGTTGTCGTTTGCTCTGTGAAGATGACACGTAACGCTGTTGCTTCTGACGACACAGCCGCTGCTGCTGACGCTGATGCTGCTGCAGCTCCTGCTGCTGACGCTGCTGCTGCAAAGTAAGCAATAAGTAATACCAGATAAAAACAAGAAGGAGAGCTGTGCCTATGGTCACGGCTTTCCTTTTTTCGTTTAAGACCCCTCAAAAGGGGATAAGTGTCAAAAGCAGGAAAGGTCCCCGAAGGGGTAAGAGCGGTAAGGCAGGAAAGGGCCCCGAAGGGATAAGAGCGGTAAGGCAGGAAAGGTCCCCGAAGGGGTAAGAGCGGGAAGGCAGGAAAGGTCCCCGAAGGGGGCCAACATGGTTAGCCCCAGGTGAGGAGCGCAGCGACGTAACCTGGGGTTAAGAATCGTATCCAATAATTGAACTGCCGGCCTCGAAGAGGGCGAACCTCAGATAGGACGTAGAGGGCACCTAGAATCAGCACCCCGACCATGTTCGCCCTCTTCGAGGCCGACAGTTCAGGTTCTATGCCTCAACCAACCCCAGGTTACGTCGCTGCGCTCCTCACCTGGGGCTAACCAAGTGGCACCTCTCCGAGGTGCTGCTCCTCACCTGGGACTACATCATTTTTTCAATCTTTCAATCTTTCAATTTTTCAATCTTAGCAATGGACAAATTTCTGATATGCGGTCTCGGCAACCCCGGAGACGAATATGCTAACACACGCCACAACACTGGCTGGATGGCGATGGACAATTTTGCCAAGGCCATGGGTGCCGAGTGGCGCGACCGTCGTTATGGCTTCGTGGCAGAGACCTCACTCAAAGGCCGTAAGGTGTTCCTCCTCAAGCCTACCACGTTTATGAACCTCTCCGGCAACGCCGTGCGCTACTGGCTCAACGAAGAGAAGATTGACCAGTCGCGCCTCCTCGTCATCAGCGACGACGTAGCGCTACCGCTCGGCGAGTTCCGGCTGAAGGGCAGTGGCAGCAACGGAGGACACAACGGGCTCGGACATATCATCCAGCTCATCGGCGAGAACTTCTCCCGCCTGCGCATCGGCATCGGCAACGACTATCCGCGCGGTGGACAGGTCGACTGGGTCTTGGGCCACTATTCAGCCGACGACATGAAGATCCTGCAGCCTACCCTCGACCTCTCGGTAGACATCATCAAGAGCTTCGTGCTGCAAGGCATCAACGAGACCATGAATCAGTTTAATAAACTTGGGAAGAGAAAAGTGAAGAGTGAAAAGTGAAGAATTAAGAATCAAAATGACAGACAATACACCACATATGCCGAAGTATGGTGCTTCGGCACGCATTGACAAATGGCTGTGGGCAGCACGTGTATACAAGACGCGCTCCATGGCCGTGGATGCTATCAAAAACAACCGAGTGACCATCGAAGGCACGGCCGTGAAGCCCAGCCACACGATCAAAGAGGGCGATGTCATCAGCGTCCGCAAGCCGCCTATCACCTACTCTTTCAAGGTCATAGCCTGCATCGAGACGCGTGTCGGCGCCAAACTCCTCCCCCAGGTCTACGAGAACGTCACGCCTGCGGAGGAATACGAGAAACTGGAGATGAGCCGCATCAGTGGGTTCGTCGACCGCCAGCGTGGTACCGGGCGCCCCACGAAGAAAGAGCGCCGTCAGCTCGATGCCTTCACCGACCCACTGATGTTCGGGTGGGACGATGAGGAAGATTGAAAGAATGAAAGATTGAAAGATTGAAATAATGAAATAATGATAAAGCAAGAATGGGCTCAAATCTGCCTGTAACTAAAATTAAATTGAAACTTTTACAACTCCATTCTTGCATATTACTAAATTTATTATTAAGTTTGCAACCGGTAACATTGAAACAACAAAGGTTCATTTGACTATCGGGGTGGTAAGGTCCCCGAAGGGGGCCAATTAGGTTAGCCCCAGGTAAGGAGCGTAGCGACGTAACCTGGGGTTTCATATCGGACGATCAAACCGAACTGTCGGCCTCGAAGAGGGCGAACCTATAAAGACCAGCACCCTGCCAAGGTTTGCCCTCTTCGAGGACACCTTTCAACGAAATCTCGCCACACCTAAACCCCAGGTTACGTCGCTGCGCTCCTTACCTGGGGCTAACCATGTTCAACCTCTTCGAGGTTGTTCCCAAATTCAACCGGAAACAATGAAATATTGAAACAATGAAACATTGAAATAATGAAATATTGAAACAATGCACTGGAAACAAACAACGATATACAGATGGAGCTACAACGTCTTCCATCTTTACTACGACGGCTTCAAGAGTATGACGGTGGGAAAGACACTGTGGCTCGTGATCCTCATCAAGCTTTTCATCATCTTCGTTATCCTCAAGCTCTTCTTCTTCCCCAACTTCCTCAAGGAGAAGGCACAGAAGGGTAATGAGGCGGAGTACGTAGCGACACAACTGACTCCGAAAGAAGCCTCCCCAAGCCCCCCCTAAAGGGAGGGATGTTGATATGCAAAGAGCCAACGATAGGTATAAGTCGTTGCTTTCATACAAGAATATACTAATCACCAAACCTCATCCAAGTTCTCACTGAAAGAAAAGGAGTTGAATACAAATAAAATTTGATGGCAGTTCACCGTTGGATAAAGTAATCAACATCCCTCCCTTTAGGGAGGGCTTGGGTAGGCCCCAAAAACTTAAATTATATGATGAATCTATTATTGGACATCACGACAAACGCCGTAGACTGGTCGCGTGCGCAGTTCGCGCTCACCGCCATCTACCACTGGCTCTTCGTCCCACTGACGCTGGGACTCGCCGTCATTATGGGCATTGCCGAGACCTGTTATTACCGCACGGGCAAAGCCTTTTGGAAAGAGGTCGCCCGTTTCTGGCAACAGCTCTTCGGCATCAACTTCGCCATGGGTGTGGCGACAGGTATCATCCTTGAGTTCGAGTTCGGTACCAACTGGAGCAACTATTCCTGGATGGTTGGCGACGTCTTTGGCGCGCCCCTGGCCATCGAGGGCATGCTCGCCTTCTTCATGGAGAGCACCTTCGTAGCCGTCATGTTCTTCGGCTGGAAGAAAGTATCCAAGGGCTTCCACCTTGCCTCCACCTGGCTCTCCGGCCTCGGCGCCACGATCTCAGCGTGGTGGATCCTCGTGGCTAACAGTTGGATGCAGTATCCTGTCGGTCAGCAGTTCAACCCCGACACGATGCGCTTCGAGATGACGAGCTTCCTCGATGTCGCCTTCTCACCCTTTGCCGTGGACAAGTTTTGCCACACCGTCACCTCCTCGTGGATCATCGGAGCCGTGTTCACCGTTGCCGTGAGCTGCTGGTTCCTCCTCAAGCACCGCAACCAGGAACTGGCCAAGGCGAGCATCAAGATCGGATCCATCGTCGGTCTGTGCGCCTCTCTCCTCGCCGCTTTCACAGGCGACAACTCCGCGTTCATGGTGAGCAAGGTGCAGCCGATGAAGCTCGCTGCCATGGAAGCGCTCTACAATGGCGGCAACGACCAGAGCCTCACGGCCGTGGCGTGGGTTGCTCCGTTCAAGCAGCCCGACTATGAGAACGAAGCCGAGGCTCCACTGCGCATCGGTGTGCCTAACGCCCTCTCTATCCTCGCCACGCGCACGCTCCACGGTTATGTGCCGGGCGTGAACGACCTCATCAAAGGCTACAAGAAAGACGACGGCACCCAAGAGCCCTCGATGCAATACAAGATCGAGAGCGGAAAGAAAGCCATCGCTGCCCTGCAGAGCTACCGCAAACTCACTGCCGGAAAGAAATACACGCGAGAGACGCTCCCTGCCGAAGCACGCACGCAGCTCAACACGCTCATGGCGAACATCCAGTATTTCGGCTACGGATACATCAAAGACGTCCACGACCTCGTGCCGTTCATCCCTGTCAACTTCTGGTGCTTCCGCATCATGGTGGGTGTCGGCTGCCTTGCCATCCTCTTTTTCCTCGTCACCCTGTGGCTCGTCTACAAGAAGGATGTGAGCCGTTACCATTGGCTGCATATCGTGGCAATCGTCATGTTTCCCTTGGCTTACATCGCCAGTGAGTCAGGTTGGGTCGTGGCAGAGCTCGGCCGCCAGCCGTGGACCATCCAGGACATGCTCCCTGTGGGCGTGGCTGTGTCCGACATCCCGTCAGGCAGCATCGCCACCACCTTCTTCGTCTTCCTCTTCCTCTTCACGACGATGCTCGCCGTAGAGATCAGCATCATGTGCAAGCAGATAGCGAAGTACCGCATGCCAGTCGTCAATCAATAAAACATAATCATCATGACATATCAATTCTTACAACAATACTGGTGGTTTGTCGTCTCGTTCATGGGAGCCTTCCTTGTGTTCTTCCTCTTTGTGCAGGGCGGCAACAGCCTCATCTTCTGCCTCGGCAGAACACCGGAAGAGCGCCGACTCGTCATCAACTCCACCGGCCACAAATGGGAGTTCACCTTCACCACTCTCGCCACTTTCGGCGCTTCCTTCTTCGCCTCCTTCCCACTGTTTTACAGTACGAGCTTCGGCGGCGCCTACTGGATTTGGATGCTCATCCTCTTCTCTTTTGTAGTGCAGGCCGTAAGCTATGAGTTCCAGAACAAGCTCGGCAACTTCCTCGGGCCCAAGGTCTTCCAGATCTGCCTCATCATCAACGGCATCGTAGGTCCGTTGCTCCTCGGCGGAGCCGTGGCGACCTTCTTCGACGGCAGCAACTTCTACATCGAGAAAGCGAACATCACGACAGGCATCCAACCGGTCATCAGTCACTGGGCCAACGCGAGCTACGGTCTCGACGCGCTCCTCGACGTGTGGAACGTCATCTTCGGCCTCGCTGTATTCTTCCTCGCCCGCGTCACCGGTCTGCTCTACATGCGCAACAACATCAACGACGAGACGCTGCGTGAGCGCTGCCGCAACCGGCTGATCTACAATGCCGTGCTCTTCCTCGTTTTCTTCCTCACGTTCCTCGTCCGCACGCTGCTCAAGGACGGTTATGCCGTGAACCCCACGACAGACGTCATCTTCATGGAGCCGATGAAGTATCTCCACAACCTGCTGACGATGTGGCCGCTGCTCATCATCTTCCTCGTCGGCGTGCTGCTCGTGCTCTTCGGCATCGGCAGGACGGTCTTCGACAAACAGTATATCAAAGGCATCTGGCCAGAAGGCATCGGCGTCATCCTCGTAGTGACGGTGCTGCTCCTCATCGCCGGCTGGAACAACACCGCCTTCTATCCGTCCAATGTCGACCTGCAGAGCAGCCTCACGATCAGCAACGCGTGCAGCAGTGAGGTCACGCTCCGTGTCATGGCCTGGGTGACACTCCTCATCCCCATCATCATCGCCTATGGCGCCTACTGCTGGTGGAGCATCGACAAGAAGAAGATCACCAAGGCAGAGATAGAGACAGGAGACGCGTACTAACAACAATTCCAGGTTTTGGAATAGGCTGTACCACGCTTTGGAACACACAATTCCAAACTTTGGAACAGGCAGTACCACGCTTTGGAACTGCCTGTTCCACGCTTTGGTACAAGTCGTTCAATAGCACACGGATTGAGACTGTGCTTTAGTACCGTTAGCCCCAGGTAAAGACCCCTACGGTGTCAACCTTCCCTACCCTTCCACCACTTGCGTATGCGTGGGAAAATATCGGTATATCCGGTATTCACTCTATTGTGTATGTGGTAATTTTTTTGCATCGACTTTTCACGACTTGGCACGACTGTCGGCTTCGCCGACTTCCTTCTAAAAGTGCCCAAGGACTATCGAAAGAACCACCGGCTGGATTCTGCCGATGGCTCTTTGCATTTCTCACATAACTCTCATGGCTTGTATCTTATCGGTTCCCTCGAAGAATACCTTACGAATCTCTTCATCGCTGACACCGCTATCTTGCAGTTCAAAAACATGATCGTACAATATGTCCAACTGCTCGTCAATAGCCGGGTCCCTATACCTACTGTCAGAATGAATAATGAACTTCGCTAAGGATTTCACATAGCTCCTATAGATTTCTTTTCCATCGGCCTCACCACTGAGAATGCGCTTGAGTTCCTCCTTGAGCTCTTCGTCTTCTTTTGTCATAATTAAATTGTTTTGATGGGTTGTGAACGAATGGCTGCAAAGGTAATACATTCTGTTCAAAATCTACAAAAATAAAAGAAAAATATTGCATTTAATTCCATATTGTTGCGATTTGTAGCAATATTTATTCGGTTTGGAAACTATGAATGGCCTCGGCAGCCAAATCATAGTTGGCATCTTCTTTGATGATATACCGCTTTTCTCTATCCGCTAAATAGATATGGTTGAGCGTGTAGGCAAGGTTCTCGAGCGTCTTCTCCCGCTTGTCTGCCTTCAGCTCGCACTCCCACACGGTGATGCAGTGCCAACCCATCTTGGCAAGCTGCTTCTGCTCTTCCATGTCGCGCTCTTTATTCCTGTTTATCTTCTTCTCCCAAAAGTCGGTGTTCGTCTTCGGCATCTTGAAGTACTTGCAGCCTTCATGACCATGCCAAAAACAGCCATTGACAAACACACACGTCCGGTACTTCCTCAACACTATGTCCGGGTGTCCTGGCAGCCTTGGAGTGTTAAGCCGGTATCTGAATCCCAGTCTCCACAAATATTTGCGCACAAGAACCTCCGGCTTCGTGTCCTTGGAGTGGATGGAAGCCATATTCTTATGACGCTGCTGTGGGTTAAGTACATCCATGTGAGCAAAATTACAAAATATTATCGTTGTAAGGCCGTTTATCAAATAAAAATTGTATTTTTGCAACCAATTATGGCAACGAATAACACTAGCATTAAGACAAATATAGAAAAGTTTCCTGAAGAAACATACAAAGATGGAATCAGAGTTTACGGTGAGACAAGTATGGACAATTGTCTTGCCGTGCTGACCCATTTTCTTCATAATGAGGAAACTCGAAATAAACTTACTAGAGATCAGCTTGACGATGTTCGTATTTTGATTGAAGACTGGTTGAAGGCAAAAGGCGAGAAGGATGATATTCCCGAGGATGCAGTAGCGAAGATGGTTGCAGACCCTATCCAGCAAGACCTTTTTTCCGAATTTTTTGACGTCCCTTTTCCGGCCCCCAAGCATCCTAAGTTTACATTCATCGATCTCTTTGCAGGTATTGGCGGGTTTAGAATTGCCATGCAAGCACAGGGCGGAAAATGCGTATTCTCATCAGAATGGAATAAATTTTCTCAGAAAACTTACCTTGCGAATTTTGGAGAAATGCCATTTGGAGACATCACTAAAGAGTCGACAAAAAGCTTCATTCCTAAAGGTTTTGATGTACTTTGCGCTGGCTTCCCTTGTCAGCCATTCTCTATTGCCGGAGTTGCCAAGAAGAACAGTCTCGGAAGGCCCACAGGTTTTGAAGACAAAACACAGGGAACTCTTTTCTTTGACGTCGCTGAGATTTTGAAGAGGTACAGGCCTAAGGCTTTCTTCCTTGAGAATGTAAAGAATCTTACATCCCATGACAAAGGCAATACTTTCAGAATAATTTGCGAAACCCTTGAGGAACTTGATTACAGTATTCATTATCGCGTCATGGATGGAAAATCGTATGTTCCCCAACACCGCGAAAGAATTTTGATTATCGGATTCGACAAAAGAAGATATGCTGGAGAAGAAGTCTTTGAATTCCCGGATCAAACTGAACCAAAGAATTGCATCAGCGACATTCTAGAGAAAGACGTCGACCCTAAATATACACTTTCAGACAAGCTCTGGAGCTATTTACAAAACTATGCGCTCAGACAAAAGGCCAAAGGAAACGGCTTCGGCTTCGGTCTCGTGGATTTGAAAGGCATTACCCGAACACTGAGCGCACGTTATTATAAAGACGGCTCTGAGATACTTATCCCACAAGAGGGCAAGAATCCGCGAAAACTGACGCCTAGAGAATGCGCAAGATTGATGGGGTATCCGGACAAGTATATTATCAATAAAGTATCAGACGTGCAAGCCTATCGCCAGTGTGGCAACTCCGTTGTAGTGCCTTTGATGACAGCTGTATCTGAGCAAATAATCAAAACATTGAATAAATTAGAGCGGAATGAGTGACCTTTTGAACCAAGCAATCCAGAGCACAGATAGAAGCGTTTGTGCTTTCTGTAGGTATATAACGGGAAACGACACTGGTAAGACGGGGTCGCATCAGGCGGGATTTTATATTCCCAAGGAAGCTGCCAGGCTGCTTTTCGACAAGCCCGTTCAAAAAGGAGAAAATAAAGATAAATACGTTACCATAAAATGGCAAAATGACTTTCAAACGGAGAGCCGTTTTATTTATTATGGAAAAGGTACTCGTAATGAGTTCCGTATCACTCGTTTCGGCCGGGGTTTTCCTCTTCTTGATGATGACCACGTTGGAGATCTGCTAATTTTAGCGCAGCAAGATGAAGAAGATTATGATGGCTTTGTTCTTTCAGCCGACGAAGATATAGACGGTTTCTTAGCTTATTATAACCTCTCACCGGAAGACACCAACAAGCTGATTGATAACAATGAGAAGAAGGTTCCTGAGGATAAGCTATCCGTTTTGATGGACTCCTTCGTCTCTCGTTTTTCGGATTTCCCTGATACCATAACGATGGCATCCGGAGCAAGAGACTGCTATAATGAAGCTTTCCACATTAGTGAAAGGGATATAGCCGGGAAGCCTGACCGGATTCTTCTGCAATGGGTTGATGCAGAATATACACTCTTCCAAAAGATGGAGGAAAAGATCTATACGCCACTACTTCACAAGAGCTTTTCAAACGTAGCAGAGTTTACGGAGGCAGCCAACCAGATTCTCAACAGACGAAAATCAAGAGCTGGCAAATCATTGGAGCATCATTTAGCTTCAGTCTTTGATGCAAGCCATATTGTTTATGAGGAGCAGGTTATTACGGAAGATAATAAAAAGCCAGACTTTATCTTTCCTGACGGGAAAAGCTATCATGACTTTGAATTTCCAGCCGATTTACTCATTTCTTTAGCTGCTAAGACGACATGTAAGGATCGTTGGAGACAGGTTATTTCAGAGGCTGACCGTATTCCGGAAAAGCATCTATTTACTCTCCAACAAGCTATATCTAAAAATCAGTTGAAGGAGATGAAGGACTCACATGTACACTTGGTAGTTCCTCAAAAATATATCGGAAATTATCCCGAAGAATATCAGTCGGAAATTTGGAATCTTCAGACCTTTATTAATTTCGTTAGAACCAAACAGGCTAATACGCCCAAGTCTTTTTTCTTTTTCGATTTTAGACAGTAGAGCAAATAAATGCTTTATGTTTTCTTAATATTGTTGTGCACAGTTGGCCGTTGCGTGGGTAGTACATATATCGTACCTTTGCACACGGAAACCCACCCGAAGGCAGTCAACTGTTCTGCACGAAAATTCGTCATCTCAACGAGCGCTCATTTCTGAGATGTCCTTGCGAATAGCTAACAGCCCGTCTTCCTGAATCAGCAGGGGAGGCAATGCTGCACGATCTGACTATAATGTCCGATATAAATCCAGAGCGTCTTCGGTGATGCCCCTGTACGATCACTCATTGCGCCCTGCTGCGGGTTTCCATTTTCAAAATACGTCTTCTTTGTCCACATGATAGTGTTGGTAAAGTCGTGTGAAGTCGTGATAGGTCGATGCAATATTTATTTAATGTGAGGCCGATGCGAGAGTTCTTCCCGCTGCAAAATATTACATTATTACATATTACATTATTGCATATTACATTATTGCATATTACATTATTGCATATTGCCGATGACTCAGGTAGACTTGCAACTTGTATTATTGCTTATTCGACAACTTTAACAACTCATACAACGTTAACAACTCTTCTTTATCAAGATGTCTTTTTAAATGTTGTCTCAGTTGTTGATGTTGTCATAGTTGTTGGGAGACCGCCAACCGAAGCATCACCGCGTAGCGAAGAGCGTAGCCATCTTTAAAATCTTTAGAATCCGTGTGAGAAAATATGGGTTGGTAAGGTCATGTGAAGTCGTGATAGGTCGATGCAGAAAAATGGCCGCTGCAAAACATTACTTTATTACATTATTACATATTACATTGTTGCATATTTGCCAATGTCGCAAGACCGCTATAAACCTTTAGATGTTGTCATAGTTGTTGGGAGGCCGCCAACCGTAGCATCACCGCGTAGCGAAGAGCGTAGCCATCTTTAAAATCTTTAGAATCCGTGTGAGAAAAATAAATCCGTGTGAGAATAAGATCCGTGTGGAAAGATTAGCACCCAGCCAAGGTTCGCCCTCTTCGAGGCCGACAGGTAAGATATGGACGGGCGTCTAACCCCAGGTTGCGTCGCTGCGCTCCTTACCTGGGGCTAACCATGTTCAGCCTCTTCGAGGTTGTGTGCACCCATCAACCCGAAAAACGGAAGAGACCCATTTATTCTTTTTTCCTTAGCATAGCGACCATGATCTTAGCCGCATTCTCCGGTGCCGAGTCGTTGCCCAGTCGCTCGCGCACGATGCGGTAGCCCTCGAACATCTTCTCACGGCCCGGCTGTCCGGGGAGGATGGCGAAGAGATGGCGACGGATATTATCCACACTGAACCGGTCGGCAAAGAGCTCGGGGACGACCTCTTCGTCGGCGATGAGATTGACGAGACTGATGTATTTGCACTGGATGATGTGGTTAAAGCCCCAACGGATGATCTTCGGCACCGGCGTCTCGTAGCACACGACCTGCGGCACATTGAACAGTGCTGTCTCCAAGGTCGCTGTGCCACTCGTCACCAACGCTGCCGTGGCATGAGCGAGAAGCGGATAGGTCTCACCAAAGACGAGTTTTACGGAAGGTCTGGATTCACCGAGTGTACCAGACTTCTCAGAATATCCAGAGAGATACGGCTCATAATAGCTCCGATCTATAGAAGGCGCTCCGGCGATGACCACCTGATAGTCCGTCCAAGGGTATTCTTGAAGCATATCTTTCCCTCCCCTGGATGGGGGAGGGGAAGGGGTGGGGCCTTGAAATGTACTTCTGAGCATCGCCGGCAGGTTGTCTTTGATCTCCTGCTTCCTACTGCCGGCAAGCAGCGCGATGATGGGCTTGGCGGGATCGAGGCCATTGCGTCGGCAGAATTCTTCCTTCGTCTCATGGTAATCGGAGAGAAAGGTACGAACCTCCTCCGCTGTCGGGTTGCCGACATAATGGATGGGGAAATGATGCTTCTGCTCATAGAACGGCACCTCGAAAGGAAGGATGGAGAACATCTCCGAGACATCGCGCTTGATCCGTTTGATGCGCCACTCTTTCCACGCCCATATCTTCGGTGAGATATAATAATAGACGGGAATGGAGGTCTTGGCATGTACAAACTTCGCGATGTCAAGGTTGAAGCCCGGATAGTCGACGAGGATGACGACATCCGGCTTCCACGCCACGATATCCTGCTTGCAGAACGCCATATTGCGGAAGATCGTGCGCAGATGGAGCAGCACGGGGATGAAACCCATGTAAGCCAAGTCCTTGTAATGGCGCACGCGCGTGCCACCCTCTGCTGCCATGAGGTCGCCGCCAAAGAAACGGAACTCAGCCGCAGCATCTTCTTGTTTCAGCGCATGCATCAGGCGCGAGGCATGGAGGTCTCCACTGGCCTCACCGACAATCAGATAGTATCGCATTGCAGTTGTTTCAAGAACCCATAATCGGTGACATCGACGGTCGTCGGCGTGATGGCTACATAGCCGTGCTTCAGTGCCCACTGGTCGGTGTCCTCAGCCTCCGGCTCATCGTTGCGGTACTCGCCGACCATCCAGAAATAGTCGTAGCCGCGCTGATGATGGCGCTTGTCGACCTCGTTGATCCACGAGCCCCACGTCATACGGCAAGCCTTGATGCCTTCAAACTGCTCCCGCGCAGGGAAGTTGACATTGAGGCATGTGCCCTTCGGCAGTCCGTCTTTGAGCACTCGGCTCACTATCTTCTCCACGTAAGGGCGTAACGGCTCGAGGTTAGCGTCCTCATTGTAATAGCAAGAGGAGAAAGCCACGGAAGGGATATACTTCATACAACCCTCCATGCAGGCGCCCATAGTGCCACTGTAGTGACTGTTCACTGACGAGTTGTCGCCATGGTTGATGCCACTCAAGATGATGTCGGGACGCCGCTCCTTGCAGAGCTGGTCGAGGGCGATCTTCACACAGTCGACAGGCGTACCGGTGCACGACCACACCTCCGCCTGACCGATATTCTTACGCTTCTTCAGACGCAGGAAGTCGGCAGCAGAGAACGCACACGAATAGCCCGAGCGCGCACTCTCCGGGGCACAGACGAGCACGTCGCCGAGAGGCTGCACGATATCCACGAGTTTATGGATGCCGGGTGAATGATAGCCGTCATCATTCGAAATAAGTATAAGAGGTCTTGTTTGCATATTTTTCGATATTATTTCCACCGCAAAAGTACGAAAAAAGGTTTAAAAAGCAAATGTTTCACGCAAAATATGTATCTTTGCAACGAACTATGCCATGTCCGCACCCGTTTTCATAAGCTTTTCGCAAGCTTTAACGGTACCGGGCAGGGCTAAAAGATGATAACAATGGCAAAAATCATTGCTTTAGCTAATCAGAAAGGCGGTGTAGGAAAGACCACGACCACCATCAACCTGGCCGCATCCCTCGCCACCCTTGAGAAGAAAGTTCTTGTTGTAGACGCTGACCCGCAGGCCAACGCCTCCAGCGGATTAGGTGTGGACATCTCGCAGGTCGACTGCTCCATCTACGAGTGCATCATCGACCACGCTGACGTGCGCGATGCCATCTACACCACGGATATCGATGGTCTCGACATCATACCCAGCCATATCGACCTCGTAGGTGCTGAGATAGAGATGCTCAACTATGACAACCGCGAGAAAATGCTGAAGAATATCCTCGACCCCTTGCGGCCGGAATACGACTACATCCTCATCGACTGCTCTCCGTCGCTCGGACTGATCACGGTCAACGCCCTGACGGCTGCCAACTCAGTGATCATCCCCGTGCAGTGTGAGTATTTCGCCTTGGAAGGTATCAGCAAACTGCTCAACACGATCAAGATTATCAAGAGCCGCCTCAACACGAAGCTCGAGATCGAAGGATTCCTGCTGACGATGTACGACTCCCGTCTGCGTTTAGCCAATCAGATCTACGATGAGGTGAAGCGCCACTTCCAGGAGCTCGTTTTCAAGACCGTCATCCAGCGCAATGTCAAGCTCTCTGAGGCTCCGAGCCACGGTCTGCCTGTCATCCTCTACGATGCCGACTCCACAGGTGCCAAGAACCACTTGGCTCTGGCCAAGGAAATCATCGACAAGAACTCTTAACGCGTAAACAACATCATGGCAGTACATAAGAAATTCAATGCGCTCGGCCGCGGCCTCGACGCCCTGCTCTCCACGGAGAGCGTGCGCACGGAAGGCTCGTCGACGATCAGCGAGATTCCTCTCGACCAGATAGAGCGCAATCCCAACCAGCCCCGCAGCCTCTTCGATGAGGACAAGCTCGAGGAGCTCGCAGCCAGCATCCGCGAGATAGGTATCATCCAGCCTATCACGCTCCGACAGATCGCGGAGAACCGCTTCCAGATCATTGCCGGAGAGCGCCGTTGGAGAGCCTCACAGATCGCCGGACTGAAGACCATCCCTGCCTATATCCGCACGATCAAGGACGAGAGCGTCATGGAGATGGCACTCGTAGAGAATATCCAGCGTGAGGATCTCAACCCGATAGAGATCTCCCTCGCCTATGAGCATCTCATGGAAGGCAAGGACATGACGCAGGAGAAAGTGGCGGAGCGCGTAGGCAAGAGCCGCGCCAACGTCACCAACTATCTCCGTCTGCTCAAGCTCCCGGCTCAGGTGCAGATGGCGCTGCAGAAGAAAGAGATCGACATGGGCCACGCCCGTGCACTGCTCGCCATCGACAGTCCCTCGACACAGCTCCAGCTCTTCAAGGAGATTGTGAAGAACGGCTGGTCTGTACGTAAAGTCGAGGAGATGGTGCAGCACCTCAAGAACGGAGAGGACATCGATGCCGGGAAGAAGAAGATTAAGGCCAAGAACGCGCTGTCAGAGACCTATGCTTCGCTGCGCGACCATCTGTCAGAGTTCCTCGGCACGAAGGTACAGCTCTCGTGCACGAACAAGGGCAAAGGCAAGATCAGCATTCCCTTCGAGAATGAGGAGCAGTTGGAGCATATCATGAGTATCTTCGACGGATTGAAGCAAGAACCCGCACAGTGATGATAGTGCAGTGGCCGTGCCATAGTGCCGGCCACCATCCAAAATATGAATATTACACATTATATTATAATAGTAGTTTCCGCCCTTTGTCTTCTCTGCTGCCCGCAGAGCCTCGAGGCGCAGACCATCAGCCATAAACAAACCGGCGACACGATCCATGCCGAGCAACTTGTGGCTGAGGACAGCCTTGTACGTATGGACAAGCAAGCCCAGACCGACAGCACGAAGCTGAAGAAGCACGAGCGCGACTGGGCGACATGGAAGCCTGATCCCAAGCGTGCCATGTGGCTGGCCCTCGTCATGCCGGGTGCCGGACAGATCTATAACCGCAAATACTGGAAGCTGCCGATCTTCTACGGGGGCTTTGTGGGTTGTGCCTATGCGCTGAGATGGAACAACATGATGTATCACGACTATAGCCAGGCTTATCTCGACATCATGGACAGTGATCCTACGACGCAAAGCTATAACCAGTTTCTGCATCTCGGCACGAAGATCACCAGTGAGAACATGTCGCGGTGGCAGAATGTATTCAAACAGCGTAAGGACCGTTACCGCCGCTGGCGCGACCTGAGCTTCTTCGTCATGGTAGGCGTCTATGCCCTCTCCGTGATTGACGCTTATGTCGATGCCTCGTTGTCGGAGTTTGATATCTCACCGAACCTGAGTTTTCATTTCTCCCCCGCCATCATCAACAGTTCTCAGAACAGTTATACCATGTTTAATAAGCCGGGCATTGGCCTGCAATGCGGATTTACATTCTAAATCCTAAGCCCGCATCTAATAATATATTTTGAATCCTATAAAGTGAAAAAGAAAAGACTATACATATTCGCAGCATTGTTCTCCGCCTTCTGTCTCACGGCACAGGCGCAGACTGATGACAAGACAGTCACAGTCAATGAGAATGGCAAGGAAGAGAAGATCGATGTCCCTGAGGCCATGACGACAGACCTCGACAGTCTGATGAATCTCTACAAGGCCAAGACCCTTCTCAAGCCGGATACCGACTGTAACATGCCGGACATCAACCCGGTCTACGATTCTGCTGTCTACAAGGCACGCCTCGCCAAACTCCCAACCGTCATCGAGATGCCTTACAACGGTATCGTGCAAGCGTTCATCGACCGCTACACGGGCCAGCTACGCCGCAAGGTGGCTTATATGTTAGGTGCACAAAACTTCTACCTCCCTGTGTTCGAGGAAGCGCTCGAGAGCTACGATCTTCCGTTGGAGTTGAAGTATCTGCCTATCATCGAGTCGGCCCTCGACCCCAATGCCAAGTCGCATGCAGGCGCTGTGGGCCTTTGGCAGTTCATGCTGAAGACAGCACGCCGCTACGGACTGAAGGTCAACTCGCTCGTCGATGAGCGCCGCGATCTCGTGCGCGCTTCCTATGCGGCAGCCCATTATCTGAGCGATCTGTATAAGACCTATGGCGACTGGAACCTCGTCATCTCCGCTTACAACTGTGGCAAAGACCAGCTCAACAAAGCCATCAGCCGCTCCCGTGGCGAACGTGACTACTGGAAGATCTATCCGAAGCTCCCTGCTGAGACGCGCGGATATGTGCCGGCTTTCATCGCTGCCAACTATGTGATGAACTATTACTGTGACCATAATATCTGTCCGCTGACTTCCGACCTGCCGCAGCAGACCGACACCGTGATGGTCGACCGTGACATCCACTTCGAGCAGATTGCACAGGTGCTCAACATCAGTGTCGATGAGCTTCAGGATCTCAATCCACAGTATCGCCGCAATATCGTCAACGGCCGCTCAGGTCTCACAGCACTGCGTCTCCCCGAGGCCCTTATCCCTGTCTTCATTGACAAGGAAGACTCTATCATCAACGCTGATGTTAAGGACTATAAGCCCAAGCGCACAGAGGTGGAGGTTGCCGGTGGTTCAGACAACTACACGGTCAACAAGAACAAGGTAGTGTTTGGAAAGAAGAAGGACGACACGACAAAGGCTAATCCTGAGAAAGCAAGCTCCGACAACGTTAGCTCCGACAATGATGATAATGACGACGATAATGCTTCCGTAAGCAAGAGCAGCACCCGCCGTTCATCAAAACGAAGCAGCCGCAGGAGCTCGCGAAGCAACAAGAGCAGTTCGAAGAGCAAGAAGAGTAAGAAGTCTGACAATCCCAAGCATGTATCTGTCAAGGAAGGCGATACGCTCAGCGAGATAGCAGAGCGCAACCACACCACGGTATCGAAGCTGAAGAAGCTGAACAAGATCAGCGGCAGCAATATCCGCGCCGGTAAGAAGATACGCGTGAAATAAATCAGCTATGTTTAGCTGGGCAACGTGAACCTATTTAATTAGATTGAGTATGGACGACCAAGAGCTGAAAAACAAAGAGAGAGAGCAAGCCGACAACAAGATGATCATGGATGCATTCAATCATCTGCTCGACACTTATCTGCACTCCTCCCACCGCCGTAAGGTGGATATCATCACAAAAGCGTTCAACTTCGCGCGCCAGGCACACAAAGGCGTGCGCAGGCTCTCGGGCGAGCCATACATCATGCATCCTATCGCTGTGGCTCAGATAGCCTGTGAGGAGATGGGCCTCGGCTCCACGAGTATCTGTGCGGCACTGCTCCACGATGTCGTGGAGGACACCGACTATACGACGGAAGACATCGAGAACATCTTCGGACCGAAGATCGCACAGATCGTCGACGGCCTGACAAAGATCAGTGGCGGCATCTTCGGTGACCACGCCTCGGCGCAGGCTGAGAACTTCAAGAAACTGCTGCTCACGATGAGCGATGATATCCGCGTCATCCTCATCAAGATCTGCGACCGACTGCATAACATGCGCACGCTTGCCTCGCAGCCAAAGAACAAACAATATAAGATTGCCGGCGAGACGCTGTATATCTATGCGCCTATCGCCAACCGCTTAGGTCTCAACAAGATCAAGACGGAGCTTGAAGACCTCAGCTTCAAGTTTGAACACCCCGAGGAGTACGACCGCATCATGCAGAAACTCTCGATGACGGAGAAGGAGCGTCAGGATCTCTTCGACAGTTTTACGGCGCCTATCCGCGAGTCGCTCGACAAGATGGGCTTCACCTATACGATCAAGGCACGTGTCAAGAGCCCCTACTCTATCTGGTGCAAGATGCAGAACAAGCACGTCACCTTCGAGGAGATCTACGACATCCTTGCCGTACGAATCGTGTTTATCCCGAAGGACCGCAAAGATGAGATCAACGAGTGCTTCCAGATATACGTTGCTTTAAACCAGATCTACAAGAGCCATCCCGACCGCCTGCGCGACTGGGTCAACCATCCGAAGGCCAACGGCTACCAGGCTTTGCACGCCACTCTGATGTCGAAGCAAGGCAAATGGATTGAGGTGCAGATTCGCTCCGACCGCATGGATGACATCGCAGAGCAAGGTTTTGCCGCTCACTGGAAATATAAGGAGAAGAACTCTACTGATGAGGATACCGAACTGAACAAATGGCTCGGCACCATCAAGGAGATCCTCGACGACCCTCAGCCGGATGCCATGGATTTCCTCGACTCCATCAAGCTTAACCTCTTTGCCACAGAGATCTTCGTCTTTACCCCGAAAGGTGAGGTGAAAACGTTGCCTTCAGGCAGCACGGTGCTCGACTTTGCTTTCCAGATCCATACTTTCCTCGGCAGTCATTGTATCGGTGCCAAGGTCAATCACCGGCTTGTGCCACTGAGCCATAAGCTGCAGAGCGGTGACCAGGTGGAGGTCTTGTCGTCTAACTCGCAGCATGTGCAGCCATCATGGATCAACTTTGTCTCTACCGCCAAGGCGCGTTCTAAAATTCAGGCTATCCTACGCCGTGAGAGCCGTGAGCAGCAGATAGCTGGTGAGGAGACCTTCAAACAGTGGCTCAAGGACAAAGACCTGCAGCCATCTCCTGATATCATCACAAAACTTTGCGCACTCCATGAGATAGACACGCAGGAGAACTTCTTCATTGCCTTGGGTAAGAAGACAGTTATCCTCAGTGACAAAGACCTTGAGGCGCTGAATGCGAAGAAGTCGTCGTCGGCATCAGGCTGGAAGAAGTTCGTGCCTTTCATCGGACGGAAGAAAAAAGAAGAAGCCACGCATCCCGTCAGCAAGGAACTGTTAGTTGCGGACAAGAACTTCAACAAGAAGATACCGTGTGTCATCTCCGAGCGCACCATCGGCATGTATATCTTCCCGCAGTGTTGTCACCCGATTCCCGGCGACGACATTCTCGGCTTCATCGATGGCAGAGGACACATCGAGATCCACAAACGCTCCTGCCCCACAGCGAGCAAGCTCAAGGCGAGCTTCGGCCCGCGTATCCTCGATGCAACATGGGACATGCATCGCATTCTCTATTTCGATGCAACGATTGAGGTGGAAGGCATCGACCGCAAAGGTATCCTCCACGATGTGGCGGAGATCATCTCCAACAAGATGAACGTCAACATCCATAAGGTGTCGTTCACGGCCGACCAGGGTATCTTCAGTGGTCAGATCGAGCTCCGCGTACACGACCGCGAGGATGTCAAGACCATCATCGGGCGGCTGAAGAAGGTGGATGATCTTAAAGAGGTGAGGCAGATAATGTAGAGGCCTACCCAAGCCCTCCCTAAATCAAGTCCAGATGCTTCTTGATCTCCTGCAGCTCTGCTAAGGTGTCCTTTAACAGCGTGATGACCTCCGAGCTTTTGTCCACCCCTTCCTTATTATTTTTAAGATATTCGCGCGCGGCAGCAATCTTGAAGCCGCGCACCTTGATGAGATTATAGATGACCTTGAGGTCCTCTATATTCTTCTCCGTGTACTGCCGGATATTAGACAGTCCTGCAGTACGCGGCTTGACATGAGGGAACTCCTTCTCCCAAAAGCGCAGCGTGCTCTCGCTCACACCGATGATCTGGGCTACCTCCTTAATGGAATAATACAGTTTCTTGCTCTTATTGCCTTCGTTTGCCATAATTTTATTCTTTCTGCTTGCAAAGGTAACGAAAAAACAAAGAATTTAGTAACTTTGCACGTGATTTTCATTATAATAGAAATTAATTAAAAATACTCTATACAGATGATGACAGCAAACGAAATCCGCGACTCGTATCTGAAGTTTTTCGAGTCTAAAGGACACGTCATCGTACCTTCTGCGCCTATCGTAGTGAAGGACGACCCCACACTGATGTTCACCAATGCAGGTATGAACCAGTGGAAAGATATTATTCTCGGTACCAAAGACCCGAACCCGCGCCGCCGTACCGACTCGCAGAAATGTCTGCGCGTCAGTGGTAAGCACAACGACTTGGAGGAAGTGGGACGCGATTCTGCCCTCTCCCACCACACGATGTTCGAGATGCTCGGCAACTGGAGCTTCGGCGACTATTTCAAGGAAGGCGCCATCGACTATGCCTATGAGTATCTCGTCAATGTGCTGCACCTCGATCCGAAAGACCTCTATGTGACGGTCTTCGAAGGTGATCCTTCTGAGAACATCGCCCGTGATGACGAGGCAGCCGGCTACTGGGAGAAGCACTTCCCCAAGAACCACATCGTCAACGGCAACAAGCACGACAACTTCTGGGAGATGGGCGACACAGGTCCTTGCGGTCCCTGCTCTGAGATCCATATTGACTTCCGTCCCGAGGAAGAGAAGAAGAAGGTGCCGGGTGAGCTGCTCGTCAACAAAGACCATCCGCAGGTCATCGAGATCTGGAACATCGTGTTTATGCAGTTTAACCGCAAGGCTGATGGCTCCCTCGAGCCACTGAAGATGCACGTCATTGATACCGGCCTCGGCTTCGAGCGTCTCGTACGTCTGCTGCAAGGCAAGAATTCCAACTACGACACCGATATCTTCACACCGATCATTGAAGAGATCGAGCGTCTGTCAGGCCATAAATACAACCACACCTTCCCTGAGGGCCCCAATGGTGAGGGTGTCAACGCTGAGGAGAAAGTGGATATTGCTATCCGCGTCGTCGCCGACCACCTGCGCGCCGTGGCTTTCGCCATTGCCGACGGTCAGCTGCCGAGCAACGCCAAGGCTGGTTACGTCATCCGCCGTATCCTTCGCCGTGCCGTACGTTATGCTTACACGTTCCTCGACCAGAAGGATGCCTTCATGTACAAGCTCGTGCCCGTGCTCGTCGCTGAGATGGGTGGTGCTTATCCTGAGCTCAAGGCTCAGCAGGATCTCATCACGAAGGTGATGAAGCAGGAGGAGGACTCTTTCCTCCGCACGCTCGAGCGTGGTATCAACCTCCTCTCCGTCGACATGGACGAGCTGAAGGCTGCCGGCAAAACAGAGCTCGAGGGCGAGAAGGCTTTCCGCCTCTTCGATACCTATGGCTTCCCACTCGACCTCACCGAGCTTATCTGCGGTGAGAACGGCTTCACAGTAGACGCCAAGGGCTTCGACGAGGAGATGGCTAAGCAGAAAGAGCGTGCACGCAACGCTGCCGCTGTGGAGAACAGCGACTGGGTCAACGTGCATGAGGGCGAGCAGGAGTTCGTCGGCTACGACACCAACGACTGCGATGCACATATCCTCCGTTACCGTAAGGTGACACAGAAGAAGAACGTGTTCTATGAGGTCGTCCTCGACCAGACTCCGTTCTACGGAGAGATGGGTGGTCAGGTAGGCGACAAGGGTAAGTTCGTCTTCCCCGATGAGACCATCGAGGTCGTCGACACCAAGCGCGAGAACAACCAGAGCATTCATATCGTCAAGAAACTGCCGAAGGACATCACTGCTGACCTCCACGCTGAGGTGGATGTAGAGAAGCGTGAGGGCTCGGCTTGCAACCATACAGCTACGCACCTCCTCGACTATGCACTGAAGCAGGTGCTCGGTGAGCAGACAGAGCAGCGCGGTTCGTATGTCGACGACAAGATCCTGCGCTTCGACTTCAACTATTTCCAGAAAGTGTCTGCTGAGCAGCTCCGTCAGGTGGAGCACATCGTCAACAAGATGATCCGCGAGGACCTCCCGCTCGACGAGCATCGCGACACGCCTATCGAGGAAGCCAAGAAGCTCGGTGCCGTGGCGCTCTTCGGTGAGAAATATGGTGACAAGGTTCGCGTGGTGCGCTTCGGTCCTTCTGCTGAGTTCTGCGGTGGTATCCACGTGAAGAGCACGGGCCATATCGGCTTCTTCAAGATCATCTCTGAGAGCAGTGTCGCTGCCGGTATCCGTCGTGTCGAGGCGCTCACTGGCAAGGCTGCTGAGGAGGCTATCTACGATGTTGAGGACACCCTCGAGACCATCAAAGGCATGTTCAACAACGCCAAGGATCTGCAGAAGGCTATCCAGAAGTCTATCGACGAGAACGCAGGTCTGAAGAAGCAGGTAGAGCAGTTCAATGCGCAGCTCGTACAGCAGATGTGCGACCGCCTCGTGGCTAATGCTAATGAGGTGAACGGTGTGAAGGTAGTCAAGGCTGTCGTACCGTTCGACGGTGCCAACGCCAAGGACCTCGTTTTCAAGATCCGCGAGCGTATCCCCGAGCACCTCGCTTGTGTCATCGGCAGCAATGCCAACGGCAAGCCTATGCTCTCCGTGATGTTCTCCGACGACATGGTGAAAGAGCGCTCGCTCAACGCCGGTCAGATCGTGCGTGAGGCTGCCAAGCTCATCAAGGGCGGTGGCGGCGGCCAGCCTTACTTCGCTCAGGCAGGTGGCAAGGACCTCGACGGGCTCAACGCTGCAGTGGAGAAGGCAGTGGCATTGTTTAATATTGGATAATTTCAATATCTCATTGTTTCAATGTTTCATTGTTTCAATATTTCATTGTTTCAATGTTTCATTGTTTCAATGTTTCAATATTTCATTGTTTCAATATTTCAATGCAAATAGATATTACTTGGCTCAGGAGCAACTTCCGTCAATACAATAAACAGTATTTTGACGGGAGGCTTCCTGAGCCTCGTTTTTTTATAGGGCGGTCGAAGACACAACTCGGCTCGCTCTCTTATAAGCGTGGGCTGATGTGGGGACGAGGGCTCTTCAGTAAGGGCAACGCCACGAATGCCTTCACCCTCACCCTCAGCAACTTCTACGATCAAACGGAGTATCAGTTCCGCAACGTGCTGCTCCATGAGATGATCCATCTAAGCATCGCTGTTAGTGGTGTCAAGGACACGTCGCCTCATGGTGTTGTCTTCCGTGGTATGATGCAACGGCTCAACCGCGAAGGCTGGAATATCCAGGTGATGACGAAGATGGAAGGCACGAAGAAAGCTTATACCGGTTCTGAAAACATCATCCGCCAGTATCTCGTGCTTGCCATAGAGACGACGAATGGCAAGCGTTTCCTCTCTTCCGTGAACCCGAAGTTCGCCCGTCAGATCAACTCGCGTCTTAAGAATGTCAGCGAGGTGTCCACCTACCGATGGTACACCACCGACAACCGTTGGTTCGAGGACATGCCAAAGGTAAGGTCGCTGCGTGGACGGCCCGTGGATAATGCTACGTATGAACGAATGACTGGTACCATGACACCGTTCGAGGCATTAGGGGTAAAAAATCTTTGAAATCGTTAGGTATTCCCAATTAAAACTACTAACTTTGTAATCGATTTCCCGATGTTCATACGAGATTATCATAAAAGCGATATTTTAACAGATTAAACAACCATTAAATACAACCAATATTTCAACCAATAAAAGAGATAGAAAACTATTTATGAAAGCAACCGAAGTAGTAGCTAAACTGCAGCAGCAGTTTCCCAATCAGCCGGAGTACATCCAGGCTGTGAGCCAAGTGCTCGGAACGATCGAGGATGAATACAACAAGCATCCTGAGTTTGAGAAAGCCAACCTCATCGAGCGTCTGTGCATCCCCGACCGCGTCATCCAGTTCCGTGTCAACTGGATCGATGACAAAGGCAACGTGCGCACAAACATGGGTTACCGCGTGCAGCACAACAATGCCATTGGCCCCTACAAGGGCGGCCTGCGTTTCCACGCATCTGTCAACGTCAGCATCCTGAAGTTCCTCGCCTTCGAGCAGGTCTTCAAGAACTCCCTCACCACGCTCCCGATGGGTGGCGCCAAGGGTGGCTCCGACTTCTCTCCGCGCGGCAAGTCGAACGGTGAGGTCATGCGTTTCTGCCAGGCCTTCATGCGTGAGCTGTGGAACTATATCGGCCCGGATGTGGATGTGCCTGCTGGTGACATCGGTGTCGGTGGCCGTGAGGTCGGCTACATGTTCGGTCAGTACAAAGCCCTCACCCATCAGTTCGTCGGCATCCTGACAGGTAAAGGTCAGGAGTTTGGCGGCTCGCTCATCCGTCCGGAGGCTACGGGCTACGGTAACGTCTACTTCCTTGAGAACATGCTCAAGACGCGTGGCATAGACCTCGCAGGTAAGACCGTGCTCGTCTCGGGTGCCGGCAACGTGGCCCAGTACACCATTGAGAAGCTCATCCAGCTCGGTGCCAAGCCGCTCACCTGCTCCGACTCTGACGGCTTTGTCTACGACCCCGATGGTATCGACGCCGACAAGCTCGCTTACATCATGGAACTGAAGAATATCGAGCGCGGCCGCATCAAGGAGTATGCGGAAGAATATCCCAATGCCCAGTATTTCCCCGGTGAGTGTCCTTGGGGCATCAAGGCCGACATCGCCACACCATGTGCTACCCAGAACGAGATCAACGGAGAGGATGCGCAGAAACTCATCAACAATGGCGTCATTGCTGTGAGTGAGGGTGCTAACATGCCGTCAACACCTGAAGCCGTGAAGATCTTCCAAGACAACAAGATCCTTTATTGTCCGGGTAAGGCCAGCAACGCCGGTGGTGTGGCTGTGTCCGGCTTAGAGATGAGTCAGAACTCTGAGCGTCTGAAGTGGACGCGCGAGGAGGTTGACAACTACCTCCACCGCATCATGAACGACATCCACGAGAACTGCGTGAAGTACGGTACCCAGCCCGATGGCTATATCAACTACGTGAAGGGTGCCAACGTTGCCGGCTTCCTCAAGGTTGCCAAGGCCATGATGGCGCAAGGCGTAGGGATGTAAAAACACTAATTCCCGTCAATTATCCGTTAATTGGTCATCAATATTATTGGGTTCTTCCGGTTTTCGGGTTGAAGAGTGCCTCGGAGAGGCACAATTATCCATAACCCCAGACTAAAGGAGCGCAGCGACTGCAGTCTGGGGATTTTTAGGCAGTAGCGGAAACGTAATCTCCAGCCTCGGAGAGGCTGAATGTGGCGTTAGGCGCGCTATGTTTTTGTATGATAAACTATTAAAGACATTACGCACTATCGTGCAGTCTGCCTCTCCGAGGCAGGAAATCATTTAACTAAGCCCGTACAATACCCCCCAGTCTGCGTCGCTGCGCTCCTTAGACTGGGGTTATGTAAAATTCAGCCTCTCCGAGGCTGCATATCGGTATCAACCCGAAAAGAAGAGCCAATAAAGAGAAAAACCTAAAATATTGAAAATATTACATCAAAAAGGAAGAAAAGCTAACCATTTGCTTGGAGAATATATGGAAAGTTTGTAATTTTGCGATGAATTATAGGTATAAGAGTCCAACAGGATAACTCTTCAAGTGACCTGACATTTTATAATGTTTGAGTATGATTATGAGATATTTTCTTCAAAAAGATCGGTTTCAGGATCGTGTATTAAATATAAGGAAGCGCTTTAGCGCAGTATCTTCCGCTATTCTCATGGTGATCTTGCTATTTGCGCCCGACCAACTTTTTGCCGATGACGTTGAGATCAACGAGACGAACTTCCCGGATCCTGCCTTCAGAAAATGTATTGATTCCCTTGCCACAATAAGGGGGGGGTGTCCAAGATTACAGTAATAGACACTAAGGCCTTAAGCAAGAAAGGTATCAAGGACCTTACTGGATTGAAGTATCTCACGAATCTGACAACATTGTACTGCCAGAACAATCCTGGTGTGACATCCATCGATCTAAGCGGTAATGCTGCACTCCAAGTATTGAACATCACAGGCTGTAAGGTGGTGTCTTTGGATTTCACTCACAATCCAGTGATGACAAACATCAACTGCTCCGAGATGCAGACACTGCAGAATATTGATGTGAGTAAGTGCAGCAAATTAATCAAACTTTATGTGCCGAATAACCCACTCACGACGTTAGACGTGTCCAACAACACAAAACTAAGTGAGTTATCAGTCTACAAAACGAAATTGACAACACTTGACTTGTCAAAAAATACTGCTTTGACTAAACTGTACGCATTTGGCAACCCACAGCTCAATGTATTGGATTTATCAAGCAACACTAACCTGACATATCTTGCTGTTTACACTAATAAATGGTCCACATTAGACGTCAGCAAGTTGACTAAGCTCTCGACATTGCTTTGTTTTAGCAACCAACTGACGACCCTTAATCTGAGCCAAAATACTTCTTTAAAGGATCTATCGTGTTACAGTAATCAGCTGACTACACTCGATTTGTCGAAAAATTCGGCATTGGTAAACCTCGACTGCCATAGCAACAAACTGACATCCTTAACCCTGAATCCTACAGATGCCACCCAAATAAAATTCCTCAGCATTTATGATAATGCTTTGGCTTCGTTTGACATGAGCCAATATTCCAGTCTGATGGTAAAGAATACAAGCTCTTTTGTCAATCCAAGTTCAGGCAAGCAGCATCGTCGCATGATGCTCTATACCGATGGTACAGATGCCTATATGCTTGTAGAGAAAGGTATCGACAAAAACAAGATAAGTGATGCAAAGATTAACTTCCAAGGAAACAGTAATTCTATCAGCTTTACACTTGGCGATGAGAGCAACAGTATAATTCCTTTGAAGTTCAGCAACGGATCAAGCAGAACACGGTTCTTCAGTTGGGCAAGCACGACGAAAAAAGCTTCACCTATTACCATCACTTACAAGTATGACACGGCTTCCAGCCTTTCCGTAATGCAGACCATGGATGTCACCGACACGGTGGAGTGTTACCTGTTGCCTATGTCGCAGACGTATGGATCCGTGAACCTTCCTTATGATGTTCTCCTGCCAGCAGGCGCCACGGCTTATGCTATCTCTGCCACCGATGTGAAAACTGGAAGCAACGACAATACGGCCACCATGACCCAAATTGCCACGGAAGGAGAGATTGTCAAGGCAAACACACCGATGCTGATTAAACGTTCCAACGATTCCTATCAACTTTTCGCCTTGAACCAAAGTACAGGAACGGCAAAGGAAGCGAGCACAAATCTGTTGCAAGGTACACAAAACTATGCAATAACCAACCAAGACACCTACTACGTGCTCGGCATCAACGACAACCCCGTCTCTTCCACCTACAACCAGTTAGGTTTTTGGCACAGTACGAAAACATCTATAGGAACCTGGCGTGCTTATCTGAACAGTACAGACGCATCAGCCGCCAAGGGCTTTGTCCTCTCTTTGGATGCTCCCACCGGTATTTCCCGGATAGAAAATGCGGAGAACAGTGTCGATGCGCCGTGGTACACCCTTGACGGCCGAGCATTGGGAGCGAAGCCTTCACGACAAGGTATCTATATCCATAACAGGAAAAAGATTACTATCAGCAAATAACTGATCAAGGAGGAATGACGATGAAAAGGAAATATTATATAAAACCAACAATATCTGTTATATGTCCGGATCCCGAACTGATGCAAACGTTTCATGTAGGCGGAAGCGGATACACGAACGACGGAGATGACTCCGGTGGCGGTCTGGCCAAGAAGGGCTTTCTCAATACAAAAGACAAAGACAATGATCAGCAACTCCCAAAGTTCCAATACAATGCGTGGGAAGACGATTAGTCTGCCTTGTCTGGTCGCGCCTCATAGGTATTATGTCGCTGACGCATTCGTGACAGGATAAAAGATTCTTTCTTTCAAGTTGCTTATTCAAAATAATCTTCTTATCTTTGCAGTATCAAACAACGAAAACATGTGGCATCATGGACGAAAGATTATCAACGCTCTATTTAAGAAACGGACAACAAGCCCTGCAGTACGTGTTGAGTTTGAATCCAAGATACAGGCAGATAGCGACCGAAGCGATATTAGAGTGTTCGAGGCTCCACTATCCGCTGAACAATATGGAGATTACGAGCAAGGCACGGGAACTGCAGCGCAAGAGAAAGAGAGCAGACGCCTGATAGATATAGCCAAGTCAGAGGGTTTATTCATACCCAAAAGAGATTGGCAAAAATTCGGTGACAGGAAAAGACTGCCATCGGGTGAGAGCATTGTCTACCTAAACGAACAGGAGACCGTCATTACCAAAATCCGTAACCCCTTTGCCAAAGCAATTATAAAATCTTTACATGCTCAAGATGCTATTTATGAGCATCTCATCCATAATATACTTTTTCCTTCAACACATTATTCATTCATTGGAATCAGCGAAGATATCGATGGAGTAAGGATTATTGTTCAACAAAAATACATAACTGACCAATACCAAACCCCAACACAGAGGAAGATAGATAATTATCTTTCAAGCGGTCTTGACCTTCATGTAGAGGACCGCTATTATTATGCCAACGACTACATTGCCGTTACCGATGTTTCCGCTGATGGTGACAACGTGTTAACCGATGGAGAGAGCCTCTATTTCATTGATCCCATCATTAAATTCAAGAAGCCTGCCGTTGAAGTCTTGGATCATTATTATAAACTTCTGAAGTAGATCCACTATAGTTACCTTCACATTTTCTCTATTTTCTTTGCCCCTTCGTTTTTTATTTCTTATCTTTGCGGTAAAAAGAAGAACGATTATGACAGAGCCCAACGAACTCCCGAAGTGGGAACGGAAATATAGGAACTACCATAAAGCACTCAGCCGATTAGCAGAGATTGTCAACACTGCCAAGAAGCGCGAGCTCAACGATTTCGAAAGGGATGGCCTGATACAACGCTTTGAGTTCACACACGAGTGCGCTTGGAAACTCATGAAGAGCTATGCCGAGTATAAGGATATTCAGGGGATAGGCGGCTCAAAGGACGCTACACGCTATGCTGTGGACTTAGATCTGGTTGAGAATGGCAATGTCTGGATGCAGATGATCAAAAGCCGAAATGAGACTTCACACAATTATAATGGAGACGTTGCCGATGATGTCATTGAAAACATTCTTAACCTCTTCTTCCCCGAAATGGTGAAACTCGACGCTAAGTTCGAAAAGTTGTCAAAGGTTACTCCCAACTCCTTATTTAACAGCTAATGTACGGTTTATCTGAAGGCAATATCAAAGAACTGAGGGAGATCTTGAGTTCTTTCCCCCATATTGAGCAAGCCATCATCTTCGGCTCACGAGTCCGCGGCGACTACCGTCCGGGCTCCGATGTGGACCTGTCACTGAAAGGCAAAGACCTGACGCTGACCGATGTGGCATGGCTTGATGCTAAGTTGGAAGATTCGTATATTCCTTACTTCTTTGATACAAACATTTATTCCCGTCTTCGTAATCAAGACCTTATTGATGATATTGACCGGGAAGGAGAAGTGATTTATCAAAAGCAATAACTACGGCTTTCTCTCATCGCGCCTCAACTGTGGCGCGTTTCCGCCTCAACTGTGACGCGTTACCGACGCATATGCGGCGCGTTACCGACGCATATGAGGCGCGATATGGTTTCACCGTAGGTGTTACCCTTTCTGCGCCCGCAGCTTCAGCGGTGACATGCCGAAGTTGCGGCGAACATAACTGCCGAAGAATGAGAGGTTGGGAAAACCAAGTTTGAAGGCAATCTCCTTCACCGACATTGTCGTATGGCAGAGCAGATGCCGGATGTCCTCCTTCGTATATTGTGTGATCCACGCTGAAGCCGACTTGCCACTGTATTTCGTGCAGAGCATCGTGAGGTACTTCGGCCTGATATTCAACTGCTCTGCATAATACTCCACAGGCCGGTGCTTGACATCATTGGAGGTGATAAGTCGCAGAAAGTTATGAAACACCACATTGCCATGCGACTCAGCATCGTCCGATTCCAACTGTGTCTGCTCGTCCAACAACCCTATCACATCATAAAGCATCGCCTGAATGACCGCCTGCATCGTCAGCGTGTTGTTGGGCCGGTCCTGATGCTGCATCTTAAACTTGATAAGCTCATAATAATACACAAACTGCTCGCGGTCCTCCTGGGGCAGCGTGATGATGTTCGTCTTCCGCGAATAGATACTGACATTCCAACGGTTCACCATATCACCCAACATCGCGTGAATAATATCGTCCGAGAGGCACAATATCTTACACTCAAAGTCGGGACTGAACATATAGTTGTCGAGGATGACATAAGGTGCACTGAGCAGTATCTCTTCCTTCTCCAACCGTAGTTGCTTGTCATTGATTTCAAACTGTATGCGGCCGTTGGTACAGATGATGATGAAGTTCATCTTAGCATACAGTGGGGCAACATCCTTGAGATCGTGAATGTCATCCACGATCGCCACATCACCGTCGTAATACTTCACGAGCTGGTTGCCATTGTTCAAATCCTCCATATTCAATTCTTTCAAGACGAGTTGATTGTTCTCCATATCGTATATCGTTCTTTTTTGCTGCAAATATCGGAAAAATACACCATAATTGATGTTTTATTCTTCCTAAATATTTAACGAAACGTCAGTATACTGCGTTTTCTTACAATCATGCAGAAGATTTGAACACCGGATATGCCTATTATTGTTAGAACTTTGCAGAACAAACAAAGCAATTATACGATAATAATAACAAGCAATGCGGTCAAAAAGGATATTTCATATCATCTTCCACAACAAGATTCTGCTGACAGCAATCATTATTCTCTTCATCGTGATAGCTGCCATTCTCGTGGGTTTGTCTCTCCCAAAGCATCAGCCGACGATAGAAGGGCAGCTCGAGTCGACCGACTACCGTGTCTCGACAAAGGTTCCGAGCCGTGTCGTGAAGCTTCTTGTCGGTGAAGGCGACTACGTCCACGAAGGCGACACCCTCGCCATCCTCTCGGCGCCCGAGGTGAACGCCCTCGAACAGGTTACGCAAGCCAAGGAGCAAGCAGCAGGAGCCGGAGAAGCACTGATCAATGAAGGAACGCGAAAGGAAGCCGTGCAGTCGGCATACTACCATTGGCAACAGGCCGTATCAGCCCGCGATATCAGTGAAAAGACCTATGCACGTATCAGTAAGCTCTATGCTCAGGGCGTAGTGTCGGCGCAGAAGAGAGATGAGGCGCAGTCGGCCCGCGATGCTGCCGTTGCCGCCGCCCAGGCCATGCGCGAACAGTATGAACAAGCTAAGAACGGTTCCCGTCATGAGGAGAAGAGAGCCTCCGGTGCTATGACCAAGGCTGCGGGGGCTCGGGTAAAAGAAGTGAAGAGCCTGCTTAACGAGACGGTGCTCACTGCTCCGCAGAGCGGATGGGTCACGGAAGTCTTCGTGGAGATAGGTGAGTTCGTTGGTACAGGAGCCCCGATCATGAATGTGGAGACCGACGACTATTGGTTCTCGTTCTTTGTCAATGAAGACAAACTCAAAGGCATCGACTATCACGACAAGGTGCTCATCTACCGTCCCGCCACGGGCGATACCGTTCTGACCCATGTCACGCGGATCGAGAATGCCGGTGACTTTGCTTCGTGGAAAGCGACACGTGCCCTCAACGACATCGACCTCAAGCTCTTCGAGGTACGTATGCGCGCCGACAAGCCACTAAGGTCGCCACACGCAGGAGAGTCGGCCATTTGGGTTAAATCAAAGTAAAATACTTTGGAAATATTGTTTATGGAAATACTTACTGATACAAAGAACGCTGGCATCACGAAGCTTAAAATAATCCGCAATCGGTTCATCTACATCAACCGCCGGGAGATCAAACAGTATTCGCAACGGCCGCTATTCCTGTTCAGCATGATCATTGCTCCGCTGTTAGTCATCTTTTTCTTCACGACGCTCATGATGAAAGGCCTCCCCACCCGACTGCCCGCCGCCATCGTGGATGAAGACCAGACCCATGTCACTCGCATTGTACAGCGCTTGCTCAACGGGTTCGAGGAGACGGATGTCAAATATGTATTTCACAATTTCCACGATGCGCGCAAAGCCATGCAGGAAGGAAAGATCTATGCATTCTTCTACATCCCCAAAGGTCTGACGAAAGACTGCGAGTCGAGTCGTCAGCCGACAATCTCTTTCTATACCAACGACTGCTATTATGTACCCGGTAACCTTCTTATGAAGGATATGAAGACCGCTTCTGTACTTGCAGGACTGGCACTGACGCGCAGTAGTCTGTGGGGACACGGCATCGCCAACGACCGCGTGATGGGCATTCTGCAACCCGTCGTCATCGAGACACACCCGTTGAGGAACTCATTCCTCGACTACTCCGTCTTTCTGAGCAATATGCTCGTTCCGGGAATCATCATCTTGCTGATGCTCCTGACAACGACCTACACCATCGGCCTGGAATGGAAACAAGAACACCAGATTATGTTGTACATCTACTCCGGTCACAGTCCGGCATTGGCCTTGGCAGCCAAACTTCTGCCACAGACGATTATCTATTCCATCATCATGATCTTTATGGATGTGTGGTTTTATTGTTATCTCGGCTTCCCGTGCAACTGTGGCTTACCGATGATGTTTGGCCTCAGCATCCTCACGGTATTGGCAAGTCAGGGTTTCGGTGTCTTCCTCTTCGGACTGATGGCAGGTGAGATGCGACTCGCTATGTGCATCTGCTCGTTGTGGGGCATCCTCTCGTTCTCTCTTGCTGGCTTCACTTTTCCCGTCACGGCGATGTCGCCTTTCCTCCGGTTTCTCGCTACATGGTTCCCGCTCCGCCACTATTATCTCATCTATGTCAACTGTGCGCTCGACGGCTATTCGATTCATTATATCTGGTCGTCAATCGTGGCAATGATAGGCTTTGCCCTGCTGCCAATCGTCGTACTGCCCCGTTATCATAAAGCATTCCTCAAATTCAAATACATTCAATAAGATCGAGAAATCATGAAAGACCTTCTCTATATATGGTATGACGAGTGCCGCACGGTACTGCGGGATAAGGGTATCCTCATCTTCATCATCTTCGTGCCTCTCGCCTATCCGCTACTCTACTCTTACGTCTACACAAACGAGGTGTGCCGCGATGTACCTTGTGCGGTCGTCGATGACTGTGGCACGGCGCTGAGCCGCGAGCTGGTTCATCATATTAACGCCACGCCCGATGCCAAGACGATCGGCTATTTCCCGAACATGAAAGAAGCCGAACTACAAATCAAGAAGCACAACGCCTACGGCATCCTCCACATCCCTAACTCGTTTGAGGAAGATATCCGCAACGGCAAGCAGACGAATGTGGGTCTCTACTGCGACATGAGCAGTATGCTCTATTACAAGGCCCTGCTCTTGGCAGCCACCGATGCATCTCTCGACATGAACAACGACATCAAGATTGAAAAGATCGGAGCTACGACGATCCGCGACGAGGAAGTGTCGAAGATGCCAATCCTCTACGACCATATCTCGTTGTTCAATCCACAGTCGGGCTTTGCCTCCTTCCTCATTCCGCCTATCCTGATGCTTATCATCCAACAGACGCTCCTCTTGGGTATCGGCATGGAGATGGGCAACACGCGAGAGAAGTATTATGGATCTGTCATCCCATTTGATGTTCATTACAAACGCATCATGCCGATTGTCTGGGGCAAGGCATTGTTTTATCTGCCGCTCTATTTCATCATGGCTATCTACATGTTCACGTTTGTCAATCGGGAGTTCGGACTCTTGCAGTTAGGTGACTACTGGACACTGATCGCCTTCATTATCCCCTATCTCTTAGCCTGCATCTTCTTCGCCGTGACCCTCTCGTCGTTGATCTACCGACGTGAGGACTGCATCATGATCTTCGTCTTCATGTCAGTCATCATGGTATTCCTCTCCGGCATCTCGTGGCCGGCTTCGAACATCCCGATGTTTTGGAAAGTCATATCCTGGATATTCCCTTCTACCCTCGGCATGAACGCTTACATCCATATCGAATCAATGGGCTGCAGCCTGTCCGACATCCATGACCTCTACATGGGGATATGGATTCAGGTGCTGGTCTATTTTGGCACGGCTTGTATTGTCTATATCCGCAACATCAATAAGATGCTTTTAAAATAACCATGATCATGGAACAGAAGAAAGAACATATCAATGTTGTCATTGCCCTCTTATCCTTTATCCTCATTGTAACCGCTGTAGCCCTGATAGGCTACCTCTGTTTCGGTGACGAGAAAGAACCGATCCAAGGTCAGATTGAAGCACGAGAATATCAGGTATCCTCCAAGCTCTCTGCCCGCGTAAAGCGGTTATGTGTGGAAGAAGGCGACTATGTGCATGTCGGTGACACCCTCGCCATCCTGCAAGACCCGGAGTTAGATGCTCAACAACAAGCCGCTGAAGCTACGGAACAAGCCACACAGGCGATCAGCGAGATGACGGAGAACGGTACTCGGCAAGAACAGATTCAGACAGCGGCAAACCTCGTGCTCCAAGCGAAAGCAGCACTAAACATCGCTTTGAAGACTTATCAGCGAGTACAGAAACTGTCCGATGAAGGGGTAGCCAGCACACAGAAGCGTGATGAGGCGAAAGCTGCCTACGATGCTGCGACAGCTCAAGTGAAGGTAGCTCAAAGTCAATATGAGATGGCGAAGAATGGTGCCCGCAAAGAAGAAAAGAAGGCTGCAGCTGAACAAGCGAAGGCAGCCGGAGGAGGCGTAGATGTCGTCCGCTCACTACTTCACGAGACAGTACAGCGCGCTACCGTTGAAGGAGAAGTGGAGAAGATCTATGCTCACGACGGAGAACTCGTGGGCAGTGGCTCACCGATCATGACGATCAGTGTCCTGAAAGATCAGTGGGCTTCTTTCTTCATCCGTGAAGACCTGCTCCATGGCATCGAACCGGGTAAGGAGATTAAAGTCCACTCTGAGGCATTCAATCAAACCTACCCCATGCGCATCTATTACATGAAAGTACAAGGAGAATACACTACATGGAAAGCGACCAAAGCCGGAGAAGGTCATGCTCTCAACACCTTCGAAGTACGTGCACGTCCTATCGGCAAATGCCCTGACATGAGACCGGGAATGACGCTCACGCTGCGCTAAAGTACCACCATCTTCACTCCTATCGACAATCCTATGACATCCCAGAAGGAGATGTCGGTACCTTGGAAGAGGGAACGGATGTAGAGGTCGCAGGAACTCACCTCATAGAAGAGGCTGATGGAGCGACAGTGATACTTCTCAGGATTGAGGTTGAATGTCAGGCGCTGTCCCAAAGCTACGTTGATGCGGAACTTTGTGGAGAGCGCCTGATAATATTTATCAGGGTAACGCCGCGGCTGACTCCTCCAGAACTCATGCCCATAAACGGTATTGACATAAATGCTCGTCTCCAACGGCTCCAAGGCAAGCCAGTCGTTGAAGCTGATGCTCCACGGAATGTAATTCTCCTTCACGGTGTTGGTAAGGTGGTCGTGTGTACTGTTATATTTAGGAATGATGCCCCACAGGATCTGCGTCTCCCATTGTCCGCGCTTGCCGTAAGACCAGCCTATTCCCGTAGAGATGAGTCCCATATTGCCTGCATTCTGCAACACAAACTGCGTGGGGATCAGACTCGCCCAGTAACGACGGATGTGATTCACACGGCGGTCAAAACGGCTCATCCCCATTTCTACACTATCTACGCCTTCTATACTACCTTCCTGGGCATGGACGGTGAGCGGAAGGAAGGCCAAGACAAGAAGCAGTTTAATAATATATCGTCTCATAGCTGTATCCTTTCCGTGTGAATGTAAAAATGTAATAGTTGCGGTGAGTGGCTGCATCAACGCCATACCACATGTAACTACTCAGTCTCTTATTTAGGCATGCCAAATCCTGAATGACTTTTTCTTAGCCATTCTCAGCAAAGAGTTCATCGAAGAAGTTCTCCTTTGGAGC